>NZ_JARVSY010000010.1:0-797628 GCF_030208925.1 Rhodococcus sp. MEB032
AGCGCGATGATGTACACCTCGGGGTGACCGAAGAACCAGAACAGGTGCTGCCACAACAGAACTCCACCCGACGCCGGGTCAAAGATGTGCCCACCGAGATGACGGTCGACGAACAGACCCATGAACGCAGCGGTCAAGAGCGGGAACGCCATCAAGATCAGAATGCTGGTGATGAAGATGTTCCACGTGAAGATGGACATCCGAAACATCGTCATACCTGGTGCGCGCAGGCAGATCACGGTGGTGATCATGTTGACCGCACCGAGAATGGTGCCGAGGCCACCGACCGTCAGACCGAAGACCCACAGGTCGGCGCCGACGCCGGGACTGTGCACCGCGCCCGACAACGGGGTGTACGCGGTCCAACCGAAGTCGGCAGCGCCGCCCGGCGTGAGGAATCCGCCGAGAACGATGAGACCACCAAAAGTGAAGAGCCAGAATCCGAATGCGTTCAGACGCGGGAACGCCACGTCCGGGGCACCGATCTGCAGCGGAAGTATGTAGTTCGCGAAGCCGAAAACGACGGGCGTCGCGTACAGCAGCAACATGATCGTGCCGTGCATGGTGAACAACTGGTTGAACTGCTCGTTCGAGAGGAACTGCATCCCGGGGACAGCCAGTTCCGCACGCATGAACAGGGCCATCAGGCCGCCGATCAGGAAGAACACGAAAGCCGTGATCATGTACATGATCCCGATCTTCTTGTGATCGGTGGTCTTGATCATGTCGAACATCCACGACCCCTTGGGATCACGGCGCTTCGGGTACGGCCGCTCCGGAATCGGCTCCAACTCTCCGGTCCGCTCGTCCGGCACCGTTGTCGTCATGCTCGCGCGTCCTCTTTCGTGCTCGATACCGCCTCAAGAACTTTCCGCACGACCATATCGCATGTTAATAGTTAATGCACAAACTAAGTGTGGTCGACGTGAGCAACTATCGAAAACCGAACGTACGCAACCTTTTGCAGATTTCGGTGAGATAAAGTCAGGCGGCGGAATAGGTCGAGGGTCCGCCGCGTTGAACAAACCCGTGACTCTTCCCGACACATCGACAGCACCCGAGGCCTCCGCGTTGCGCGGCCTCTTCGAGCCTTTCGAGGTCAAATCACTCTCGTTGCGTAACCGTTTCGCCATGGCCCCGATGACGCGCGCCTTCTCGCCGGACGGAATCCCCGGCGCCGACGTAGCCGAGTACTACCGTCGTCGCGCAGCAGGGGGTGTCGGCTTGATCATCACCGAAGGCACGTACATCCCGGACCCGGCAGCCGGCCCGCACACCCGCGTACCGCGCATCTACGGCGATTCGAGCCTGGGTGGCTGGAAGTCGGTTGTCGACGCCGTCCACGCCGAAGGCGGATCGATCATTCCTCAGCTGTGGCACCTCGGAGTCGAACGCGGCGAGAACTCGCGCCTGAACCCCGAGGTCGAAACCGTCAGCCCCTCCGGCCTGGCACTGGACGGCACCCGCCTGGGACGAGAATTCACCACCTCTGACCTCGACAACTTGAAGCAGTCGTGGGTCGACGCCGCACTCAACGCGAAGAACACCGGGTTCGACGGTCTCGAGTTGCACGGAGCACATGGCTACCTGCTCGACGAATTTCTCTGGGCGGGAACCAATGTCCGAACCGACGGCTACGGCGGATCACTCGAGGCCCGCACCCGTTTCCCGGCCGAGGTCGTCGCCGCAATCCGAGAGGCCGTCGGGGACGAGTTCGCGATCGTCTACCGATTCTCGCAGTGGAAGTCCGGCCATTACGACGCTCGTATCGCCCAGAGCCCGGCAGAACTCGGCCGCATCCTCACTCCCCTGGTCGACGCCGGCGTCGACGTTCTGCATCCGTCCACGAGGCGTCATTGGGAACCGGCATTCGCTGAACTCGACGGTGAAGACGGCACACTCGGCCTCGCCGGTTGGACGAAGAAGCTGACCGGGTTGCCGACCATCACCGTCGGTTCGGTCGGACTCGATTCCGTGTTCACGACGGCATTCACCGGCGAAGCTGCATCTGCTGTCACCGGACTGGAGCGTCTCGAAGCTCAGTACGAGAGGGGTGAATTCGACATGGTTGCCATCGGGCGCGCGCTGCTCGCCGATCCCGAGTGGGTCGAGAAGCTCCGCACCGGACGCGCGGACGAGCACATCGCATTCACCGCAGAACATCGCACACACCTGAACTGACCTCGCACGACAAAACGGCACTCCCGCAATTGTGGGAGTGCCGTTTGTGGGTCTGCCGGAAGTACTAGCTGCCGAGCGTGACCGGGTCGGGGCCGATGCGGCCGGCCGGGTCGTCGAGAGCACCGATTGCGTTGATCTGTTCCGGTGTCAGTTCGAATCCGAAGACATCGAAGTTGGCGGCGATACGTTCGGGGGTCACCGACTTCGGAATCACCACGTTTCCGATCTGCAGGTGCCAGCGAATGATCACCTGAGCCGCGGTGACGCCATGAGCGTCGGCGATAGCGGTGATGACGGGGTCGCCGAGAACGGTTCCCTGTCCGAGCGGGCTCCACGCTTCCGTCGCGATTCCCTTGCCGGTGTGAAAGGCGCGCAGTTCGGCTTGGTTGAACTTGGGGTGAAGCTCGATCTGGTTGAGGACCGGCACCTCACCGGTTTCACCGATGACACGCTCGAGGTTCTCGATGGTGAAGTTGGAGACACCGATGGATCGAACCCGTCCGTCGGCCTTGAGCTTCTGGAATGCCTTGAACGTCTCGACGTACAGGTCCTTGGACGGAACCGGCCAGTGGATCAGGTACAGGTCGAGGTACTCGAGACCCAACTTGTCGAGGCTGGCGTCGAATGCCGCAAGCGTCGAGTCGTAGCCTTGGTCGTCGTTCCACAGTTTTGTCGTGATGTAGAGGTCTTCGCGGGCGATGCCGGATTCGGCGATCGCGCGGCCGACGCCCACCTCGTTGCCGTAGATCTTGGCGGTGTCGATACTGCGGTAGCCGGTCTTCAGGGCTGTGGAGACGGCCTCCTGCGTCTCGTCGTCCGGAACCTGGAACACACCGAATCCGAGTGCGGGGATCGTCTTACCGTCGTTCAGAACAATGGTCGGTACAGAGGTCACATCGTTGGTCTCGGTCATATATGGATCCAACGCGCGAGGGCCGGGAGGCATTCCCCGCCGAACCTCCGGGCAGTGCCCTTGTACCGCCCGAAATGCCGGTCTACCTTGGAAGACAAGTATTGGAATCGCCTCGAGAAAAGAGAGAGCGATGAATCTTTCATATCGTCTCGCCTACAAGGTCGGTGTCACTCCGTGGGAGCACACCGGGCACGGGTTCGACGCTCAACTGTCCGGCCTTCTGGATGCGATTCCCGTCCCGGAAGGTGGCCGTGCACTCGATATCGGTTGCGGCACCGGACGCCATTCCATCGAGCTGGCGCAACGCGGGTGGCACGTCACCGGCGTCGACGCCGAACAGGAACCGCTGGACAAAGCGCGCATACACGCGCGTGAAGCACACGTCGACGTCCGGTTCCTCCACGAGGACGCGGCAGACCTGCACATTGCTGTCGACGGCGGGCACATGCTGGTGCTCGACATCGGCTGTTTTCACGGGCTCACCGATCATCAACGACGGGACTACGGGAGATCCGTAAACGCGATCACCGCACCCGGGGCGTCCATGGTGATGTTCGCATTCGGACCGGGGCACCGTTGGCCGATGCCACACGGCGTCTCGGAGGAGGACGTCATGCGAGCATTCGACGGTTGGTCGATGGCCTCGAGCATGGCCGCGGACGTGAGTGAATCGCCACTTCCGGTCCGTGCGGCACATCCGTGCTGGTATCACCTGGTCCGTGGCTGACTGCTGTGCGCCTTTATTAACCGCCCGCGGTTAATAAAGGCGCACAGCACCGGGGATACTTCTCAGGTGACTGCAACACTGCGCATCAGCGGCCTCTCTGCTTCCCGGGGAGAACGCACCCTGTTCTCCGACCTCGATCTCACCGTTGCCCCCGGCGACGTCATCGGCCTCGTCGGCGCGAACGGCGCCGGCAAGTCGACGCTTCTCACCGCACTGGCCGGAATCGGAACTGCCGACGTCGAAGGTTCGATCATCCTCAGCCCGCCGGATGCTGCGGTCGGTTACCTCGCGCAGGAACCCGATCGCATCGAGGGTGAGACCGTCCTCGAGTTCCTCGGCCGCCGCACCGGCGTCGCCCACGCCGAGGAAGTCATGAACGCCGCAGCCGAAACCCTGGCCGAAGCCGAAGAGGATCTGTACTCCCCGGCACTGGAACGCTGGCTCGCTCTCGGCGGCGCCGACCTGCTCGAGCGCGCCGAGAAGGTGGTCGAAGAACTCGGTCTCGGAGTTCCACTCGATGCACATATGACGGCATTGTCCGGCGGTCAGGCCGCGCGCGCCGGCCTCGCGTCACTGTTGCTTTCGCGCTACGACATTCTCTTGTTGGACGAGCCCACCAACGATCTCGACCTACGCGGTCTCGAGCAGTTGGAGCGATTTGTCGCCGAGACGCGCGCAGCACTGGTTGTCGTGAGCCACGATCGCGAGTTCCTCTCGCGCACCGTCACCGGAATCGTGGAACTCGATCTGGCACAACAGGACATCGCCGTGTACGACGGCGGCTACGAGTCGTACCTCGCCGAACGCGAGATCGCCCGCCAGCACGCACGCGAGGCGTTCGAGGAATACGCAGGCACCCGCTCCGATCTCGAAGATCGCGCACAGATGCAGCGCAACTGGATGGAACACGGCGTCCGCAACGCGCGTCGTAAAGCCAAGGACAACGACAAGATCGGACGCGGATTGCGGACCGAGTCGACGGAGAAGCAAGCCGCGAAGGCCCGCCAGACTCAACGCCGCATCGAGCGACTCGAAGTGGTCGAGGAACCGCGCAAGGAGTGGGAACTTCGCATGGAGATCGCGGCGGCGCCGCGGTCCGGTTCCGTTGTCGCAACCACGAACGGCGCCAAGGTAACTCGCGGTCAGTTCACGTTCGGTCCGGTCACGACGCAGATCGACTGGGGCGATCGGATTCTCGTCACGGGCGCGAACGGGGCAGGCAAGACCACCCTCCTGAACGTCCTGCTCGGCAAACTCGTCCCGGACGAGGGCATCGCGTCGCTGGGTTCCGGTGTCGCGATCGGTGAGATCGATCAGGCGCGTGGATTGTTCGAAGGTGATCAACCAGTCGTGGAGGCCTTCGGTGCGCAGGTTCCGGACTGGCCCGATGCCGATGTCCGCACTCTCCTCGCCAAGTTCGGCCTGCGCGGACACCACGTACTCAGATCTGCCGCTTCCCTGTCCCCCGGCGAGAGAACAAGGGCTGCACTTGCTTTGCTCCAGGCTCGCGGCGTGAACCTACTGGTACTGGACGAGCCGACGAACCATCTCGACCTTCCGGCGATCGAACAGCTCGAGCAGGCAATGGAGTCGTTCGAGGGAACCCTCCTTCTGGTCACTCACGATCGACGCATGCTGCAGTCCACCCGAAGCACGCGCCGGTGGCGAATGGAGAACGGACAGCTCTTCGAGGAGTAGCCGATCGACTCTGCTTGCGCAGACAACCCGCGTGTGCAACTATTTATCAGGCGCACGCAATAGTTGCATGCGCGGCATAGGTGGCCCGCGGATGACATGATCCCCCGTCGAGCTGCCACATCCCAGTCCCGAAAGGCACTCTTCAATGTTGTCGATCCCCGACCGCACACTGACTCACGGAACCACCGGCGAGCCGATCACCATCCCGCAACTCGGGTACGGCGTTTTCCAGGTACCGGACGCACAGACCGAAGAGGTCACTGCCGCAGCTCTCGAGATCGGCTACCGCCACATCGACACGGCCGCGATCTACGGAAATGAAGCCGGAGTCGGCCGCGCCATCGCAGGTTCGGATATCCCTAGGTCAGAGCTGTTCGTCACCACCAAGCTGTGGAATGACGATCAGGGCCACGACCGAACACTCGCCGCTTTCGACACCAGCCTCGACAAGCTCGGACTCGACTACGTCGACCTCTATCTGATTCACTGGCCCGCGCCGGCAAAGGGCCTGTTCGTCGAGACCTGGGCGGCATTCGAGCAAATTCTCGCCTCCGGCCGCACCCGTGCGATCGGCGTGTCCAACTTCCTGCCCGAGCACCTCGAACTGCTGGCCCAGCACAGCGCGACCACCCCGGCCGTCAACCAGATCGAATTGCACCCCAGACTGCAACAGCACGCGTCACGGGAGTACGCGCGAAGTCGCAGCATCGAAATCGAGGCTTGGAGCCCATTGGGACAGGGAACTATCCTCGACGACCCGGCCATCGGGAAAATTGCTGCAGCACACGGCAAGAGCCCGGCACAGATCATTCTGCGTTGGCATCTCGAACAGGGCCACACCGTTCTGTCGAAGTCGGTCACGCCTGCCCGTATGCGCGACAACGCCGCAATCTTCGACTTCGCACTCGATACCGACGAGTCAGCTGCCATCGCAGCGCTGAACACCGACAGCCGTGTCGGACCCGATCCAGTCGAATTGAACTGAATCGAAACGGCTTCAAGAATTTTCGTGGGGAGTCAACGTCAGCAGCACAGAATCGACGGACTGCTCGGCCAGGAGCGCGTCCAGCGGTAGGTGACGGAACAACGCTCGGTAATAGATCGGCGACGCCAGCGCGTCCAGGACGAAGTCCAGGTCGAAGTCGCTCCGTATGTCGCCGCGTAGCCGCGCCGATTCCAGCACTGCCGCAGTGGAATCGCGTCGAGGCTGAAAGAATGCCGACTGGAAATCCCGCGCCAATTCCGGGTCCGCCGCCAGATCCGCGACCAACGCGGGCAAGATCCGACCGACTACCGTTTCACTCAGTCCCACAACCAATGTCGTGATGCCGGCGATCAGGTCTGCCCTGAGATCGCCGGTGTCCGGCGTTGGATCAGTACCGATGTGCGCCACGACAACGTCGACCACCAGATGCCGCTTCGACGGCCATCTCCGGTAGATGGCGGGTCGATGCACGCCCGCTCTCGTCGCCACCGAACCGATCGACAGCTCCGCATATCCGTTCTCCCCCAACAACTCCAGGGTTGCCGCCAGAACGGCGTCGTCGATCCGCTCGTCGCGGGCGCGCACCATCTACAGCACCGGCCGCGGCATGAGCACCAGACGCCAGCCGTCGGGATCTTCGAAAGTCATCCCCGCATTCTCCTCCCAGTACGGATTCTCGGCGCCGACGGGTTCGTGCCCTGCTTCCCCCAACCTCTGAACTACCTCGTACATCGCCGACTCGCCGGCGAAGTAGAGCACCAACAGGTTGTCCTGCGTCGGCGCCGGGCACGGGCTTCCGTCTTCGTGGGTCGTGAATTCGAGGTGATAGTTCGAATCCGGCAGACCCAGCATGATTCCGTCGTACCCGGCATGACCGGAGAACCGGTAGAGCTCTGGCAATCCCAGACAGTCGCGATAGAACGCAATCACGTCGTCGAGCCTGTCGGTGGGTCGCGCTACGCGCACTTGCACTACTGCGAGGTCGTTCGGCCAAGTTGTCATTCCAAAACAGTACAGTACGTACCGTAATGTTTCGAGAAGATGGCTGCCAGCCTCCCGACGGCAGCTCGCTGCAACTACAAGCGATCATTCTCCGGAAACGCCGCCTTGGGCATGAACTTCGGCCTGGCGAACAGCACAGACAGTTTAGTGGGCTGCGACTCCACCGGGCGATCGGACCGGTACAGCAACGCCTGCTGCGGGGTACTCACCCATTCACTGGCGAAGATCTCACCGAGGCGCGAAACCGGCACGTGCGACCCGTCCTCGAGTCGAACGGTGACGTCCGCCCCGATGTCCGACTGGCCGTACACGACCCACCACGATTCGCCTTCCACATCCCCCGGAGTGTGCTGCCCGATACCGATGACTGCACCCTTCTCCATCGGATCGCGCCAGACCGCTTCGCGCCCTTGCGGTCCCACGCAGTAGCTACCATCCTCGCGCACCTGCACGACCAGGCCGGACTCTTCGAGCACCAACTGTTCGACCACCATGCCAAGCCCCTTCCGTTGCCCGAACCTTATCCGCCGGCACGCCCCAGAAGCGGAACAATCGCGGTTCGTGTTGACAAACTGTTGGGTTTTTACAACACTTTGATGCATGAGCCCAGTCCGGCGGGGAGACGCGCTCCCCATCTTCAATCGCATCGGAGTGCTTCGCGCCGAGCGGAAGATGAGCCGGGCACAGCTTGCGCAACTCGTCGACGTGAATCCGCAGACGGTGGGGGCACTCGAACGCGGTGACCACTACCCCAGCCTGGATCTTGCATTCCGAATCTGCTGGGTGTTCGACCTCCCGGTGGAGGCGGTGTTCTCCCGGACGGAGTTCGGGCCGCTGTCGACGGAGGTCTACCGGAATGCACCGTCGACGGAGGTCTACCGGAATGCACCGTCGACGGAGGTCTACCGATCTGACCGCACTACCGAGGGGAGTGAAAAGCCAAGTGCCTGAATCAAATCTGATCGACCGCTACCAGGCCCACCGCACTCGGCGGTTCCTGCAGAACGAGGAGACGTTCCGACATTGGCTCCCGAATTGGCGAACCCGTCGACGTCGGCGCGTACTCGTCGTCGCCCTGGCGGTCCTGTTCACCACGATGGTTGCCGTCAGCACAGCGTGCCTGTTCAATCCGCTCTTCGCCGTGGCATGGCCGGTCCTCACCCTGCTGTTCCTGCCGACGTGGTCCTCACTTCAAATCGTGTCGGGCCGGCAAGGGGATGCTCCGCGGCAGGCGTTGGACGAATGGGAGATCCAGCAACGCAACGACGCTCGCTCCGTCGGGCTCAGCGTGACCCAAACGTTGGTCTTCATTGTCGCCATTTTCCTCATTTTCACCTCGTCGGTGCAGTGGAATGTAGAGAGGCTGCCTTACACGGGAGGTTTATTGGCACTGACTGCAATGCTGATCGGCGCGTGCACGCCCGCGATGATTCTCTCGTGGACCAATCCAGACCCGGATCCGATTGATTCGGAAGAGTTCGATCTCTGACCCGTATTACCGAAGCGCACCACTCGACCGATGGGAAGGACCCATGTCAGCCACCCTCACGATCGACGGCATCTCGAAACGCTACGGCGACGTCGTCGCACTCGACAACCTGAGTTTCGAAGTGCGCCCAGGCGAGATCTTCGGATTCGTCGGCAGCAACGGCGCCGGCAAGACGACCACGATGCGCATTGCGCTGGGTGTGCTCGGAGCAGATTCGGGAGAAGTTCGCCTCGGCGGCAAACCCGTCGACCTCGACGTGCGTCGCACTATCGGATACATGCCGGAGGAACGCGGCCTCTACCCCAAGATGAAGGTGGGAGCGCAACTTTCCTATCTGGCCGAGCTACACGGACTCTCGAAGGCCGACGCGCACGCGGCCACCGAGCGGTGGACCGAACGTCTGGGCATCGCCGAACGCGTCAAGGACACCGTCGATTCCCTGTCCCTCGGTAATCAGCAACGTGTGCAGCTCGCGGCGGCGCTGGTTCACGACCCATCGGTACTCGTTCTGGACGAACCGTTTTCGGGCCTTGACCCCGTAGCGGTCGATGTCATGAGTGACGTGTTGGTCGAGAAGGCTCGCACCGGTGTTCCCGTAATCTTCTCCAGCCATCAGCTGGATCTGGTGGAGCGCTTGTGCGATCGCGTGGGCATCATCAGCCGCGGCAGCATGCGGGAGATCGGAACCGTCGACGAACTACGAGGCAAGGGCGACGGCCGAATCGAAGTCTTCGCCCCTGACGCGCCGGTCGGTTGGGCACACCATCTGATCGGTGTCACCACACTGAGCCACCTCGACGGTCGAACGCTCCTGAGCGTCGACGGAACCGCCGACGATCAGCAGATCCTGCATGCAGCGTTGAAAACCGGACCGGTGCACGAGTTCACGCTACGACGTCCGTCACTGACCGATCTGTTCCGAGAGGTAGTAGCCGCATGAGCAACCAGTTGAGCGGAGGTCGAGCCATCGGGTTGGTCGCCCGACGCGAATTCATGACGCAGATCTCGAAGAAGAGTTTTGTGATCAGCAACGTCATCATTCTGGTCGCGATCATCGGCGGCATCATCGCCTTCTCGCTCTTCTCCGGCGGCGACGAGGACAAGTCGAAGATCGGCTTGGTCGGCAACCAATCACTCAGTGCCACGATGGTGTCCATCGGCGACACCCTCGGAAATCCCGTGACGGTAACGGAGGTTTCCGACGACGGCACCGCGCGTGATCAAGTCAAGGACGGCGACCTCGACGTGGCCGTGATCGCTGGATCGGGCGGCGGCGTCACTGTCGTGACCAAGAAGGAAGTAGCCACGAATCTGCGGGCCGTCATCGAGAGTTCCGTTGCACAGCAGGCACAATCGAATGCGCTGTCCGCTGCGGGGATCGACCCGGCTCAGCTCGCCGAAGCCACGTCCACCGCAGTGGTCACCATCGATGCCATCGATCCCCCGGATCCCGAACAGGGCCAACGTATAGCGATGTCGATCGCTGCTGTGGTGCTCCTGTACATGCAGATCCTGTTGTTCGGAACGTACGTGGCGATGGGCGTCGTCGAGGAGAAGTCCAGCCGTGTCGTCGAGTTGCTGCTCTCCACTCTCCGTCCACTGCAGTTGTTGTGGGGCAAGGTTCTCGGAATCGGTGCTGTCGGCCTGATGCAGATGGCTGCCTATGCCGTCGCGGGCGTCGCCACCGGACTGGCGACGGGCGTCCTGACCGTGACGGGCACCGCAATCGGCGTTCTGTTCGGCACTCTCGGGTGGTTCATTCTCGGCTTCCTCTTCTTCGCCGTGCTGTACGCCGCCGCCGGGTCCATGGTCTCGCGACAGGAGGACGTCAACGCCACCGCGATGCCTCTCGCGCTGCTCGTCATGGCAATGGTCAGCGTGGCTTTCGTTTCGGTGAGCAATCCAGAAGGAACCCTGAGCAACGTGTTGAGTTGGATTCCGCCGTTCTCGGCAATCCTCATGCCCCTGCGCATTTCCGCCGGTGTTGCTTCTCCGTTCCAGATCGTGGGAACGATTCTGCTGATGCTGGTGGTGACCGCTGCGCTGTCGATGATCGCGGCAAAGATCTACCAGCGCTCCATCCTTCGCATCGGCAAGGTCGTTTCGTGGAAAGAGGCGTTCGGACGCTGATTTATCCGGCACACAACTGACGCCACACGATCCCGGCAGCACCCCGTCCAGGTAGGTTCATCCTGGACGGGGTGCTGCTTACTTGGAGGACGTTGTGCGAATCTCGGCCGAAGAACTACTCACTGCGGTACTCGATCCCGAGAGCTTCGCCTCTTGGGACTCCCCGCCCGTCGACGTCGGACCTGGCGCGAAATACGCGGAAGACCTGGCGAAGGCCCGCGAGAAGAGCGGAGTTGACGAGTCCGTCGTCACCGGTGTGGGTACGGTTCGGGGCCGTCGGGTCGCGGTAATTGCCTGTGAATTCAGCTTTCTCGCCGGTTCCATCGGAGTCGCCGCGGCCGAGCGGATCGTGACCGCCGTCGAACGTGCTACGGCAGAACAACTCCCGCTGCTCGCCTCGCCCACCTCCGGCGGAACGCGGATGCAGGAGGGCACCGTCGCCTTCGTTCAGATGGTGAAGATCGCTGCGGCAGTGGCTGTTCACAAAGCGGCACACCTGCCCTACCTGGTTTACCTGCGCAATCCCACCACCGGCGGGGTCTTTGCCTCGTGGGGATCCCTCGGCCACATCACCGTCGCGGAACCCGGTGCTCTGGTGGGATTCCTCGGACCCCGTGTCTACGAATCGCTGTACGGCGAAAAGTTTCCCGACGGTATCCAGACGTCCGAAAACTTGTATCGCAACGGCGTGATCGACGGCGTCGTCCCCGTCGACCGCCTCCGTCTGCTGGTCAACCGAGCGTTGTGCGTGCTCACCGATCCCCCGGCCCCGGCGGCCACGGACCCGATTCCCTCACCCGAGATTCCCGATGTTCCCGCCTGGCAGTCGGTGATGCTCTCGCGCCGGGCCGATCGACCCGGCATCCGGCAGTTGCTCCGCCATGCCGCAACTGAACAGGTACCGCTCAGCGGCACCGGGCAGGGTGAAACCGACAAGACGATCTTGCTCTCGCTCGCCCGCTTCCGAGGCTTTCCGTGCATCCTGCTCGGCCAAGACCGCAGTGGCCAATCCGCGCTCACCACGATGGGACCGGCCGCGCTCAGGGAAGCGCGACGGGGCATGAAACTTGCCGAAGAACTACAACTCCCGCTTGTCCTCGTGATCGACACTTTGGGCGCGTCGCTGTCCAAAGAAGCTGAAGAACGTGGACTGGCCCCTGAGATCGCCCGTTGCATCGCCGACCTCGTGACGCTGAAGACCCCGACAGTGTCGGTGTTGCTCGGCCAGGGAACAGGCGGCGGGGCGCTCGCGCTGCTGCCCGCCGATCGGGTACTCGCGGCACAGAACGGGTGGCTCGCTCCCCTGCCGCCGGAAGGCGCAAGCGCGATCGTCCATCGCGACATCAGTCACGCACCGGAGATGGCGGCAGCGCAGGGCATTCGTTCGTTGGATCTGCTTCGAGACGGCGTGATCGACGCGATCATTCCCGAAACGCCTGACGCGGCCGACGAACCCGTGGAATTCTCCAAGAGGGTAGGGGCTGCGATAGCGCACGAACTCTTCGTGCTTGCCGAAGAGTCGGACACCGATCGCCAGTCCTCCCGTATCGCGCGCTATCGAAACCTGGGAGTTCCGCAATGACGACGAAGGACCGGAATGCGCTGACGCTGCCGCACAGTTACGACCGCGCGGCACTCGCTCGTTTCGAATTGTTCCTGTTCGCGGGCATCGCCACCGTGCTGATCACCCGCGCTTATCTGGCGGCAACGGGCTATCCCCAGATCGGGGGCGGCGCCCTCCACATCGCACACGTTCTCTGGGGCGGATTGCTGATGGCCGTAGCCATCGTGGCGACCGCCATCACCGAAGGCTCTCGCACGCGTGACCTGGCCACGCTCGTCGGCGGAATCGGGTTCGGTCTCTTCATTGACGAGGTCGGAAAATTCGTCACCGCCGACGTCGATTACTTCTACCAGCCTGCCATCGCGATCATGTACGTCGTCTTCGTTCTCTTCTATCTTGCCGCGCGCGAGGTGGTGATTCGGCGCGGAATGAATGATCGTCATCGGCTCGCCATCGGGGCGCGAGCGCTCTCGGACCTCGCTCTCGGTCAGCTCGACGAGATTCAGTACAACCACGCCCTCCGCGTACTCGACGGCGTCGAAGACCGCAGCCTCACCGACCTCGTCGATTCGATCAAAGCCGGCCTGCATTCACAGACTCCGCCGACCGGCGGTATCGAATCGAAGATCACTCGTGGCCGCAACGCGTTCTTCCACCGTGCCGAGGAACTGCTCCGGCACCGGGTCGTCCGCCGACTGGTACTGACCCTGTTCGTACTGCAGGCTCTTCTGGCGATTGTCCAGGTGATGTACGCGTTGGTTTCCGAGAACGTCGTCGAGGCCGACGACGTCTCCGACCTGGTGGTCCAGATCTCCACCGTCACAACCGGAGTTCTTGTGGTTCTGGGAGTGTGGTTCCTCTTCCGAGGTCCGTACCTGCGAGCATTAAGGCTCCTGCGTGCATCCCTCATCGTGAGCCTCCTGGTGACGCAGGTTTATCTGTTCACGCAGGACCAGTTCGGCGCGCTTTTCGGTTTCGCAGTGTCGCTGTTCATGCTCGCGACTCTTCGCATCGCGATTCGTAGCGAAGAGGCCGCCGCGGCTCTACCGCAGTAATCCTCTACCGCAGTGGGACTGCAGGCCGACTCGGTAGATCGCGGATCCCGCGGAGCGGGCTGAAGAGCAGGACCAATCCGCACGGCGCGATCAGGCAGGCCATGATCCACATCGTCCCGCGCGGTCCCACTGCGTCGCCGAGGTAGCCTGCCGTCAGAGCACCGAGCGGAATGCTGCTGTGCAGCAGGAACATACTCGTTGCCACCACTCGTCCGAGGCGGTCCGGCGAACAGTAACTTTGACGGAAACTGCCGAGCACCACGTTGCACGACACGACGCCCGCAACCATCACCATGCCGCCGATGCAGAACCAGAACAGGCCGGCACCGTACGTCGTCAGAGGTGCTAACAGGATGAACGGTCCCGTCACCAACTGACAGGTGAGAACGCTTCGGGCAGTGCCGAATCTGCGGCCGAGCGGGCGCGCGATCATCGATCCGACAATTCCGCCCACCCCGGCAATCGCCAGGAGAAGCCCGAGTCCGAACTCCCCCACGCCAACCGTCTTTTCCAGGAACACGATCTGGATCGTGGAGTACCCGGTGAGACCGAAATTGAGCAGAGTGCCGTAGACGACGATCGACCGCAGATACGGATCACCGGCGACGAATCGCAGTCCGAGCGCAATCTGGCGTCGCAACGGTTCTCGCTGATTCTGTCCGCGATGGACGGTCTCCTGCACACGAATCAGCCAGATGCATACGAAGCAGAAGGCGAACGTGAACGCGTCGACAACCAGACCGGCCGCGAGCCCGACAGTTGCAACCACCAGCCCACCGACGCTTGGGCCGATCACCCGAGTTGCGGCCTCGGCGCCCTGAATCTTCGAGTTCCCTTCGACAAGATCCGCTTCGGCGAGCACCGTGGGGAGATACGAGTGATAGGCCGCCTGGAAGAAGACGGTGGCTGTACCGGTGAGCAGCGCGACCAGGAGCAGGTGGCCGTATGTCATCGCCTCCAGGAAGCCGGCGATCGCGATGCTCGCGAAGAACAGCGCGCACGCAGCGTTCGCGATCATCATGATCGGGCGCCGAGGCAGCCGGTCGATCCAGGCACCGGCTGGTAGTCCGACGATCAACCACGGCAACCACACTGCCGATGCCAGCACACCGATCTGGAAGCTACTCGCGTCCAGTTCGCGAAGCGCGATCAGCGGCAGTACGACGGTCGTGACACCGTTTCCGATACCGCTGACTGCGTCGCCGGTCCACAGAAGTCGGAAGTCACGCAGAGCGAGGACTCCCCAGAAGCCTGCGCGTTGCGCTGCACCTGTCACATCGATCCCCCCCTTTCAGTCCCTGCCCTATCCCACCCCTGCGCGCCACTGGCCGACGGGACAGGCCCGCCCGGCGCAAAGGGACGGTACCCCCACCGCTACTGAGGCGCACCGCACTGACGGTGACCTAAGGTGTTTCAGGTCACCGGTAAACGAAGTTCACGAGAGGACACACGTCGATGAGCTCTTCCGAGCAGGCGTCCCACACCACGTATGCCGACGCATATCGCGAGAGCATGGATCAGCCGGAGAAGTTCTGGCTCGACGCTGCGCGGGCCGTCGACTGGGATGTCGCGCCCACCAAGGCTCTCGACGACTCTGCCGCGCCGATCTATCGCTGGTTCCCGGATGCTTCGCTCAACACCAGCTTCAATGCCCTCGATCGGCACGTCCGCGACGGCCGCGGCGATCAGACCGCGTTGATCTTCGACTCCGCGATGGTCCCCACCAAGGCCACGTACACCTACGCCGAATTGCTCGAGCAGGTCTCACTCTTCGCCGGCGTCTTGAAAGATCAGGGTGTGGTGGCGGGCGACCGCGTGATCATCTACATGCCGATGATCCCCGAGGCTGCGATCGCGATGCTCGCGTGTGCGCGAATCGGCGCGGTGCATTCGGTGGTGTTCGGCGGCTTTGCGGCCAAGGAGCTCGCAACCCGTATCGACGACGCCGGTCCAGTGGTGCTCGTGACGGCGTCCGGCGGCCTCGAACCCGGACGAACAATCGAGTACCTGCCGATGGTCGAGAAGGCTCTGCAACTGTCCGCCACTCCCGCGCACACCGTGATCGTGAAGAATCGCGAGCAGATTCCCGGTGCAGCTTCCGACTACAAGTCAAGTGCCGCAGCCTGGTTCGACTGGGACGAGCTGATCGCCGACGCCACCCCGGCCGACCCGGTGTCGGTCGCCGCGACGGATCCGCTCTACATCCTCTACACCTCGGGAACGACCGGTAAGCCCAAGGGCGTCGTCCGGGACAACGGTGGCCATGCCGTTGCGCTGACGTGGACCATGAAGAATCTGTACGACATCAGCCCAGGACAGGTGTGGTGGACCGCCTCCGACGTCGGCTGGGTGGTCGGCCACTCCTACATCGTCTACGGACCGTTGCTCGCCGGAGCCACGACGGTCATGTACGAAGGCAAGCCCGTCGGCACCCCCGACGCCGGTGCGTTCTGGCGCATCATTTCCGAATACAACGTGTCGGCACTCTTCACCGCTCCGACAGCGATCCGCGCGGTCCGCAAGGCCGACCCGGACGCAAAAGAGCTTGCCAAGTACGACATCTCGTCGCTCGACACACTGTTCGCGGCCGGCGAGCGCTTGGATCCCGACACCTACGAGTGGGCTACTCGGATTCTCGATCGCCCGGTGGTCGATCACTGGTGGCAGACAGAAACCGGTTGGGCCATCTGCGCGAATCTGCGCGGCCTCGAACCCATGGAGATCAAAGCGGGCTCACCCACCGTCGCCTGCCCCGGATACCGCGTCGAAATCGTCGACGGCAAGGGCGAACTCGTGGGTCCGGGCACCGAGGGCAACATCGTGATCGGCCTGCCGCTTCCTCCCGGAACACTCGCCGGACTGTGGCGTGACGAGGACCGGTACGTGAAGTCCTACCTGTCGACTTTCGAAGGCTATTACCTCACCGGCGACTCCGGGTACATCGACGAGGACAACTACGTCTTCGTGCTCGGACGAAGTGACGACGTGATCAACGTTGCCGGACATCGCCTTTCGACCGGAAGCATGGAGGCCGTCGTCGCCGGCCACCCGGCTGTCGCCGAATGCGCGGTCATCGGCATTCACGACGAACTCAAGGGGCAACGGCCGAGCGGTTATGTCGTGCTCAAGTCCGGCGTCGACATCGATCCCGAAACACTCCGACAAGAACTGGTCGCGCGGGTGCGAGACCAGATCGGTGCCGTCGCCACGTTCCGGGACGTCACCGTCGTCGCCGCACTACCGAAGACTCGTTCCGGCAAGATCCTCCGCAAGACCATGCGGCAGATCGCCGACAACGAGGAGTACACGGTCCCGTCGACCATCGAGGACGCGAGCGTATTGGACGAGTTGTCCAAACTCCTTCGCGGATAAGGATTCAGCGAATTCCCCTGTCTGTCTGCCTCCGGACGTAGCAGTATGAACACGTTCCAGTTTCGGCGATTCACACGGGCAGGGGAAGTTCGATGGGCAATTTGGACGGTCAGGTCGCATTCATCACCGGAGCGGCGCGTGGTCAAGGGCGCGCGCATGCCGTCAAGCTCGCGTCCGAGGGCGCGGACATCATCGCGGTGGATCTCTGCGCGCCGGTCGCAACGGCGGGGTACGACATGGCCACCGAAGCCGACCTCGCCCAGACCGTCGCCCTGGTCGAAGCTCAGGGCCGGCGTATCGTCGCGTCCGTCGCGGACACTCGCGACCTTGATGCCCTGAAATCAGCGGTCGACGCCGGAGTCGAGAAACTCGGCCGACTGGACATCGTGATCGCCAACGCGGGAATCGCGGCGTCGGCGAAATTGTCCTGGGACCTGAGCGCCGAAGAGTTCCGCGAGCTGATGGACATCAACGTCACCGGCGTCTGGTTGACGACCAAGGTGTCGATTCCGCACATCATGAACGGCAATCGAGGTGGATCCATTGTGTTGATCAGCTCGATGGCCGGGCTTCGAGGCGTGCCGGGGATTGCCCATTACTCCGCGTCCAAACACGCCGTTCGGGGGTTGGCGAAGTCTCTGGCCAACGAACTCGGCTGGGCAGACATCCGAGTCAACTCCGTACACCCGGGCAATGTGCGTACGACGATGATCGACAACGAACCGATGGTTCGTGCGTTCCGTCCAGACTTGGAGAATCCTGTCCTCGCCGATACCGCTCCGATCATGTCGAAGCTGAATCTGCTGCCCCACCCGTGGGTCGACCCCGAAGTGATTGCGGATGCGGTGTTCTATCTGGTGGGGCCGGCCGGGCGCGGGATCACCGGCATCGCGTTGCCGATCGATCTCGGCACCTCGGAAAAATTCGCCGGCGGCTGAAGGCCCGAACTGATGCAGAATTGCCTCTGCCGGATGGGTCTCGAGCACCATCCGGCAGAGGCAATTCCGGCTTGATCAAGCCTTCGTAGCAACAGAACAAGTAGTCGACAACCTCATAGGCGCTCCTCGTCTGGCGTGGGAAAAACCGTTGTGGGATGCGCAACAAACCCAAGACCCAGCGTAGAAGCATTTGGCCGCAAACGCGCGTCATTCGGCACTATTTTTTTGGATTCGGGCATACTGGACAACGCTCCCACCACGTATTATGGACCCGAGTTCACACTTACAGGGGGCAGGCACAGTGACGGTCAAATACGCCGTAATGGACCCGATTCACGGAAAAGTCGAGATCTCGTTCGATGTCGACACGGGGGTCGTCGACGTCCGAAACGGCAACTCACACGCTCTGTTGACGCGTCGAGTCGATGCCCCGCGCCGTGAAGGCACACCCATCGGAACGCGCGCCGCCGCCGACTTGTTCTTCACTGTCGGTGGCGACGAAGTCGAACTCACTGTCGGCAAAGGGTTTCTGTCCCGTCGCTCGTACTCTGTCTCGGCACTCGTCGACGGCGTGAGTTTGAACTTCGCCCCAGTCGACGACGCGAACAGTGCATTCACCCGCGACGGATTGCGGATCGGGCACTTCTCCAAGAACGAGGAATCCGATCCCAGACAGACCGACGCAGTCTGGTCGAGCACGCCGAGCACCGACGAACTTGTCATCGGTTACGCCCTGGCCGAAGCCTTCGATTGCGGAGCACTCAACGGTGCTTTTGCGTTGATCGAATCACTGGTGCTCGGCGGCGGATAGAGACCACTCAGAGCAGGTGGATTACCAGCAGAACAACGGCAATAGCTGGGAAAAGCATCTGTACGACGGCTGCGCGGGCTTTGTCGCGAGACGAGAGAATCAGCACCAATCCCGCGGCAACCATCGATCCTGTGCCTGCCAGGACGAGGGCAATTCCGACCGACGCGGAGCCGGTCGCCGCAATCACGATGCCGACCGCCGATACGATCGCCAAGAAAAGGTTGTAAAAGCCCTGGTTGAAGGCGAGCGGCTGCGTGGTGATCGCCTCTTCCTCGGACTTCACGCCGAACGTGGCGCGGGTCTTCGGGGCCGTCCAGAGAATCGATTCGAGGACAAAAATGTACACGTGCACTGCTGCGGCCAGTCCCGCGAAGATGTAGCCGGCGACGTTCATCGGTGAACTCCTGTTGCTTCGAGTGAATTCTGTATCGTTCGGTACAATATATACTGGACCGAACGATACAGAAAAAGCGAGGCTTTGATGGGCAGATCACAAGAATTCGACACAACAGCCGTGGTCGCTGCCGCTTTGGACGTTTTCTGGGCACGTGGATACGAAGGTGCCTCACTCGGCGACCTCGAATCCGCGACGGGGCTGAGTCGGTCGAGTCTCTACAACTCGTTCACCAACAAGCGCGGATTGTTCGACGCCGCCGTGCAGCTGTACCTCGAACATGTCATCCGGCCACGTCTGCGCAGCCTCACGACAAATCCCGGGGCAGACGCCGTCGACGACTACCTTTCCTCGCTTGCGCACGCGATCGGCACCATGACCGCCGACTCACCTCGGCGCGGTTGCCTACTTCTCAATACGGCTGCCGGACTCGGCGCGCACGACGATGCGGTGGCCGCAGTGATCCGCGCTTACCGCCGAGAGCTCGCCGACGCGATCAACAGTGGATTACACGCCGCGTTTCCAACCGAGACAGACGCCACGCTCTCAGATCGCGCTCGAATCCTTCTCTCCTGCACGGTAAGTGCATTGGTACTCGCACGAGTTGACACCGAAGAGGCCATCGCAACTCTGGAATCTGCGCGCCGACTGAACGCAGAGTGGCAGGGATAATGACCGGAAAGCTCACGCCATTGCCCGCCATCAGGCGGGTAGGCGATGATGCTTCACGTGCCCAAGTTGACCACGCCCGCTATCGCCGCTGGATATCTCCGGGGAATGGACCAACCCTCGATCCACGTCGGGACTTCCGCGATTCTCCGACCCTGGACCCGCGACGACGCACCGGCCGTCATGGAAGCCTTTCGCGATCCGTCGATTCAGCGTTGGCACATCCGCCGCGCCGACTCGATCGACGAAGCACGGGGTTGGCTCACCCAGTGGAGAGACGGGTGGGCAAGCGAATCCGAATGCCATTGGGCGATCGCCGCTCCCGAGACAAATGAACTCCTCGGCCGAATCGCAGCAAAGGGGGTGAATTTGTGGGACGGCACTGCCGAGCTCGCGTATTGGGTGACCCCAGCGGCGCGCGGCCGCGGACTGTGCACCCAGGCTGTAACCGCACTGTCCGAGTGGGCATTCCGCGAAGTAGGGTTTCATCGATTGGAACTCGCACACTCGATCCACAACCCACGATCGTGCCGAGTCGCCACCAAAGCAGGGTTCAGCGAAGAAGGTGTTCGACGAGGCTCCGCCAGGCACGCCGACGGCTGGCACGACATGCATGTCCACGCCCGACTACGTAGCGATCAGCCTTCGGCACCGACCCGCGCCGCGAGCGCAAGTGTCTGATCCACCAATTCCGCAACTCGCTGCGGCGCGACCGGTTCGAGGTCGAACAGAATTCGGTAGATGATCGGCGCCACCACATGGTCGACGACCGAATCACCATCCACGCCGGCAGCTTCCGGCCAACGCGCGAGGATCACGTCGATCTGCGTCCGACAGAAGAAGGCACACTTGAACTTCTTCGTACCATCCGGTGCATGCGTCTGATCGTCGCTCATCAACACGTCACGCAACGAAGCACGACCGACAGGCGCAGACATCTCCTCGAGGTACTCCTGCGCCCAAACCGTCAGATCCCCTCGGAGCGAGCCCGTTTCACGCGGGTCGGCGTCCGGGCGCAATCTCTCGATCGAGACGTCGGCAAAGACTTCGTTGATGTCACCCCACCGCCGATAGATGGTCGACGGGGTCACTCCCGCATCGGTCGCGATCATCGGCACCGTGATCTCGGCTCGATCACGCTGTTCCAACAACTTGCGCGCCGACGCATGCACGGCCTGTTGGATGCGCGCACTACGGCCACCGGGGCGCGGACCTGCGGACGGACTCATAAATCCAATACTAACGCAAAGATGTTGCATTAGGCTACGGCCAGGCGTAGCGTCCCAAACGCAAAGTATTTGCGTTTGAAGTCTTCACCACCCGCACGGGAAGCGCTACGACAATGACAACGACCGTTTCACCACAGACCGAGAGCACTTCACGCCCACGCCTTGGGCGAGGCGTCGCTTTCACACTCATCGCCGTCATCATCGCCACGTTCCTGGGCGCATCCGCGACCCCGACACCGTTGTACGAGCACTATCAACAGTTGTGGGGATTCTCCTCGCTGGCGTCGACGCTCGTGTTCGGCATCTACGCTCTCGCATTGCTCGCCACGCTCCTGACCGCCGGATCCCTGTCCGATCACATCGGCAGGCGCCCGGTCCTGCTCGAAGCACTCGCGCTCGAGGCAGTCTCGCTCGCGCTGTTCGCCTCGGCCGACGGTTTGACCATCCTGCTCATCGCCCGGGTCGTACAGGGTGTTGCCACCGGCGCTGCAATCAGTGCTCTGGGTTCGGCATTGATCGACCTCGAACGCACTCCGGGCCGAGGATCGATCATCAACAGCGTCGCTCCGACGATGGGGCTTGCAGTCGGAGCAGTGGGTTCGAGCCTCATCAGCGAGCACCTGCCCCGTCCCACCAGCACTGTCTACCTGGTCCTTCTCGTGCTTGTCATTCTCGAGATCCTCGGAGTATGGGCCGCTCCCGAGACTTCGGGCGGACGCCCCGGAGCCTGGCAGTCCCTGCGCCCCACACTGGCCGTTCCTCGTCAGGCGCGCACGATGATTGCCCTGACCGCACCGTGCCTGATCGCGGTCTGGGCGCTGGGAGGTTTCTACCTCTCACTCGGACCTGCATTGGCGCGCAACGCACTTGACGTTCACAGCTCCCTCATCGGTGCCATCATGGTCGCAACACTGACAGGATTCGGAGCGGCAGCAGTACTCACCTTCCGCAAACTCGGCGGCCGGACCGTGATGCTGATCGGAACCACCGCCTTGGTGCTCGGGGTGGCCGTCACACTCATCGGTGCTGAAACATCCTCTGCCGTATTGATTCTGGTCGGTACGGCTGTTGCAGGTATCGGCTTCGGAGCAGGATTCCAAGGAACTATCCTCACCGTCATGCCGCTGGCCGAGAACCACGAACGCGCGGGTTTGTTGTCCACCGTCTACGTCATCGCATATCTGGCCAACAGTCTTCCCGCCTTGCTGGCCGGCTACCTGGTCGGCAAGGTCGGATTGGTGGATACGACGCGTGGCTACGGAGCACTCGTCATGGTGCTCGCGGCGGCCGCACTGATCGGACTGCTGGTCACCGGCGAGCGAAAGGTCGAAGCCGTCTCGGTGTCGGAGTAGGTGTCCCCCGATCGGTGGACACACCGTTCCGCCTGCACAGGGTCCGGGGAGTGGACATACGACATCGATCTGCTCCGACATAGTTGTCTTCGAGAGAGCCAACCGAACGCTCACCCGGACAAAGGACACCGACGATGACGAACCCACGCTACGTAGTTGCCGCAATCACAGCTCTGGCCGCCGGCGCCCTCACTTTGGGATTGAGCGGAATCGCCAGTGCCGGAACCCTTCCCACAACCGGCAACAGCATCACGATGACGATCAGCAACGACACCGAACAGACAATTCATCTCGAAGGCGCCGACAACCCCTACGGACAGTGGATGCAGAGCCCACGCCAGTCGCTCGCGCCTCACGAGACCGAGATCGTCACGGCATACAACCAGGACCCGCGCGGCCTGACGGTCGACGTCGTCTATTCCACTCCCGACGGCGGACAAGCCGTCTTCATGGCCAACGACTATCCGCAGTTCGACACCGACGGAACTCGCACCACCGACCCTGATCACTACTTCATCTCAAGCTACATCGACGGCTACTACCCGAACCTGAGCGTCGGGTACCACCTCAGTGCGGTGTGACTGCAGCAGTCGTCATAAGTAATCCATCTGCCTCTCAGACGCACTTGTTCTTGGACATTCGTCCGGCGCGCGGGGATTGTTGAACGCAGCCCCGAACGACCAGGCACACGCCCCGTTGCCGGTGGCCCGAACATCAACGGGAGAGGGAAAACCACAGTGCGACTACCCAACCAGTTTCTGATCTACGTCAGCGATGCCGCCTCCGCAGCAGCGTTCTACGGCGAATTGTTCGACGCGAAGCCTGAGGTCCTCAGCCCTCGGTACATGACCTTCGACCTCGGCGGCGGTGTGGTCCTTGCACTGTGGAGCGGCAAGTCCCGCGACCTCGATCCCGCGACACCGCGCAATTTCGAAGTCGGCATCTTGGTCGACGGCGGGAGCAACGAAATTCGGGCGATCCACGACGAGTGGGTGGCCAAGGGAGTCGAGGTCGTCGAAGAACCCAACGAAGATGTCTTCGGTCTGACGTTCGTCATTTCAGATCTGGACGGAAACCGCGTCCGCGTAGCGCCCGCAGATCACTGAGCACTCAGCCTTTGATCTCGCCGTACCGGCGCAAGGCCTCCTCACGCTCGTGCGCGTGATCGACGATCGGGTCCGGGTAGCCGACTGGGCGCATCGCCTTCAACGAGTGGACGGCCTTCCCGGGAACATCGCGAAGTTCGGGGACCCACCGACGGACGTATGTGCCGTCGGGATCGAACTTCTCCCCTTGCGTGATCGGGTTGAAGACGCGGAAGAAAGGCGAAGCATCCGTACCCGACCCGGCAGTCCACTGCCACCCGTGCTGATTGGAGGCCAAGTCACCGTCCACCAGTTGCGACATGAAGTACCGCGCGCCGCGCCACCACGGAATGTGCAGGTCCTTCACCAGGAATGACGCGACGATCATTCGGACCCGATTGTGCATCCAGTTCTCGGCGGCGAGTTGCCGCATGCCGGCATCCACGATCGGGAAGCCGGTCTTGCCTTCACACCAGGCCGTGAAGGCGGCGTCTGCGTCGACTCCCCCGTCGTGACGTAAACGGTCGAACTTGTCGTCGTAGTTCTTCCGCGCGCTGTCGGGGCGCTGAAACAGGATGTCTGCGTAGAAGTCTCGCCAAGCAAGCTGGCGACGGTACGCCTGAGCGCCGTCTCCGAGTCGCTTGGAGAGATCTGCCAACATGGTTCTCGGATGAATCGTGCCGTACTTGAGCGGGATCGACATCCGACTCGTGGTGTCGAGGTCGGGTCGATTTCGTTCGTCGTCGTACCGGTCAAGATCGTTCTCGCAGTATTCTTTCCACTGTTCGAGCGCACCGGCCTCACCGACGACATCGCTGACGGTGCCGGACGGCGCGGGGATACTCACCCGGCGCGGGCCACCGTCCTTCTCGCTCGGATCGAACCAACGGACCGTCCCCGCATCGGTCGACGCGGGGCCCCGCCAACCATGTTCCATCCACTGACGGAAGTACGGCGTGAACACCTTGTACGGATCACCGTCCGCCTTGGTGACGCGTCCGGGCGCCACGGCATATGGTGACCCGGTGGCGATCAACTCCACCTTCTCGGCCACGGCCGCGTCGCGCCGTCGGCCGTAGGGCCCGTAGTCGGCACTGATGTGAACTTCTTCGGCGCCAACGGATTCCGCCACGCGGGGCACCACGTCTACCGGATCACCTCGAACAACCATCAATCGTCCGTCGAGCTGGTTGTCGAGTGCCGACAAGTTGGCGAACAGTTGATTCTGGCGGGGTGAGCCTGCCGGTCCGAGCAACTTCTCGTCGAGGACGAACAAACCCAACGTCTGTCCGCCGGCATCCGCCGCTGCAGTCAGAGTCGGAAGATCACCGACCCTCAGATCGCGTCGAAACCAGATCACAGAGTTACTCACCCAGTCGAGCCTACCGATCAGATCTCAGAACGCATCCCACCGCACGGGCCGCCAGTTGCGCCGCTCTTTCGGCAGTCGGTTCGGAGGTGAGCCCGAGCAGTCGCCGCCGGTGCTCCTCCCCGAGCAGCAAGGTGTACAACTGATCCGCGCACAGCGCAGCCTTCTGGCCGTGCTGATCGATCAAAATCTTCTCCAGAAAGGCAATCGACTTGGCCGGGCCGGATTCGTAGAACGCTGCGGCCAATTCAGGGAACTGCACGGCCTCGCCGATCATCATGCGGTGCAGCGCAATCGAGTTGTCGCTGTGCAGGGCGATGACGATGTCCACTGCAGCGGCGAGCAGGTCGGACTGGCCCTCGCCGGCATTGTCGACGTACGCGTGCTGACGCGCAACCGCAGCTGCAAAGACCGCAGACTTGTCGCCGAAGTAGCTGTACACGGTGCGCTTGGCCACGCCGGCCACCGTGGCAATGCCCTCGATGGTCGTTCGGGCGAACCCGACATCTCGAAACGAGTCGACAGCGACGTCGAGAATCTCGTTGCGTCGTTCGGCGCGCTCGGCGTCACTGGTTCTCCCACGTCTGCGCGGTTGCTCCATAAAGTCCCCTGTTACCGTGCCGGTAAATTAATGCTACGTTGACGTTTCATTAATTCGAATACTACAGGAGCACTGCATGACCGGACAACGACTCGTCCACGTCGCTATCGCCGACGACTGGGAAGCATGCAAGCGTTTCGGTGAGTACGAGGTCTCGACGCGCGGAATCAGTTACGACGAGGCAGGATTCATTCGCGCAACGACCCCGGACGCACTCACTTCGGTGCTCGATCTGGTGTTCGGCGACCTCACATTGCCGCTGGTCGTCGCCGTCATCGATCAGGACGCCCTGACCTCCGCGGGCATCGACGTCGAATGGGAGGCGGAAAAGCCCCGAATCCTCCGACCTCTACCGATGGACGAGGACACCGTGGTCGCCGAACTGGCCGTGGAACGCGTTGACGGGGTCTGGCCGATTCCCGACCTGACCCCGTACGCAAGCTGCGCCGGCTAGACCAGCGCAGCCTCCGGTTCGATAACCGGCGCCGACGCCTTCTTCCGGCCGGCAGCCACGCACAGCGCGATCCCGACGGCAATCCAGCACACCAGCACCAGAAGTGGCGTGGTGGCGCCATGGCCGTCGAAGAACGCCATCGAACGGACGGATGCTCCTGCGGCGCCAGGTGGGAGCAGCTGCCCCAATGCGCCCCAGCCTGCGGGCAACCACGCGGCAGTTGTCGCCATCCCCGAGAGTGGGTTTCCGATGAACATCATCGTGACGGCGCCCAACGCGAACCCCTTCATCCCGAGCAGGGATTCGAGCCCCAAAATGGGAAGCGAGATGGCCGACATGCCCATGGTGAGTGCGAGCGCGGTGAGCAGGTAGTTTCCGTCAAGACTGTTGGTGCCGAACTGCAGAATGGCAGTCAGTGCAAAACCCGCGACCACCGCGACGCCGGCAGCGCCCAACACTCGCCTGACGATGCTGCGCGGAAACAGTTGCACGAGAACAACAGCGGGCATGATTCCGCCGAACACCAAGGGCAAGGCCAATGCCGTGAGCCCAGCACCGGTCGGGTCGTCCGCCGTCAACGGCACAACGTCTTCGACGGGAACCTTTGCCCCCGAGGCCTCCGAGAGGCCGTTGGCCACCCCGGTCAGGGTCTGGGCGATCGGGGTTCCGCCTGCAGTCGCGATCAACACGTGAGGACCGTTGGCATCAACGGCGATTCCGCCGACCACGTCGCGATTCCGAATCGCGTCACGCAGGGCGTCGGCGTCGGCGAATTCTCGAGTATCGAAGGCGCCTTGCTTACTCGCCTCGAGCGAGGTGCTGATCTGTTCGGTTGCCGCAGCTGGACCGGTGATGCCCAACTTCAGTTCGTGCGGGCCACTGTTGACCGAGGGCAGCACGAAGGCAAGCAGCATCAGCCCGATCACGGCGGACAAGCCCAACACCACAGCCACCAACTTCTTGCGGTCCCGTGCTTCGACTTCGGCGTTCATAACTACCTTCCCTAAGTGGAAGTTTTTCCTCCACTATTTGTGGAAGATATTCCTCCGGTTATGATGAACTGTCAATACCGGAGGTGGATGTGCGAGCCGATGCACGTGAACGCAGAAACGCAATAGTCGACGCCGCACGAGCGGTGTTCACCGAACGCGGGCACGACGCGCCGCTCGATGCAGTCGCAGAACTCGCGAAAGTGGGCATCGCCACGCTGTATCGAAACTTTCCGACGCGCGAGGACCTCGTGACCGCCGTCGCCGTCGCAACACTGACCGATGTCCGCGAGGCTGCCGACATCGCACTCACGGCAATGTCCACCGATCCGATAAACGCGTGGCACACGCTGGTGGACCGCCTCGTGGAACTGCGCCTGGGTGCGCTCATTCCTGCACTGGTGGAACGCAGTTTCACCGAGCTGGCGCCCGAAGTTCTGGCGGTGCGTGAGGTGACGAAAACGAAGATGACCGCGACGATCGGCGCCGCTCAGAGCGCCGGACTGGTTCGCGCCGATCTGCAACCGCTCGAATTCGTCATGGCTCTGGCCAAACTGACGCGCCCGCAAATCGAGTTGTCCGACGAGGCCATGCCGAACCTGGTCCCGCGGTTGGTCGCGGTGTTCATGGCCGGTCTGCGTCCGGACGGTACCGACTTGCCGGTCTGATCGGCGAAACCCGACGTACCAGGCAAGGCACAATGGGGCTGTGACCGAGATACCGAAAATCCTCGTAGTCGACGACGACGCAGACGTCCTGACCTCACTCGAACGCGGATTGCGGCTCTCGGGATTCACCGTACTGACGGCGGTGGACGGCGCCGACGCGCTCCGAGTGATCTCCGACAAGCGACCGGACGCGGTAGTCCTCGACATCAACATGCCGGTGCTCGACGGCACCGGTGTGGTGACGGCGCTTCGTGCCGCCGGCAACGAAATCCCGATCTGCGTGCTCAGTGCGCGCAACTCGGTCGACGATCGCATCGCCGGGCTCGAATCCGGTGCAGACGACTACATGGTCAAACCGTTTGTTCTTGCCGAACTGGTTGCCCGGATCCGCGCAATGCTCCGTCGCAGCAACACTCCGGCCGGCGATCATTCCGAGGGTACGAATACCCTGCGGGTCGGAAACCTCGACATCGATCTCTCCGGTCGCCGGGTTCGTGTCGACGGCAAGGAAGTACCGCTCACCAAACGCGAATTCGAGCTACTCGAAGTGCTCGCACACAATTCCGGCATCGTGCTCACTCGCGAACGTCTCCTCGAACTGGTGTGGGGCTACGACTTCGTCGCCGACACGAACGTCGTGGACGTCTTCATCGGCTATCTGCGTCGAAAGTTCGAATCCGGCGGTTCACCTCGTCTGCTGCATACCGTTCGCGGCGTCGGGTTCGTGCTTCGGGAGAACCCGTGAAGCGTCGCCGCTTCTCACTACGAACTCGCGTTGCCGCGGCCGCGGCACTGGGGGCGACGTTCATCGTCATCGCACTCGGTGTGGTCGTTGCACTGGCTATCGCACGAAACAATTTGGCGCAGTTGGACCGTCGATTGGAGACGGCATCGACGGTCATCGTGGCCAATGCGGCTACAGCGGGACCTTTTCTCGGCGCGTTCGGAGACGGCGGCGCCTTTTCCGTGACCATCCGCTCCGACACCGACGGAACCGTCAAATCCAGTACCCCGACGCGACTGCCCGAACTACCGGTCGGCTCGGCGACCGTCGACGTGGACGGTACGAAGTACCGGGCATATACCGCCGAGGCCGACGGGATCAATGCCCTTGTCTCGCTGGCGGTTCCCTATGCCGAAGCGCGAGACATCACAGTCGACCAACAGCGACAGGTTGCGTTCTTCGGCGTCGGGGCCGTAGCGGCCGCAGCTGCGTTGGGATGGTTGTTCGGTGGCCCGGCGGTGCGCCCCCTCGTGGAGTTGACCCGCCGGATCGCCAGGCGCGATCCCGATCTCGCCACCGAGGTTTCCGGAATCCGTGAAGCGGACGAGCTTGCCGCAGCAGCAGAATCGATGCTCAGCGACGTCGCTCGAGCGCAAGCCGCAACCAACTCCGCCCTTGCCGCCGCCCGAGATTTTGCGTCCGCCTCGGCTCACGAACTCCGAACTCCGTTGACAGCAATGCGAACCGACATCGAAGTGTTGTCCATTCACGACCTCGATCACGAACAAAGACGCGAGATCCTCACAGATCTGGCCCGCGCGCAGGGCCGCGTCGAGTCAACTCTGAGAGACCTCGAGCGCCTGGCGAAGGGTGAACTCTCGACGGCCGAGGATTTCAAGGACACCGATTTGACCGAGGTCTGCGACATCGCTGCCGACGACGCACGCCGACATCATCCTGGGCTCGACGTCGGCGTCGTCACGGTGGATTCCCCACTCCCCTATTGCATCCGGGCCCTTCCCGGCGGAATCCGGTTGATCCTCGACAACGCGATCACCAATGCAGTCCGCCACGGCGGCGCGAGCGCGGTGCGCATCACCCTCGCTCGCCCGGCAGATTCACCGGACACCGTCACGATCACGATCGACGACAACGGTTGCGGAATACCGGCCGAGGAACGCTCGAGCGTGTTCGAGCGCTTCACTCGCGGATCGACGGCAGGCAAGACAGGCTCCGGTTTGGGCCTGGCGCTGGTGGCGCAGCAGGCGGCCCTGCACGGCGGACGGACGACATTTCACGACAGTCCACTCGGCGGGGCTCGCCTGCTGGTCGAACTCAGGGATCAGCCCGGACCCGAATAGCCCCTTCAGGTCTCGATCAACTGGCCGATCCCTGACGCTGTCACTTCGATGACCCGAGCCGAGCCGATGTCGAAGAACAGTCCGGCGATACGCAGGCGACCATCCACACGGGCCTGACCGACGAGAGGATGGCGTTCGAGAGTCTGCAATTGGACTGCGACATTGACCATTCCGAGCTGATCGACCTCCGAGAAACCTGCCTCGGCCGCAGCACGCGCGACCGGATGGCCACTCGTATAGGCCTGCAAGCTCGTCTCCGCATGCCGCAGCCATTCCCCGACGACTCCCGATTCCGACGAACCGTTCGTCAGGAGTGCTTGCATCGCGCCGCAGCCCGAATGTCCGCACACGACCACCGAGCTGACACCCAACTCGTCGATCCCGAAGGCCAGTGCCGCTTCCACCGACGTATCGCGGCCGCCGGCAGGAACCAGGTTTCCGACATTGCGCACGGTGAACAGGTCGCCGGGGCCACTGCTCGTGATGATGTTCGGCACCACTCGCGAATCTGCGCAGGTAAGGAAAAGAGAGTCGGGGTTCTGCCCGTCGCGCAACTGATCCATGTGCGGCCGTATCGCTTCGGCGCGATGGCGATGATAGTTGGACACCCCGTCGAGAATGGGCCGCAAGGCCGGCGGGCTGCTCAGATTCCTCCCCGAAGCCTGTGGTTGCCAACTGCCCCACGGCGCGAGCAAGCCGCGCAGGTCGGTGACTGCGGCGCCGCGCTTCGGCGGACCGGTGGTCGCGCTCTCCATACTCACCGAGCCGACTTCGTCGATGACCACCGAACCACCTGCCAACTCGTACTGCCTCGCCCACTCTTCGATGACGTCGAAGACGGCATGGTCGAGGAAGTCGACAGACAGCTCGACGGTGACGTCCGACCGCGGTGGGAGTCCGGCGAGCACCGACGTCAGCTTGGGCAGCACCAGGAAGGTGCACGAGCCTTCGACCAGGACGCGCCACTTCCCGGAATCGTTGTCGCCCAACTCTTCTGCGGTGACAGTTGCGCGGATGACACGCCACACCAGGAGGGCGATGGCCAGCGCCAACCCGATCAGGACGCCCTCGAGCAGATTCAAGAACACGACGCCGACCACCGTGATGCCGTACACCCACAGATCACCGGTCCGTCGCGCCAACCGAATGTGCGCCAGCTTGACCAGTTGAATACCGATGACAATCAACAGTCCGGCCAGTGCAGACTTCGGAATCTGCTGGACCAACCCGGCGAGCGCAGCCGAGAACAGCAGAATCCACAGGCCGTGCATGATCGACGACGCGCGGGACTTCGCCCCGGCCTCGACATTGGTCGCACTGCGCACGATCACCCCGGTGACCGGAAGGCCGCCGATGGCCCCGGACACCATGTTCGCGGTGCCCTGGCCGAGCATCTCGCGATCGAAGTTCGACCGCGGGCCCGAGTGCATCTTGTCCACGGCCACGGCCGAGAGCAGACTCTCCACACTGGCGATCAGGGCAATGGTCAGGATGCCGGTTGCGACGCCGAGCCACTGGCCGTCGGGCAGAGCGGGGAGTCCGATCGAGTCCAGCAAAGATCCGTCGAGAGCAATACGATCGACGTCGATCGGCAGCGCCAGCGAAGCGAGAGTTGCCAATACGATGCCCACCAACGCCGCCGGAACCTTGCGGACACCGGCAGGGAGATAGCGCCACCCGAGAAGGGTGGCGATGACGACGAGTCCGATCATCAGGTCCTCGACATGCAAGGCACCGATCTGTGCGGGCAACTGCCGTAGATTGTCCAGCGCCGAGCTGGCCGAGCTTCCACCCAACAACACGTGAACCTGTTGTAGCGCAATGGTGATGCCGATACCGGCGAGCATCGCATGCACCACCACTGGAGCAATAGCCAGCGCCGCACGGGCAATTCGGCTGAGCCCGAACACGATCTGCAGAATTCCGGCGCCGACGGTGATCAGGCAGGTGACTTTCCACCCGAACTTGCCGATCAGTTCGGCGACCACCACGGTCAGGCCGGCTGCGGGACCACTGACTTGCAGCGGTGAACCTCCCACAGCTCCGGCCACCACTCCGCCGACGATTGCGGCGATCAGACCTGCCATGATCGGCGCCCCGGAGGCGATCGCAATTCCCAATGACAGGGGAAGCGCCACCAGGAATACGACCAGCGACGCCGGCACGTCGTATCTGATCAGTTGCTCGAGATATCGCCGGCTTCCACCACCCGGCGGAGACGAATCCCCCACGACGCTCTCGTCTGCGGATGATTGTGCGTGCACTACGGACTGCGTCGACATAGATCTCCTCGCCGGACCCCGGATCCGGCTGCTGGGCAACATGTTCGAAGCGAATCGGCGATCGGTATCGCCGATCGACTGTGACCATGGTAACCGCGATTCCTTACCGTTCCCTTAGATGCGAGCCCAGACGTGGTCGACGTCACCGCCGCCCGGCACTGTGACTCGAACCTGAACATCGGTCCAAAAGATCGATCGAATTGCTTTAAACCGCAAGCATTTTGACTGACACACCTCCAGCGGCCGGCACACCTGAGCGCCGTCGGCGATAATGGTCGGGAGTGAACGCTCAACCGCAGACACAACGATGTGAAGGCAGGCACCATGTCCGATCAGTACGTCGCCACGCAGGACCGCTACGAAGCCATGCCGTACCGCCGAACCGGTCGGAGCGGTCTCAAACTCCCGGCCATCTCGCTGGGCCTCTGGCACAACTTCGGCGACGACGTACCGATCGAGAACCAGCGCGCAGTTCTGCGGCGGGCATTCGATCTCGGAATCACCCACTTCGATCTTGCGAACAACTACGGTCCCCCGTACGGAAGCGCCGAGACGAACTTCGGCAGGATCCTGCGTGAGGATTTCTCTTCGTACCGCGAGGAATTGGTCATCTCGTCCAAAGCCGGCTGGGACATGTGGCCCGGCCCCTACGGATTCGGTGGTTCCCGCAAGTATTTGCTGTCTTCCCTCGATCAGTCGCTCGGACGACTCGGCGTCGACTATGTCGACATCTTCTACAGCCATCGCCCTGACGCCGAAACTCCGATCGACGAGACCGCAGGCGCCCTGATCAGCGCTGTCCAGCAGGGCAAGGCCCTGTACGCGGGTATCAGTTCGTACTCGCCGGAGCGCACCCGTGAAATCGCCGCACTGCTCGCCGCTGCGGGGGTTCCGCTCTTGATCCACCAGCCGAGCTATTCGATGCTGAACCGCTGGATAGAGCAGGACCTGCTGTCGGCTGTCGACGATCTCGGCGTCGGCGTCATCGCGTTCTCACCACTCGCTCAAGGCATGCTCACCGATCGCTATCTGAACGGTGTCCCCGAGGATTCCCGTGCAGCTCAAGGTAAGTCACTGGATCCGTCGTGGTTGACCGACGACGCTCTCACCCACATCCGCGCGCTCAACGACATCGCGGCAGACCGCGGCCAGTCGCTGGCTCAGCTGGCACTGAGCTGGGCACTCCGCGATTCGCGGGTCACCTCGGTACTGATCGGTGCGTCCAGTGTCGCCCAACTCGAAGCCAACGTCGGCGCGCTCGACAATCTCGAATTCAGCGCAGCCGAACTGGCCTCCATAGATCAGCACGCCAAGGACAGCGGCATCAATCTGTGGGCAGAGGCCAGTTCGATCTGAGCGATCACCTGCGCTAGAGCTGAGGCAACTCCACGTTCACGTGCTCGCCCTCTTCGAATACGGCCGACGCCGGCCCGACGATCAAGGGATCCGGAGTACCGACAGCCCGGTGATCCTTGTTGGGATAGTCGAAGCTGGCGAGCACGTGACGCATCGCCTCGAGGCGAGCGCGCTTCTTGTCGTTGCTCTTGATCACCGTCCAGGGCGCATCCCCGGTATCGGTGTAGAAGAACATGGCTTCCTTGGCCTGGGTGTAGTCGTCCCACTTGTCGAGCGAAGCCAGATCGGTCGGTGAGAGCTTCCACTGACGCACCGGGTCCGTTCGGCGGGCCGCGAACCGCGCCAACTGCTCTTCGCGGCTGACCGAGAACCACAGCTTGTGCAGATGAATCCCGGAGTTGACGAGCATCCGCTCGAAGTCCGGGGTCTCTCTCATGAACTCGAGATACTGCGTCGGCGTGCAGTAACCCATCACTCGTTCGACGCCGGCGCGGTTGTACCAGGACCGGTCCATCATCACTATCTCGCCGCCGCTGGGTAGGTGTGCGACATAGCGTTGGAAATACCACTGCGTCCGCTCGATGTCGGTGGGCTTCTCGAGCGCGACCACGCGGGCTCCACGGGGATTGAGATGCTCGGTGAATCTCTTGATCGACCCGCCCTTACCGGCAGCATCGCGACCTTCGAAGATGATGAGCACCTTCTGACCGGTTTCCTTGACCCACAGCTGCAGCTTGAGCAACTCGATCTGCAGACGCCGCTTCTTCCGCTCGTACTCGCGGCGCGACATCTTCTTCTCGTACGGATAGCCCTGCTTCCAGGCATCCGCGAACTCCGAAGGCTCCAGCACTCCGAGCTTGTGCTTGAGACTCGACAGCTCGTCGATCTCGGCCGCGTAATCCTCGGTGACGGAAATTCTGGTCGACGGGGTCGGCAGGTCAGGAACCCGACCGTCCACACCGCTGGCGTCGGGGCTCATGAATCCGCACTCCCTGTCGTCGAAATGAACGAACGTCCGGAAAGTGAATTTTACGCGCCGAAGCCCGCTCCCGCGGGTCCGAAGAGAATGTTGCTTGGCATCGAGGAGGTAACGACAGGTCCGGCTTCCCAGTCGCCGAACCCTCACGCGGTACCTTGATCGAGGTAACTGAGACGGTCGGTAACCCCGAGAGAAGAGAGTTCTGGCGAGATGCGAGTAGACGGACGGGAGATCCCGGTAACGGGAAGCCTCCTGCCACCACTGCACCGCCGTACGAGCGACATCATGCGGGTTGCGATCGCTGCTGTGCTGCTCGGCGGCGTGATCGCGGGATCTCTGATCACTCGAAGTCAGTGGGACGCCCTCGAAACGTCGGTGTCCAACATCGTCGGTGTTCTCTCGCCGAGCCTGTCCGACACTGTGTACCTGCTCTACGGCATCGCAATTCTGGCGCTACCGTTCGCCATCCTGATCGGCCTGATCGTCGGGCGCCGGTGGAAGTTGCTGGCCGGATACGCCGCCGCCGGACTGTGCGCCGGTGTCGCGCTGTCCTTCACCGGAACAGGCCTGGCGGCACCGAAATGGCACCTCGACGTGCCGGACCGACTCGACGCCACCTTCCTGTCTCAATTCCTCGACGATCCGCGATGGATCGCGATGCTCGCGGCGGTGCTCACCGTCTCGGGCCCGTGGCTTCCGAAGAAGTGGCGACGAGCCTGGTGGACGCTGCTTCTGCTCTTCGCTCCCATCCATCTGATCGTCAGCTCGATCGTTCCCGCACGATCGATGCTGGGTCTCGCCGTCGGTTACCTGATCGGCGCGGTGATCGTTCTCGCCGTCGGCACCCCTGCCCTCGAAGTGCCATTGGACTCGGCAGTACGCGTACTCGCGCGGCGCGGTTACCGCGTCACCGCATTCCGCGTCGTGAGTCCCTCGGGAATCGGGCCTCTTGTCATGTCCGCAGCCATCGACCAAGCACCGGACGACGAACCTTTCGACGAACTCGTCGTCGAGTTGTACGGACAGAACCAGCGAAGCAGCGGAGCAATTCGACAGACGTTCCGTTGGATCTCGTTCCGGAACCGTGAAACTCCGCCGCCCTACGGATCACTTCGTCGCGCCGTCGAACACCGAGCGCTCATGGGCATCGCGTTCGCCGACATCGGTCTGGCCAGTTCCAAGGCCGTCGCAATCTCGGTACTCGATCGCGGGTGGGAGATGTACGCGCGCCCGAGTCCTCGTGGCATCCCCCTTGCCGTCGCCGTCGAGAACCAGGCGGGCGAGGAAGAATCCACCAAACTGATCGACGCGCTGTGGCAGACACTGCATACCGCTCACGTGCACCAGATGGCGCACGGCGACCTGCGCGCTTCCGAGATTCGTGTCGAAGGCGGAACCATCCTCTTCGGCGGGTACGCGTACTCCGAATTCGGCGCCACCGAAGTTCAGATGCAGTCCGACAACGCACAACTTCTCTTCGCCACCGCATCATTGTTCGGGGTCGATGCAGCGGTGGACGCCGCGATTCGAGCGCAAGGCGCAGACACGATTCTCGCCGCCTCCGGCCGATTGACCACCGCTGCATTGCCCAACCGAATTCGGCGGACGGTCACGGATTCCGCGAAACTGATGACCGAGATCCGAGACGAGGTCGGTGCCAAGAACGGGATCGAAAAGGTCGCTCCCGCACAGGTCACCCGATTCAGTCGCAACCAGCTGATCCAGCTCGTTCTGCTCATCGGTCTGGTCTACGTCGCCTACCCCTTCATCAGCCAGGTCCCCGCGTTCATCACCGAACTGAAGACGGCCAACTGGTGGTGGGCACTGCTCGGCCTCGGCGTCTCCGCACTGACGTACGTCGGCGCGGCAGCGGCCCTGTGGGCCTGTGCGTCGTCGATGGTCAGTTACCGCAACCTCTTGATCATGCAGGTGGCCAACACCTTTGCGGCGACGACAACTCCGGCCGGAGTCGGCGGGCTCGCGCTGAGCGTGCGGTTCCTGCAGAAGGGCGGGCTCGGTACCGTCCGCGCAACGGCCGCAGTCGCGCTGCAACAGACGGTCCAGGTGGTCACCCACGTCGGCTTGCTGATCTTCTTCTCGATCGTCGCCGGACGTGATACGAACCTCTCGCACTTCATCCCGGGATCCACTGTTCTGTACCTGGCGGGCGGCGTCGCGCTCGGAGTTCTCGGTGCATTCATGTTCATCCCGAAACTCCGTGGGTGGCTGCGCGACGACCTGCGTCCTCAGATCACCGAGGTGTTGGGTGAACTGAGCCAACTCGCGCGAAATCCCACGCGCTTCCTCATCATCGTGGGCGGCAGCGCCGCAACAACTCTCGGTGCCGCCCTGGCTCTGTGGGCGAGCGTCGAAGCATTCGGCGGCGGAACGACGTTCATCACCGTCACCATCGTGACGATGATCGGTGGGACGCTCGCCTCGGCGGCTCCGACACCGGGTGGCGTCGGAGCCGTCGAGGCCGCCCTCATCGGTGGTCTGTCCGCATTCGGACTGCCGGCAAGCATCGCGGTCCCGTCGGTCCTGCTCTACCGAGTGCTGACCTGCTGGCTCCCGGTGTTCTGCGGTTGGCCGACGCTGCGATGGCTGCAGAAGAACGACATGGTCTGAGCCGTTCCGCTACTTCTGGCGAACGACGTGAACCTGCAGTGCTTCGCCGTCCTCGTCCACCCAGCCTTTGCTCTGGGCGTAGTCGACCATCGCGGCAACACCTTCGACGTCCGTGGTGCTCTCGCGAACGCGGGCTACCGAGATGAATGCACTACCACCGCTGACGTATCCGTAATCCTGAAGGCGCAAGAGTTCGTCCAGTTCGGCTTCGGAGATGTCGGCACTCACCTCGACGTGAAAGGCCTTCAGGTTGTCCACATCGTGGATGCTGACGCGGCCGTCGTCCACCAGTACATACATGGCTCTCCTTCCTAGAGCACTGACGTCGGTGCGTGCGTACCGAATACACGCCGGTGGTAGGTCAGTGGATTCGACTCGCGGTGCTCGACCTCGTCCACCGATCCTGTCACGATCTTGTGATCACCACCGTCCACGACGGCATCAACGGTGCACGCGATCCAGATGGATACGTCCGGCAGTCTCGGAACACCGAGATGCTCCGCCCACTCGACACCGTCGAACTTCGCACGGCCCTTCCTCGCAAAGGCAACCGCCAGTGAGCTTTGCGCGGTCCCGAGGACATTGATCGCGAACCTCCGCGTTCCTTCGATGAGGCCGAGAACTTCCGACTGTCGATCCAGAGCCACCGCGGTCATCGGCGGGTCCATCGACAACGACATGAATGCGCTGACCGTCGTGCCGTGCGGCCGGTCGCCGTCCATTGCCGTGACGACGGCGACCGGTGAGCACACGTGCGCCATGGCTTCTCGAAAACGCAACGCCCGGTTGCCCTGTGGGACATTCACGATGTCAGCCCTTGTCTGCCAACTCTTGTGCGTACTTCTTCGTCATGTGGTCGACGGCGTCGAGTTGCGCCTTTGCATGCCCTTCCCTGACAGCGCGCGCGTGAGCTGCCGCGTCGAGCGTCGCCTGCGCCTGCCCTTGGAAGTGCGGAAAGACCTCCTGCGCGAACAACTCTGCCGAACGTCGGGTGTCCTGCGGGTTCGCCCAATCGTGACCCATCTGCAGCATGCAGCCGAAACCACCGGACTGGTCCCACAGCCGTTGTACCTGACGTCTGGCCTGCTCCGGTGTGCCGATGACACCGATCCCGGCCTCGTTGATGAAGTCGATCATCTCGCTCAGACGCGCACCGGAGACCGCCATCTGAGGGAAGGCCGCGACGTGCTGGAAATAGTCGAACCACTCCTCGATGCCGTACTCGACCTGCTTGCGTGCTTCCGCCTCGGTTTCGGCGATGTGGAAAGGTCCGGCAAGAGACCACTGCCGACGATCCACCGTCGTCCCGTTGACCTCAGCGCGTTCCTCCATCACATTCCAGTGGTGCGCCAAGGCGTCGAAACCGTCGGCGGACAAGGTTGCTCCGATGGAGAGCAGACCGAGACCGTGCGTACCGGCCAGGCGAGGTCCTGTCGGGGAGGCCACTGCGGCCACGGTGATTTCGATGCCGTTCTCCGAGTACGGAGCGAGCTGCAGCTTGGCGTCGTACAGCTCGTGGGTTCGTGTCTTCGCGGATACCGTCTCGCCACGAAGAAGGCGCACGACGATGTCGAGGTTCTCCTGCAACAACTCTCGGGTGTCCGTCGGGTTCAGACCGATCATCGCCGAGTCGGTGGGCAACGAACCGGGCCCGACTCCGAAGATGGAGCGCCCCTGAGTCAGGTGATCCAACTGCATGATTCGATCCGCTGCCCACAGCGGGTTGTGATACGACAACGACGTGACACCCGTGCCGAAACGAATCCGAGGTGCGCGCTGCGAGGCTGCAGCGATCATGATTTCCGGCGACGCGATGATCTCGCTTCCGGCAGAGTGATGCTCACCGAACCACGCCTCGTCGTAGCCCAACCGGTCGAGGTACTCGACCAGTTCGAGATCACGCTGCAGTGCGGCGGTGGGATTGCGTCCGGGGACGTGGAACGGTGCCATGAAATACCCGAAACGAAGCCTACTCATGAGTTCTCCTAGTGCTGTGGGCCAACTCCTGGCCGTGCACCGAAAACGCTATCCGTGCCGTGACCGCGGTCACAGTGCACGAAAGTGGACAATCTCAAGCGCGTTGATCGGCAAGTTTCTGCGCGTAGACCAACTTCACGAACTCGGCACGGTTGCGAACGCGCAGAAGAGCAAGGATGCGGCTTACATACTTCTTCACCGTGTCCGGACTCAGCGACAGGATCACCGCGATCTCGTCGTTGGTATGGCCGTCCGCCAACAACTCCGCGAGATCGATCTGCCGGGGCGTCAGCTTCTCTCGCCATCCCGGCTCGCGTTGCCCGGGCAGCGTCTGACACAACAGCGACAATTGCTTGCCCAGAATGCCCAAGCCCACGATGTCGCGCCCCGACAGATCCTTGCCTTCTGAATCGAAAATCCCCACCAGACCGTGACCGCCGTGGGCCAACTGGAGATGCATCACCGACGCGCTGTGAAGGCGTTTGCGATAGAGGAAATCTCGCAGGTACGTCGCCGACTGTGAAGGGACGTCGGCCAACTGAGTGTGCGTGATGGCGGGAGATGCCAACAGCGTTGCCCGCGATTGCGCCGTCGCAAAAACGTCGTCGAGGTACCAGTGCGCTTGGTACTCGTCGAGGATCGGCGTGATCCGCCCGGTCGTCACCGGATCCGGGTCGGCGAAAGCCGTCGTGAAGGTCGGGCCGGCAAGGAAGGTGGTGTTGGGACAGCGGTAGTGATCATGGAGCGCGACCATGAGGAGATCCTTGAGCTGATCGAGCGTTCTCGCGGCCGAGCAGTAGTCGAAGACAGCGAAGACACGGTCGTAGTCCGCAGCGGACAGAGCGACGTCACCGCTACCGTGCACGTCGACCACCTCACCCGAACTATGATCCAGATCACTCATCGGACAGCATATGCATTACTTCGAGAGAACGGACAACTTCGACGCCTACCAGCACTGTTGATGCCGATAGCCGATACTGAGCTGTATGTCGGAACTCGGAAATGAACCAGACTCGAAGCAGAAGGCGGTGCTCGAGCGACACGCGTCATGGATCGAATTGTTCTTCGACCTCGTCGTGGTTGCCGGTATCGGTCAGCTGGCTCACCTGCTCCACGGTTCGCCGTCGTGGTCGGATGTCGCGCTCTACGCGTTGCTCTATCTCGCGTTCTGGACCGCGTGGGCGACGTTCACGATGTACGGCAACGTTGCCGGCGACCGGGTCCGAATTCCGAGCATGCTGATCGCCATGTTCGGACTGGCCGTCATGATGGCGGCCGTGGCCGGCATCCACGACAACCATGCGCTGGCCTTCGCTGTCGCCTACGTGGCCGTACGTCTGCTGGCGAGTCGGGTGTGGCACAACGGCCAGATAGTCGTGGACTGGCCGATCGCCCAGATGTCTCTCGGTGTGATCCCGTGGATCGTCTCGTTCTGGTTCGAGGGCGAAACTCGGTTCTGGCTCTGGACCGCCGGTGTGACCATCGACCTGCTGATCATGTTCGTCGTCTCCGGCAGCGCGATCATGGAAGACGCGCAGGAAAAGCTCGACCGCATCATCAAGGTTCGCGGGTTCAAGGACGACCGGATGCCCGAACTCGAAGCCCTGCACTCCGATCGGGCTCACCTTGCCGAGCGCTTGGGCCTGTACGTCATCATCGTGCTGGGCGAGGGTGTGATCCTCGTGATTTCTGCGGCCTCGAAGCTCACCTGGGACTCGACGGTGGTCAGCCTCGCAGTCGGATCGTTTGTCCTGCTCTCGGGCATGTGGGCTCTCTCGCTTCTCTACGGCCACGCCGGTGTTCCGCACCTGCAGCCCGAGAAGTTTCCCGCTCGCATCGACATGGCGCTGCACTGTTTCACCACCGGCGCTATCGCGGTTCTGGTCGCGGGGCTCGGAGCGGCAACCGAACACGGCGCGGAGCACACGCCCGCGAACCTGCGGTGGTTGTTGTGCGGAAGCATCGCAGTCTATTTCGGAATCAGCCTGGTGGCAGGGCTGTTCGCGCGATCGGACCGACGGTGGCTGCTCGGCTGGGCGCTCCCGTGCACCGCCATCCCCATCGTCATGGGCATCGTCGGCACGCACATGAGCGCCACGTGGATCATCTGGGTGCTGGTGGCCACCGTGTCCTGGCAGAACGGCTACGAGTACGCGCAGGTGCGGCGTTCGCGCCGCTCTGCTGTGCGCCTTTATTAACCCCCCGCGGTTAATAAAGGCGCACAGCAGGGGCGGTTTTTACCCTCACCGCCGGGTCGAAGCGATAGGGCTGAGCCAACAGGATTCCGGCCAATCGCTTACGCAACCTCGACATCTCGGCCCGGACGGTCACCGTCTTGCGCGGATCGCCGAACAACTGTGAGGCGAGCTGCGAGGCCGTGAGGCCCTCGGGCGCCTGTGTCAGAGCCACGAGGATCTGCGAATGGCGCGGGCTGAGGTCGATACTCCAGCTCCCCATTGCCGAGGAGTACCGCAATTCCATCGCATTCGGATCTTGCACATCCAATTCGACTTCTGCACAAACCGTTCCGGACGCCGGATCCATCTGAGGGCGGATGAGCCAACCACCCGGAAGCGGCTCGCACACACATAGTCCGAGCGACGGGAGCCAATGCTCGCCGCTGCTCATCACTTTCGGCAGTGCGATTCTGTAGATCGGCGCCATCGAGTCCACCGCCGCGACCCAGCCACTGCGGTCCACGACCACAGTCGGCTGACTCGCGCGAGCCAGCGTCGATGCCGAGATCATCCGGAGCTGATCCAATCCGATTCGATGCTTCTCCCGCAGTGCGGATTCCGCCAGCCTGGCCACACTGTCCACCAGAGCGAGAGTCGACGGGTGGACCGTGTCTGCTGCGCCGGCGACGTTCACGACGGCGATGGCCCGGCGACTACGCGGATCTCGAACCGTCGCCCCGGAGCAGGTCCACGGATGCTGCGAGCGCGAGTAGTGCTCGGCCGAGAACACCTGCACTGCCGAACCTGATGCCAAGGAAGTGCCGATCCCGTTGGTACCAACAGCTTCCTCGGTCCACGACGCACCCTCGATCATCCCGAGCCGTTCGGCCCGATCCAACATTCGACTGGACCCGTGTCGCCAGAGGATACGTCCGTAGCGGTCCGCCACCACGATCAGATTCGCGTCGTCCGGGCCGACGAGTGGTGCCAGACCGTGCACCGCCTCGTCGAAGATCTCCGCCATGCCGGCTGCGCGTCTGCCTTCTTCGATCTCGGATTCGCGGCCCGTCTCGGTGATCGAGCACCGGTCCGGATCGAGTCCGAGCGCACGCAAACGCGACCACGAATTCGCGATGACGGAGCGCGGACGCGCAGGCGGCTTGCATCCCGACATCGTTGCTTCGTACACGGATTCGAGAACACGTGCGTACTGCGCCGGGTCTTCACCACTGGCCAGGGCCGGTTCGAGTCGATTCGTTTCGCCGATCACACTCCAGTCCTATGTGACGGGGTCATCGAAAGCGAGCGTTGCACCCGGTTGCAGAGTTGTTCGCGTGCGTGAACGAAAGGACGGCGTTCACGCACGCGAACGGTGCTCACGCGTTGAGGGGTCTCCCCAGCGCCGAGAGCACAGACTCGTGCATTGCCTCCGAGAGCGTCGGATGAGCAAACACGACCTCGGCGAGATCCTCGCCGGTGGCTTCGAGGGATCGAGCGATACCGAAACCCTGAATCTGCTCGGTCACATCCGGACCGACCATGTGCGCGCCGAGAAGTTCCCCGGTATCGGCGTCGAAGATCGTCTTGACGAAGCCTTCGGCCTCGCCGATCGCCAGTGCCTTGCCGTTCGCCTGCAGGTCGAAGTGTCCGACCCGCAGCGCGCGACCAGTACCGGCGCACTGCTTCTCCGTCAGACCCAGGCTCGCCACCTGTGGGCGGGCATACGTGCACCCCGGAACGTAGTCGCGATCGAGCGGATGAACGTCGGGCACGCCTGCCAACTTTTCGACGCACAGGACAGCTTCGTGGCTTGCCTTGTGCGCCAGACATGGAGCGCCCGCGACGTCACCGATCGCATAGATCCCGAAAGCGCTGGTACGGCACCACTGGTCGGTGACGATCGCACCGCGCTCGATCTCGACGCCCAGAGCCTCCAACCCCAGATCCTCGACGTTGCCGGTGATTCCGGCCGCCACCAACACCCGGTCCACGGTCAACGACTCGACACCGTCGCTCGTCTGCACATTCACCTGGACGGCGTCGTCGCCGACGGTCACCGCCGACACCGAGGCTCCGGTGTGAATCGTGATGCCACGCTTCTCGAACTGCTTGCGAACGAAGGCCGAGATCTCTTCGTCCTCGACCGGCATGATGTGTGGTGCCATCTCGACGATGGTCACCTCGGTTCCGAGATCGCGGTACAGGCTGGCGAATTCGACTCCGATCGCGCCGGACCCGATCACGAGCAGCGACTTCGGCAGTTCCTTCGGGACGAGCGCGTCGAAGTAGGTCCATACCCGATCACCGTCGGGGGCAACGCCGGGAATCGAACGCGGCCGGGCACCGGTTGCAATGATCACGTGGTCGGCTCGATACGTCTGTCCTCCCACGGATACGACGCCTTTGTCCACCAACTTCGCGGCGCCTGAGATGGCGTCGACGCCGTTCTTCTTCATCAGATAGGCAACACCGCCGGACAACCTCTCCGAAACCCCTCGGCTGAACGACACCAACTTCGAGATGTCGAACTGGACAGACGCCGAACTGAATCCGTATGTGTCGAGTTCACTCAAGGTATGCGCGACGTCCGCGCCGTGCAGCATCGCCTTGGTGGGGATACAACCCCAGTTGAGGCAGATACCTCCGAGGCGATCACGTTCTACCAGCGCGACGCTCAACCCCAACTGGGCAGCCCGGATCGCCGCCACGTAACCACCGGGGCCGCCACCGATGACAAGAACGTCGTACTTATGCGACGTATTGTTTTCCACCACAGCCCCTTACACCAACATCAGCGCGGGAGAAGCGACAAAGCGCTGGAGCTCCCGAAGGAAGGTCGCACCCAGGGCTCCGTCGATAACCCGGTGATCGCACGAGAGGGTCACGGTCATCACGGTCCGGGCAGAAACACTGTCACCGACCACCACCGCGCGCTTCTCCCCCGCACCTACGGCAAGGATCGCTCCCTGGGGCGGATTGATGATCGCGTCGAATGCCTTGATCCCGAACATGCCGAGGTTGGACACCGTGAAGGTTCCGCCCTGGAATTCTTCGGGACGAAGTTTGCCGGTCTTCGCCTTGGTGGCCAACGAGAGCACCTCACCCGAGATGTCCGCCAACGACTTGGTATTCGCGCTACGCACGATGGGCGTGATCAGCCCGGTCGGAAGTGCAACTGCCACCGAGACATCCGCCGACGCGAATCGAAGAACCGAGTCGTTCGCGGCATCGAACTGGACGTTCACGTCCGGCACCTTCATCAGTGCAGCCGCGCAGGCCTTCACGATGAAGTCGTTGACCGACAGCTTGACCGCCGGGACAGTCGAATTGATCTCCTTGCGCAGAGCGAGGAGCGCATCGAGCTCGAGATCCGCCGTGAGCCGGAAATGGGGAGCCTGCTGCTTGGACGCCTGCAACCTGCCCGCGATTGCCGATCGCATGGGCGTGAACGGAATTGTGTCGTACTCGGGTTCGACGGCAATGGTTCCCGTCTCAGCCGCCGCCTCGGGCAGGAGCTGCGCGGAACGAGCGGCGTCGTGCACATCGGCGACGCAGACGCGCCCCCGCGAACCCGTCGGACGACAGTCATGCAGGTTGACGCCCAGTGATCGGGCAGTTCTGCGTGCGACCGGGGTGGCAGGCACGGCACTGTCGTCGGCGGTCGATCGCAGCGGGAGGCCGGATCTCGCGGCCGGCACTACCGGCGCAACAGTGCCACCGGCGTCACGAATCGCGTCGTCGATGTCGCGGACACTGATCCGCCCGAGGGGACCGGTACCCACTACGGCGGCGAGATCGATTCCGAGCGATTCGGCACGTCGGAGTGCGCGAGGACTCGCAAACACGTCGCTCTGCGTCGTGCCCTGCAGAACACTCGGTACGACGGTGGAACCGGTTGGTGCAGGTTTCGCTGCAACAACCACCTTCGCAGCCGGTGTAGCCGCAGGTGTCACGGGAGCCGCCGGCGCAGCAGCTGGTGACGGTGCCGGCTCTTCCGCCGGCGCGGTTGCGCCGCGGGCGGCGAGGAACTGCTCGATCTCCGCATCCGTCGCGGACGCATCGGCGGACACACCGATCACGGCGCCGACGGGCAGAGTCTGCCCCGGTGTGCCGACGATCTTGCGGAGAACACCGTCGAACGGCGCCTCCAGCTCGTTGGTGATCTTGCTGGTCTCGATCTCACAGATCAACTGGCCCTTGGTGAACGAGTCACCTTCCCCGATGAGCCAGGCGTTGACCAACCCCTCCTCCATGGAGAGCCCCCATTTGGGGATGTCGATAGCTTTGATGTCAGCCATGATCAGGCTCTCACCAGCTTGCGAACCGACTCTTCGATGCGCGCCGCGTCAGGCAGCCAGGCAGTTTCGAGGGTCGGGGAGAACGGAACCGGCGTGTGCGGCGGAGTGATCAGTTCGATCGGCGCTTTCAGGTAGTTGAATCCCTTGGTGGCGATCAGCGCGGCTACGTCGTGCCCGAAACCGCAGCGGGCGGCGGATTCGTCGACGATCACGACGCGTCCGGTCGATGCGACGGATTCGAGGATGCCGTCCTCGTCCAATGGTGAGACGGTACGAGGATCGACAACCTCGACCGAAATACCCTCGGCGGCCAGCTTGTCTGCTACGTCGTTGGCGCGGTTCACCATTGCGGACAACGCGATGATCGTGACGTCGTCGCCCTGCCTGGTGTAGTTGGCGACGCCGAACGGAATCGCGTACGGCTCGTCCGGCACTTCGTCCTTGAGGTCGTAGAGAACCTTGTGCTCACAGAAGACGACGGGATCGTCGTCCCGGATGGCTTGGATGAGAAGGCCTTTGGCGTCGTAGGCGTTGGACGGAGCGACTACCTTCAGGCCAGGCACCGCCGCGAACACGTTGTACGGAGACTGAGAGTGCTGCGCAGCGGCGGAGAACCCTGCGCCGATCATGCCTCGCACCACCAGCGGGGTTCTGGCCTTGCCACCGAACATGTAGCGGAACTTGGCAGCCTGGTTGTAGAGCGCGTCGTAGGAGACTCCGAAGAAGTCCATGAACATCAGCTCGGCGACCGGCCTCAGTCCGGTCAGTGCGGCTCCGGCAGCCATTCCGATGATCGCGGATTCGGTGATCGGGGTATCGATTACACGCTCCGATCCGAACTCCGTCCACAATCCCTTGGTGACACCCAGGACACCGCCAAATGCCTCGATCTTCTTCGTCTCCAGATCGGGATTGGTACCGGCATGCCCACCCCGTACGTCCTCACCGATGAGAACGACGCTCGGGTCGCGTTGCATTTCTTGGGCGATGGCCTCTTTGACGGCCTCGCGGTAGGTCTTCTTCGACACGTTCTCGGCTTCCACGCTTGTCATCTCGGGCTCCTCAGTACGACACGTAGACATCGGTCAGCAGATTCTCGACGGGTGGATACGCCGCGGCACGCGCCTTCGCTACCGCCTCGTCCACCAGCACTCGCGACTGCTCGTCCACCGCGTCCAGATCAGCGGTGCTGACCTTCTTCACATCCACGCTGCTACGGAAATTCTTGAGCGGATCCTTGGTTTCCCGTAGTTGCGCAACCTGTTCCGCCGTGCGGTACAGCTGCGCGTCACCCTCGAAGTGGCCGTGCCAACGGAATGCCGCCGCCTCGATCGTGGTGGGGCCACCGCCGGTCCTGGCGCGCTCCGATGCTTCCGCCATCGCGTCGTAGACCGCGAAGAAGTCGGTGCCGTCCACCTTGACGGCAGGCATGCCGAAGGATGCGGCGCGCGCGGCGATGTCGGGTGCACCAACTGCGTAGTCGGTTCCGGTGGCCTCACCGAATCCGTTGTTCTCGATCACGAAGACGATCGGAAGGTCCAGCACCACAGCCATGTTCATCGCCTCGAAGACGGTTCCCTGGTTGGATCCACCGTCACCCGTGAACGACGCTGCGATGACACCGTTTCGAAGCGTCTTACCACTCAGTGCTGCACCGATCGCCAACGACGGGGCTCCGCCGACAATCGCGTTGGCGCCGAGCATTCCCACGGACAGGTCGGCGATGTGCATCGAGCCGCCCTTACCGCGACACAGGCCGTCGTCCTTGCCGAAGATCTCGGCCATCATGCCGTTCAGATCACAGCCCTTGGCGATGCAGTGCCCGTGACCGCGGTGAGTGGATCCGATGTAATCGGCGTCGCTCAGGTTCTCGCACACTCCCACCGCGATGGCTTCCTGGCCCGAGTAGAGGTGAATGAAGCCGGGGATGTCACCGGTTGCATTCTCTTCGTGCAGTCGATCCTCGAACGCACGGATGCGCGACATCTTCTCGTACGCCTTCAGCAATGCATCCCGGTCCAGCCCTGAATGAGGCTTGGCGCCGGTCCTTTTCGATCCTGGGGTTGTCGGCTTCTGCGCCGTCCGTTGAACCACAGTCACACTCCTCGTTCTCGATCACTCGTCGCCATGCAGTGTCGTGTAGGTCACGGGCGAAGGGAAAGAGTTGCGTGAGGTTGCCGGGAGTTGCGAAGGGTTGCAGCTGTTGACTTTCGAGCGTTGATTCAGGCGCCGCTCAGGCTGTCGCGTCTGATCTTGGCCAGCGCGCGGTGTTGGGCGAGTTCGACGGCGCTCGTTGTCGTTCTCAGTGACAGCGCCGTCTCGCGCACGTCGAAGCCGACAACGATGCGAGCTACCAAGACGTTGCGTTCTGCGGCCGACAGATCACCGAAGGGCAGAGTGAGTCGACTGGAGGCAGGTAGCGAATCGATTTCGCGACTGATCGCGTCGTACAGATGCGCGAGGAACGCTTCTCCGGCACGTCTACGTCGCCGAATGTCGGACAGGACGGATCGGCAGATACCGACGGCAATACGATCAGCGTCGAGCGGTCGCAGTTCGGCACGGCAGCGCCGCGTCACCAGAGGCACGATGCGTTGAAGGAGTTCTGCAATCGCGTCCCGATCCCCTCGGGACGCATCGTCGGCAACACTGTCGATCGAACGTCCACCTGCCCTGCTTGTCATTCCGATCTCCCCCTGCTTCGGCTCTTGGTCGAATTCCCGACTACTGCTCAGGTTTTGAAGTCGCTAGGGGCGTATCGGCTCGGGGCAGATCCCGGTTTGTTCCCCGATGATGTTGATCTCGGCGTTGGAACGAGGGTCAGCGCCGTAGTTGATCTGGTCGGTGCATTTCTCGGAGGGCTCGACGGCATCGGGCGGGAGCGGCGCCGGGCATGAACCCATCTGCTCTGCGATGCTGTTGATCTCCGCATTCGAACGAGGGTCACCCACATAGTTGATCTGATCGGTGCACTTGGTCGACTCGGTAGCCGGACCAGGGGTCGCAGGGGCAGCCGCGCTGGTCGAGACCGGGGTCCAGGCCGGCGCTGCTCCGCCCGCCGGGACTCCGGGGGTGGATGCGTCCGTACCGCCGCCCACCGAGTTCGAGCCTTCGACTGTCTCCGAAGTGGTCGCTGCGGTCAGCGGCGGTGGGGTCGTAGACGCCGCAACCACCGATGTAGTCGTCGGTTCGTCTCCTGGAGCGCTGTTGTCATCACTCGAACACCCTGTCATCGCGCACACCACCCCGATCGTCAGTACGGCGAGCAGCACTCGCAGACGCCGAGTCTTGTTGGTCAGCAATAGTTCAGGCATTTGCTCTCACACTCCTCGATACGCGGATCAGCTCGTTCCGCCCAAGCGGTGAACACCGACGTGACTCACTCTAGGAGCCTGATTCCATCGGTTTCGTAACAGAATTCCGTCGGTCGCGTACCAACTCTCGACGGTCCTGACATTCATACGATTACGTAACGGTGGGTGGCAAAACTCCGATATCGAGATCACCTGTGATCGTATGAAAACGCACATGCCGATGAGAGGGTTCGCAGCGACCGGGGAGGGGAACGTGTTGTATCGGAGTGACATCTGCGGCGGTCGATCAGACCGTACTCGCAGCCTGTTCGGTACAGCGCTCGCGGCAGCAACCCTCGGAGCGTCCGTGATCACCGGCTGCGCGTCCACCCAGGGCGTTGTGATCGAAGGCGATGTCGCTTCCACCGGGTTGCCCGTCACACAACCTGCAGACCTGGCCAGACGGGTTGCCGAAAACTCGAGGTTGGGCCGGGCGCTCCTCGACGATCCTGGGGTGTCCGAGGGAGTGAAGACAGAACTTCGGTCGTGCCCTGACTGGTATCCGATCTCGGTCGGGTCCATCCTTCTCGATCCAGGCGCACCGCGTATCGTGCCGGAGACCGAACTCGTCGTCATGAATGTGTATCCGTGCCAACCGGCCCACCAACCCGGGACCGGAGTGTCGATTTCGGTCAACCTTGCCGGCTACGTCTACCGCAGCGGCAAGGCCGGTTCGAGTGAAGACGATCCCGAACTGGGTGAGCGCCTGTTCTCCGTCGAAGAGCGCGGAAAGTTCATCGTCAGCGGTCAACGCGCCGCGAGTTTGTCTGTCCTGGAAACGGATCCGCGGCCACCGGAGTTCGAATGTTGCCCCCGTCCACCACTTCGGACCGAGTTCCACTGGGATGGAATGGAGTTCATCCGTGATTGATCGCCGTCGCCGCGCGATGCTCGCCGGTGTTTGCCTGCCGGTCGCGTTTGCTCTCGCCTCCTGTTCCACCGAGCCTGAATCAGAACCCACTCCGAATATCGCAGCATCACTCGACCCCTCGGATCTCTCACAGGGCTTGAGCATCGATCCTGTTGCCCTCCTCAGAGCAGACCCGGAAGTGTCCGATGCGGTCAAGGACAGTCTCCGACTGTGCGGTGATGCGAACTTCCCCTACGAAATCCGGTACTCCCCCGTGACAGGCGCCGTTTGGCAAGATGCCGTCGTCAATGTCTTCACCTGCGAGTCTGTCGGCATCTGGGGACGACCGGCCCCACCGGTCAGCTTCATGGTCGCCGGATTCGTCTACCAGATCGACGAATCGGGCGCTCACAAAGTCTTCGGAGTGCAAGACCCAGGACGCTACGTCGTCGGCTCAACCGGAGGATTGTCGGTCATGGTCGACCTGTGCAAAGACCCCGGCATTCCGGAGTTCTGTCAATCGTCGACTGCATACAAGTGGACCGGTGAAGGGTTTGAGAGTGTTCCGTTCCCATGAAAGCGAAGGCCGATGACCGATCCGTTGATTTTGCTGGTCGAAGACGACGCTGTCATCCGCGAAGCAACGCAATTGAATCTCGAACGCAACGGGTTTCGGGTGATCACCGCATCGGGTGGGTTGACCGGAATGGATATGGCGCTCGACGCCAAGCCGGATATCGCCGTCCTCGACGTGATGCTTCCCGACCTGAACGGAATCAGCCTGTGCCGGCGCATTCGTGAGGAACTGTCGGTGCCGGTCATCATGCTGTCCGCGCGCGACGACCCGGTCGACATCGTTCTCGGATTGGAAGCCGGTGCCGACGACTACGTCACCAAGCCCTTCGACAGCGGTGTCCTGGTGGCCCGTATCCGAAGTGTGCTCCGGCGGGTCGAATCCCATTCCGGTACGGAGAAAGACATCGTGACTCTCGGCGATCTGGAGATCGATCGCGAGTTGGTGACCGTCACGCGTTCGGGCGCCGAAGTGGCTCTCACGCCCACCGAAATGAAGCTGCTCCTGGTCATGGTGAGTGTGCCGCGCAAAGTCTGGTCTCGCTCCGAACTGCTCTCGGACGTCTGGGATTACGACTGGGGCGGCGATACGCGCATCGTCGACGTTCACGTTCAGCGATTGCGCACGAAGATCGGCTCCGAACAGATCCGGACCGTCCGGGGGTTCGGCTACACGATGGACAACCATCGGTGAGATCGCGGGATCTCGCCGCCAAGCTCCCGTCCACCGGGAGGCGGTTGTCGTTTCAGTGGAAGATCGCGGCGGCCATCACGTTCGTGATCGCCGTCGCCTCGATCACGCTCAGTACCGTGATGCATCAAACCTTTTCACACAACCAAGAGGATGCAGCGCGGGCGGCAGCTGATCGCAATCTCCAACTGGTGCTGCAGGACGAAACGGGCAGCATGCGTGCGCTGTTCCGCGCCACCACAGATGGTCTCGACGTTCCGGAAGAGTTGCGCGAGGCCGTGGCGGGCGGCAAACGTGCCACCAACCTTGTCGACAGCGGGGACCAGCCATTCGTCTGGGCTGCTGCCGACGTCAACACTCAGGTGGTGGCGATTCGCGTCCCGTACACCGCGCAGCGGGAATCGATCGCCAGCGTCGATCGGACACTTCGCAACGCCACCGTCGCAGTGATCGCAGCGGGTGCCGTCCTGGGTGTGCTGCTTGGACTCGCGATGTCGTATCGATTGCGCTCGGCCGCCCGTGCGGCCCGCAAAGTGTCTACCGGAGCGAACATCCGCGTCCGCTCGGTCACCTGGTCACTCTTCGACGACGAGATCACCGAACTGGCGGATGCAGTCGACGCGATGTCCGATGCTCTACGGGGACAACTGGACGCCGAAAAGCGCGTGACAGCCAACATCGCGCACGATCTCAGGACGCCCATCTCCGGACTGGTCGGCGCCGCAGAGCTCCTGCCACCCGGTAGGCCAACCGAATTGGTGCGCGACGGCGTCCATAAACTCAGGAGGCTCGCCGAGGACGTCATCGAAGTGGCACGCCTCGACACCACCTCCGAGCAGGCAGACATCCAATCGGTGGAACTGGCGCCGGTGGTGCGTCACGCGATTTCCACCACAGGAGTCGAGTGTGAAGTGAGTGTTCACGGCACCCCCGTGTCGTACACCGACGCGCGCAGACTGGAGCGGATCATCGCCAACCTGATCTTGAATGCTCGCAATCACGGAAAGTCGCCGATCAATGTCCACGTCGACCACTCCCGCATCACGGTCCGAGATCGGGGCGTCGGGTTCACTGAAGAGTGGCTTCGCCAGGGGCCGAAGAGATTTCAGACCAACTCCGTCGAACGCGGCCCGAACTCAGGCCTGGGCCTCGGCTTGACGATCGTAGTGGGACAAGCGGCGGTCATCGGCGCTCGTATCGACTTCGCGAACCATCCGAACGAGGGCGCGGTTGTGACGATCGACCTCCCTGAATGTTCGGCAGACGAGTTCGATTGACACCGAGGCAGTTCGGTCGATCGGCCGGGACACAGCGTCCCGGCCGATCATTGGTGTCCCGGACTCAAACCTGTCCGACAGTGACTCCGGTGCGAACGTCCGGTGCACCGAGGCGCGCCGCATCAGCTGTGAGGTCATCGGGCTGCTCCTGAGATTCCCGCTCGGCTGCGACGCGCAACCGGTAGTGCTCGATCTCCTCGGCAATGTGCTCGGGAGTCCAACCCAGCACCGGCGCAACCAGTTCCGCCACTTCGGCAGCTGCCGCATCGCCGCGATCGGTAACCTCGATGGAGATGCGGGTACGACGGGTGAGGATGTCGTCGAGATGCTGCGCACCCTCATGGCTCGCAGCGTAGTGGATCTCCGCCTTGAGGTACTCGGGGGCGGAGTCCAACGGCTGCCCCAGTTCCGTTCGCGCCGCGACGAGTTCGAACAACTCGTCAGCCAGAGTGCCGTACCGACCCAGTAGGTGCTCGATGGTCGAAACGTGCAGTCCCGTGCGCTCAGCGGTGAGATGCCGATTGTTGTGCGCGGCAAAGTAGCCGTCGGCACCCACAAGTTGGATACGCTCGGTGCAGGACTTCGGCACCTTCTGTTCCAATCCGTGCACCGCGGAATCGACAGCGTCCTTGGCCATCACGCGGTAAGTGGTGTACTTGCCACCGGCGACCACCGTCAAACCTCGGACCGGACTCGACACCGCATGCTCACGCGAGAGAGTGCTGGTCGAATCCGATTCGCCGAACAGCAACGGACGCAACCCCGCGTACACACCGACGACGTCCTCGTGCGTCAACTCGTCTTGAAGGAGCTTGTTGACATGTCCGAGGATGTAGTCGATATCGCTTCGGCTCGCTGCCGGATGGGCGAGGTCGAGGTTCCAGTCGGTGTCCGTCGTGCCGATGATCCAGTGGCTTCCCCACGGAATCACGAACAGCAGACTCTTCTCGGTCCGCGTGATGATTCCGGTAGAGGAGTTGATGCGGTTTCGCGGGACGACCAGGTGCACACCTTTCGAAGCGCGAACCTGGAATTGTCCTCGACCACCTACCATTTCCTGAATCTCGTCAGTCCACACACCGGCGGCGTTGATGACCTGACGAGCACGGATCTCGAACGCGCGACCTGTTTCCAGATCCACGGCCTTCACCCCGACTACGCGGTCCTCCTCACGGAGAAAGCCGATTACGCGGGTGCTGTTGACGCACAGCGCGCCGTACTCGGCCGCCGTGCGCGCCAGCATCATCGTGTGGCGGGCGTCATCTACCTGACCCTCGTAGAACTTGACCGAACCCCGGATAGCAGAGCGCTTTCCGGACGGGAACGATTCGAGAGTCTTCTTCTTGCCCACATGCTTGTGGTGTGAGGGAACCCCGCGGCCTGCGCCCATCACGTCGTAGACGCCGATGCCCAGACCGACGTAAGGCCGGTCGATCAACTTCTCGAGTGGGTAGATGAACGGCACCGGCTTCGCGAGATGCGGGCACAGCGAATTCAGAACCAGCGACCGCTCACGCAGTGCCTCGAACACGAGCGCAAAATTGAACTGCTCGAGGTAACGCAGTCCGCCGTGGAACAGCTTGCTCGACCTGCTCGAGGTTCCGGACGCGAAGTCACGAGCCTCCACCAAGCCCACCTTCAGACCGCGAGTTGCGGCGTCGAGCGCGCTACCCGCTCCGACCACGCCACCGCCGATAACGAGGACGTCGAGTTCGGTTTCTTCCAACTTCTTCAGCGACTCCGCCCGCGAGGACGGACTCAATGCTTGTGCTGTGCTCATGAAAACTGTTCCTTCACTTGAAAATAGGTAGAAATGGGGGCGCCGCGATCAGTCTGCGTCGACCCAGTCGAGTGTCCGAGTGACGGCTTTCTGCCAGCCTGCATACAGGCGCTCACGCTCGGCCGAATCCATCGACGGCGTCCAGCTCTTGTCCTTCGCCCAGTTGCTGCGAATGTCGTCCTCGCTCTCCCAGTACCCGACCGCGAGACCAGCGGCGTACGCAGCGCCCAATGCCGTGGTCTCCGCAACGACAGGGCGGATCACCTCGACGTCGAGCAGATCGGCCTGGAATTGCATGAGGAGTTCGTTCGCGACCATTCCGCCGTCGACCTTGAGAACCTTCAAGTCGACACCCGAGTCGAGGTTCATCGCCTCGATCACCTCACGACTCTGGTACGCAGTCGCTTCGAGCACCGCCCGGGCAAGGTGCCCCTTGTTCACGAACCTTGTCAGACCGACGATCGCACCGCGTGCATCCGCGCGCCAATGCGGTGCAAACAGGCCCGAGAACGCGGGCACGAAGTACGCGCCACCGTTGTCGTCCACAGAGCGCGCGTTCACCTCGATGTCGGCCGCGTTGTCGATCATGCCGAGGTTGTCCCGAAGCCACTGGACCAGCGAACCGGTCACGGCGATCGATCCTTCCAGTGCGTAAACCGTTGGCTGCTCACCGATCTTGTAACAGACCGTCGTCAACAAGCCGTTCTTGCTCATCACCTTTTCGGTGCCGGTGTTGAGGAGCACGAAGTTGCCGGTTCCGTAGGTGTTCTTCGCTTCTCCGGGCGAGAGGCAGGCCTGACCGAAAGTCGCTGCTTGCTGATCGCCGAGGATTCCGGCGATCGGCACGCCGGACAACGTTCCGCGTTCGCGCACGAATCCGAAAGTTTCGGACGAGCTGCGAATCTCGGGGAGCATCGATTCGGGGATGCCCATGTCGGCGCAGATCGCCGAATCCCAAGCGAGAGTGTCGAGATCCATCAACAGAGTGCGCGACGCGTTGGTGGGGTCGGTAGCGTGCACTCCGCCGTCGACGCCGCCGGTCATGTTCCACAGCACCCAGGTGTCCATCGTGCCGAAGCACAACTCGCCTGCTTCGGCCTTCTCACGCGCGCCCTCGACGTTGTCGAGAATCCACTTGACCTTGGGGCCCGAAAAGTACGTGGCCAACGGCAATCCGGTGACTTCGGTGTACTTCCTGGGGCCGTCTTCGCCGGCGAGTGCAGTACAGATTCGATCGGTGCGTGTGTCCTGCCAGACGATGGCGTTGTAAACGGGCTTTCCGGTTGCTCGTTCCCAGACCACTGCCGTCTCACGCTGATTGGTGATGCCGACGGATGCGATGTCGGCCGCGGTCAGATCTGCGTTGGCCAAGGCGCCCGCGGTGACGTTGCGGACGTTGTCCCAAATTTCGATCGGATCGTGTTCGACCCAGCCTGCCTGCGGAAAGATCTGTGTGTGCTCGTGCTGTTCGACAGCGACTACGTGCCCACTGTGATCGAAGATCATGCATCGCGTGGAGGTGGTTCCCTGGTCTATCGCGGCTACGAACTGCGCCATCGTGCTACCCCTTTGGTGTCGAAGAAAGTGCGAAAGATTTACTGTCAGAGATGATGATTCGCCATCAGGCCGGTATCGTGGCCGGCTCCTCGGCTGCCTTCTCCACCGACTCGTCAGGCAGGAATCGACCAATCAGCTTGTCGTAGAGAAACACCCCGATCGGAGCGCCGATCAGCGGCCCCACGATGGGCACCCAGAAATACAGGCTCCCGTACTGATCTCGCCAGGCGCTGCCGTAACCGGTGAGATACGACGCCAGCCGCGGACCGAAGTCACGGGCCGGATTGATGGCGTAACCCGCGTTGGTCGCCCATGCGAATCCGATTGCCACCACGATCAAACCGATGACGAAGGGCGCAAGATTCGCGAGCGGCGGAGTTCCCCGAGTATCGGTCACCGCAACGATGAGGAACAACAGGATCGCCGTGCCGATGATCTGATCTATCAGCGCTGATCCCAGACTGACCGGGAGCGTTCCGTTTCCGGGCATCGTCGAGAAGATCGTCTGAGTCGCCGTTGTGTGTCCGGGATCGATGGCATTGAGCATGTCGTTGTAATTCCACCGGACGATCAGGGCCGCGACAAAGGCTCCAGCGGTCTGCGCCAGCGTATAGGGCAGGACCTTGCGCCAGGAGAATCCCCGGAAGATCGCAAAGGCGAAGGTCACTGCGGGGTTCAGATGAGCACCCGTCACCCGGCCTGCGACATAGATGCCGAACATGACGCCGAGTCCCCAGGCCCACGCGATACTGTCGTGTCCGCCGAGACCCCCACCGCTCCCGCCGGACACAACCTGCGCCACAACTCCGACGCCGAACAAGATCAAGATCATCGTTCCGGCGAACTCGGCTGCCAACTCGCCTGGAAGCCCTAATCGCTTGGCTTTCTCCATCCCCACCCTCACTTCGTTGTGATGCATGTCATAGTTTGGTTTGCTGCACCCGTAGCGTAAGGCCGTTTGCACATTCACGCATAGCTCGTGCACATATGTGCAAATGGCCCATTTGCGCACCGTAACGCGGGTAACAGACACACTTCTGGGACTTTGCGTGATCGAGCGCCTCGGCCTGGGCCTACTCGGATAAGATTCGGTTCAATGCTCTTGCACGTACGTGCAGACAGGACGAACCCATGGAAACTCCCACTTCGGACTCCGCTACCTCCGATCCGGCGGACCCGCGCATCGCCGACGCAGTTCAGGCCGCACGCCTCTACTACTTCCAGGACCAGACCATGGCTGCCATCGGCCGCGACATGGGGGTGTCCCGATCCACCGTCTCCCGATTGATCACCTACGCGCGCACCTCGGGTCTCGTCGAGATCAAGATCAGCACCCCGCACGGCCAGGCTCCTCGCATCGAACGCGAGTTCTCGGAACGGTACGGAGTGCGCGCCCACGTGGTGACCGTGCCGGAACTGGTGGGAGATCTCGAGCGACTCGAAAAGGTCGCAACCTTTGCCGGACGCCTGCTGGCGTCGTTCTTCGACAGCGACATGGTGATGGGGATCGCCTGGGGAACCACACTCAGTGAAGTCAGCAAGCACCTTGCCCCCAAACGCACGTACAACTCGTACGTCGTGCAACTCAACGGCGCCGCGAATACTCGCACCACCGGGATCTCTTACGCCAGCGACATCATCAGAACCATCGCCGACGCCTACGGTGCTCTGCCACAAGGATTTCCGGTGCCTGCCTTCTTCGACTACCCGGAAACCCGGGAGCAACTGTGGCGCGAACGAAGCATCAAACGCGTCTTGGACATGCAGAAGCGAATGGACCTGGCAGTCTTCAGCATCGGCGTACCGGGCGGCAACGTACCGAGTCACGTCTACACCGCCGGATACCTCGAACCCGATGAAGCAGAAGCACTTCGACGCGACGGAGTGGTCGGCGACATCGCAACCGTCTTCTTCCGGTCGGACGGGAGCTACCGCGGAATCGAACTCAACGAGCGCGCGAGCGGCCCGCGACTGGACCTTTTCGAGAAGGTCGCCAGGCGCGTGTGCATCGTCGCCGGAACAGCAAAACTGCCGGCCCTGGAGGGAGCACTACGGGGCGGGCTGATCACCGATCTGATCATCGACGACGTCAGCGCCACCGCGCTGGTGTCCTGACCGCTGCACCAGCTTCTCGATTCCGTCGAGAAGTAAGCCGAGCGAGAAACTGAAATCGAAGGCATCGTCGCCGGCGGCCTCACCCTCCGGGCTGCCGTCCTCGAAGCCGCCTTCCTCGATTGCGGCACTCAGGTAGGGGAATCCCTCCCGATTGATGACACGAGCAATGAGAGCGCCGTATGCGACGTCGTCGTCTGCCGACTGCGCTGAACGAGACGCCAGGTCAGCCGAGAATCGAGCGCGGCCGATGACGAACAACGACACGTTGGTCACCACCTGGAACTTCGACGCGGCGCTCAGGGCGACCCCGTCGAGGGCGCTCAGACCCGCGTCGAGCCACGCCATGTTGTTGGGCCCGGTCGGTGGAGCCGTGATGGGCAGCTTGAGCCACCACGGTCGACTCAGCATCGTGGCGTACTCCTGATTCGCCCACGCCTCGAGCTTGACACGCCAGGTCACGCCGTCGGGAATTACCGGCGGCGGCCCGATCACCCGATCCGAAATCAGTTCGATCAGTTCGTCTTTGCTTGCCACGTAGCGGTAGAGCGACATGGTCGTGAACCCGAGCGCTTTGGCCACGCGGCCCATCGACAGAGCGGTGACGCCTTCTGCGTCGGCCAATTCGATCGCGGTGTCGAGAATTTGCTCGAGACTGAGCCCCTTCTTCGGACCCCGCGTTCCCGGCTGGTCCAGTCCCCAGGCCAGTTCAACTGCTCTCGGTAGCGCTCCGCGATCCATAAGCTCCCACTCTTCACTCTTGCCATCATCCTAGAACTGTGTACGCTATAAACACGAGTTTATGATATACACAGTTCTTAATTGGAGGTCTCGATGTCAGGAACGATCCCCGCAATCTCGGTCCGCGGACTCCGTAAGCGCTACGGCGATCAACAGGTACTGGCTGGACTCGACCTGTCGGTCCCGGCCGGATCGGTGTACGCCCTCCTCGGCGCGAACGGCGCCGGAAAGACCACGGCCGTAAGAATTCTCACCACCCTCATCCCCTTCGACGGAGGTGAGGTCACGGTCGCGGGGCATTCACTGCCCGGAGATCCACAGAACGTTCGGCGACGCATCAGCGTGACCGGGCAGTACGCAGCCGTCGACACCTTGCTGACCGGATTCGAGAACCTCACCCTACTGGGCGAACTGAATCACCTGGGCCGGAAGAACTCCCGTCGCCGTGCCGAGGAATTGCTCGACCAGTTCGTTTTGACGGACTTCGGCGACAAACGCGCCGGCAACTACTCGGGCGGCATGCTCAGACGACTCGACATCGCAATGAGCCTCGTCGCCCGACCGGACGTCGTCTTTCTCGACGAACCCACCACCGGCCTGGACCCGCGAAGCCGCCACGACATGTGGTCGATCGTTCGAGGACTCACAGCGTCAGGCGTCACCATCTTCCTCACCACCCAATACCTCGACGAGGCAGACGAATTGGCCGATACGGTCGGCGTGCTGAGCGGCGGCCGCATCGTCGCCGAGGGAACACCGGACGAACTCAAACGCCCTGTTCCCGGCGGCCACGTCGCACTGCAATTCGAGAACCTGGCCCAACTCGAACTCGCCGCGGCATCACTGCCGCAGGCGCATTCGAATGCCGAGACCTTGACCCTGCACATCCCTTCCGACGGGGCAGTTCCGTCGATCAAAGCGATCCTCGACTCGATCGACGATCCGTCGATCACCGTCGAGAAGTTCTCCGTTCACACTCCGGATCTGGACGACGTGTTCTTCGCGCTCACCGGATCAGGCCAACCCGAGATTGCGAGCGTTCGATGACCTCCACCATTGCAATCGATTCCGCGGTGATGCTCCGCCGGAATCTCAAACACGTTCTGCGCAGTCCGGATTCGATGATCACCGCGATAGCCCTTCCGGTCATGCTCATGCTGCTGTTCGTCTACGTCTTCGGCGGAGCCATCAACACCGGTAGCGAGTACATCGACTACGTCGTGCCAGGAATCATCCTTCTGTGCGCCGGTTTCGGCGCCTCGACCACCGCGGTCAGCGTCTCGAGCGACATGAAGGACGGGATCATCGACCGTTTCCGGACCTTGGCGATCTCTCCGTCGTCGGTCCTGACCGGTCATGTACTGGCCAGCGTCGTCCGCAACGTCCTGACTACGGCGATCGTGGTCGTCGTTGCGCTGATCATGGGATTTCGCCCGACCAGCGATCCGTTGCGCTGGCTCGGCGTCGCCGCTGTGATCGTCGCCTTCGTCTTTGCCATGTCGCACCTCTCGACAGCTTTGGGACTCTTGGCCAAGAACCCGGAGGCTGCAAGCGGATTCACCTTCGCCATCATGTTCCTGCCCTACGTCAGCACTGCTTTCGTACCGGCTCAGACCATGCCGTCCTGGCTGCAGGGATTTGCCCGGCACCAACCGGTGACTCCGATCATCGAGACTGTGCGCGGACTCCTGATGGGCACGCCGATCGGAAACAGCGCGGCCATCGCCCTCGCGTGGTGCCTGGGCATCGCCGCCGTGGGATTCGTGTGGTCGAACTGGCTCTACCGACGAAAGACCGCGAGCTGACCACACAAGAAAGCCCCACACCTGACGGTGCGGGGCTGCTTGTGCTGTGCGCCTTTATTAACCGCGGGGGGTTAATAAAGGCGCACAGTGGATTACTTGGCGTCCAGCAGATCGATCACGAAGACCAAGGTCTTGCCGGAAAGCTGGTGCCCTGCACCGGCGGGGCCGTATGCCAGCTCCGGCGGAATGGTGAGCTGACGGCGTCCGCCGACCTTCATGCCCGGGATGCCGTCCTGCCAGCCCTTGATCAGGCCACGAAGCGGGAACTGAATGGACTCGCCACGGCTCCAGGAAGAGTCGAACTCTTCGCCGGACTCGAACTCGACACCGACGTAGTGAACGTCGACGGTGCCACCGGGAACGGCTTCGGCGCCTTCTCCGACAACCAGATCCTTGATGACCAGATCGGTCGGCGCGGGGCCTTCCTGGAACTCGATTACGGGCTTGCTACTCATGGGTCCTCCTCGTTGAGGCGAAATGTTGGGTACAGAAGACTAGCGGGTGGTGATATCGCTAGGTCACGCGTCAGCGGGACGTGATGTCTCTGTAGTCACGCTCGGTGTAGCCGGTGTAGATCTGGCGCGGGCGGCCGATCTTCGTAGCCGGATCCTCGTGCATTTCACGCCAGTGCGCAATCCAGCCGGGCAGACGGCCCATGGCGAACAGCACCGTGAACATGCGCGGCGGGAAGCCCATCGCGCGGTAGATGAGGCCGGTGTAGAAGTCGACGTTCGGGTAGAGCTTGCGCTCGATGAAGTAGTCGTCCGTGAGGGCGGCCTCTTCGAGTTGCATTGCGATGTTGAGCAGTTCGTCGTCGCCGCCGAGCTTGGCGAGGATGGTGTGCGCGGTTTCGCGGACCAGCGCAGCGCGCGGATCGTAGTTGCGGTAGACGCGGTGCCCGAAGCCCATGAGCTTCACGCCGTCTTCCTTGTTCTTGACCTTGCGGACGAACTCGGCTGCGGTGCTGCCGCTGGCCTTGATCTCGTCGAGCATCTCGAGCACTGCCTGGTTGGCGCCGCCGTGCAGCGGGCCCCACAGTGCGTTGATGCCGGCCGAGACGGAGGTGAACAGGTTGGCGTCCGACGAGCCGACCATACGCACGGTCGACGTGGAGCAGTTCTGCTCGTGGTCTGCGTGCAGGATCAGCAGCATGTCGAGTGCCTTGGCGACCTCGGGATCACCCTGGTACGGCTCGGCGGGGAAGCCGAACGTCATACGCATGAAGTTCTCGACCAGGTTCAACGAGTTGTCCGGGTACAGGAACGGCTGTCCGACGGACTTCTTGTACGCGTACGCAGCGATGGTCGGCAGCTTCGCGAGAAGACGGATGGTGGACAGTTCCACCTGCTCCGGATCCTCGGGATCGAGCGAATCCTGGTAGTACGCCGACAATGCGTTCACTGCGGACGAGAGAACCGGCATCGGGTGAGCGTTGCGCGGGAATCCGTCGAAGAACCGCTTGAGGTCCTCGTGAAGCAGGGTGTGTCGACGGATGCGGTCCGTGAAGGACTCGAGCTGGGCGTCGGTCGGCAGTTCGCCGTAGATCAGCAGGTAGCTGACCTCGATGAACGTCGACTTACCTGCCAACTGCTCGATGGGATATCCGCGGTAACGCAGGATTCCCTTCTCACCGTCGATGTAGGTGATTGCAGAACTGGTGGATGCAGTGTTCACAAAACCGGGGTCAAGGGTGGTGTACCCCGTTGTGGCCAGCAGCTTTCCCAGCTCGATGCCGTCATTGCCCTCTGTTGCCCTGGCAATGGACATCGTGTACTCACCACCGGGGTAAGTAAGCGTGGGCTTTGTGTCATTGTCAGCGGGCACGAAGGATCCCTCTCAAGCTCGAACCAACGAGTAACTACATGCGATCAACTAGAAACTAGTCGCACGGGAGAGATCGTGCCGAAGGAGGGTCGCTCCACGGCTATTTTTCGGGTACTCACGAACCCGACATACCCACCGAAACTGAAACATGTTCCAGTCTGGGCTTTCCCACTCGCGTGACCGGTACTCCAGTCTACGGAATCGCGCATTTACCCACACTGATCTGCAAATCTCGGCTGCAATTCGCAAATGGGAGCAACGTCGGACCTTCCGGACCACTGACACGGGGTACTGAAAACCGATCGTTATCGGCTGATGCCTACTTGGTGTTACACGATCCCACGGTATGAGAGCCGGATCACAGCGCCTTGATGCCCCAGCTACCCGTCCACGTCTGACCAGGATGAAGCACCAGGAGATCGATGCCCGAGTTGAAGGCGTCAGGCGGGCAGGTCATCGGCTCCAAAGCCAATGCGCGCCCACGGTCGGGATACCCCTTGTCGTTGGCGGGATCTGCGATGAAGGCCTGAATCCACGGGAACTCGCGGTTGGTCCACAGGGCAGTGCCCGTTCCATCCGGAGCCAGCAGCTCGTGTTGCGTGCGACCACTGCCGTCGACGACGTCCAATGCGCTGTACGGAGTGTCCAACTGCACCCCGGCAAGCAGTCTCGGTGTCCGGAAGTCGTAGTCCGTACCGGCGACTGCCTGCGAATACGCGTTCGGCAGCATCCTCGCCGGATCGATCGGCAACCGCGTGCCTGCTGCCAGATGCAGAGCACATTCGTCGAGCGGAAAGTCGCCGGCGCGAATGAAGGTGTGCATTCCGAGCCCGAACGGCGACGAGGTCGCACCCTTGTTCGTGGCCGTGTGCGTGACGGTCAGTCCGTCGGCACCGACCTCGTAGGCGACCGTCAGCTGCAACGGATAGGGCCAACCCTTGTGAAGTCCCACGTCGACCGACAGTTCGACGCGCTCGTACGTGTGGTCCACGAGGCTCCAATTGCGACGCCGGACGAACCCGTGGCTCGCGTTCCCCAGCGCAGGTTCGGTGATCTCGAGTTGATGCTCGATCCCGTCGAACATGAAGTGCCCGTCGCGAATTCGGTTGGGCCACGGCGCGAGAACCAATCCGGCCGACAGCGGTGGCTTCGATCCGAGTGCCCAGGTCTCGGTCAGCGCGCGCTGACCGTTCGGTCCTTCGTGATCGAGTAGCCGCAACCCGGCACCGGCCGCGGCGATCTCGGCTCGATAGCCTCCACCACGGATCTCGAACCCTCCCCTACCCGTGCTGTGCGGCGCAGTCATACGTACCAGTTTCCACCACGAGCGACCGGTTAACCAGGACGTCAGACGGCGCGTCCCACCTTGTAGCGAACGAATGCCGGAAATGCGAGGGCAGAAAGGACAACACCGACAATCACCAGGAAGCCGCCGCCCGCTGCCGCGACACCGGTCCCGAACAGGAAGGCCGCACCGCCGTGCAGCACGTCACCGATACGCGGACCACCTGCCACGACCACGATGAACACGCCCTGCAGTCGTCCGCGCATGTCGTCGGTTGCCACTTGCTGGAGCATCGTGCTGCGGAAAGCCGCCGAGACCATGTCGACGGCTCCGCCGAATGCCAGGAATGCGACCGCCACCCAGAGCAGAATCACACTGGAACCGGGACTCGCGAAGTACACGGCAACGCCGAAGCCGACCATGGACAGCCCCCACAGCGCGATGCAGACCAGAACGGCTCGCCCCTGGTACTGAACCCGTGGCAACCAACCCGAGAAGACTCCGCCCAGAACGGCTCCCACCGACATCGCCGCGAACAGCAGTCCCAGCGCAAAACCGCCGCTGGCGGGGTCACCGAAGGATTCGTGAGCGATCTCCGGGAACAGTGCTCGCGACATCCCGAACACCATCGCGATGATGTCCACCACGAACGACGCGAGCAGAACCTTCTGCGTCGCGAGATACGTGAAACCGCCGAGGACCTCGCTCAATCCGGCTCGCCGAGACGTTCCGGTCGGCGGAATCGCCGGGAGCTTCCATACCGCCCACAGAGTGGCGAGAAGAAAGATCGAGTCGAGCAGGTACAGCAGTTGCAGACCGGCCGACGGTATGAGGACACCCGCCAGTAGCGGGCCGGCTATCGCACCGAACTGCACGACAGTCATGTTCAGCGAGTTCGCGGCCGGTAACTGCCTGCCCGGAATCAACCGAGGGATGATCGCCGCTCGCGTCGGCTGGTTCACCGCGAAGAACGCCTGTTGAACCGAGAACAATCCGAGCACCAACCACACGTTGTTCACGTTCAGGGCAGCCTGGATCCAGAACAGCACCGACGTGACGCCGAGTCCGATCGAGGTGATCATCAACAGCCGTCGTCGATCCATGACGTCGGCCAGTGCGCCGCCCCACAGACCGAAAACGACCAGCGGGACCAGACCGAAGATTCCCGTCAGACCGACGTAGGCCGAGCTTCGGGTGATTTCGTACACCTGTTGCGGTACGGCGACCACGCTGAGCTGAGCGCCGATGACGGTGACGATGCCGGCCGTCCACAGCCGTCGATAGTCGCGATTCTCGAGCGGAGTCGTGTCCGCGAGTAGCCGGCTCACGGCTGGAGACGGACGGCGGACCACTGTCCGTCGACCAGGCTCGTGCGAACTCGATTGTGCATGCGGTTCGCGCGTCCTTGCCAGAACTCGACGGACTCGGGCCGAATCAGAATCCCGCCCCAGTTCGGTGGCACCGGAATCTCACCGTCCACGCCGAATCGAGCAGCGACCTCACGCAGTTGCTCGTCGAGATCGGCACGCGAGTCGATCGGACGAGACTGCGACGACGCCCACGCGCCGAGCTGTGAACCGCGAGGCCTGGTTCGCCAATACTCCTGCGTCAGTTGAGCACTCACCCGCTCGGTGGTGCCGCGGACGATCACCTGCCTGGCAAGGGTCAGCCACGTGAAGTTCGCCGACGCGTACGGGTGGGCGTCGAGGTGACGAGCCTTGTCGGATCCGTAGTTGGTGAAGAAGAGGACGCCGTCCTCGCTGAGCCCTTTGCAGAGCACGGTGCGCGACGCCGGACGGCCACCGTCGTCCACCGTCGACAGAGTCATGGCGTTGGGCTCCGGCGCGTCAGCTTCGACGGCGTCCACGAGCCATTGGCGCATGAGGGGCAGCCAACCGGTTTCGACAACCGAAGTATCCAATTCCGCACTCATGCGGTCCTCGACGGACTCCGATTCGCTGCCTGCTTGCGGATAGCCCACACGCATGGCCGCGAGTTCGTTGTCCACCGCCTGCGGGTCCTGACGTTCATTCGACACAGCCGAGAACGCTACTCCCGGGTACTCACTGGCCAACGGCTACGCGGCACGCGCTAAAGTTTGCCGTGGCTAGACCCGACCCGGACCGCGAGCCGCACCAGCGACAGCGCCGAATCGGGACGAGACGATTGCGCAGTACAAAACACGGTGCGTGCTCATCCCTGCGAGCACCGAGGCGCAGTCACTGAAGCTGAGGCAGTGCGACTGTAGACCTGGCGCACTCGAACGAGGAGAGTCCACGAGAATGGCAGCGAGCGCAGCAATACCGGACGATTTTGTGAGCGGACTCGAAGGCGTCGTCGCCTTCACCAGCGATATCGCAGAACCCGACAAGGACGGCGGCGCACTGCGCTACCGCGGAGTCGACATCGAAGACCTGGTCGGCCAGAGGGTCACCTTCGGCAACGTATGGGCCCTTCTCGTCGACGGCCGCTTCGGCCCCGGCCTCCCGCCGGCCGAGCCGTTCCCCCTCCCCATTCACACCGGCGACGTCCGTGTCGACGTTCAGGCCGGACTGGCGATGCTGGCTCCCATCTGGGGCTACCAGCCGCTCCTCGACATCGATGACGAGACCGCCCGCGACCAGCTCGCCCGCGCATCCGTCATGGCGCTGTCGTACGTCGCGCAGTCCGCTCGCGGCATCTACCAGCCGGCAGTCCCGCAGAGCCGCATCGACGAGGCCAAGACCGTCACCGAACGCTTCATGGTTCGCTGGAAGGGTGAGCCCGATCCGGCACACGTCGAGGCAATCGACGCGTACTGGGTCTCGGCAGCCGAGCACGGCATGAACGCCTCCACCTTCACGGCCCGCGTCATCGCCTCCACGGGCGCCGACGTCGCGGCTTCGCTTTCCGGCGCCATCGGCGCGATGTCCGGCCCGCTGCACGGCGGCGCACCGGCCCGAGTTCTTCCGATGATCGAAGAGACCGAGAAGACCGGCGACGCCCGCGCACTGGTCAAGGGAATCCTCGACCGCAAGGAAAAGCTCATGGGCTTCGGACACCGCGTCTACCGCGCCGAAGATCCCCGTGCACGCGTGCTCCGCGCCACGGCCAAGCGCCTCAACGCTCCCCGCTACGAGGCTGCCGCAGCTCTCGAGCAGGCTGCACTGGCAGAACTGCGTGAGCGTCGTCCCGATCGCGCGATCGAGACCAACGTCGAGTTCTGGGCCGCCGTCATCCTCGACTTCGCCGAGGTTCCCGCGCACATGATGCCTGCCATGTTCACCTGTGGCCGCACCGCCGGCTGGTGTGCACACATCCTCGAGCAGAAGCGTCTCGGTAAACTGGTACGCCCGGCCGCCATCTACACCGGCCCGGCGCCCCGTACTCCGGAGTCGGTCGAGGGCTGGGACCAGATCAGCCACGCGTAGTACCCCGCTCGAATTCGCCAATCACGGTAGTACAGAACACAAGTGAAGGAACAGAAAGAAGCGATGACCTCCACACCGATCATCCCCGCCGACCTCAAGCCCGCCGACGGACGCTTCGGCTGCGGTCCTTCCAAGGTTCGCCCCGAGCAGCTGCAGTCCCTGGTCGAGGTGGGCGCTTCGGTGTTCGGCACCAGCCATCGCCAGAAGCCGGTCAAGAACGTTGTGGCCAGCATTCGTTCCGGCCTCGCCGATCTGTTCTCACTGCCCGAGGGCTACGAGGTCGTCCTCGGCAACGGCGGAACCACTGCGTTCTGGGATGCGGCCGCATTCGGCCTCATCCGCGAGAAGTCGCTGCACCTGACCAACGGCGAATTCAGCTCCAAGTTCGCTTCGGTCGCCAAGGCCAACCCGTTCATCGGTGACCCGATCGTCGTTTCCGCCGATCCGGGCAGCGCACCGGTGCCGGTCTCCGACCCGTCCGTCGATCTCATCGGCTGGGCGCACAACGAGACCTCCACCGGTGTGTCGATCCCCGTCTCGCGTCCCGCGGGTTCGGAGAACGCACTGATCGCCATCGACGCCACCTCGGGCGCCGGCGGACTTCCGGTCAATGTCGCCGATTCCGACGTCTACTACTTCGCTCCGCAGAAGTGCTTCGCTGCAGACGGCGGACTGTGGATCGCGCTGATGAGCCCGGCCGCCCTCGAACGCGTCGCGGAGATCAAGGATTCGGGACGCTGGACGCCTGACTTCCTCTCGCTGCCCATCGCCGTGGACAACAGCTCCAAGGATCAGACGTACAACACCCCGGCCCTGGCCACCCTCTTGCTCTTCGCCAACCAGATCGAGTGGATGAACAGCAACGGCGGCCTCGACTGGACTACCGCTCGCACCGCGGATTCGTCCTCGCGCCTGTACAACTGGGCCGAGGCCAGTGAGTTCGCAACGCCGTTCGTCGCTGATCCGGCACACCGCTCGCAGGTTGTCGGCACCATCGACTTCAACGACGACGTCGACGCTGCCGAGGTGGCAAAGATCCTGCGCGCCAACGGAATCGTCGATACCGAGCCGTACCGCAAGCTCGGCCGCAACCAGCTGCGCGTCGGCATGTTCCCGGCCATCGACCCCGATGACGTCACCGCTCTCACCAAGAGCATCGACTGGGTCGTTTCTCAGCTCGGCTGATTTTCACATTTGCTTCACCGCTCGGCCCCCGGCATGACGTCGGGGGCCGAGCGTCGTTTGCGCCAGGCCTTGTGAGCTACCACACCGGTGGGCGGATCCGAGGTCATCTCGCCCTGCGTGTCCTGCCGAGTCCATGGTCACGAATGAATTACAGTTGAGCGCGGCGCAAAGTCGCGAGCCGGCGCGATAAGGAGGTCAATGTGCGAGAGCTTCGAGTGATCGGACTTGAACCCGATGGATCGCATGTGGTGTGCGCAGATGCTGAAACCGGCCAGAAATTCCGGCTTCCCGCCGATGACAAACTTCGTGCAGCTTCCCGCGGAGACGTGGCTCGACTCGGCCAGATTGAGATCGAAATGGAAAGCCAACTCCGTCCCCGCGAAATTCAGGCGCGCATTCGTTCCGGTGCTTCCGTAGAGCAGGTCGCCGAAGAAGCGAAGATCCCCATCAGCAAGGTCGAGCGCTTTGCGTACCCCGTTCTGCTCGAGCGCTCCCGCGCCGCGGAAATGGCGCAGGGCGGACACCCGGTGCGCGACAACGGTCCGACAGTTCCCACCCTCTCCGAAATCGTGACCCACGCATTCCGCGCCCGCGGCCACAGTATCGACGAGGCCACCTGGGATGCCTGGCGCGACGAGGACAATCAGTGGGTCGCGCAGTTGCAGTGGCAGGCCGGCCGCACCACCAACGCCGCGCACTGGCGCTACCAGCCCGACGCGCACGGCGGAACGATCGTCGCACTCGACGACGCGGCATTCGACTTGATCGATCCCGACTTCGGTCGCCCGCTCCGCGGCCTGGTACCGGTGGTCTCGAACGAGCCGCAGCAGCTCGAACTGTCCCGATTCGACGTCGAACCGGTGGCGGAGATCGAGCCCGAGCCCGCAGCAGTTTCCGAGCGGACAGCAGTTTCCGAGCGCACAGTAGTCCCCGAGCGGACGGTGGTGGCGGAACGGATCGTGGCGCCCGAACCGATTGCTGTCGAGCCGGAAACCGTCGTCACCGAAGAGGTTCCCGAACCCGCACCGGATGTGACCCCGAAAACCGCTCCGCAGCAGACGCAGACCAAGGACAAGCGCGGACGGCCTGCTCTTCCCTCGTGGGACGACGTACTCCTCGGGGTCCGCAGCAGCGGTCGCTGACCCGAAGGAAAGTATTCTTCTTTCGAGCGAGGCTGAGGAGAGAGGGCTGCCGGTGGCTGCACGGGTATCGACGATCTGGTTTCTGGGCGGCGCAGACGCTCGCACCGAATTGAGCAGGTACCCACAGCCGGATCAGACCGAGGCCCTGAAAATCGCCATGTCGCTGTACCCGGACAAGGAGTTCGAGTCGCTCGGGCCTCAGCCGCTGTCGATGGCCGCGACGGTGAGCCCCGGCTACGTCTTCGTCGGCGCGTACGGTCGAGTGAGTGTCGTCTGCAGCTCCGAACTCAGCACCTTCGTCCCCTCGAAACTGCCTGATTCCTGGAACCTTTCGGCAGAGGGTGGCTCGACGCTGTTGATCAGCTCCGTCCCCGAAACCGCGCAGGGTTCGTTTGCACTGTGGGAGGACGGCGAGCTACGACGCTCGTTCAGTGCCATCCCGATCGACATCGTCGAAAATCTGGGGATCCCACAGACCTGGGAACTGGAATTCTGGGCCGGCAACCATCCCCTGCGTTACCCGCCCGGGATCCTGCCTGATCCGCAGTCACTTCCGTTCCACCCGCAACAGTTCGCGGAGTCCGCCAACCTCGAGTGGCTGGGATTTCGATACACCGGCGCGCCGCGAGAACACGAACTCGACACAACGCAGATTCTCCTGTGGGGCTTCAAGATTCACCGACCCGGCGAGGCACCCAAACCTGCACCCCCAGCCCCCGCGCCGATGCCCGAGCAGGCGCCGACAGAGGTACCCATGCCCGAAAACATGCCGCCGATCCACGACGCACCGGTGGCCAAGCCGCGCGGCCGCCTCGCTCGGTACTTCGGCTTCAAGTAGCGCCGAGCAGCCTCACAGGTTCACGCGGCTATCGCTGCGATCCACCCGAGCGGTACGCCGGCTACCGCGCCGTAGACCACCCATCGCCAGACGGGGACGGCTCGCCAGCGCCAGACGGTCGGCGCAAGTCCGCCTACCGCAATGACATTGACGACAACCGCCAGGAGCACGTTCACGTTGCCCAGCGCGACACAGAACGCCGCGACGGCACTGGTCGAGAGCATGGCTGCGAACACCGACACCGCGATTCCGGTGAACCAGGGCGTGCGGTCCTGAGTCACCGGCCGGTCCTGACACGTTCGTAGAAGGCCATCGCCGCTGCGGTCGCGACGTTGAGCGAGTCGGTGCCGGGCGCCATGGGTATCTTGGCACGAATGTCGGTGGCCCGCATCGCATGTTCGGTCAAACCTGGCCCCTCGGCGCCCAGCAGTAGCGCTACCTTCTCCCCGGTCATCGCTTCGGCCAAAGTGACCGCTTCCGGATTCGGAGTCAAGGAAATGAGCTGAAAACCGTTGCCACGCAGCTCATCCAAGTCGTGTGGCCACTTTGCCACATGCGCGAAGGGCACTCGCAGCACGTGCCCCATCGACACACGGACCGACCGCCGGTACAGCGGGTCGGCACAACCCTTCCCGAACAGAACTGCATCGACACCGAGCCCCGCCGCGTTGCGGAACATCGAGCCGAGATTCTCGTGATCGTTGACGCCTTCGAGAACCACGACGGTCTTCGCGTCCTTCAACACGTCCGAGACCGCGAGCGGTGCCGGGCGTGCTGCTGCAGCGAGGACGCCGCGGTTGAGGTGAAATCCGACGACCTCGGCCATCACTTCGGCGCTCGTACGGTAGAACGGCACGTCCACTCCGTCGAGATCGTCAGCGAGCTCCAGGAGCCGTCGTTCGACGCCGAGGAGACTGATCGGCTCGAACCGCGAAGTCAGCAGTCGCTGAGTGACGAACACTCCCTCGGCGATGACCAGTCCCTTGCCCTCCGGGAGGTCGGGGCGCCGATCCGAAGAGTTGAGATCGCGAAAGTCATCCAGCCGGGGGTCGGCGGGATCTGAGATGTCGATGACGTGAACCACGGGTCTATCGTGCCGTACGCACCGCGAGCCCCCACCACTACTCCCGACCTAACGCAACAGCGTGACAAAATGCGCGTCGAGCACCTGGCTGATCACCTCTGGATTGGTTCGCTCGGGATTGTCGACGCCGTGCGACGCGAGCCCGTCGGCGAGCGCATGCAATCTCATCGCCTCGATGTCGACCGAGGCACCCGGCCGTAGAAAACCCGCTCGATGCGCCGCTTCCACGAACGAACGAAAGTGCTCGAACAAGGTCCGGTCTGTCTCGTCACGCACCGCCGTCAACGCCGAATCGGCCTGGGCGGCAGCAGCAAAGGCCTCCCAAACCTGCATTTCTTCACGCCGATCTTGGTCGAGGGGAACGAACTGATCGGTGAACTGACGGATCGCGCGGCGGATGTCGGGATCGAAGTCGATGCCGGCAATCCTTTGCTCCACCCGGACGGTCACGAGCGTCATCGCGAACAGCAAGAGTTCGGACTGCGTCGCGAAGAAGTGCCGTAGCGACCCCGTCGACATCTTCGCCTCGTCCGCGACCGCCCGGACGCTGGCGCTCGCCACACCGTCTCGACGGATCACACGCCACACGGCCTCGGCGATCTCTTCACGCCGCTCATCCGGACTGCTACGTTTCACCACTTCACAAAACTAACACAGCTGTGCTAGTTTTCGATCACTAACACAGTCGTACTAGAAATGAGCTGATGTCATGATCGTCCACTTGATCATCGCGTGCGAAATCATGTTCTGGGTGTTCATCGCCGCAGGTCTCGCGGCCCGCTATCTACTGCGCCGCAAAACGCTGGGCGCCGCACTGCTCATCTGCGCGCCGATGGTGGATGTCGTACTGCTCGTCGCCACAGCCCTCGATCTTCGTGGCGGTGGCGAGGCGAACTTCACCCATGGGCTTGCCGCGGCCTACATCGGATTCTCCGTCGCGTTCGGACACAGCCTCATCTCCTGGGCCGACGCCAGGTTCGCCTACCGATTCGCCGGCGGCCCGGCTCCCGTCGCACCACCCAAGTACGGGAGTGCGCGAGCACTGCGCGAATGGCGCGAGTTCGGCAAAGCCGCGATCGCCTGGGCCGTCGCGTGCGGACTTCTCGGCGCGGCCATCTTCCTCGTCGACGACCCCACCCGCACTGGAGCCCTCGACGGATGGATCAGCAAGCTGACAGTGGTACTCGCAATCTGGGGAGCAATCGCCCTGAGCTACACGGTGTTTCCCAAGAGTGAGAAGGTCACGGCGCGCGGCTAGCCTCGACTGCCTGTTCGGTCGCGTCGCATACGATCACCGGACGCAGGACGAAAACCGGCAGCCTGCCACCGTCTTCCGGTCGCGCAAGACGAAGTTTCAGCCCTTCGCTGCGTAGCAGGTACACCCCGGCCACAGTGCCCGAGACGAGCGAGATCACTCCGCCCACGATCAAGGGCGCACGTGGGTCCACGGAGTCGGCGAGCCAACCCAGCAACGGGCTTCCCAGCGGTGTGCCACCGAGGAAACTGAGCATGTAGATACCCATCACCCGCCCGCGCATCTCGGAAGGCACCGACATCTGCAGGATGTTCATCGCGGACGTCGTGAACGTCAACGTCAGTGCGCCCGTGGGGATCAACATCAGCGCCACCAACGCGTAGGTGGGCATCAATCCCACCGCGACCTCGAACACACCGAAAGCCACGGCGGCACCGAGGAACGTCCGCAACCGCGGCGCTTCCTTCCGTCTTGCGGCGTACGCAGCGCCGGCAAGGGTGCCCACGGCGAGCGTCGTGGACAGCAATCCGTAACCGTCAGCCTCGAGGCCGAACGTGTTGCGCGCCATCACCGCCAGGCTGATCGCGAAGTTCAGGCCGAAGGTCGAGACCATGAAGACCGACACCATTATCACGCGAAGGTCCTTGCGGCCCCATACATATCGGAACCCGTCGCGCACCTGCCCCTTGGTGCGCGGGGCCGGTTCCGACGGGATCAACTCCTTCTTGTTCATCAGGTAGAGCGCGATGAGCACCCCACCGAATGTTGCGACGTTGAGCAGGAACACCCACCCTGTTCCGATCAGGTTGATCAGCACACCCGAGATGGCCGGACCGACGATGCGGGCCGTGTTGAACGTCATGGAGTTGAGCGCGATGGCGTTGGACAGGTGTTCCTTGCCCACCATTTCGATGGTGAACGATTGACGCACGGGTGCGTCGAGCGCCGAGACACAGCCGAGGGCAAAGGCAATCAGGAAGACATGCCACAACGCGACGAGCCCACCGACGTCCAACAGACCCAACACCAGCGCGCATACCGCACTCGCCCACTGCGTGAAGATCAGGATCCGACGCTTGTCGTACCGATCGGCAAGCACCCCACCCCACACCGACAAGAACAGCGTCGGGCCGAACTGCAAGGCCATGACGATGCCCACCGCCAGCGCGTTGCCGTCCGAGAGCGTCAGTACCAGCCAGTCCTGGGCGATGCGTTGCATCCACGTGCCGACCAGAGAAACGATCTGTCCGGAAGCCCAAAGGCGGTAGTTGCGGTTGTGGAGCGCGGCAAACATGCCGGAATCGGGGTCTCGGGGCACCCCACTATCTTGCCCCTCGAGTAATTCGTTTGGGCAACGACCTCTAGGTAGCGGAGCTACGCGACCTCTAACTCACGGAGCTACTCCGTCTTGTTGACCATCTCGGTGATGATCTCGACGGCACCGCGCAGCGTCGCGAGTTCTTCGCCACCCAGCCCGGCCAGCTGCTCGTTCATCCACGCCTCACGCGCATGGGTTTCGTCCGCGAGCAACGCCTGCCCGGCGTCGGACAGATTCACGATGATCTGACGACCGTCCGTGGGATGCGGCGAGCGCTCGACCAGACCGAGCTCGGCGAGAGAAGCAACAACGCGCGTCATCGACGGCGGCTGCACTTTCTCACGTGCTGCGAGTACGCCAGGAGTCATCGGGCCGTACTGATCCAGGCTCGCCAAGGCGGACAGTTGCGTCAGCGATACCTGAGCGTCGACTCTGCGGCCGCGCAGATGCCTGGTGAGACGCACTACAGCCAGGGAAAGATCGCTGGCCAGCGCACGAGTTTCGGTGGTCACGCGTCAGACAATACGTCAAGAGCTGGCCGGTAGCTCACGTAATCGAATACCGGTCAACCCTGATTTCACGTAAGGGCGTCGGTAATGGGTCCGACAGTGAAGTAGGCCACAAAAAGTGCCGCCACGATCCAGAGCAACGGGTGGATCTTCTTGATACCACCGCTGGCAGCGTGCAGGACCACCCATGAAATGAAGCCGACGCCGATGCCGTTGGCGATCGAGTAGGTGAACGGCATGACGATCATGGTCAGGAACGCCGGGAGAGCAACCGAGAACTTGGTGAAATCGATGTCTCGGACCTGCCCGATCATCAGCGCACCGACGACGACGAGGGCAGGCGCAGCTGCCTCGATCGGCACGACGGAGTAGAGCGGCGTCAGGAACATCGCGACGAGGAAGAGCAGTCCGGTCACGACGTTTGCCAGGCCCGTGCGGGCGCCTTCGGCAATACCCGACGCGGATTCCACGAACACGGTGTTCGACGACGCCGAAGCGCCACCGCCGACGATCGCGCCCGCGCCTTCGACGACAAGCGCGCGACCGACGTTGGGGAGGTTTCCATCCTTGTCGGTCAGGCCGGCTTCCTTACCGAGACCCGTCATCGTGCCCATGGCGTCGAAGAAATTCGCGAGCACGAGGGTGAAGACAAGCAGGCTGGCGGCCAGAACACCGATGCGGGTGAATGCGCCGAAGATGCTGACGTCGCCGACCAGGCTCAGATCAGGCATACCACCGAGCATCTCCGGGATCGCGGGGATGCTGAGGTTCCAGCCCTTGGGGTTGGTTCCGAGCGAGGGTCCGACGTCGGCAACTGCCTCGATGATCGCAGCGAGGATCGTCGTGACGACGATGCCGATCAGCAGTCCACCACGAACCTTGCGCACTACCAGAACACCCATGAGCAGCACACCGAAGATGAACACCACGGTCGGCCACGAAGCGATGGAGCCGTTGATTCCGAGTCCGACGGGAACCGTCGTACCGGCGGCATCGGGGATACGGCGGACGAATCCGGCGTCGACCAGTCCGATGAAGGCGATGAACATGCCGATACCGGCCGCGATCGCGGACTTCAATGCCGAGGGAATCGCATTGAACACCGCAGTTCGGAAACCGGTGAGTGCCAACAGAACGATGATCACACCGTCGATGACCACCAGGCCCATCGCCTCGGGCCAGGTGACCTGAGGTGCGATTGTGACGGCGAGCAGGCTGTTGATGCCGAGACCCGCGGCGATGGCAAACGGATAGTTGGCAACGACACCGAAGACGATGCTCATCAGGCCGGCAACCAGAGCGGTGACCGCAGCCACCTGGTTGACCGGAAGGATGTTGCCGAGAACGTCGGTCTTCGCTGCAGCGTCGTCAGCCGAGAAACTGCCGAGGATCAGGGGGTTGAGGACCACGATGTAGGCCATCGCCACGAAGGTGACGACACCGCCGCGAATCTCGGTCGAGATCGTCGACCCTCGTTCGCTGATCTTGAAATAGGTGTCGAGGATCTTGCCGGGTGCCGCCATGTTTGTTCTTTCCCCATCGCTGTAGGTCGCCGTGTGCCGGCGCACATGAAGCCGGTCGCACTAGGGAGAGTAGGCCACCGGGGTACGGGTAGCGTTAATTTTGTGACGGAGACTCGCAACACAACAGGCCTGATCGGCAAATTGTCCGCACCCGCGCCGGCACTGATCATCGGCACCGCGTTGTGGGTGATCGCCACGATCGTGGTCGCGGTGAGCGGCGATCGTTGGTCGGATGCACTCCCGATCTGTTACGCGGGTATCGGAGTCGGTTTCCTCGGCTTCGCTCTGTTCTCCATTCAACGACGCGCAGCTGTGCGCGGTGACAAGGGCGCACAACAGGGCGCCGGTCTGGTCGACTGAGCAGGTCGATTCACCCTTTCAGTATGGTAAGCCTACCCTGCACTTCAGTGTCGGTCTTAGCTTGTCAATGCTGAAAGGAACCACGTAGCCGTGAAGATCTCCCACCGAAATCGTTGGAAAAGCCGAGGACGTTGGACGAGACTGACATCCGTTGCTGTGGTCGCCCTGGTCGGCACAGCACTCGTCTCCTGCAGTTCGAACGACGACGCAGCAAGTAGTTCGTCGAGTTCCGGTGGTGGCGCCTTCCCCGTCACGATCGATCACGCTTTCGGCAGCACCACGATCGATTCCGAACCACAACGGATCGTCACCGTCGGTTACAACGACGAGCAGGCTCTGTTGGCTCTGGGCATCAAGCCCGTCGGAATGGTCAACCAGTACCCGGGCGAACCGGACGTCAACCGCACGTGGCCATGGGTCACCGGCCCTTGGGGCGGAACCGAACCGACCGTCGTCGGCAGCAATCCCGAAACCACGATCAGCGTCGAAAAGATCGCTGCGCTCGAGCCCGACCTGATCCTCGCGCTCTACTCGAGCATCGACAAAGACCTGTACAGCACACTTTCCGCGATCGCCCCGACCGTCGCGAAGGATCCGGCCCACGGCGACTACGCAACTCCGTGGCAGATCACGACGAAGACCGCAGCGAAGGCAGTGGGTCGCGAAGCCGACGGCGAGAAGTTGGTCGCCGATATCGACAGGCAGTTCGCCGACGCCAGAAGCGCTCACCCGGAATTTGCAGACCAGACCGCGGTGATCATCAGCGTCGACGCGACCCCGGAGTTCCACGCCTTCTCCTCCGAGGACGCCCGCGGACGGGTTCTCGGCAGTCTCGGATTCAAACCTGCTCCCGCGGTCGAGGCCTTGATGAACGGTGAGTTCTACGCGCCGATCTCCACCGAACGACTGGATCTTCTCGACGTGGACCGTCTCGTTGTCATCGGCAATCCCGATGCCGCACAGGCGGTCCGAAACAACCCTGGCTTCCAGCAACTCGACGTGGTCAAGGACAATCGCGTCGTCTACGTCAACGACGATCAGGCTCCGCAGGTCGGTGCGGCCTTGACCGCAAGCTCGGCACTGAGCTTGCCGTGGGCCACGAGCCAACTACTCGCCGAGCTCACGAAGTAACCAGCGCCCGGCGCTTTCTGATCTGCGCGGTTCCCCAGATCCACACCCCGGCCCACATCATCCCGAACGCCCAACCTGCCAGTACATCGGTCATCCAATGGGCAGCCAGGTAGACGCGGGAGAATCCGACGGCGATCGTGTACAGGCCGAGGCTCGCGAGCATTGCCATCTTCGCGAGCCTCGGCAAGGCAAGACGAAGGATCACGGCGGCAACCGAAGTCGCGAGTATCGCGCTCATCATCGCGTGGCCCGACGGGAACGAATACGAATCGATTTCGATCAATCTCTCCGGAACGGGTGGGCGGGTTCGCGTGAAGATGCGCTTCAATCCGCTCATCACGAGCAGACCGGTCAACATCGATCCGGCGATCAGCAGAGCTTCGGTACGCAGTCTCCGAACCAGAAGCACGATCGTGAGCAGCGTCGCGATCAGCCACGACGCGAGGGTTCCGCCGCTGTCGGTGATGACGTCGACGACGTCCACGAGCCACGCCGTCCGCTGACTCACTGCGCTGTCGAGTACCCACTGATCAAAAGACATCTGCCCTCACATTCCTTGCGGCAGAGTCCACGTACGCATCACGTGATGAACGCCGTCCGAGTCCACCCACCACGGCACGATCACCGTCGTCTCGACCGCCCCCGTCAGTTCCACCGTCAGTTCGTGATGGATCACTACCTCGCCGCTGGGTACCTCACGGCCGAGGGCTGCGAAGCCGAGAACTGCCTGCGGTTCGTTCGCCCACGTCGTGACGACGCCGGTGCTGCTCACTCGTCCGTGAACGGATGCAGACGCCGTCGCGACGTCGAGTAGATCTGCCAGTGCGTCGGCCGTCTCGAAGCTGCCGAGCACCACTCGTTGTGCAGGTAGTGCCGCTCCCAGCCACGGTCGGTCGAGAACAAGGGCGTCGCCGGGATCGACCAGATCGCCGGAAAGGCCTCGCACGAACGGAGGCAGGTGCAGTTCCTCCAGGTCGAGAACCCGTCGCTGCGCTGCCTCACCCAGTAGCCGGTGCGTCCGCGCGACGACGGCGGAGGCCGGCATCCGTAGTGGGTCCGCAAGCCGATCGAGCAGCAGCTGAGCCAGTTCCGGATCGTCGACGGTATCCGATGCCAGCAATCCGGAGAAGAATCCGGCGTCGGGGTGTTCGGCAGCATCGAGCAAGCCCTCGAAGGTGCGATCGCCCGGAGCGCGCAGCAAGCCCAGCACCTCACCGCCGAGTTCGGCATTCGAACGCAACCACCACGCCGTGTATCCACGACGGTCGGTGAGCAGCGCCCGCGTCGCCGGCGACTCGACCAGCAGCGACAACGCCTGCGGCCAGCGGTCTTCGTCCACGAGGTCGAGATCGCGCACGGCTTCGATGTATTCGGGGTCCTCGTCGAGGGTGTCCCACCATGCGTCTTCGGCGTCGAGATCGTGATCGGGGCCGGAAGGCAATTCCTCACGGACCACCGTGAAACCCCACCCGACACCGACTACCCGTAGCGCCTGCTCCCCCACCCGCTGAACAAAATCAGCGTCGACGATGCCGAAGGGAGAATCCTCGACCAGGACGCTTGCAAGGGGAGCTCCCGGAAGCAGAAGTTGGTCGGCGGACCGCAATTCGCCCTCCGAATCAGGAAGCAGCACTTCACCGATCCACGACGGCAGCGCTCCTGGCGCCACGTGGGCCGCCAATCCGAGTACAACCTGCGCCAACTCCGTCGCTACCGAATCATCTTGGTCCGCAGCATCTTCGATCAATGCGCGCAGCGCCGGATCGGACAGCAGGTCGGTGGCACTCGCGGTCTGCGCTCCCAATCGAGACAGCAACGGGTGAACCGCGACGGGATGAACCAACCTCGTCCACTGCACCGACGGCGCGTCTTCGCCCAGTTCGACGCCGACGACGACGGTCCGCGGCCCGGTCACCGTCCGTCCGTCGGAGAGCGGAACCGGCAGTGTTCCAAGCTCTTCCACCGCAAGAGTGTCGATCACCAAGGGCTCGAGAGCCGAATAGAGTCGATTCCACCACTTCGGTTCACGTTCCGAACCGCTGAGCAGTTCCGCGATGCGCGCGAGCCCGATGCGGTGCGTCGACACTGCCGCGAGTGCTCGCTCGTGCTTGGGGCCGGAGAGCTCGGGGACAACCAGGCCGCCGATGATGTCGGTGAGCAACTCGGCAAGGTCATCACCGAGCCCGGGCACCACGGATGCTCGCTGCGGCGCGCGGTCGGGTTCACCGACCACCGGAAGCCACTCGTTTTCCTGCAGCTCCTTCAGAAGCGCTTCGCGCAGAAGCGAATCGGTTTCGCTGCGGGCAAAGGCAGGGATCGGGACGAGTGCCGTTCGCTGCCGAGGAGGTAGTGCAGCAAGGAACTTCGCGTACCCCTCGGCAAGCGGAGCGATCGGTGCAGCGGGCATGATGCGTCGCCGATCGGGTTGCATTGCAATGTCGGCAATGATGATCGCGGGGATCGACAGTTCCTCGTCGGATCGCGTCGGCGCCCGCAGGACGTCGTCTGCGACCGGCTCGACGACCCCGTCGCGGACGGGCACCAACCATCGTGCGTTCGGCGCGGTGTACTGCCACCACGTGCGATCACCGATAGCGATCTCGACGAGGCCGGAATCCAGCACCCGTTCCGATCGCCGAAAAGTCTTCTCACCCAGACGAATTGATCCGAGAGCTGGGAGTTCGAGGAGCAGGTCGACAGCCTCACGTGCCATCTGCGAAAGCAGCGCTGCGGCATCGACGTCCGGCCGAAGCGTCAGCACCACTTCCGAATCAGCACCATCGCTCGGCAATTCGCCAGACGGCCACACCAAACGAAGTACGGGGACACTGGTTTCCGGTACCGGGAGTTCGCGAGACTCGATCTCGCGCAGAGTGTGCGAGGCAGAGAATCGAATCGATCCCGTCGACGAGCGCAGTTCCACCTCGTCACTGACCGAGAGAACTGCCGAGAATCCGACGCCGAACCGTCCCGTCACACCTTCGTCGGCGTCGACCTTGTTCGACGCGCGCAGCGCGGTCAGCGCATGTACACCGGATTCGTCCAGTGGACGGCCCGTGTTCGCCACCGTCAGCGTCCGACCGTCCACATCCACCCACAAAGAGCCCTGGACGCCCTCGCGTGCAGCTGCATCGGCAGCGTTCTGCGCCAGTTCGGTGAGCAGACGGTCGCGGTACCCGGCCTTTGCGAGGTCGGATTCCGCAGCCGCGTCTTCACGCAATCGCGTCGGAGATTCCGACCACGCGCGCAGCGTCGCCTCGCGGAGTGCGTCCGTACCGAACGGATCTTCTACTCGGTGGATACCGAATCCTCAACTGCAACAGCGCTCGACGGGCGAGCGGGCACCGCAATCAGCTCGACGGCCCCGTCGTCGAATGCGTCGAACTGCGGCGAGCCCGCACCGAGCGGCAGGCTGGTGTCCGAGTGCGCGCCACAACCGTAGGACACGCTGACCACACGGCCGTCTGCGGAGAGTTCGTTTCCGCACACACCGAACGCTGCGTGCAGCGAACCGGCGAGTGGAAGGAAGAATCCACACAGTCCACACGTCGACGGCGCGGCCTTCGCCATCTCCGACTCCGGGCCGAAGTCACCGTCGAACCAACGCTGCGCGGCATCGAGTCGGCCCTCGCGGCTCATGACCTGTTTGCGGCCGAGCCCGATTTCGAGAGCTACCTCGTCGACTTCCGGGTCACCGGTGGCGACGTAGCCGGGAACGAGGCGAGGATCCTCGGCCGGCGGGGCGAGTAGGTCACCGACGGACAGATCGCCGGGACGAATCCGCTGATCCCATGGCAGCCATTCCGGCGCAACCAACGCGTCGGGACCCGGCAACAGCGCCAACTCACTGATCGTGGCGTGGGTGTCCTCCGGTCCGGCAGCGACGACAACCGCCCACTGCCAACCGCGGTATCCCGGAATGTCTGCTGCAAATCGATGGGTGGCGGCAAATTCGTCCTCCGACGTCACGCCGAGGTATGCCCCCACACCGCCTTCATGCAGGTCGACGACTGCCTTTCGGGCAAGCTCGACCGCATCGGCCAGTACTGGGCGCGGCACTGCACGCTCTGGAGAAGTAGCAACACTCACTCCTCCAGTTTGCCGCACCACCGCAAGTCCGCAACGCACTGGGCTGCCATGCTGGGCAGATGAGTAGGTCACACGCCAATTCCGTGCGCACTTTTGCAGTGGTCGCCGTGATCGCCTCGGCCTTGGCGGGGTGCTCCGATTCCCCCGGCGCTCCCGACAACCTCACGTCCGAAACCGGCTCCGTCGGGATCGTTCGAGTGTCCGCGCACGATCCCGACGCGTTCACGCAGGGCCTCGAGATCGACGGAAACCGGTTGTACGAAAGCACCGGACGCGTCGGGCAGTCCTGGGTGCGCTCGAGCGAGATCTCCGACGAGCAGTCCCCCGCTTCGGGACCGGAAGTTGCGCGTGCCGATCTCGACCCGCCGTTGTTCGGTGAGGGCATCACGGTCGCCGGAGACACACTGTGGCAACTCACCTGGAAAGACGGCGTTGCCATCGCCCGTGACAAGGACACCTTGACCGAACGAGGGCGGTTCCCACTCGACACCGAGGGATGGGGAATCTGTTCGCTCGGGGATCGGATTGTCTCGAGCGACGGTTCGGCCACGTTGACCTTTCGCGATCCCGAAACCTTCGCGTCGATCTCGACCGTCGACGTCACCAGATCTTCGGAGTCCGTCGGCAAGCTGAACGAATTGGAATGCGCCGAAGACGGCTCCGTCTACGCCAATGTCTGGACCACGGACACCGTCGTCCGAATCGACCCGTCGGACGGCAGCGTCACGAACGTGTACGACGCTTCGCCGCTACGCGAAGAACTCGTCGCGGACGGATCGACCAGCACCGTCGACGTTCTCAACGGCATCGCGCAGATTCCCGGTACCGATCGATTCCTGCTCACCGGCAAGTATTGGCCGCAGATGTTCGAAGTCCGTTTTGTTAACTGAGTCCGACATGACACAGGACTCGCAGGGGTGTGCGTGGTAGCCGCGCCGACACTAGGACAGAATTGAGTGGTGACCGGACCGCGCGAACCCTACGACCCCGAAACTCGGCGAATCCACGACGAGCCGGAGGGGCAACAGGTGCACCCCGGTTACGACAATTACCCACCCGCGGCCCGCCCGGACAATTACCCACCTTCGGCCCGTCCCGCTGCCCGTCGCACGCCTTTGCCACCGCTGCATCCGATTCCCGAATCGCGGGGAGACTCCGAATCCGCGCCCGGTTCGAAGACGCCGGGGGCGGACGCTCCCAAGGCTCCACCGATGCCTCGCAAGCTCACCGTCACTCGCGTCGCAGCGATGCGCAGCCGCGAACTGACGAACAAGGGCATCGCGACCTTCCAGCGCGCGGCGAAGGCCGACGGCGCGGACAAGTCCGGTCTGACCGCTCTCACCTACGCGGTGATGACGAACAACGCGACCGACGCGGCGATCTCCGTCGCTCTGGCCAACACGCTGTTCTTCTCGGCCGCGACGGGCGAGGACAAGACCAAGGTCGCGCTCTATCTCCTGATCACGATCGCACCGTTCGCGGTCATCGCACCGCTCATCGGCCCCATGCTCGACCGGTTGCAGCGCGGACGCCGCATCGCACTCGCGTCGTCGTTCGGAATCCGGACGCTCCTCGCGGTGATCCTGGTCTTCAACTTCGACAGTTGGATCCTCTATCCGGCCGCGCTCGGCATGATGGTGCTCAGTAAATCGTTCTCGGTGCTCAAGAGCGCAGTGACACCACGCGTCCTACCACCGGAAATAGACCTGGTGCGCGTGAATTCGCGTCTGACGGTCTTCGGGCTGATCGGTGGAACGATCGGGGCCGGCGCTGTCGCAGGTGCGCTCGCGCTGGCTTTCGGTTCCACCGGCGCCTTGTGGTTCGCGGTCGCCGTCACCGTGTTCGGCGCATATCTGAGCATGCGAATCCCGTCGTGGGTCGAGGTCACCGAGGGTGAGGTTCCCGCGACCATCACCTACCACCCGGACGAAGCGCATCACGCCGGCAGCGCCCCACCGCAGCCGGACGCCAAACCTGCCAAGGTCCGTCAGCCTCTCGGACGCGCCGTGATCATCGGACTCTGGGGCAACGGCACCATTCGCGTGCTCACCGGCTTCCTGACGCTCTACATCGCGTTCGTCGCCAAATCACGCACCGATCACGAGCCGCTCCAGCAGGCCATGATGCTCGGCCTGGTCGGCGCAGCAGCCGGTCTGGGTAACTTCGCCGGAAATGCCACGGGTGCGCGCCTCAAGCTCGGCCGGCCTGCCTTGATCGTGCTCCGGTGTACTGCGTCGGTGTGGATCATCGCGGTGATCGCAGCGCTGACGGACAACCTCATGACGGCCGCGCTTGCCACGCTCATCGCATCGGCCGCCAGCGCGCTCGCCAAGGTCTCACTCGACGCGTCACTCCAGCACGACCTGCCCGAGGAATCGATCGCGTCCGGATTCGGTAGATCCGAGACGGTTCTGCAGCTGAGCTGGGTACTCGGCGGCGCATTGGGGGTTCTGCTTCCGACCGAATACTGGATCGGGTTCACTGTTGTATCGGTGTTCCTGACGATCGGGCTTCTGCAGACCTTCCTGAGCTACCGAGGAAGCAGCCTCCTGCCCGGCCTCGGCGGGAAGCGACCCGATCTGGCCGAACAAGAAGTGACCGAAGTGATTTACACCGGTAAATCCAACCGAGGACAAGGAAGTACTCCGCAGTGATGATGCGCTCGAGAACAAAGAAGATCGTGGCAGCGATCAGTGTCCTGATGGTGGTGGCACTGGTTGCTTACGTCTCCGTTCTTTTCGTGATCATCAAGAACATCAACGACGACCCCGACAAGCTGCCGGTCATCACTGCATACGCACACGGCAAGACGATCGAAACGAACCCTGCCGGTTTCTGCACCATCGACCTGTCCCAGTGCGCCCAGGTGGGCGACATCTACGCACTCGACGTTCCAGCGGGCCTCCCGCTGCAGCTGTCGTTGTCGACGGACGTCTCGGATGCGCAGTGGGCACTGCTCGCCGTCTACGAGGATGCCGACGGCAACCAGACCGGTGAGCCCCGAGTCTTCGAGCCCGGCGAGGCCCTGGCAGTGACGGTCGAGTCTTCGAGCGATCCCGTCAAGCAACTCGTCGGCGTCGAAATCCACCTCGCCGTCGGTGAGGGAAGCGAACAGGGACTGCTGATCTGGTCGATCAAGACCGCTTGATCCCCGGAACGTCGAAAATGCCCTGCACACCGATTGGTGTGCAGGGCATCTTGTTTCGAAGCCGTGTACGGCAGCTCCTATCGAGCGATCAGGTGTCGAGCTCGCGAGCGACGGCCCGGACGACCTCGGAGATCCGCTGAGCGGTCTTACGGTCCGGGTACTTGCCGTTGCGCAGATCCGGCTGGACCTTCGCCTCGAGCAACGTGATCATGTCCTCGACCATGCCGTGCAACTGATCAGGGGTGTGCTTACGCTCGACGGGCTCACGACGCGTCGCCGTCGCGCCGCGCAACGACGGCGCCGGCTCGAGTACCTTCAGGCTCAGTGCCTGCGGACCGCGGCGGCCCGCAGCCATTCCGAACTCGACGCGCTGGCCGGCCTTCAAGCCTTCGACGCCCTCGGGGAGAGCGGAAGCACGGACGTAGACGTCCTCGCCCTCTTCCTGCGACAGAAAGCCGAAACCCTTTTCGACGTCGTACCACTTCACCTTGCCGGTCGGCACCGCGTTCACCTGCTCATCACTCGACTGGGGCGTCTGCCCCAATGTGCTCGGGAGGCTCTCGGAAGAGCCTCATGGCCTTGCTCGCATCGCTTCCGGTGGAAGAATGCAAAAGAACGCGCCCCACACTTGCTTCAGCGGGGCGCGCAGTCTGTTAACAGTCTACCTGTGACGAACCCGGGTCGGCACCCAGGTTTACAGGCACTATCCTCGTAGGTGTGGACCCTCAACCGAACCCGCGCACTTCCGGCACCGGAAACGGTCTGTTCCGTACGGCGATGGCACTGTTCATCGTCGGATTCCTGGCGATCGTGGCCATCTTCGCAGTCCATATCTTCAGCGACACCCCACCCGGCCTGGCGTTGTACCTGGTAGCACTCGCGTGCCCGATCGGCTTCCTCCTGGCCATCGTCTACACGCTCAGATCCGGTCGACGCGTGCGCTGATCACTCCCGCCTCCAACCGAAAGGTCACTGACCATGAGAATCCTCCTGAACGTGATCTGGCTGGTCTTCGGCGGCTTCTGGCTGGCGTTGGGTTACTTCGCCGCAGGCATCATCTGCTGCATCCTCATCATCACGATTCCCTTCGGAATCGCGGCATTCCGCATCGGCATCTACGCACTGTGGCCGTTCGGTAAGACCGTCGTCGACAAGCCGACCGCTGGTGTCGGTTCGATGATCGGCAATGTCATCTGGGTGATCATCGCCGGTATCTGGTTGGCGATCGGACACATCGTCACCGCCGTCGCGATGGCGATCACGATCATCGGAATTCCGCTCGCGGTCGCGAACCTGAAGATGATTCCGATCTCGCTGATGCCGCTCGGCAAGGAGATCGTCGACGTGGACCGGGTGAATTACGCATAGTCGTGGACCGCGTCGATTACGCATAGCGGGCCCGCGGACCGAAGAACCCGACCACAGCAGTTGCTGTGGTCGGGTTCTCTGGTATCAGGTCGTATCAGCGGCCGAGGCTACCGAGTCCGGGGAGGTTACCGAGCGAACCGGTACCCGTTCCCGGGTTGCCCGGATCGACGGGGCCGACCGGCCCCTCGGAGACCACGATGGTCACGCTCGAAGCACGCGAAAGCACGCTCTTCGCAGTGACCTCGACGGTGACGCTGCCGACAGCGGTGGGGGTACCCGAGATGGTGCCGTCCTGTGCGAGGGACAGTCCGCCGGGCAGAGTGCCACTGGTGAGTGCAAAGGTTGCGCGCGCATCGGCGGCAGTGAGCTTCTGCGAATACGCCTTACCTACCTGAGCGGCAGGCAATTCGACGGTCGCGGGTAGCGGGTACGCAGCAACGACTGTCACCTTGCCCCCGTTGGTCGTCGACGCGATGGCGCCGGTCGAGGTGTCGAGCGCGAGGTTTTTGACCTTCTCCAGTGCCGGAACCTTGGTATCGGTCAGAGCGGTGGTGGCGCGGGTCGTCAGATCGACCGACCACAGGTGTCCGTTCATGACGTCCGCGACATATGCAATGCCTGCCGCAGCGTCGACGACCACGCCGTTGGGAATCGCGGTCGGAGACAGCGTGGTCTTCGACAGAACCGCGCCGGCCGGGGTGATCGCCCACAGGTTGGTTGCCCGGGTGTCGGTCATGTAGATGTTGCCGGTGTTCGTGTCGACATCGACGTCGACCGGGTAGAGGTTGTCGGCACGCACGATCGACTTGAGTGCTCCGCCCTTGCGTACGTCCGCCTGCCACAGCGTGCGGCCGTAATTCTCGTCGAAGAAGTTGGTGTCCGCGATGTAGAGGAAGCCGCGGACACTGTCGAAGGCGAGCTTGGTCGGCGTTGCCGACTTGTGGACCAGAATGCTCGACACGGCGTCGGCGGCGTTGGGGTCGACGACTCGGATGTTGCCGGACTTGTAGTCCGAGAAGTACGCGCGGTGTGTTGTGGGATCGACGACGACATCGTTGATCTGCGGACGCGAGCCGTCGGGGTTCTTCTCGCTCAGCGTGACCGTCTTTTCGACCTTCCCGGTCTTCGTGTCGACAATCGAGATCGCGCCGCCGTAGGAGGAGGACACGTATGCGCGTCCGAGGCCTGAGTCGACGGCAAGTGCCGACGGGTAACCGACGACGCCGTCGATGGTGCCGACGGACTTGCCGGTGTTCGTGTCGACGACGGACAACGAGCTGGTCGGTCCGCCGTACTGCGTGATGTATCCGCGGTGGGTTGCCGAGTCGACGACGATGTCGCCGGGCTGGGTTGCGGAATAGCTTCCGACAACACCGTGTGTCGGATCCTCGGGTGAGGCGTGTGCAGCGGGAGCAGTGACGGCCAGGCCGACAGCAGCAGCGGCGACGGCGAGTGATGCGGTGACCGCACGCCGACGGTATTGCAGTTTCATGAGGGGTGCCCTACTTCTTTGGAAGACTCTGCGAAACCTGCCCAATCGAGGCAAGTCAGGCAAACCTAACCTAAGTTTCGATCTCGATGTTGAGACACGGGCCACACCTTGGGCCCGGATCGACACACCTCTCAATCGCCCGAAATTGTATTTCCACATAACGTGTGACCTTGCTCACATTACGGATGGATAACGGAACGGACACAACCGGACATTCACTCGGGCACCCCCACCTACCTGGGAAGAGTCTCCTGCGCTTTGTGTGACGCGTTGTACGGCTTTCGCCACGCCGCGTTATCAAATGGTGACACGAGCGACTCGAGCCGTTACCGTCGTTTTCGGCCGGGAAACTCGGCCACCTCCGGCCCGCCGCGCCAAGCCTTGTCCCGCGGGTACCGGACTTCCGACAGAGCATTCCAGGGACGAGGACGGGGGACCCAAAGTCCTCTGTGAGAACAGAAAAGTTCTCCAGTGGACACCGGTTCGATCGCAAGACCGAATCTTGGGGTGAAGCCAGACCCTTTCCAGCCAGGAAAGGCGAGGCCGGGCGACCTCTCAGCCCGAACCCGACAGCTGACCTCGCAGGCGCGTGTGGAGAGGATTTCGACCATCATGAGCGGACGCCATCGCAAGCCCACCACCACCGGCCGCACTGTCGCCAAGGTCGCCGTCACCGGCGCCATCATGGGCGTAGCAGGAATTGCAGCCACCGGAACCGCAAACGCTGCCCCCGACTCCGACTGGGATCGTCTCGCCCAGTGTGAGGCCGGCGGAAACTGGGCCATCAACACAGGCAACGGTTACCAGGGCGGACTGCAGTTCTCCCCCAGCACGTGGAACGCACACGGCGGCGGACAGTACGCAGCCACCGCAAACCAGGCCACTCGCGAGCAGCAGATCGTTGTTGCCGAGCGTGTTCTCGCAAACCAGGGTTGGGGCGCATGGCCGTCCTGCTCCTCCAGCCTCGGGCTGAGCAGCGGCGCCACCGAGCGTTCCGCTCCGGCCACGACGGCTCCTCAGGCAGCTCCGGCTCCGGCGCAGCAGGTCGCACAGACCGTTGCACACCCGGTCGCCGACGCCATCGATCAGGCAATCGCATTCGCCGAGGCCAACGGTATCCCGGTCGACCCGCAGATCCTCGCAGTCGCCGACACCGCGAAGTCGTTCCTCAAGTAACACCGGCAAGACTGTCCGCTCGGACGCTCGAACATCAAGAAGGCCCGCACCGATTCGGTGCGGGCCTTCTTCGTGTCGAGTTGTTATCGGTTGATGACGGTGTGCGGGTGTACGTAAGGAAGTGACTCCACCGGAACCGGAAAGGTGGTGTCCTCGCCGAAGGGTGAAAGTCCACCTGCGCGGGTCGATGACAATTCGGTCACTGCGTGATCTCCGTCTGCAGTTTCCGGCCATCCTGGATCTACATAGTGTTGCTTCGAATTGTTGGCCACGAAGTCATTTTGACAGGACGCCGTTACGCCGTACAGACCAGGTCTCTAATCTGATACCTGATGACCGAAACACGTGGCACCCCGGCGGGCAGTTCCGCAGCCGAAAGTCTGACCGATTGGCTCTCGGCGCGCAGTGACGCCGAGTTGACGGAGTTGCTGCGTCTGCGCCCCGATCTGGCCGTACCGCCGCCGAGCACGATGGTGGTTCTCAGCGGTCGGGCACAGCAACGCGCGTCGGTCAGCCGAGCCGCGGACGAACTCGACACCCTCGATTTCGGTCTTCTCGAATTGTTGGCACTGGCCGGCGCCGAGGAAACTCCGATGACGCGGGCGGAGCTCAACAGTGCGATCGCCGAACGCGCCCTGACCGGCAAGGGCAAGGTCACCAAGAAGGCCGTCGACAAGTCTCTGTCGAAGATGCGCGCGTCCGCCCTCATCTGGGGTGTCGATCCCATCAGCGTCGTCCCGGCAGTCATCGGGATGATTCCGTGGCGTGTGGGGCGCGCCCTCGAACCTGCCGAGGCGATGACCGAGACCGAGATCTCGGCTGCGCTCAACGCTCTGGACACCCGCGAGCGGGATCTCCTCGAGACACTCGCCAACTCCAGCCCGATCGGTCGCACCCGCGACGCTGCCCCCGGAACGCCGCCTGAGCGCCCGGTTCAACGACTGCTGGCGGCCGGCCTGCTGCGGTGGCTCGACGAGCAGACCGTCGAGCTTCCGGCGACGGTTCGTCAGGTCATCCGCGGCGAGCCGGTTTTCGATCCGACGACGCTGACCGCACCTGTCATCGGGGGCGACAAACTCAAGCCGGCGGACGTGAACGCCGCAGCAGCCGGCGAGGCGCTCGAGTTGGTACGCCAATGCGAGAACGTGATCGCTGTTCTGGGCGCAGCGCCGGCCCCCGCACTGCGAGCCGGTGGGCTCGGTGTTCGAGAACTACGACGCGTGGCCAAGACGGCCGATCTCGACGAAGCGCGCGTGAGCCTACTTGTCGAGTTGCTCTCGGCAGCCGGACTCATCGCCAGTGGAACACCAGAGCCGGCGCCGGTCTCGGACAACGCGGACGAATACTGGACGCCCACGCTTGCGGTCGACGGCTGGCTGAACGCATCCACAGCGCGACGGTGGGAGGTCCTGGCGTCCGCCTGGGTCGACGTACCTCGAGTCCCGTGGATGATCGGGCTGCGCGATTCCACCGACAAGCCGATCGCGGCGTTGTCCGAGGAGGGCCGCGCTCCGGCGGCTCCGCGAGATCGTCAGGCCATTCTGGGGCTGCTCTCCGAACTCGACAGCGGCCAGACCGCGTCGGCCGTCGAGGTAAGTCGGCTGCTGGCGTGGCGACGCCCGCGATGGAGCGGGCGCCTGCGGACGTTCGCGATCGAGCGGACTCTGGACGAGGCCGCTGCTCTCGGGCTGGTGGCCCGCGGCGCGTTGTCGTCACCTGGACGAGCCTTGCTGCACGGCGGGGACGCCGAAGCCGAAATGCAGTCCGCGCTACCCGAGCCCATCGACTACATCCTGGTCCAGGCGGATCTGACTCTGGTTGCGCCCGGCCCGCTGGTACCGGACCTGCTCGAGCAGGTGAGCCTGGTCGCAGACATCGAGTCGGCCGGATCGGCGTCCATGTACCGCATCAGCGAGGACAGCGTGCGTCGTGCGCTCGACGCCGGTCTGACGGCCACCGAACTGCATACGATGTTCGCTTCGAAATCGAAGACTCCTGTCCCCCAATCACTTTCGTATCTGATCGACGATGTCGCCCGTCGACACGGACGACTGCGTGCCGGAGTGGCGGCGTCGTTCATTCGATGTGAGGACGCGTCACTGCTGGCGGAGGTCCTCGCATCCGCAGTGGCCGAGCCGTTGGCACTGCGCGCCTTGGCTCCCACCGTCGCGATTTCGCAGGCCCCTCTCCGCGAAGTCCTGACCGAGCTGCGAGCCGCCGGATTCGCGCCGGCAGGTGAGGACTCCTCGGGCACGTTGGTCGATCTCCGCCCACGCGGGGCACGTGTACCCAACCGTCGCAGCCGACCGGCGTCGAGGATGCCGGCGAGCCCGTCGGCGGATCAGCTGGCGTCGTTGGTCCGCACGATGCGGGCCGGAGACCGTGCTTCCGCCCCCGGCCGCGGCGGAGTGCGAACGGACGGTTCACGGGAGAATAACGCCGCCACCATCGCCTTGCTGGCCACGGCGGCCCGAGACAATTCGAGCGTCAACATCGGCTACGTCGACGCCCAGGGGGTCGCGACGCATCGCATCGTCGACCCCGTCAGCGTGGGCGGCGGACAGCTGGACGCCTTCGACCCCGCGAGCGGCGCGGTTCGCCGTTTCACGTTGCACCGAATTACTTCCGTCAGCCCCGTCGACTCCGGAAAAAAGTAGCAAAAAAGAAGCAACTGGCTTTTTTCTGTAAATGAAGTATGGTCGAGGTCAGTTTGTGATTGCCACTTCGAAAAATGAGGAGCGACAATGGCTGACAAGGCGCCGGGTAAGAACATGAAGAAACCCGCCCAGTCGATCAAGGAACGCCGCGCGGAGAAGCGGGCGAAATCTGCGGAGTCTTCCGAGTTCATCCGTAAGCGGAAGCGGAGCTGACAGCAAAGTCCAGAGAAGACGAGCTGATTGCGAAGCTGACCAATGCCTGCCCCCACCGACACCCTTGTGCACCTGCACGAAACGTTCAACCTGTTCAAGTCACGTAATCGAGGAACTGACGCACGCTCGCGCGGGTACGCAGCGGGCATGACCCTCGCTTCACTCTGCGTCCTCGACGAACACGCTCGGCAATCCGGAATACTTCTATCGGATTTACCGCAGAAAGAGAATCAACCATCGTGAAAAGAACAATCCATACCCTGGACCGCATTCAAACGAGACTCGAATCGGAGCTTGATTCCACTCCGGGTGATTCCGAAAAGAATATCGGTTACCGGTCCGGAATTTCCGAAGCTATTACTCATGTAATGGAAATGCGGAAGTCAGTGGTCGCGCAGAAATAGGAGACGCATCGATTAGGCGCTCACCCCAATAACTGCCGCACACCACCCACCAGAAAGACGACCTGGTCCTCGTAGAAGTCGGCAAGCCGCTCCGGCGCGAGCGGCTTGCCACTTCCGCTCCAATCGTCCGCCCGGCTCAACGCCTGGAGGAAGCCCATCAAGGCAATCGCCCAGCGAGTCTCGAGCCGTTCGGGATCAGTAGCAGGAAAAGTACGACGGACCTGGTCGAGAAGATGTTCACGCAGGTGCAGCTCGGTCGCCTCGAGGGCTGGATGGCCCGGTCGTGACATCTGCGGCTGCGAGATCTGCGTGACGATTCTGATCCATCGCATTCCCCGCGTGCGATGGCGAAGGAGCAATGCCTTGTAGGGCGCAGTGACGGCCCGTACCAGCGCCTCGACCGTCGGCGGCGTCTTGTCGGCGGAGAGGGCGTCGACGTTCGCGCTGATCTGATCTCGCACCGACGTTCCCATGTCCGACAGCACCGCTGCGACCAGATCGTCCTTGGTTCCGAAATGGTAGTGGACCGATGACGGCCCGAGACCGGCCGCGGCGTTGACCGAGCGCAGCGAAACTGCATCCAATCCCTCTGTCGCGAAAAGCCGTTCAGCAGTTTTGAGCAAACGCAGACGCGTCGCGTCGCCTTGACGGTTCTGCCGGGAGTCGGTCATACGAACGAGCTTCGCACGGGCTCGACAAACGTCTCAACCGTGGCGAACGCGGAGTCAGAGTGATTCACGGTGTGCTCGCACCCTGTTGTCGCGATCCACCCAGCCGTGGGCGCGTGCGTAGTCCACCATCGCGGAGAACTTCTGTCTCCACTCGGTGTTTCCGATCCGGGCAGCGACGGCTTGCTCCAAGTGGCCGATGTCGAGCCAGACGTGATCCCCCTCGAGTTCCCCCCACGGTTCCAGTACCCGACTCAGAGTCTCGGATCGATCGTCGCCGCCAACGACGACCGAGAGACTGGTGAAGTCGTCGACACTGTTCAGTTCGACGGTCGAGGAGTCGGGGGTGATTGTGACGTCCAGTTGCATACCTCTTCAATACTCCTTCGGAAAGTACTTGGTTCAGTACTCCTTCGGAAAGTACTTGGTTCAGTCGATCGACTTGCAACAACGATATCCGACGTCATTGCACCAGATAACGTTGAACCACAGGTGATTACAAATCTCCCACTGTGCGGGAGGCTCAACTTATTGGATCAGTTGATCCATGTTAGACATCTCGATCAGAGCGAGTGATCCAAATCACTCCCCTGTCGACAGGAGTTGTCATCGTGTGGTCCGCATCGTCCATCCGCTTCGGAGCCTTCCTCGCCCCGTACCACCCGCTCGACGCCGATCCCGCCCTGCAACTCAGACGCGATATCGACCTCATGACACACCTGGACCACCTCGGATTCGAAGAAGCGTGGATGGGTGAGCATCATTCGACCGGCGCCGAGATCGTGCCTGCCCCGGACATGTTCATCGCGGCCGCCGCAGAGCGAACCGAGCGCATCCAGTTCGGCACAGGCGTGACGTCTCTGCCCTATCACCACCCGTTGATCACGGCCGACCGCATCACTCAGCTCGATCTGCAGACCCGCGGACGGCTCATCTTCGGCACCGGCCCGGGCAAGATCCCCCTCGATGCACACATGATGGGCATCAACCCGTCGGCCCAGCGTCGTCGCCAGGGCGAAGCGCTCGAGGCCATTCTCGCGTTGCTTCGCGGCGAGGTCGTCAACATGGAAACCGACTGGTTCACGTTGCGTGACGCACGCGCACAGCTACCCACCTACCGCGCGGACGGCATCGAGACCGTGACAGCGTCCACGATTTCCCCCAACGGTTCGGTGCTCGCAGGCAAGAACGGCCTCTCCCTGCTCTCATTGGCGGCGAGTTCACCCAGCGGCTTCGACGCACTGGATCGCAACTGGGATGTGTACGAGAAGGTCTCGGCCGAACACGGCCACCGCGCCGACCGAGCGACGTGGCGTGTGGTCAATCCGATGTTCATCGCCGAGACCCGAGCCGAGGCCGAGCGCGCCGTGAGCCGGCGGATCGGATCGATGGCTTCTTACGTGAATCGACAGACCGGCCAGAACCCGGCCTGGGCAGATACACCTGCCGGAATCATCGATCAGTGGCGAAACGACACGCTCGGCGAGTTCGGTCAGGCGATCATCGGTACCCCCGAAGATGCGATCGCACAGATCGAGCGTCTGATCGAGAAGACGGGAGGGTTCGGCACGTTCTTGATCCTTCACGTCGACATGGCGAGCTGGGAGGACACCAAACGCAGCTACGAATTGTTCGCCTCCGAGGTGGTCCCGCACTTCCGGAAGCGAAATGTCGGGCGTCAGGCGAGCATGCAGTTCGCCGAGGACAATCGCGAATACCTGATCGGCGGGCTGGTCGGAGCGATCACCAAAGCCCATACCGACTACTACGGCCGGCCGGCCGAGACGGGAGCCGTGCGCGCATGAGGGCCGTCCGTTTCCAGCAGGGAGAATTCGCGGTCACCGAGATCGCCGACCCGCCGCCGTTGGCACCCCATCAGATCCGCATCGACGTCGTCGCCTGCGGGATCTGCGGCAGCGACCTGAGCATGTCGAAGGACCCGTGCCGATTCGTCGAGGTCGCGCACGACGGGGGCTACCCGCTCGCCACCTTCGATCCGGACGCGCCAGTGGTGCTGGGGCACGAATACGCGGGTATCGTCTCCGAGACCGGTTCTGCAGTAGACGATTTCGCGATCGGCGATCGGGTGGCCGGCATCGGCTTGGCCACCGACACCGCTACCGGGATCCCGACGATCATCGGCTACTCGAACGAGTACCACGGCGCGTTCGGCGATCACATAGTCGTCGACGCGTTCTGGGTCCGCAAAGTTCCCGACCACCTGTCACTCGAGCACGCCACACTTGCCGAACCTCTCCACGTCGGCGAGATGCATCTCCAACAGTCCGGCCTCACCTCGGCCGATTCGGCGCTCGTCATCGGTTGCGGAACGATCGGACTGGGCGCCATCGTCGCCGCGAAAGCGCGCGGAGCGCAGATCGTCATCGCGTCGGAGCCCTCCCCCAAACGACGCGAGCTCGCCGCGAAGATGGGCGCGGACATCGTCGTCGATCCGGCCGAGCAGGATCCGATCGAACTGTGGAATCGAATGATCGCCGAAGGCAACCAGCTTGTCGGCCAGGCCGCGAACGGAGTTCTGATCGCCTACGAATGCAGCGGGCGGGCGGGAGTCATCGGAGAACTGATGCACACTCTGCCGTTCAACTCGCGGATTCAGGTTCTGGCTGCGCCGTTCGGCGACGAGACGATCATTCCCGTCGTCGGGCAGTTCCGGAGGATCTCGATCAACTTCGGTCACGGTCCTTACGAGAATGCCTACGACATCACCCTGCAGAGGCTCGCCGACGGCGAGATCGACGCCGAAGCGATCATCACCGGCAGGGTCGGTCTGGATGGAGTCTCGGACGCTTTCGCAGCTCTGCGCGCACCCGACGAACACGTGAAGATCCTCGTACTACCCGCGGGCCTCCCGGAATAGCGGTCGATCCTGCCCTGTTGACGTAGGGGTGCTCGCACTCGGGCACCTCTACTTCGGGCTGTGCGAGCGTCGCCTGTTGGCGTCTGCGCCCCGATACCAGGACAATGGCAGGGTTGGCGTCAGCCGACAACGCGGCGCAACGCTCTGTGGCTGCCGCGTTTGTTTCACTAGGAGGATTCCGTGACCGACGGACCGTTGATCGTCCAATCCGACAAGACGCTGCTGTTGGAGGTCGACCACGAGCGCGCCGGCGATGCCAGGCAGGCAATCGCCCCCTTCGCGGAACTCGAACGGGCCCCCGAACACGTCCACACCTATCGCATCACTCCCCTGGCCTTGTGGAATGCCCGCGCCGCCGGACACGACGCCGAGCAGGTTGTCGACGCGCTCGTGTCGTACTCACGATTCGCGGTTCCACAACCGCTGCTGGTCGACATCGTCGACACGATGGCCAGGTACGGACGCTTACAGCTGGTCAAGAGCCCGGTGCACGGCCTCATCCTGGTCAGCCTCGACCGCGCAGTCCTCACCGAGGTGATGCGACACAAGAAGATCTCGCCGATGCTCGGTGAGAAGGTCGACGACGACACCGTGATCGTCCACCCGAGCGAACGCGGCCGCCTCAAGCAGATGCTGCTCAAGGTGGGCTGGCCGGCCGAGGACCTCGCCGGCTATGTGGACGGCGAAGCGCACCCGATCGATCTCGCTTTCGAAGAGGGCCACTGGGAACTGCGCGACTACCAGCAGATGGCAGCGGATTCGTTCTGGGCCGGCGGCTCGGGCGTCGTCGTGCTGCCGTGTGGCGCCGGCAAGACGATGGTGGGCGCCGCAGCGATGGCAAAGGCCAAGGCCACCACCCTCATCCTCGTCACCAATACCGTTGCCGGTCGTCAGTGGAAGCGTGAGTTGATCGCGCGTACATCGTTGACCGAGGAAGAAATCGGCGAATACTCCGGCGAGCGCAAGGAGATTCGGCCGGTCACGATCGCGACCTACCAGGTGATCACACGTCGCACGAAGGGCGAGTACAAGCACCTCGAACTTTTCGACTCCCGCGACTGGGGACTGGTGATCTACGACGAGGTCCACTTGCTGCCCGCGCCCGTCTTCCGGATGACGGCAGATCTGCAGTCGCGCCGCCGTCTCGGCCTGACCGCAACGCTGGTTCGTGAGGACGGCCGCGAAGGCGACGTCTTCTCGCTCATCGGCCCCAAGCGCTACGACGCTCCGTGGAAGGACATCGAAGCGCAGGGCTGGATCGCGCCGGCCGACTGCGTCGAGGTGCGAGTGACGATGACGGACGCCGAGCGCATGTCCTATGCCGTCGCCGAACCGGAGGAGCGCTACAAACTGTGCTCGACGGCTCACACGAAAATTGCGGTCGTGAAGTCGATCCTGGCCAAGCACCCCGATTCTCCGACTTTGGTGATCGGTGCGTATCTCGATCAGCTCGACGAACTCGGCGAAGCCCTGAACGCCCCGGTGATCAAGGGATCCACCAAGAACAAGGAACGCGAGATCCTCTTCGATCAGTTCCGTAACGGTGAGATCCAGACGCTGGTGGTGAGTAAGGTCGCGAACTTCTCGATCGACCTTCCGGAGGCGTCTGTCGCCGTGCAGGTTTCGGGAACCTTCGGGTCGAGACAGGAAGAAGCGCAGCGACTCGGACGCCTACTGCGACCCAAGCACGACGGCGGTCAGGCTCACTTCTATTCGGTGGTTTCCCGCGACACTCTCGATGCGGAGTATGCGGCACATCGTCAGCGATTCCTCGCCGAACAGGGCTACGCCTACCGGATCACCGACGCCGATGACCTGCTCGGACCTGCAATCGGCTGAGCATTTCTGCAACACGTTGCAGAATCAAATGGACATACGTCCAGTTATCTGTAGAGTGTCCCCTGTCACAGTCGTGTCCATCGGCCGGGGGTCACCTGCACCATGCGCTCAGTTCCACGTCTACGGGGTCGGCTCGCCGGGACCATTTCGCTGCTGACTGCCGCCGTCGTCGTCGCCGCGACCGGCGTCAGTGCGGCCGCTCCGAGTCCTGCTCCCACCACGCAGAACTCGGTGTACGCACTTGCGAACGGTTGCTTCGCACTTCGTACGGAGTCCGGCGATTTCGTCCGTCGTGACGGGTCGGCGTACCTCACCGACGTAACGAAAGCCACAGACGCCGAACCGTTCCGACTACATGCGGCCCAGTTGGGTCGATTCATGCTGTACGGCCCGGACGGGTCGATGCTCTCGCACGACGGCGCAGACTCGGTGCTCGCCACTTCCGAAGCAACTCCGTCCACCGACTGGACCGTGATGTCCACTGGCGAGTCCTTCGTTCTGACAGCGACCTCGAACGGCCGACAACTGATCTCGCGAGATTTGATGCTCACGATGTCCGATCCCGGTGACGTTCCCGACTCTGCGTTCACGCTGATCCCGCGCGACGGCTGCGCCGACTTCCCCGAAACGGAGTTGGGCGCAAACGGCGTTCCGGGAGAAATCGGACCGAACGGTGAAGTCACCGGATTCATCGACACACACGTGCACATGAATGCTTCCGAGTTCATGGGCGGAAACCTGCACTGCGGCCGACCTTTCGATCCTCAGGGCGTCACCGCAGCGCTCGTCGACTGCCCGGACCATCAACCCGACGGGATACCGGCGCTCCTCGAAAACGTTCTGTCGTACGGCAATCCCTTCGAAACTCACGACACCACCGGCTGGCCGAGTTTCACCGACTGGCCGGCGCACGATTCACTGACACACGAGCAGACGTACTACAAGTGGGTCGAGCGGGCCTGGCGTGGCGGTCTGCGAATCTTCACCAACCTCTTTGTCGCCAACCGTGTCCTGTGCGAGCTGTATCCGAGTAAACGAAATCCCTGTGACGAGATGGAGACCGTCCGGATCCAGGCGCAGCAGACACGCGAACTCCAGGACTACATCGACGCCCAGTACGGCGGTCCCGGCCGGGGTTGGTTCCGCATCGTGAGCTCCCCTGAACAGGCCAGGCAGGTGGCCGCCGACGGAAAGCTGGCCGTCACCCTCGGGGTGGAGGTGTCCGAACCCTTCGGTTGCTCTGTGCGCAACGGTATTCCGCAGTGCACCGAGGACGACATCGACCGCGGCCTGGACGAGTTGTACGACCTCGGTGTCCGGCAGATGATCGTCACGCACAAGTTCGACAACGCCCTCGGCGGTGCCCGTTTCGACGGTGGCGTCACCGGAGTGGCCGTCAACATCGGCAACTACCTGGGCACCGGGGAGTTCTGGCAGTCGGAACCATGCACCGGCGTTGCCGAGGACAATGTGCTGCCCACCAAGGTCGACGGCGCACAGAATCTTCTCGCGGTACTCCCACCCGGAGTGACGCTTCCGGTGTACCCCTCTGGTCCGCAATGCAATTCGCACGGCCTGACCGACCTCGGCGCGTACACGATCCGAGGTTTGATGGACCGAGGGATGATCGTGGACATCGATCACATGAGCGTCAAGACCGCCGAAGCGGCTCTCGATATTCTCGAAGCTGCGAACTACTCCGGCGTCGTTTCCAGTCACAGCTGGAGCGACCCGAGCCTGTACAAGCGGATCTACGCACTCGGCGGATTTGTCGCCCTGTACGCCGGACAACTCGACGCATCGGACGAAAAGCCCGAAGAGCGTGGGTTCATCGACCAGTGGCGGGACGCACGGGCGATGCGAAGCGAGAACTACTACTTCGGTTTCGGCTACGGCGCCGACACCAACGGCTTCGGGCCGCAGGCCGCACCGCGCGGCGACGCCGCAGAAAATCCGCTGCAATATCCGTACACCGCCTTCGACGGCACGGTCATGGACCAGCAGCGCGCCGGCACCCGGGTTTTCGACGTGAACACCGACGGCGTGGCGCAGTACGGGATGATTCCCGACTGGATCGCGGACATGCGCATCGCTGCGGGAGCCGACGGCGACACCATCATCGAGGACATGAGCCGCGGCGCCGAGGCTTACCTGCAGATGTGGGAGCGCGCGCGAAACTAGCTACGCTGGTGGACGGTCCCCGGGCGATCGGGGGCCGGTCCTAGATCGTCCGGCACCACCCGAAGGAATTTTTCGTGGCTGACTTCCAGTTCACCGTCGACAAGGCTCATGCCAAGTCGGTCAACGACACACTGGCCGATGTACGCCGCCTGCAGATTTCTGCGGTGATCTTCGCGATCGTCCTCGCCGCGGTCGGGGCCTGGTTGATCAGCATGGGCGAGGTGTGGTCCATCATCATCGGCGCAGTCCTCGCCATCGGTGCGGCCAGTTCCCTGTGGGTTGCCGTGTGGGCACCTCGCAAGGTGGGAAGCGTCGAATCTCTGTATGCGGACAACCCACTGGTTCCCGCGATCGTCACCGAGGTTCACCCTCGAGCGGCGACCTTGACGGCATTGATCGACATCGCGAAGCCTGCGGCCGGAGCACCGCAGTACGCGCTCGTCAGCCGCAACGTTCGACTCAATCCGAAGTGGCGAGTCGGCGACCGCATTCCGTCGGTCGCACTGCGTTCGGATCGTTCCACCCGCAGCAAGGCTGACACGTGGCAGATGGTCAGTCCCATGCCGATCGAGTGGGGGACCAAGGACTCGGCAGTGCTGGCACGCGCGATCGCTGCTGTCAGTGCGAGCGAGTGGAACTTCCTGCAGAGCCGGATTCCCGATTCCGAAGAAGTTCGCACCCACCCCGATCGCCGGGTTCTGATCAACCCGGCCGATCTTCCTGACTCGCTGCGCTAGCCCCAACGGTTACGCGAGCGCGGGCAGCACTTCCTTCTCGAACATCTCGATTCCCGACGTGTCGTACGCGGCCTCGGGGAAGTAGAAGATTCCGTACTCGAGTCCCTGCGCCGCGAGCGCCGACAGGTTCTCGATGATCTGCTCGGGCGTACCCACGGCAGGCATTCCGCGGAACGCATCGAGCGACGCATCGGCGGCAGCTTCGCCGACCAACGGCGTCAGTCGGGCCTTCAGTGTCTCCAACCGCTGAGCCACCTCGGATTCCGTCGCGCCGATGGCCACGTTGTAGTTGGCCGAACGGACGATGGCGTCGAAATCGCTACCGACGGTGTCGCAGTGCTTCTTCAGGATTTCGGACTTGTGCGCGAAGCCGGCCGGGGTGCCGTCGAAGTTCGTGTACTGCGCGTACTTGGCCGCGATCTTGAGTGTGACCTTCTCGCCGCCACCGGCAACCCAGATGGGAATTCCGCCCTCTTGCAACGGAAGTGGACGGCACAGCGCTCCGTCGACCTGGTAGTACTTGCCGTCGAGCGTCGAGCTGCCGGTCGACCACGCCTGCTGCATGATCTGGATTCCTTCGTCGAGGCGGCCCAGACGCTCACCGGCAGAGGGGAAACCGTAGCCGTACGCACGCCACTCCTGCTCGTACCAACCGCCGCCGATGCCCATCTCGACGCGTCCACCCGTGATGAGATCGGTGGTCGCGGCGACCTTGGCGAGGTACGCCGGGTTTCGGTAACTCATGGCGGTACACATCTGGCCCAGTCGGATACGCGAGGTCGACGCACCGAGTGCGGCCATCAACGTCCACGCCTCGTGAGTCGCTTCTTCCGTCGGCTGGGGAACGGTGTGGAAGTGGTCGTAGACCCACACCGACTCCCACGGCCCTGCCTCCGCGCGCAGCGTGAAGTCTCGCATCACCTCCCACTGCTTCGCGGGGTCGATGCCGACCAGGTCCAGACGCCAGCCTTGAGGTACGAACAGTCCGAATCGCATGTAGCGAGCCTACCTACAGTTTCCCGACGCGCGACCGGGGTGACACCCGCGGAGAGTAGACCGGAATGAAGCGGAACATCATCGCCGCGCCGGCGAACGACGTCGCGCCCAGAGCGGCGAATGCCCACCCGAGTGGGAGCACCGCGGCGAGTAGACCGATCGCGAGCGGCCCACCGAACATGCCGGTGTCGTGAGTCAATCGCCATGCAGCGAGGAACTCGGCGCGTTCTTCGGGCGGGGCGATATCGGCACCGAGGGTCATGATCACGCCGTTGCCCAGCCCGTTGCCGATCCCCATCACGACAGCGACCACGGTCAATCCCACTGCACCCGTCGAGAACGGCAACAGTAGGTACGACACACCGATCACCGTCAGCGAAGGCACCGCGACCAGCCTGCGGCCGTATCGGTCCATGATGTGTCCGGCCGGGTACGAGCACAGCAAGTCCACGGCCGCACCGATACCGAAGATCACACTCACCTGGGCTGCATCCAATCCGAGGTGCAATGCCCACAATGGAAGAACGGCCTCACGCGAAGCGCGGGCGGCGCCCATCAGAAGGGAGCCTGTCCCGAGCGTCGACAGAGCGGCACGATGACGGCGAAGGATCTCCGGGAGCGTGACGTGTCCGTGATCGCTGTTGCCTGCCTGCACCTTTCGTGGCGGGTCGGGAACGCGGGCCATCAGCGCCCCGGCGAGCACGACGCCCACCAACTGGACAAGGAATCCTCCGCGCGCTCCCACCAGGAGAATCACGCCGGCCCCGATGAGCGGTCCCAGGAAGAAACCCAACCGCCACATCGCAGCGAACGACGACATTGCTCGGGCCCGTAGACCGAGTGGCACGGTCTCGGCGAGGTAGCTCTGCCGCGCAAGGCCCCACACCGCATTCGCCAATCCGGTCAACAGTGCGCCGATACCGAGCATCCACGGAGTCTGTGCAAGGAGACAGATCACCACTCCTGTTGCACCCAAGGAACTTCCGCCGATGATCGACCTGCGCTCACCGAAACGCGACACGATCCTGCCGGCGGGGAGGTCACCGAGTACGGCGCCCAAACCACCGAGTGCAACGATCAGGCCGGCGACGGCAACCGAGGCACCCAGGTCGCGCGCGGTGACGGCCATGATGGGGGCAGCCGCACCCTGACCGATCCCGAAGATGGCCGCCGGTACGAAAACCGTTGTGACCAGTGGCTTGAGACCGGCAATCGCCGGCTGTTCCTTGGGCAGTGTTTCCGTCACGCGCTCACTTCTGCCGCGTCAGCGGCCCGCGAGAACCGATTCGCCGGACGATCGAGGCCGTAGTGACCCCGCAGGGTGGATTCCGTGTATTCGGTCCGGAAGAGCCCACGCGCCTGCAGAATCGGCACGACCCGGTCGACGAACACCTCGAGCCCTCCGGGCAGATAGGGCGGCATGATGTTGAAGCCGTCCGCGGCGCCCTTGTCGAACCATTCGGTCAACTCGTCCGCGACCTGCTCCGGTGTCCCGGCAAATGTCCGATGCCCACGGCCACCGCCGAGTTTGCCGATCAGTTCACGGACGGTGAGGTTTTCGCTCTCCGCAAGGTCTTTGACGAGCTGGTATCGACTCTTGTTTCCTTGGATGCGATCGATGTCCGGCAACGGAGGCAACGGGGCATCCAGCGAATGCTCGGTGAGGTCGACGCCCACCATGTTCGAGAGTTGGCGCAGCGAGTACTCAGGTGAGATGAGATCCGTGAACGACTGCTCCAGTGCCTTAGCTTCTTCTTCCGTATCCGCGATGAAGGGAACGATGCCTGGCAGCACCTTGATCTCGTCGGGACTACGCCCGTACTTGATCAGCCGCGCTTTGAGGTCGGTGTAGAAATCCTGCCCCTGCTCGAGTGTTCGTTGAGCGGTGAACACGGCCTCGGCATACTTCGCCGCGAAGTCCTTACCGCTCTCGGAGGAACCGGCTTGCACGAGCAACGGACGTCCCTGTGGAGACCTCGGCGAATTGAGCGGGCCAGCCACCGTGAATCGTTGACCGTCATGGTCGATGCGATGGACACGATCAGGATCGGCGAAGATTCCGGTCTCTTCGTCCAGGACAACTGCCCCCTCTTCCCAGCTGTCCCAGAGTCCGAGCGTCACGTCGAGAAACTCCTCGGCGCGCTCGTAACGACCGCCGTGCGTCGGTACCGCATCGAGGCCGAAGTTCGCGGCCTCGTCGGCGCCGGCCGACGTCACGATGTTCCACCCGCCTCGTCCGCCACTGATGTGATCGAGGGAAGCGAACTTCCTTGCGAGAGTGTATGGATCGCTGTAACTGGTCGACGCGGTTGCAATCAGCCCCACCTTGTCGGTGGCCGCCGCGATCGCCGACAGCAAGGTGACGGGTTCGAAGATCGCCTGGGTGTTGTACTTGACCCGCGGGCCGACTGCTAGACCGTCGGCGAAGAACACCGAGTCCAGCTTTCCACGCTCGGCGATTCTCCCCAATTCCTGGAAGTGCTTGACGTCCAGGAGGTTGGCCGCATTTGTGCGTGGGTGGCGCCACGCCGCCTCATGATGGCCGACGCCCATCAGGAAGGCGTTCAGATGAAATTGTCGTTCGGACATGAGTTCGCAGAATCTTTCCGTGAATGTGTGGTCAGGTGGTGACGCGCCAGCGCGAGAGCCGACGTTCGATCAGGACCAGAATCGCGTTGATTGTCAGACCCAACAACGAGATCGCGACGATGCCCGCGTACATGTTCGGGATCTGGAAGTTGAGTTGTGAAGCGGTGATCAGATACCCGAGACCGGCTTTGGCCCCGACCATTTCGGCGGCGATCAGCACGAGAATCGACGACGCGGCTGCCATGCGGATACCCGTGAAGATCGTGGGAACAGCGGCGGGCAGAACCACCTTCTGGAACAGCCGAATCGAGGAGAACCCCAGCGAGGCAGCGGACTTGATCAGCAGGGGGTCCACTGTTCGCACACCGGAGATCGTGTTGAGCAGAATCGGGAAGGTGCAGGCGTAGATCACCAGGGCGATCTTCGATTCCTCACCGATTCCGAGAATCAGCACGAAGACGGGAAGCAGAGCCAAGGCTGCTGTGTTGCGGAACAATTCGAGAATCGGGTTGAGGAAGTCGGAGACCGGGCGGTACCAGGCGATCGCGATTCCCAACGGAATCGCGATCGCGATGGCCACGAAGAATCCGGTCAGCGCACGCGTCAGACTGGCCGAAACATGCTCTTGCAATTGTCCGTTCTCGGCGAGAGTGAAGAATGCGGACACAACTTCGGTGAAGGGCGGGAGGAAGACCTTGTCCACCAGCCCGAGCCGAGGTGCCGCTTCCCAGATCCCGAGGAAGATCGCGATCGCAATCGACGGCTTGGCAATCCGCCAGGCGGTGGAACGAATGTAGCGCGCCGCCTTGCCGCCGGCCTGGCTCCGCTGCGCAATGTCAGGTGTTTTGTCGGCCAACGGTTTCGGGGTGGCGACCACCTCCGGCGTCGCCAATGCGCTAGACATGTGCAACCTCCTTGGCAGGATCGAGTTCGCCGGCCCGAGCGCGCTCGACTTCACCGTGCAGCAGCGTCCAGATCCGGTGCCGGAACACTCGGAACTCCTCACCTGATCGCACGTCGTCGCCGGACCGGTCGATGTCGATGTCGACGATCGTCTTGACTCGCCCCGGCCGCGAAGTCAGTACTGCAACACGTTGCCCGAGGTAGATGGCCTCGTCGATTCCGTGGGTGATGAACAAGATGGTCTTGCCGGTGGCCTTCCAGATGCGCAGAAGCTCGTCCTGCAGCGACTCTCGCGTCTGTGCGTCCAGCGCAGCAAATGGTTCGTCCATCAGCAACACTTCGGGGTCGAATGCCAGGCTGCGGGCGATCGCGACTCGCTGCTTCATTCCACCGGACAACTCGTGCGGATAGCGATCCGCGAAACCTTGCAGACCGACCAGTTCGAGGTAATGCTCGGCGAGCTCGCGTCGCTCGTTCTTCTTCACGCCCTTCGCTTCGAGTCCGAACTCGATGTTGTGACGTGCAGTTCGCCATGGAAGTAGCGCGTATTGCTGGAAGACGATTCCCCGATCCAAGCCTGGGCCCGTGATCTGCTTGCCGTCCAGAAGGATTCGACCGGAAGTGGGCGAACTGAGTCCTCCGAGGAGGTCCAGCAGAGTCGACTTGCCGCAACCACTCGGCCCGACGAGGACCAGGAACTCCCCCGGCGCCACGTCGATGTTGATGTCCTCGACCGCGGTGAAAACTTCGTCGGTCCCACGAATGTCGAACTGTTTGGTGACGTGCTCGAGCCGTAGTTTCGGTTCTGTGCTCATTTTGCTGCCTCCAGTGCCTGTCCGTCAGCGCCGCTGTCGGGTGAATACGTTCCGTTGGCGTACGGGTTGAATTCGTTGGTGTAGATGTCCGACGGCTTCAACTTTCCTTCTTCGAGTTCGCCGTTACGGGTGAGCCAGTCGATCCACGTGCTGATCTCGGTATCGGTGATCGTTCCGCCGGGGCCGGCGACTCCTGGGCTCTTCCAGTAGCTGATGAGCTTGGTGTCCTCGTTGCGTCCGCGGCTGTTGATGATCGACGTCAGCTTCGCGACCACTTCTTCTCGTGGGTGTGTCTGCGTCCAGCGGATGGCCCTCGCTGTTCCCTGCACGAAATCGGCGACCGCCTCCTTGTTCTGCGCGATGTAGTCGTCACGGAACACCAACGTGCCGTAGGTGAACGAGCCGAACAACGATTCGTCCGTGAACAGCTCGCGAAGGCCACCACGTTCGAGCGCGGAGTCACGGAAGACCGAGCCGAGGGTGGCGACGTCGATCTGTCCCTGCCGCAAAGCTTGTTCCGTGTTGACCGGCGGAACCACGATCAGTTCCACCTGCTTGATCTCGTCCGGTGTAAGCCCCTCCCGCGCAAGCCATTCACGCACGACGAACTCGTGGTGCGCACCTAGGGTGTTCATCCCGACCTTCTTGCCGATCAGGTCCTTCGCCGATTTGATCGGACTGTCGTCGAGAACGTAGTACCCGTTGAAGCTCTCCTTGTCGGAGCCGTAGTACCCGATGACCGAGGTGATCGGTGAACCCGCGGAAGCCAACTTCACCACCGCCCCGTTGAACGCTCCGCCGAACTCGGTTTGACCGGTCGCTGCGTTCTGAATGCTCTGAGGGCCGCTGGTCGTATCGCCGATCCAGTTGAGCTCCACGTCGTTGAAGTAGCCGAGGTCAGCGGCCAGTTCGGGGTAGATGACCTGTCCGGTGCTGCCCTCGTACCGCAGGACGGTCTTGCCGTCGGCGGTCTTGACCACTTCGTCGGAGGAGCCCGAGCAGGCAACGGCAAAACTGGACAGAGTGACAAGAGCGACGACCGCGGCTACCGAGCGCGCGAAACGAGGGCGAATCATGAAGTTGCTTCCTGTAGAAGATGATTGGTTCAGTTCTCGGCTACACCTGTCCGGAGCGCCGTGTGCGGCGCTCGGCACAGGCAGGTGTGGGGAATGTCAGTTCAACGACAACAGTTGAGCGACATGAGCGGGAAAGACCGAAACACGTGAGACTCCAATGAATGTGCAGACAGGATCGAGCCGTGAGCAGTGCCGAAACCATACGTCGGCACCCACTACCTGGGTCAACGGTTACATTCATGCCGGATTTAATGTGTGAGGTCCGTATCATGAGGGCATGCTTTCGCCGACGACTGCGCAGGACTTCGAGCAACACCGTGGCCACCTGACGTCGGTGGCCTACCGTCTCACCGGAAGTTTCAGCGACGCTCAGGATGCGGTGCAGGAGGCATGGATACGCTTGCAAGTCGCACAATCGAGACAAGGAAGCGACCTCGAGATCCGCGAGCTGCGCGGATGGCTCACCACTGTTGTCGGTCGGATCTGCCTCGATCATCTCAAATCGGCCGCGGTCAGAAGAGAAAGCTATGTCGGACAGTGGCTTCCGGAGCCGATCGTCACGCCCGTCGACGCCACCTCGGGCACACCCTCAGCGACACCCGATCCGCTGGAGTACGTCGTGACGCAGGAACAGAATCGTCTTGCTGCCCTCGTCGTCCTGGACACCCTTACTCCCGCTCAACGCGTTGCCTTCGTCCTGCATGACGGCTTCGACGTGCCCTTCGCCGAGGTTGCGCGCATCCTCGACATCGAAGTAGCCACTGCCCGTCAGTTGGCCTCGCGGGCCCGTAAAGCCGCAGCGTCGGCGCCGGTCCCGGTCAGTAGCGAGGAGCATGCTGCTGCCGTCGAGCGATTGGTGACGGCTATCGCGAGTGGAGATCTGAACGCCGTGATAGGTGCACTCGATCCCGATGCCGTCCTGATCGGTGACGCAGGCGGAACTACCCGCACGGCTGTCAACATTGTGCGCGGCAGCGATCGTGTCGCGCGGTTCTATCTGGGATTGGCCCGCAAGTACGGACCGGCAGCGGTGTTCTCGATGTCACCGGTTCTCGTCAACGGACAGCTCGGCGGTGTATTCGCCGGCTCACCGGGGGACGACCAGTACCCGCAGTTCGCCGCTCGCGTTGCCGGCTTCACTGTCCGCGACGGAGTTGTGTGCGCAGCCTACGACATTGCGAATCCAGCCAAGTTCAGCGCTGTGCCGATGCTCGATCACACCGAACCCGAACGCAAGTAGCGAGACTCCCATTCCTCGAGGTGTGATCTGGACACCTGCGTGCCGAACCACAGTCGGTGCAGTACATCCGATCCCAGATGATGCAATTCGGTGTGCGTCCTCCACTGCTGCGACGCCCACTCGGGTTCGTTGTGGGCGGCGTCGATCCCGGCCATCGCGCTACCTCGCAGTTCGAAGTCCAGGTCCCGACGAAGCTCCGAAAGCTCCGACCAATTCGCCTGTGGTGCATAGTGCCTCGCGCGAATTTCGGTCAGCAGCTTGAACAGGACGCTACCCGCCCGCTCGTCGACCCAGATCAGAGTGCGTCGATGCGCACCGCGCCCCACCGTCCACAGGACCACCAACGCCACGACGACGCCGATTGCCGTCTCGAGCATGCGGCTGAGGATCAGATGTCGGACGGTCCCGTGCGCACCACCGGCCGCGCCGAGGAGAATCGCGAGGGCGGTGATGAAGATGACGGCTATCCCGTAATTCCGCACCAGGAACAGCTCGATCCCCGCCATCAGGACTGCAAGTACCGCCACCAACCACAGACCGGTCGGACTCCAGGAGTAGATGGCACCCAACAGAATCAACCCGAGGACGGTCCCACCGATGCGGTGGATTCCGCGATAGGTGCCCAGTATTCGATCCGGTCCTTGATGAAGGACCATCGCCGCGGCGATCACCGCCCAGTCCGGGCGATCGATGCCGAGCAGGACGGTGAGGGTTCCCGCCGCCATACAGGCAATGGACAGCCGAAGTGCCGTCACCGACGCTCGGCTGGACGGATTGCAGGCGCGGAGGAACCGATATCGGATCGTCGGGTCGGGCAGAGGCGGGTGGGCCCCGACCTCGTCGACGTCGAACGCGGGGTCCGCCATGAGCTCCGGATCGTGGTCGTCGGAGATCGCTCTGGCCATCGAGATCTGCGCTCGTTCGAGTTCACGGGTCAACGGGTGGTCTTTCCCGACGATTGCGCCGCGGTAAAGGCACTGCCACGCGTCGTGCAGCCGAAGTGCTGCAGCGTGGCGTTTGTCTCGCGTGAGTTCGGGTGGGGCGTACCTCGCCTGAGCGTCCGTGTACTCCGCAACGGCCGAGACGGCTGCCTGTACAGCGCTGCGTTCGACAGCTCTCGGTGCCCACAGGATTCCCGTCATCGAGACGACCACCGCGCTGATCCCACCGATTGCCGTCCACATCGCGACCTCGACCGGCGGCTGACCGGGAGTGGCGATCACGGAACTGATCTCGGTGGTGAGCAACAGAAAGAACGCGCCCGGTGGACCCAATCGAAGCGCGTCGACGGTGAAGGCGCAGGTCGACACCACGACGGCCATGATCAGCACGACAAAGACCAGCAGCACCGTCGGCGCTCCCTCAGCGATGGCTCGGTGGACGGGCTCACCCACCGATGCCCCGACGAAGGACAGGATCGTCAGCGCCGTCGCAGCGATACCGACTGCCTTCCACCTGCTCCGGTACGGACGACCCTCACCGTAGATCGATGCAAATGCACCGAGGCCGACCAGGAGCGAAGCAGACCCGAATCCGAGCAGTGTGGCGATGGCCGCCGGAATCGCCAGGGCTAGGGCGACGCGAACCGCTCCGGGGTACCTGTTTCCCACCGGCGGCAATCCGAACAGGACGCTGCGCGCCGGCCGCGGAGCCGGGAGGTTGGACTCGTGACCCGCTGATGTTTCTTCGGGGTCCACTGCCCATCCTTCGCGCCGGCCTGTTCGTGTCTGTGTCCTCCCATTCTTGCGGGCGGCCGACGTGGAATTCGAGGCGGGTCCGGAGGTCGATTCGACCACCCCTTTATTGACACTATGTCAACAGTGTGGATGATAGGTGGAGTCGGATCCGCTCGCGGGTCGCACTTCATCGATCGGGAGAATCACGATGACGCAAGGATCTACCGCAACCCGGACCGCAGAACGACGGTCCCCGTGGATGGACGACGAATTGGAGGCCGTGGCCGACCTGGCAAGGAACTTCTTCGCCAAACACGTCACACCGCATCAGAAACGCTTCGCGTCCCAAGGTTTTCCCGACAAATCCGCATATCGAGAACTCGGGGCGCTCGGGCTCGCCGGCATGTCGATCCCCACCGAGTACGGCGGCGGAGGAGGAACTTTCGCGCACGACGCCGTGCTGTTCCACGAGCAGGTCATGGCGGGTGATCATTCACTCCAACTCGGCGTGCACTCGGGAATCGTGCCGCACTACCTCAATGCCTACGCCGATCACGAGCACAAACTGCGCTGGCTACCGAAGCTGGTGAGTGGCGAGTGGGTGGGCGCAATCGCCATGACCGAGCCCGGCACCGGATCCGACTTGCAGAACATCACCACCCGAGCCGTCCGCGACGGTGACGACTATCTGATCAGCGGCGCAAAGACCTTCATCTCCAACGGTCGCAATTGTGATCTGGTGATCATTGCCGCCAAGACCGATCCCAGCCTCGGAGCGCGTGGAGTGTCGCTCATCGTGGCCGAGGTCGATGACAACACACCGGGTTTCGAGCGCGGGCGAATACTCGAGAAGGTCGGACAGAAGGGCCAGGACACCACCGAGCTGTTCTTCGACCGCTTGCGGGTGCCTGCAACAAACCTGCTCGGGGACCGCGAAGGCACAGGGTTTGCCCAGCTGATGCAGCAGCTACTGCCCGAACGATTGATCTGCGGAGTTGCAGCCACTGCGGCAATGGAGCGTGCAGTCGCCCTCACCGTCGAGTACACCAAATCCCGAAACATGTTCGGGCAAAAGCTCTTCGATCTGCAGAACACGCGCTTCGAACTTGCCGAGTGCGCGTCCATCGCTCGTATCTCACGAACGTTCATCGACGACTGCATCGTCAAATACCTTGCCGGGCAGCTCGATGCGACTACCGCCGCGATGGCCAAGTACTGGCTCACCGATCAGCAGTGCGCCGTGATCGACCGCTGCGTGCAACTACACGGCGGGTACGGCTACATACTCGAATATCCCATCGCTCAGATGTATGCCGACGCTCGTATTCAGCGAATCTACGCCGGATCGAACGAAGTCATGAAGGACCTCGTGGCGAGATCACTCTGAGCAATCAGGAATCCGCCTCGCACGCCGGCAGAACGTCACGCACGATGGCGAGCAAACTGCGTACCAGCAGAAGGTGCACCTGTTCGCGGTCGAGCGCTCCCGTCACCAACCACTGCTTACTGGCAGCCTTCGCCAAGCCTCCGTACGCCACGATCATCGAATGAACAGCAGCCTCGCTGCCTTCACTCGGTCGAATCTCGAGCGCATCCATCATGCGTCGCGCAGCAACGTCGTCAGCATCCTGCAGGATCCGATCCATCTCGGGATCACGGCGGAGGTCGTCGGACATGACTGTCGAGATCCACATGTCGCGATGACGCCAGGCGACGTCGAGCCACCGATCGATCACGGCGCCGATCCGCTTCTCCTGGCTCGCCGATCGCGGAATGCGGTCCACCGCCACTTCGGGAATGAAGACGAACCGCCGCACGACGTCGAGATACAACTCCCGCTTGGAGCCGAAGTAATGATTGAGCAGCGGACGTCCGACCCCAGCCGCCTTGGCCAACTCGGTCATCGAGACGTCGGCAAAAGACTTCTCCTCGAAAACCTTTGCCGCGCTGACAATGATCTGCTCACGCCGGTCTTCGGGACCGAGACGCCTTCCGCCTGTGGCCGACGCGGACGTCATTCTTTTCTCGCAGGCGTGCTGTTGACCGTCGCCTGCGCCTCGACCATGAGCGAAATGTGCTCCACCAAACGCTTTCGAGAGATCTTGGAGGACGGGGTGTGCGCCTGATAGATGAACGCGAGGGCACCGAACAGCCCCACCGAATTGAGTTCGGAGTTCGCGGAGTCGGTTGCCTCGCCGCCGTACATCAGCTCGAGCGACGCGGAAATCGGATTCGTGAACTCCGCCATCAATTCTCGCCCTCGATCCCACAGCGCAGGTTCCGCCTGGGATTCGACGAACATGATGCGTCCACGTCGAGGATCTTTGAATACGTAGTTGGTGAAGGCCTTCACCACGTGGCGGATCAGGGCCGACGGTTCGGAAGGCGCCGCCTCGAGAGCGTCCAGAATAGTGTCACGCGCACCGAGAACGACCTCGTCGAGCACGGCGACCAGCAGTTCGTCACGGTTGGCGAAGCTCTCGTAGAAGTACCGTTCGGTCAGCGCGGCCTCGCGGCAGGTCGCACGCATGGTCGCGGCGGCCGCTCCCTCGGTACCCATGATCTGCAACCCGGCTTCGATCAGCTGTGTCCGGCGCGCGGCGCGGCGATCTTCCGGTTCCTGCCCACGCCACCTGCGCGGGCCGGTGCGCCGAGCCTCGGTATCCGTCATGTCCCCATGTTCTCACTGACCGGCAGCGCTCTCGACCTCAGGTTATCGCGGCGACCTCCGCAAGCGAACTGACATCGCCCGATGTCAATCAGTTGAATTCTGACATCAACCGCTGTTGACATCACTTGATGTCAGACTTACTCTTCGTTCAGTTGTTCACGCACCAATCAGGAGGCGTCACACATGGTCGACATCGACCCAACCTCGGGGCCATCGGCCGGTGACGAGGAAACTCGAACTCGCCGAACACGAGTCGTCGTCATCGGAGCCGGTTTCGGCGGCATCGGAACGGCTGTCCGCTTGAAGCAGTCCGGGATCGACGACTTCGTCGTTCTGGAACGTGCCGCGGAGCCCGGGGGAACCTGGCAGGTCAATACCTACCCCGGTGCACAGTGCGACATCCCGTCGATTCTGTACTCGTTCTCGTTTGCGCCAAATCCGAACTGGACGCGGCTGTATCCGCTACAGCCCGAGATCTACGACTATCTCCGGGATTGCGTCCATCGCTTCGGACTGGCCGGTCATTTCCACTGCAACCAGGACGTGACAGAAGCTTCGTGGGACGAGCAAGCCCAGATCTGGCGGGTACACACTGCGGAAACCGTGTGGGAGGCACAGTTCCTGGTCGCGGCCACCGGCCCGTTCAGTGCCCCCGCCACACCCGACCTTCCCGGGCTCGAATCGTTTCGTGGTCAGATGTTCCACACCGCGGACTGGAACCACGACCACGACCTTCGCGGTGAGCGGATAGCCGTGGTCGGCACCGGCGCCTCTGCGGTGCAGATCATCCCCAGACTGCAACCGCTCGCGGACACGTTGACCGTGTTCCAGCGGACACCGACGTGGATCCTGCCGCACCCGGATCAGCCGATGACCGGCTGGCCGAGCGCTCTCTTCGAGCGGGTGCCGCTCACCCAACGACTGGCACGCAAGGGACTTGACCTGCTCCAAGAAGCCCTGGTACCCGGATTCGTGTACAAGCCGTCACTGCTCAAAGGGCTGGCCGCACTCGGCCGAGCACACCTTCGCCGGCAGGTGCGGGACCCGGAGCTTCGCGCAAAGCTGCTCCCCCACTACGCATTCGGATGCAAGCGTCCGACGTTCTCGAACACCTACTATCCCGCGCTGGCGTCACCCAATGTGGAGGTGGTGACGGACGGAATCGTCGAGGTGCAGGAGCGCGGAGTCCTCACCGCGGACGGCGCCTTCCGGGAAGTCGACACCATAGTCATGGGAACCGGCTTTCGTATGGGAGACAACCCGTCGTTCGACATCATCCGGGGCAAGGACGGCCGCAGCCTCGCGCAGACGTGGAACGGCAGTGCCGAGGCCTTCCTCGGCACCACCATCAGCGGGTTTCCGAACTTCTTCATGATCCTCGGCCCCAATTCCGTGGTCTACACCTCGCAGGTCGTCACGATCGAAGCGCAGGTCGAGTACATCGTGAGCTGCATTCTTCAAATGGACGAGGGCGGCATCGGCAGTATCGACGTCCGGGCAGACGTGCAGAGAGAGTTCGTGCGCGCGACCGACCGCCGACTCGCCACCAGCGTGTGGAACGCCGGCGGGTGCAGTAGTTACTACCTCGTCGACGGCGGCCGCAATTACACCTTCTATCCAGGATTCAACCGATCCTTCCGCACCAGGACCAAACGAGCCGACCTCGCTCACTACGCGCAAGTACAACCCGTCTCGTCCGAATCACTCACCACTGCCCGAGAAACCGTGAGGAGCCGATAATGCTCGGCATCAACGCCTTCCGAGGCACACCCGTCGTCGCACCGTCCGGCGCGCGCCGCTACACCGACGAAGCACATGCGATCGCCGCCCGTGACGTCGAATTCGACTGGGACGGCGTACCACTGCATTACGTGCCGAACGAACCGATGGTCACCCACGTCATCAACTTCATGCATCTCGTGTTGCCCGAGGGAGAGCGGGCCATGTCCGCAACGCTCGCCGAAGCGCTCCCACTCATCGAGGACCCCCGCCTGCACGAAGAGGTGGTGGGATTCGTCGGCCAGGAAGCAACACACGCGTCGTCGCACAAAGGTGCACGCGAGCATCTTGCGGACCTCGGCATGGACATGAAACCGATGTCACGCCGGATGGACTGGCTCGTGGACAAGATATTGGGCGACAAAGGATTGACCGGAAAAGCCAAGCACGCCTGGCTCTGTGAACGTCTCGGCTTGTTTGCCGCGATGGAGCACTACACGGCGGTGGTCGGGGAATGGCTGCTCACCGATCCCGCCCTCGAAGATGCCGGCATGCACCCGACGATGCTCGACATGGTCAAGTGGCACGGCGCCGAGGAAGTCGAGCACCGCAACGTGGCCTTCGACGCCTACATGTACGTGGACGGTAGCTACGCCCGCCGCGTTCGCACGGCGCTGCTCGCCAGCTTCACGTTGTTCGTGTTGTTCATCGCCTCGATGAACTACCTCTTCCGGCAGGACCCGTCGAAGGCGAAGGGCCGCCTGTGGCCTCTGCAACTGATCAGCGCCACTCGCCGCGGCCTGGTCCCGAACATGAAATTCCTGATCACCGAGATTCCTCCGTATCTGCGGCCGAGCTTCCATCCGTCCCAGATCGGGGACATGGACGTAGCCATGCGCTACCTCGCTCGCTCACCTGCCGCCAATCGTTCTTCCGAAAAGAGTGAAGGATGAACAAGACCACTGCCGACCGTCCTCACGACGCACAAGACTTCACACCGACCCGGTCGTTGAGGATTGCCGCACAGGCGACGAGCGCATACCGTCGAATCTTTGCGTCAAGTCCTGCAGCGCAGATATTTTCGCGTCCCAACCCGGTCCGCTACAGCGGATTCGACATGACGCTGGACGTGAAGTCCGTCCGGTTCGAGTGCGCAGACGTCCTGAGTGTCACCTTGACCCCGAGGGAAGGAATCACCCTGCCGTCGTGGATTCCCGGCGCTCACCTAGACGTCATTCTCCCCTCGGGAAGGCAACGACAGTATTCGTTGTGCGGAGACCCCGACGACTTGACCTCGTATCGGATCGCCGTCCGGCGGATCGACGAGGGCGGGGGTGGCTCCCGCGAGATACACGAGTCGCTGAAACCCGGAATGGTTGTCGACGTACGAGGGCCGCGGAATGCATTTCCTTTTGTCACTGCTCCGTCGTACCTCTTTGTTGCGGGCGGAATCGGGATCACTCCGATACTTCCCATGGTGCAACGCTGTCACCGCCGCGGAGTCCCGTGGCGATTGGACTATCTCGGACGAACTCGGGCAGCTATGCCATTCCTGAACGAGATCGAGGAGTATTCCAGCGGCCGGGTAACCATCCGACCCGACGACGAGCTGGGTCCGACGGATATCGGAACACTCGTCGCTGCTGCGGATCCAGGTGCCGCGGTGTACACGTGCGGACCGGTTCCGCTGATGAACACGGTGCGTGCGGCAACTTTCGCCGCCAACCCGACCGGATCGGTGCACAGCGAGAGGTTCTCCCCACTCCCGGTAGTCGACGGCAAGGAGTTCACGGTGCATCTGGCGCGCACCGGTCTCACCGTCGATGTGGGCGAGTCCGAAAGTGCATTGGCTGCAATACGACGCGTACTTCCCGGAGTAGCGTATTCATGCCAACAGGGCTTCTGCGGTACATGCAAGGTCCGGGTGCTCTCCGGGACCGTCGAGCATCGAGACACCCTCCTCACCGAATCCGAACGTACTGGTTCGATGTTGACCTGTCGATCACGTTCCACCGGTGGGTCTTTGGTGGTGGACCTGTGAAGGGAAAATTCTCTCTTTCTGCGGCCGACGCAGCCTTCATCCGCTCCGCTCCGCTGGTGATCACTCACCGGATCGAATCCGAAGCGACATGTGAAAGCTTCTGGCAGACGTTGACCTCGGACGGAGCGCTCACGTCGTGGGCGCACGGGATCACCGGAGCCGACTGGACCTCGGACAGACCATTCGGCGTCGGGACTACGCGAACCGTGCGAGCCGGCGCTTTTGCTGCACTGAACGAGCGATTCTTCCGCTGGGACGAGGGGCGCCGGATGTCGTTCTACGTGGAGTCGGCGTCACTTCCGGGGTTCAAACGCTTCGCTGAAGATCTGGTGTTGGAACCGACTTCGACTGGCAGCCGCCTCACCTGGACGTTCGCTGTGCAAGCGCAGCCGTGGTTCGCCCCCATTCTGACTCTGTCCCGACCGATCCTCCAACGCGTCACCCGCGGCTGGGCCGACGGCGCCGTCCACCACACACTTCAAGGAACTCCACGATGACGGCGACCGAGATCGACACGACCACACAGGCGTCCGACGACACAGTGACACAGGCAGTGCGCGACGCCCGTACTGCTTCCGAATGGTGGGCAGAACTGACATTCGAGCAACGCGCTCGTCGACTGGATCGGTGGCGAGGAATCATCGCTCGTCGCGCATCCGAACTCGCCGACGTCGTGCACCGGGACATGGGCAAGCCGCACCCTGACGCAATGCTCGAAATCGCCATGGCACTAGAACATCTCGCGTGGGCGTCGAAGAATGCCCGAAAGGTATTGGGCAGGCGCAGCGTCCGCTCCAGTTTGTTGACGGTCAATCAGGCCGCCTCGGTGGAGTATCGACCTCTCGGGGTGATCGGTGTGATCGGTCCGTGGAACTATCCGGTCTTCACCCCACTCGGTTCGCTCTCGTTCTCGCTGGCTGCAGGCAACGCCGTGGTCTACAAGCCGAGTGAGTTCGCACCGGCAGTCGGGCAATGGTTGGGCCGCGCCTTCGCCGAGGTCGTCCCTGAACATCCTGTGCTGCAGGTCGTCACGGGCGATGGTTCGGTCGGCGCGGCACTGTGCCTGGCCGGTGTCGACAAGATCGGGTTCACCGGATCGACCGCGACGGGCAAGAAAGTCATGGCAGCGTGCGCCGAGACCCTCACACCGGTGTTGATGGAATGTGGTGGTAAGGACGCGCTCATCCTTGATGCCGACGGAAATGTCGGTGCCGCCGCGGATGCTGCGGTGTGGGGAGCATTGTCCAACTCCGGTCAAACCTGTCTGGGCGTCGAGCGTGTATACGTGCACGAACATGTCTACGGCGAGTTTATCGACAAGACAATCACTTTGGCTGCCCGAGTTCATGCGGGTCCGGGTGCCGAAGACAAGATCGGTCCGATCACCATGCCCTCGCAAGTGGCTGTAATCCGGCGCCACATCGACGACGCGATGTCGCGGGGTGGACGTGTCGTTCTCGGAGGGCTCGGCTCGATCTCCGGCCAGTACGTGCAACCGACCATCATGGTCGACGTCCCCGAAGACAGCCTCGCCGTCACGGAGGAAACTTTCGGCCCGACGATGACGATCACCAAGGTCGCCTCGATGGACGAGGCGGTGGAGTTGGTCAATGCGTCGCCATACGCATTGGGAGCAAGCGTGTTCGGCAAGGACGGAGCGGCTGTTGCCGATCGGCTCCGATCCGGAGGAGCGTCGGTGAACTCTTACGTGATGTATGCCGCGGTTCCCAACCTGCCACTGGGTGGGGTCGGAGCATCTGGTTTCGGACGCGTTCACGGCCCAGATGGTCTGAAGGAGTTCACCTACGCTCGTTCGACGACTCGGCAACGATTCCGTTCGCCCCTACCACTGACGACGTTTCGAAGGACCGCCCGAATCGACTGGCTGGTCAAGGTTCTCATCCGCGCGCTACACGGAAGGCACTGAAGCAATGACGGGACGCTTGTCCGCAATTGCGGGAACAGTCCGCGATCTGGGCATTCCACTGCCCGGACGCCGACTCGACTACGACGTCGCCGGGAAGGTCGTACTGATCACCGGTGGAGGCGACGGTATCGGTGCAGCGCTGGCGCGCACTCTCCACCGGCGTGGGGCCACCGTGGCACTGGTCGACGTCAACGAGAGTTCATTGGCAACGGCCGAGCGCTCATTCGAGTCACAGCGAGTCGTGACGGTGACGGCCGATGTCCGAGATCGGGACGGCATGACCGCAGCCGTGCAAACGATCATCGAGCAGCTGGGCAGAATCGACGTCGTGGTGGCCAACGCCGGAATCACCCCTCCCCCGGCAACATTGCGCCAGATCGATCCCGACGCCTTCGATCGTGTGCTCGACGTCAATCTCACCGGCGTCTTCAACACCGTGCATCCGACCATCGACGAGGTGATCCGCAACAGTGGGCACATCGTCGTCGTGTCATCGGCGGCGTCGTTCGCCCCCGGTTTGGGCGGCGCTTCGTACATGATCAGCAAGGCTGGGGTCGAAGCGCTCGGCCGGGCGCTGCGTCTCGAGGTTGCCGGCTACGGCGCTACTGCCGGCATCGCGTACTTCGGGATGGTGGATACACAACTTGCACGCGCAACACTCGACGACGACGAGATCGGGCGCAAACTCGACGCTCGACTACCTGGTCCCCTCCGTCATCGAATCTCCCCGGACCGTGCCGCCACCGTGATCGCCGACGCGATCGCGCGCCGCGCCGCCCGGACCCTTGCCCCCGCTGCCTGGGAACCCTGGGCGTGGGGACGCGGATTCATCAATGTCCTTGCCGACGGTTACCTGGCAAAAGACAAACAGGCACACGACCTGATCCGCGAACTCGAAGACAGAACCACCGCTGCGGCCCCGACGAATGCATCAGCCCTGCCAAAGGCATCCAGGAGAACATCATGACTACGTTGTGTGCAGCCTTCCAGCGAGTGTCGGCGGTGGCGCCCGACGCGGTGGCTTTGCGAGACATCGGCGATGCGCGAACACTGACGTGGCGCGCGTACGGCGAACAGGTTCGCGATGTTGCCGCGGGATTGGCCGGAATCGGCGTGGGACATGGCGATACGGTTGCATTGATGATGAGTAACCGCATCGAGTTCTACCCGATCGACGTCGGCGCCCAACACCTCGGCGCGACGTCCTTCTCCATCTACAACACGTCGGCACCCGAAGCCATCCAGTACATCCTCGCCAATTCCGGTGCGCGAGTGCTCGTCTGCGAGGCCCAGTACGTGGATACCGTTCGCCGATCCGGTGCCACACTCGACACGATCGTGGTCGTCGACGCGCAACCGTCTGCCCAGCAGTCCGGCACCCTGACGCTGGAGCAGATGAAGTCCTCTGCTGCCGCCGATTTCGATTTCGAGAGCACCTGGCGTGCGGTGAAACCGAACGACGTCGCCACGTTGATCTACACCTCCGGCACGACCGGCAACCCCAAGGGCGTCGAGACGACTCATGCCTGTCTGTTGTTCGAAACCACCGCCGTCAGTGCTGTACTCCCCGTCGAGTTCGGTGACCGCATCACCTCGTACATGCCGTCGGCGCACATCGCCGATCGGCTCACCTGCCTGTACATGCAAATGGTGTTCGGCGCCCAGATCACTGTCGTGCCGGATCCGAGCCAGGTAGCGGCTGCGCTTCCGGACTGTCGCCCCACGATCTGGGGCAGCGTCCCCCGTGTGTGGGAAAAGCTGAAGGTTGCAGTCGAATCGGCCGTCGCCAACGAACCGGACGACGCGCGGCGAGTGGCATTGCAGTGGGCACTCGACGTCGGTCGCACTCGGCTCGCACACTTGCGAGCCGGTGAAACAGTCCCCGCCGAACTGGAAGCGGACTACGCCCGAGCCGATGCAATGGTCCTCTCCGCTCTGCGTGCGAAACTCGGTTTTGCCGAACTGAAGTGGGCCATCTCTGGCGCCGCACCGATTCCGCCGGACACCTTGGCATTCTTTGCAGCCCTGGGAGTTCCGATCTCGGAGATCTGGGGAATGTCCGAGCTGACATGCATTGCGAGCACCGCACCGGCCGAGCCGACCAAGCTGGGAACGGTCGGAAAGTTGCTTCCAGGCATGGAAATGCGCATCGAGGCGGACGGTGAGCTACTGGTTCGAGGACCGTTGGTCATGAAGGGGTACCGCGGCGAACCGGCAAAAACGGCCGAAGCGATCAGTGCAGACGGTTGGCTTTCGACCGGAGACATCGTCACGGCCGACGCAGACGGATACCTCACGGTGATCGATCGCAAGAAGGAGCTGATCATCAATGCGTCGGGAAAGAACATGTCCCCCGCTGCCATCGAGACCGCAGTGAAGACGTCGTCGTCGTTGATCGGTGAGGTCGTGGCAATCGGAGACGGCCGAAAGTTCAACACAGCGTTGATCACTCTCAGCGCCGACGCCGCGGTCGGAGGGGCACGCTCACTGGGACTTGCGGCCGAGGCCGCGGTACTCGCCAAGGACGCTCGGATCGTCGACATCGTTGCAACTGCTGTCGCCGAGGGAAACTCGCGTCTGTCGAGGGCCGAGCAGATCAAGCGGTTTCACGTACTCACCACGTTCTGGGAGCCAGGCGGCGACGAGCTGACACCGACGATGAAGCTCAGGCGCAAGCCGATAGCCGAGAAGTACGCGTCCGAAATTGCAGCCCTCTATGCGGATTCGGTCGTAGAGGACGTCTACGAGCCTGCGCCCTGCGCATAGATCAGCGTCTCGGTGGCCTTGACCACAAACGTAGCGGCCGATCCCGGAACCAGATCGAGCTCGGCCGCTGCGCTCGCCGTGATGTCGGCAGACAAGCCCGGCTGGCCGGCTTCGTCCTCGGCTCGGACTCGGACGACATCGCCTCGATTTTCGATCTCCGCGATCGTGACCGCAAACGCGTTTCGTGGGCTCCCGTGAGGCGGATCCAGGTAGACCGACACTGCTCGCGGCTCGAAGACTGCCACGGCGGCACTGCCGGCCGGTAGGTCGGTCTCCGTCTGGCCCGCGATATCCACCCCGGCCGGACTTCTGAGCATTCCGTCTCCGGCCATCGTGCCGCTGCGCAAGTTGATCCCTGCGATGCGTGCTGCAAATGCACTACGCGGGCGAGTCAGAACTGTTCGTACGTCACCACGTTCGACGACCCGGCCGCCGTCCAGCACGACAACGGTGTCGGCAAGGGCCAGCGCATCCAGAGCGTCGTGCGTGACGAGCACGGCCGTGCGATCTCCTGTTCGGAGCACTCTACGCAGCAACGACCGCAATGCCGGGGCGGAGGCGACGTCGAGCGCAGACATCGGTTCGTCGAGCAGGAGTAGTTCGGGTTCGGCAGCCAATGCCCTCGCCACTGCGACTCGTTGCGCTTGACCGCCGGAGAGCTGTGACGGCTTGCGGTCAGCCAATTCGGCGGCGTCGACTGCGTCGAGCCAGTGGCGCGCGGAATCGGCGGAATCGCGACGCGACCGCCCTGCACTGCGCGGCGCGAACGCCACGTTCGCGGCCGCACTGAGGTGGGGAAAGAGAAGTGCCTCTTGCGCGAGTAGAGCAGTGCCGCGCCGATGCGGCGCCAACGCGACTCCCCTACCGGTATCGGTGAGAACGCGGGAATTCAGTTCGATCAACCCACGCCGCGGGTGATGTAGTCCGGCAACCGCCGCCAGTACCGTCGACTTGCCTGCGCCGTTCGGTCCGAGGACAGCGGTCACCTCACCGGCCGCGACGTCGAACGTCGCAACGACGTCGCGCTCCGGAATCTCGATGTCGACGTGGAGGCCACTCACAACGAACCCGCCGATCCTCGTCCACGCACCGCAACCACGATGACCACCGCGACTACGACCAACACCAGCGAAAGCGCTACCGCTGCATCCGGATCGGTCTCACGCTGGAGATAGATTTCCAACGGCAGAGTACGCGTGACCCCTTGCAGACTTCCCGCGAACGTCAGCGTTGCACCGAACTCCCCCAGTGCGCGAGCGAAAGCCAGCACTGCCCCTGACACCAGACCGGGAAGCACCAGCGGCAAAGTCACCCGGCGAAGCACGGTGGTCGGGCGGGCTCCGAGCGTCGAGGCTACGGCCTCGTATCGTGTGCCCGCAGTGCGTAGCGCACCTTCGAGGCTGACGACGAGGAACGGTAGCGCGACAAACGTCTGCGCCAGGACCACCGCGGTTGTCGAGAATGCTATCTGGATGCCGAGCACTTCCAACTGCTCACCGATCAACCCTTTGCGCCCGAACGTGTACAGCAACGCGATACCGCCCACCACGGGCGGCAGAACCAGCGGGAGCAGAATCAAGGATCGAAGAACGGACAGTCCCCGAAAATGACTGCGCGCCAACACCGCGGCCATCGGTACGCCGAACAGGATGCACAGCAGCGTGCTCATCGCTGCTGTCTTCAAACTCAGTTTCAACGCGGCAACCGACGATTCGGAAGTCACGAGTTCCCAGAACTGCGACCACTGCACGGTGGCCAGCATCGCGGCCAAGGGAGCGATGACAAACGCCCCGCCGATCAGCGCGGGAAGGTAAATCCATACCGGCAACCCGAGCGGAGCCCGGACCGCCGGTCTTAGGTGTGTCACGGGGCAGCGAATCCCGCGTCACCCAGAACTGCCAAGCCCTTGGGGCCCTTCACGAGATCGACGAACTTGGTTGCCGTTTCCGAATTCTTCGAATCCTTCAGCACCGCAATCTGGTACAGGTTGACCACCGTGGTGGCTTCCGGGAACGCGACGGTCTGAACCTTGTCACCAGCGGACTTCGCGTCGGTGACGTAAACGATGCCGGCATCGGCCTGCCCGGACGTCACCTTGTTGAGAACGTCGGTCACCGACGATTCTTCGCTGACAGGCGAGAGGGTCTCGCCTGTGGCCGTCTCGACCTTCTTCGTAGCCGCGCCACAAGGGACCTGCGGAGCGCAGATCACCAGTTGCGTCCCCTCCTTTGCCAGATCGGCGAACGACGCGATGCCCTTCGGATTGCCCGGCGGCACAACAATCGTCAAGGTGTTGCTCGCGAAGTCCGAGGGCGACCCCGCGACGACGCCGGCGTCTGTGGCCTTGGTCATGTTGGCGGCGTCAGCCGAGGCGAACACGTCAGCCGGTGCGCCCTGGGTGATCTGAGCGACGAGGTCCGAGGACCCGGCAAAGCTGAATGTGACCGATGAACCGGGGTTCTCGGACTCGAATTCCTTGCCGAGTTCGGTGAAGCTGTTCTTGAGTGACGCCGCTGCGAAGACGGTGATGCTTCCCGTGGCACTATCACTGGAAGTGGTTGTGGTCGGAGCGGCCGACGACGTCTCCGACGAAGAATTGTCGGAGGAACTACAACCGGTCACCAGGGCAAGCGAAAAGGCACCTGCTGCAACAAGTCCGACTACACGCTTCACGAATTTCCTCCAGTATGTTCAAAAACTACGGCGTTTCCACGATGACCGTGGTGGCCTTCACGATTGCGACTCCGATACTCCCGACCTCGAGTCCGAGCTCCCGAACCGCGTCGGTACTCATCAACGAGACGACAGTGAAGGGCCCACACTGCATTTCGACCTGAGCCATCACCTTGTCGGTGACGACCTTGGTGACGAGGCCGGCGAACCGGTTGCGGGCCGAACTCGCACCCGTGAGCGGATCGGCCGGTGCGGGTCCGGCGTTGGACCGGGCGAAGCCCGCCAACTCGGCACCGTCGATGACCTTGCGGCCGGAGTCGTCCGTCGTCGCGGTGAGAAGCCCACCGTCGACCCACCGCCGGACGGTGTCGTCACTGACACCGAGCAGGCCGGCAGCTTCGCGGATTCGAATGTTGGGCACCAGGTGATCGTAGGTCGCAAGTGCGGACCTAACAAGCCGAAATGCTCCGCAGATGCGTGAACTAGTCAATCATGATCACGTATCTGCGGAGCATTGTCGATAGTTGCCGTAGACGAATCAGCGCATCATTCTTCTGCCCAGGGCACACGGCAGGAGTCGGTGCTGAACCCCTGCTCGGTAATCCCCAACGCCGAATACATCCGGGCGCGCATGTTTTCGAGCCCGATCTGATAGGTCAGTTCCACGACGCCCGCTCGCCCGAACCTGCGCTCGAGATCCGCGACCTGTTCGTCCGTCACCCCGTTCTCCCCATGGGGGTCACCGGTCATGGCGTCGGCGTAGGCGATCGCGGCCCGCTCGTCTTCGCTGTACTTCGATGAATCCCGGTAGTTCGCGATCTCTTTCAACTTGTCGATGTCCAAACCGTCCAAGCGCGAGAGCATCGTCCCGAAGTCGACACACCACGAGCAGCCGACAGTCCAGGCGACGCGATAGACGGCCAGTTCACGAATGTTCGACGGCAGCACCTTCGACGCCTTCTGCACAGCCATTTCGTGGCGGGCAGCCGCTACGAACAATTTCCGATGGTTGGCCAGGACGGCAAAGGGCTCGGGGACTTCGTCGTACTGCCTGGCGGCGAATTTGTATGCCACTTTGATCAACGGACTGGCTTCTGACGGTGTCACTGCGGGAATGCGAGTCATGGCAAGCCTCCGTATGTTCTGGGGCACCGGATTCGATGCTCTCTACAGAGTTGGACGATGGCGGCGATTCAAACGTGACAAGCACCGCGTCCGAGCGGATGTGAGGATGCGGTGTCAGCCGACTAAGCTGCAAAGATGCCTTCGACGCCCCGCAACCGCACCGTCTCGCGTCTGCAGCCGTTCGCATCCACGATCTTCGCCGAGATGACAGCGTTGGCCACACTTCACGACGCGGTCAACCTCGGTCAGGGCTTTCCGGATACCGACGGTCCTGCGGCCATGCTCGAGGTAGCGCGCCGAGCCATCGCCGAGGGCGTCAATCAATACCCGCCCGGTCCGGGCATGCCCGTCTTGCGTCAGGCCATCGCGGAGGATCGGCGCATCCGCTACGGACTCGACAGTGATCCCGACTCCGAAGTTCTGGTCACCGTCGGCGCCACCGAGGCGATCAGTGCTGCGATTCTCGGACTGGTCGAACCCGGCGAAGAAGTAGTGCTGATCGAGCCGTACTACGACTCCTACGCTGCATCCGTCGCGTTGGCAGGCGCTGTACGTCGCACAGTTCCGTTGGTAACCGCGGGAGACGGATTTGCGGTCGATCTCGATGCATTGCGCGGCGCGATCACCGCCAAGACGAAGATGCTGATCGTCAACAGTCCTCACAACCCCACCGGCACCGTATTCACCGATCACGAACTTCGAGCGATCGCCGAACTCGCGTGCGAACGCGACCTGATCGTGTTGAGCGACGAGGTCTACGAGCACTTGGTCTTCGACGGCCTCACCCACACACCGATGGCGTCGCTCCCGGGCATGCGTGAGCGCACCGTCACGGTGTCCAGTGCCGCAAAGACTTTCAATGTTACCGGCTGGAAAACCGGCTGGGCGATCGGCCCGCGCGAACTCATCGACGGAGTCCGTGCCGCCAAGCAGTTCATGTCATTTGTTGCCGGTGCACCGTTCCAACCGGCCGTTGCCTACGCGCTCACCAACGAACAGCCGTGGGTCGTCGAACTTCGACAGAGCTTGCAAGGCAAACGCGACGTGCTCGGTAAAGCTCTGACCGAGGCCGGTTTCACGGTGCATTCCGGTGGCGGCACGTACTTCCTCCTTGCCGACATCAGACCGTTGGGCGAAACCGATGCGGGAGATTTCTGCCGCGCACTGCCCGAGCGGATCGGCGTCGCGGCCGTTCCGGTCGACGTGTTCGCGGACAACCGCGACGATTGGAAGCACCTGGTGCGCTTCGCCTTCTGCAAGCAGGACCACATTCTGTCCGAAGCTGCACGCCGTCTCCACCTGCTCCAAGGAGCAGCGCACCCATGACAGCGCGGACCATCCCGACCGCATTCGTCCACCGCTATCTCGCGTTCTCGCCGGACAACGACGTCGACTTGTCGGGTGCACTGCGCGCTGCCGGGATCGACCTCGAGACACTGTCCGACCCGCGCGCCCGGCTGACCCCGACTCAGGTCACCACGTTCATCCAATCCACCTGGCAGATCACCGACGACGAATTGTTCGGCCTCGGATCCGCCCCGGTCCCCCGTGGCACTTTCCGATTGATCTGCCTGACGTTGATCCATTGCCCTGATCTCGGATCGGCCTTCGCTCGAATGTCCGACGTGATCCGTGCGCTACCGGCTCTGGCCCCACTGTCGATCGAGAAGGGCGAGGAAAGCACTCGGGTGAGTTTCGCTGTCCGAGCTCGCGAAGGCGTCGCCGAACCTGATGTCGCAGAACGTGTCACAACCGATTTCGTCCTGATCTTGCTGCACCGATTTTCCGCATGGTTGATCGGAAAGCGCGTCCGACTTCGGGCGGTCGAGTTTCCGTACTCGGCACCGGATGCACGGTTGGCGCAGGACTACGACTACATCTTCGGAGCGCCGGTCACCTTCGGCGCGAAGCGCGCGGCACTGGAGTTCGACAACTCGGCCATGCGTGCACCGATCATCCAAACCGAGGAGACGTTGGAGGAGTACCTCCGAGAATCTCCGATTCAGCTCATGTCCGAACGTGATTACGACAGCACTGCGTCGGCGCAGGTACGACGGGTCCTGGAACTCGGGGTGAAGGGGCGAACCTCCACGGCCGAGGAGATCGCGGAGATGCTCTCGATCAGCGTTCCCCATCTGCGTCGACTGCTGCGGCGTGACGGAACATCACTCAATCAACTGCGCGAGGAAGTGCTCCGCGACGTAGCCATCGCTGGTTTGCGGCGCGGAGAATCCGTCGAAGTACTCTCGGCGCGATTGGGGTTCTCCGAGCCCAGCGCCTTCCGTCGGGCCTTCAAACGATGGACCGGCGACACTCCGAGTTCGTACCGCTAGCTGACGCAGAACTCGTTTCCTTCGGGATCGGTCATCGTGATCCACACGCTCGGCCCCTGCGCTCCTCGGTGCAGGATCGTCGCCCCCACCGTCTCGAGGTGCGCTGCGACATCCTCGCGCTTGTCGCCCACTCGTATGTCGAAATGGAGCCGGTTCTTCACCGTCTTCGATTCCGGAACCAGTTGGAACAGAACGCGGGGACGTTCGGGATGCTCCGGATCGCTGATGGCCGCACCTTCGCGCCAGACGAGGACTCCCTCGAATGTCGTGGTGTCGGATTCCTTGGCGTGACCAGCGGCGACGAGGCCCCTGATGAAGTCTTCGTCGCTGGGCTCCGCTGCCCACCCGAGTGCTGCGGCCCACCACTTCGCCTGTTCGTGCGGATGTGCCGAATCTACTGTGACTTGAAATTCGTATCCCATGTTCCGACGTTAACGCCGACCACCGACACCTAGTGAAGGTTCAGCCGAGCCCGGGAGTCAGTCGACGCTCTTGATGGTCTTCATGGTGATCAACGATGTCACCCGCGAGACAGCCGGAAGCCCGCTGAGCTTGGTGACCATGAAGTTCTCATACGTCGCGAGATCTTTCACCGCGACCCGAATGAAGTAGTCGGGAATTCCGAACAACCGCCGACATTCGATCACTTCGTCGAAGGCGGCGACCTGGGATTCGAAGTCCTCGATGGTGGCCTGGTCATTGACTCCGATCTCGGCGGTGACGATCACCTGAAATCCTCGACCGAGCGCTTCCTGACTGACGATCGCCCGGTACCCGGTAATGATTCCGTCGGCTTCGAGCTTCTTCACCCGACGCAGGCAAGGTGAGGGTGTCAGACCCACCAGATCCGCCAACTCGGTGTTGGTCAAACTCGAGTCCTGGCGTAGGTGAAACAAAATTGCGTCATCCATGGCATCCATCGCACTATTATTGCGCACTGTTCAATATGTGGGCATTCTGAGCAATCGATCACCTCGATCTTTGTTATAGATTTGCGTCGTGATCGAACCAGCATCGTCGACGGCCGCACCGGCCGTCGAACTCCCACCGCGAACCCCGGCGTGGCGGCACGCCTTCCAGCTGTCGCTACCGGTTGGATTCGGCCTGCTCCCACTCGGGATCGCACTTGGCGTTCTTGTGGTCCAACAAGGGCTCAGCCCTTGGTGGGCAGTCGCTTTCACCTCGCTGATCTACGCAGGATCGCTGGAGTTTCTCGCGGTCGGAATGGTCGCGGCCATGACACCGCTGCCGTACGTCGCTCTGACCGCACTGCTGGTCAACTTTCGACATGTGTTCTACGCCTTGAGTTTTCCGCTGGAAAAGATTCGCAACCCCTTCGCCCGCTTCTACAGCATGTTCGCGCTGACCGACGAGGCCTATGCGATGTCGGTAACTGCCGATCCCAAGGCACTCACCGGACGCGTCATCGTCTACTCCCAGCTGTACCTGCACGGCTACTGGATCGGTGGCGCGATCCTGGGCGCGACGGCAGGACAGTGGATTCCGGACTCGATCGTCGGCCTCGACTTCGCCCTGACGGCGTTGTTCGTCGTCCTCTCGATCGAAGCGATTCGCGCACAAAACGGATTCGCGGTGCCGGTCGCCGCGGTCACCTGCGCTCTGGTCGCCCGGCTCGCAGCGCCGGACCACATGCTGCCAATTGCGATGGGCGCCTTCGTGCTCTTCCTGATCGGGCGCTTTGTCTACGACTCACGAAAGGCGAAGATCGATGCCTGACACCTCGTACATCTTTGCGGCGGTCGCAGTCATGGCCGTGGTCACCTTCGCGCTGCGCGCAATCCCCTTCGCCGCGCTCATGCCGCTGCGCTCCTCCGCCCTGGTCGGCTACCTCGGCATCTACATGCCGGCAGGCGTCATGTTGATCCTCGTGATGTATTCACTCAAAGGGGTGTCGATCACCGCCCCTTCTCACGGCCTACCCGAACTGATTGCAGTGTGCGCCACGATCGCCGCGCACCTCTGGCGAAAGAATGCCGTCCTGAGCATCGTCGTCGGAACGACGATCTACGTCGCGCTGGTCAATACCGTGTTCGCCTGAGCATTTCCCATCCGGGAGCAAAGCAGTTTTACCCCCGGATGGGTGATTTGTAACCTCCAGGCGCTTATCTGAACAGTTGAACACTTATACGATTTCAGTAGCGTGGCCGCCGGCCGCGACTGAAGGATCGGTGAGGTTCGATGTCCACGACAATGACCACGACGGGCACTCGAATCGCCGGTGCTTGGCACAGTCTGGATCGAGGCCAGCGTCGAAGCATCATCGGGATGACCGTCACCGTCGTAGCGCTCAACGTCGTCGGGTGGGCAGTTCTTCTCGGCCTGGTTGTCCCCGGCCACTACACGATCGAAGGCAGTGTCTTCGGCGTCGGACTCGGTGTCACGGCGTACACGCTCGGCATGCGCCATGCTTTCGACGCCGATCACATCGCCGCTATCGACAACACCACTCGGAAGTTGGTAGCGGACGGCAAGAAACCGATGTCCGTCGGGTTCTGGTTTTCGCTCGGACACTCGACCATCGTCTTCGTACTCGTCGCCCTCTTGGCTTTGGGTGTGCGGCAACTGGCCACCAGCCTTTCCGACGACAACTCCGATCTGGAGAAGTGGACCGGCTTGTTCGGCACCACCATTTCCGGCACGTTCCTGATTTTGATCGGAATCTTGAACCTTGTCTCTCTCATCGGGATTCATCGGGTGTACACGAAGTACAAGGCCGGAACCTTCGACGAGGAACAACTCGAGAAGGAACTCGACAGCCGCGGCGCCCTGAACAAGATTCTGGGCCCGGTGATGAAGATGGTTCGCAAGCCCTGGCACATGTACCCGGTCGGTCTGCTGTTCGGATTGGGATTCGACACCGTCACCGAAGTCGGGCTGTTGGTGATCGCCGGCGGCGCGGCGGCGACAGGGCTCCCGTGGTATTCGATCCTCGTTCTGCCGATCCTCTTCTGCGCCGGGATGTCGCTTTTCGACTCGATCGACGGATCGTTCATGAATTTCGCCTACGGTTGGGCATTTGCTCAGCCGGTCCGAAAGATCTACTACAACATGGTGATCACCGGACTCTCGGTGGCAGTCGCCCTGCTGATCGGGTCCCAGGAAATCATCTCGATCTTCACCGACAAACTCGACATCCACGACGGGTTTCTCGGCGCCATCGGGAACTTGGATCTCGGCGCGATGGGCTTCATCATCGTCGGACTCTTTGTCGCCACCTGGCTGATTGCTCTACTCGTGTGGCGGTACGGCCGCATCGAAGAACGGTGGCAGGCTCAGTCCGGTGCAGCAGTAGCACGACGAGCGACAGCAGACGAAGCGATGTGAGTTCGACTCGGTCTACGCAGAATCATGGGCCACCCGAAAGCGAATAGCTGATGTACGTCTCGCCCCATTTCAGGTATGCACTGGACGTCGCCTGGCCGCGGATCTGGTCGTTCTGCCACTGGTAGACAGCGCGCCACGGAAATACGGAACTCACTTGTTCCAAGGTGTACTGCTCACGATGGCCCTGCGCGAATCGCTGTTCGAGATCTTCACGAGTGCGCGGCGGGAAATTGCTGATCAGGTAGGTCCGGCCGAGAGCCTCGATGCGCCCTGGCGGCGCAAAGACATCAGCGCTGCGATAAGTGAAGGCCGCATACAGGTAGGCCGCCACCACAATCGTTGCCAGCGCTACCGCGCCGATCTTGAATGCACGTCGAAGCAGGGTCGGCATGGCTCACAGTACAATCCAATTCTCCTGTCGAGCACATTCAGTGCGTTTCCCACATTTATCGAAAGACGCATCCCGCGGAGTTGGCGAGATGCAATAGTGGAGTTCGAACGGGGTCAGCCCCGGCTAGGAGAAAACGGTGCGGATACGTCATGCGGTAGTGGGTGTGGCAATCACGGGACTTGTTCTTGCAGTGGCAGGCTGCGGTAGCGGCGACGGCGAAGCTGCCGAGGGACCAGGGATCGCCGTGGCGGCGGAAACCAAGCAAGTTCCCGACCGGGTGACCGTGCATCGACCTGGCCTCATCGACACCAGCATTTCCCCGTTCGACGTGCCTGCATGGCCAGGGCCGCACCCCTCCGAATTCCTCGAGCCCAACCCGCCGTCGGGTGAGAGCGGTGAGATCGCCGGCAACCGAGCTGCGACAACCTACGCGGCCTCGCTCGACAACCCCGATGCACTGTGGAATGTCGGCGGCACGGTGCAGTGGCTGGTTGTCGAGCCGTTTCCCTGAAGGTCTTCCATCGAGGTCTCCGCTCTGACCGACTCCAGACGATCTTTGCGAGTTCAGTCCCGCGACAACGCTGCACAGAATTCGCCGGGTTGATCGACATGCAACCGCAACCCACCGATCAGAGTGGAGCGAGATCCCTTCGACAGCCGTTTCGGGAGCGTGACCGAGAGCGGCCGATCGAAGTCTATGTCCACGACAGTGCCGTCGGGCCCCGGCAGAACCAAGCGATCGTCGACAATCACATTTGCTGTCTCACCGAACCTTCGGACCATGCTCGCCCGCGAAATCCGTGATCGGTCCACCTCGACTCGAATGCCCGTGCCGGAACGAAACACCACCGTTCGAGCCGAGACGAGATGCGGGTGCACGACGCGTCCGGCAAGCCAACCGCCAATCGCAATCAGCGACAACACCGTTGCAACGAGCAGCACGACGCGAAGCCACTGCCACGGCACCAGGAAGTGAATCGCCACGGCCTCGATCACACTCGCCGCAACAAATGCCACCGGTATCGACATTGTCCCCCTCGCGTAGCCGAAAGTCGCTGTATCACTGGAACCTCCGTCTCTCCGACCCGTCGAGAGCAACCACAGTGATCGGATCACGCCGTACCGCCTGACATGAGACGTGTTGCGACGCGCGCGACCACTTCACGTTGCGCTGAATCAGGCACCAGATCAGCGATCCCAACCGAGAATCCCACGCCTGCGGAGTCTCCGTCTGCGTACACATCGCCGAGCACCCCGTCCAGTGATTCCTCCAGTTCGTCCGACAAGTACGCGATCTCGTCTGCAACCTCGGCTACCTCGCGCCCAGCCAGAGCGGCGAAACGACGGTACAGATCGACAATTCTCTTCCGGTCGCCCTCGTCGGACAGCAATCGCGCAGCCGTGGAGAACAGTTCGTGTGGCGCTGCTCCCGAGATCGCCACCAATTCCCACATGTCACGTTCGCGCTCGAACAAGCGTCGCACCGAACCCGTGGGGGACGACGCGATCAACTCGTCGAACGCCGACAGCAGCTCCATCGGAAGCGGCGAGACCACCCTCCCAGCACCTCGCGCCGTGAGCATTTCCTGGAGGCGCACTCGCTGGTCTGCGAGGACGCGCTGCTTCCGGTCTATCTCCGCGATCAGGGAGGAAAGATCTTCGGCGAAGTCGTCCGGTTCTCGTGCATCGATCGGCGTCGGTTCGATCATCGCGGCAATGGATCCGAGTGGAATGCCGGCGGCGGTGAGCCAACGAATGCGCATCAGCCTGACCAGATCGGGAAGTTCGTAAGTTCTGTAACCGTTGGACAGTCGTCTCGGCTCGGCCAGCAACCCCAGTCGGTGATAGTGCCGAACGGTCCGCGGAGTGGTGCCTGCCGCACTGGCCACGTCGCTGATTCGCATACGAACAGCATTAACTATGACGCTACGTCATAGTCAAGGCCCGGCATGTCGGGCCTTGAGGCATAAGGTCCTGTTCTTCCTGCCAAGAGTTTCGCAGACGAATTTCGCGGGTATTGATCACTTGCGGCGGCGATTTCCAGAGCGAGGGGTCAGCCGCGCAAGGTCTGCCCCCGGCTGTCACTCGCCGGGCGGCGGGCCGCCAAAACCAGCGGGCCGCCAGAAACTATCTGTGCCAGGCGATGATTTCGATGCAAACGACACGACTCGACACCATCCTGATTCTGATCGTCGGGACGGCAATCGGACTGAGCGTCTGGCTGGCTACGCAGGAACCATTCGCGTCGATCGGACTCGGAATCGCAACGGTAGTGATCTGCTGGATCTCTTGCTCGATGATCCATGGCTTCCCACACCGATCGACGAAGGACATGCGTCCGCGCGAGAACCAGGATCGCGAGTCACCGAAACGGCGCTGACGCCGCGTAGGGATGAGGCCAACCGTGGAGGCCCGGACACAGCGAAGTGAGTGGTTCACCTGTCGCAGGTGAACCACTCACTTCGGTCAGAGAATCACACCTCGTCAGGTCGCCAGGTCGCGACGGCCCAGATCACGGCGACGTCGAGGGCGATGATCACGATCGACCACAGCGGGTAATACGGCATCCACAGGAAATTCGCCACGATCGAGAGCGCCGCGATCACGAAGGCCATGCCGCGGGCCCACGTCATGCCGACGAACAATCCCAGCGACACCGCGATGCCGATGATTCCGAGCACGATGTGGATCCAACCCCATGTCGTGACATCGAATTCGAAGGTGTAGTTGACTCCGACGATCAGCAGGTCGTTGTCTGCGAGAGCCGCGATGCCCTGCAGCAACGCGACGATTCCCGCGACGAAGAGCAGGCATGCTGCCGCCACCGTGGTCCCGATGGCAAAGCCTTGTCGGACAGGATGGTTCGCATGAGATTGGTGCGGAGCAGTCATGACATCCCCTTCTTCGGCGAAATAGCGTGAGAACAGTATTCAAAGCTTCACGCCGACGGACATCACCCAGCAAGGATGAACAGCCGTCCAGCACTGCAATCAAAATTCATGGGAACATATGTTCGATTTCGGTGTACGGTGGAGCCTATGACCGCCACGATGCAACCGTCTCTGTTCGACAACGGTGACCTCGGCGTTTCTTTGGCCGATCTCGACGGCACGGTGCAGCGACGTATTCTCACCGCCGGCGCATGGGTCGACCATCGCCCGGCCTGGCTCACCGGATCGGAGGCCGTGTTCGACAATCTGGAAGCCACGGTGCCGTGGCGTTCCGAACGGCGTCAGATGTACGACCGCGTTGTCGACGTCCCTCGTCTGGTGTGTTTCTACGCAGAGAATCAACCACTGCCGGACGCACTTCTCACCGAAGCCAAAGAAGCGCTGAGCAGTCACTACTTCGACGAACTCGGTGAACCATTCGCCACGTCGGGTCTGTGTTTCTATCGCGACGGTTCCGACAGCGTTGCCTGGCACGGGGACGATACGGGACGAAGTCGCACCGAGGACACGATGGTGGCCATCCTGTCTCTCGGTGCGGCTCGCCCGCTCCTATTGCGCCCTCGTGGGGGCGGCGAATCCATCCGCTTCAATCTCGGACACGGAGATCTACTCGTCATGGGCGGATCCTGCCAACGCACGTGGGAACACTGTGTCCCGAAGAGTGCGCGGGCCCTCGGGCCGAGAATCAGCGTTCAATTCCGCACTCGCGGAGTTAGATAGCGTCGCGGAGTTCGTCTCGCAGCGCCTTCCGATTGAGCTTGCCGACGGCCGTCTTCGGTATGGATTCTGCGAAAACAACCCGACGCGGCTTCTTGTACGACGCCAGTCGCTCGCCGACGTGCGCGACCAATGATGCTTGCAGTACGTCGTTTTCGACGGTCCCGTCCTCGAGTACCACCACAGCCGTGACCGCCTCCACCCACTTGGCGTCGGCGGTACCCACCACGGCGACCTCACGGACAGACGGATGCGTCAGGAGTGCATCCTCGACTTCACGGGGGTAGACGTTGTATCCGCCGCTGATGATCATGTCCGAAGCTCGGTCCTTCAAGAACAAGAATCCTTCGGCGTCGAACTGACCGATGTCACGGGTGTGAACCCAGCCGTCTTCGGTGAAGGTCTCCGCATTCAGTTCCGGTGCATTGAAGTATCCGGCGATCGCCGATGGCGAGCGGATCACGATTTCACCCGGTTCTCCCTGGGGCACTTCGTTTCCCTCACCGTCGAGCAGCCTGATCTCGACGTCGATGGCCGGCTGACCACAGGACAGCAGGCGATCTTCCGTGTGATCTTCGGGCCGTAAGACTGCAATACACAGCGGTGCCTCGGTCTGCCCGTAGTACTGGAGAAAACGGTGTTGCCCCCACGCCTGCATCGCCCGTTCGATGGTGGCCAGCGGCATCGGCGACGCACCGTAGATCACGGATTTCAGACTCGAGATGTCTGCGCTCGCAAAATCAGGGCGTTCGAGGAGCATCTGAATCATCGTCGGCACCAGATTGATTGCCGTAGCCCGATGCTCGGTTATCGAGTCCAAGAAGGTCGACGGGTCGAAACCGGGGAGGATGACGGTCTTACCGCCACGTAGCCAGAACGGAAGCACGAAGACACCGCTGGCGTGAATCAGTGATGCTGCGTGCAACATCGTGTCGTCCTGAGTCGCCGGAAGCAGATTGAGCAGAACATTGCGGCAGATTCCGGCGTAGCTGCGCTGAGTGTGCTGCGCGGCCTTCAGCGTTCCCGTGGTCCCGGAAGTGAACAGCGTCAGGATCACGTCGTCGGGATCTACCGCGACGTCCGGAGTGGCCGAAGACATGCCCTGTGCTCGATCCAACAGCGAAAGCTGCCCCTCCGCACCTGTTTCCAGCCCGACGAACGTCCGATCCGGGAACCTGGCGGACAGTTCAGCAGCTCGGCCGGCAAGGTCAGTACCGAAAACGACGTGCGAGGTGTCGGTGTCCTCGAGCATTCGTGCGTGCTCGTCGAGCGAGAGTCGCGAGTTGAGCGGAACCCTGTTGATGCCGGCTTTGACACACGCAAAATCGACAGGCACGCTGGCAAGAGAGTTGTTGACCAGCAACGCAACCCGTGCGCCACGCCCGATACCGAGCGCGATGAATGTATGCGCCAATCGGCTGCTGAGTTCGTCCACTTCCGTGAACGTCATCGATCGATCGCCGAAGACGACGGCTGTTCGCGGTCCGTGCTGTCGCGCACCACGGGCGATCAGATCTCGGGTTACGGGCATCATGGTTCAGTTTCCTCGTTCGAATTCGGGTTGTTCTCGAATCGGCCGTGCCGGCCGGCGCCCGCGGCGAACGCAGCAGCGCCGCGCACACCTTCGGCGATGACAATGGGATTTCCTGCGACACCCTCGGCGCGCAGTGCTTCGGCAAGTGGTAGATCAAAAGATCGGTAGGCCGATGCGCGATCCGCGAGCATGCAGAGTTGTGGGAAAGCGGACAACTGGTGCGCAAGCTCCTTGGCTACCTGGAGTGACTGCCCCACTGGAACAACACGATTGGCCAGTCCGAAGGCCAACGCCTCCGAAGCGTCGACCGGGCGACCGGTCAAGATCATGTCGAGCGCTCGCCCCTGCCCGACGATTCGCGGCAGTCGCACGGTCCCGCCGTCGATGAGAGGAACTCCCCAGCGCCGGCAGAAGACTCCGAACACGGAATCCTCCTCGCAGATCCTCAGGTCCGCGAGCAATGAAAGCTCGAGCCCTCCGGCCACTGCGTATCCACTGACGGCGGCGATCAACGGTTTGGACAACACCAACCGACTCGGCCCCATCGGGCCGGTGCCGCCGCCTTCCGGATGCAACTCGTGCACGCGCGCGGGGTCGGAGACTGCGGTCAAATCCGCACCGGCACAAAATGTGCCGCCCGCACCCCACAGAATTGCCACCTTCTGACTCTCGTCCGACTCGAATTCCAGGAAGGCATCACGCAACTGCGCCGCCATCGGCCCGTCCACCGCATTCTTGCGATCAGGGCGATTCATCACGATGACAGTGACGCCACCGTCACGCTCCACATAGACATCGCCACCTGGTCGATCGGAGTCGGTCACGATATTTCCTCACTGCTCGCGGATAAGGTTTCCCGGTACCCACCATGCCACTTGTAACAGAATTTGTCAGGAGTTGTTCAAAAGTTGTTACAAACTGATCGAGGAATGTCCGCAACCCGAGTTGTGCTGGACCTCGCAACAGCGAGCCCGGACACCGAGTTCAGCACCGCTGTGCTGACCCGGGCCGGCGAGATCGTCGGCGTCAGCGCATCGAGCATTCGCGTGGCAGCGGGCCGCCTGTGCCGAGAGAACAAACTGCGTCGTACCGCTCGTGGAACGTACGTCCTCAACCCGGACGGCATCCCCACCTACAGCGAGGTCGAGGGGTGGCGAACTCGTACCGATCGCATACGCCCCTGGGACGGCACGTGGATAGCCGTCGAGCACTCAGCGCTCAAACGTAGCGACCGCACCGCCGCCCGAAGACACGATCAGGCGCTGCGCCTGGCGGGCTACGAGGAGTGGAAGCCCACACTCGCCGTCCGCCCGAACAATCTGCTCGGCGGCACGGACAGCGCCCGCCGCACTCTCCGCCGACTCGGCGCCGCCCCCGAATCGGCCGTCATGGAAATCGCTCACCTTGCCCCCGAGGATGATTCGACAATCCGCACACTCTGGAACTCGGAAGCACTGTTGGCCGACATCGCCGAGGCCCGTGAAGCACTCACACAGGCGCAAACACGCCTGGCGACAATCAGTCGCGAGGAGGCGGCCCGCGAATCACTTGCTCTGGGCAGCGCGGTGATCGCGGTCATCGTGCGCAATCCGCTCCTTCCGGAAGAACTCGAACCGACGCAGCCACTGCGTGAACTGATCTCGCACATGCTCGAGTACCAGGACGCATCTCGCGAACTGTGGCAGTCACTGCTCGAGTTCTGATCGATTTCTCCCAGAAGGTAATTCAGTATGTTGCGCGGCCGCCGCTGGCGTCGTACACGGCGCCGGTCGAGTAACTCACCGCCGACGACGACAGCCAGGAGATCAGTTCGGCGATTTCGTCCGCCTTCCCCATCCGTGCCATCGGCGTCAAAGACTGCGAACGGGCGAGGATGGCCGGATCGGTGCCGGCATTCATAGGACTTTCCACCGCCGCCGGAGCTATCGCGTTGACCAGCACACCGGTGGTGGCGACCTCTCTGCCGAGCGATTTCGTCAGCGCGACGACTGCCGCTTTGGACGCGGAATATGCACTCTGATTCGGGTTTCCGTCCTTGGCCGCAATACTCGCGAGATTGACGACCCGTCCCCACCCCGACGCAACCATTCCCGGCACGAACGCCCGGCACATCAGGAAGGTCCCTTCGACGTTGATCCGGAACGTACGCTGCCAAGCCACAAGATCTACGTCGACGAGTGGCGCTGATGGTCCGACGATTCCCGCACTGTTGATCAAGATGTCGACTCTGCCGAGTCTGGTTCGAAGCGCATCGACCGCTGTGGGATCACTCACGTCGAGTTGTTCGTCCGCGCCTTCGGCAAGATCTGCCGTTACCACCCGAACTCCCTTCTCCGTCAACAGCTTTGCACTTGCGGCGCCGATTCCGCTCGCACCGCCCGTAACGAGCGCGGTGACACCCTCTGGGTAACCCTGCATCGCATTCACTCCTCAGTTTCTGTGCGCTTCGCACTCAATTTATGTTGCAAACAGGCATAATTGCCGTCACACTGTGTAGAAATTCTGAATATATGGCGTTTGTTGTCAACGTCAAATACCTGGAGGCCTTGCCGATGGAAACCCGCTGGTTGCACGCGTTTGTCGCGGTTGCGGAAGAACTTCACTTCGGGCGGGCCGCATCACGGCTCCAGATGGCCCAGTCGCCGCTCAGCCAGATGATCCGAAAGCTCGAAAAGGACATCGGCGTCAAGTTGTTCGAACGAAGCACTCGCAGCGTCGCACTCACATCCGGCGGACATGCCTTTCTCCCCCACGCCTATCGCGTCATCGAGAACATGGAGACGGCACGACACGCTACGCGCGCGTCGTCGGGAGGCGTCTACGGACGAGTCACGATCGGTTTCACCGGAGTGCTCAACTATCAAGCACTTCCGCCACTGACACGCGCGTTGCGTCAGCGCTATCCGGAAGTCGAACTGACACTCCTCGGCCGGATCATGACGCGCGACGCGGTCATTCAACTCGAGAGCGGCGCCCTCGATCTCGCCTTCGTCGGACTACCCGTGGAATCCGCATCACTGTCTACGCGACTCATCCGACGAGAGGCATTCGGCGCTGTGCTTCCGATCGACCATCCCCTCGCAGAGAGAGACGCGATCGACCTCCGCGAATTGGCCGACGACGGATTCGTGACCACCCCGCTCTCGGCCGGCTCGGCCCTCCAGGAAACCGCGATGCGCGCCTGCATGAACGCAGACTTCAGGCCTCGCGTCGTCCAGGAGATCACCGATCCGTACATGATCCTGATGCTCGTTGCCGCCGGCGTCGGTGTAGCGCTGATGACGTCCGGCATGGCTGCTATCACCCCACCTGGCAGTGTGTTCGTCCCACTCACCGGCGAGCCGACGTTCATGAATCACGGAATTGCCTGGTCACCGCGGCACATGACCGATGCGCTCGCCGTCGCATTGGAGACATCCGAGGAAATTCTGCCGACGCCGGAGATTGAGACCGAAAACGTCATTATCTGAGACTCATTTAGTGTTGGACGCGCCATAGTCCTTCGTGGCACTGTCGTCTCAGCCGCCGAAAGGTGAGGGACGTCACCGATGCGTGGTGCATCTCCAAACGTGCCGCCACGGCCGGCCCATCGGGACGAAAGGACTTCACATGGCACCTCCGATCACCTCCACCGGATCCACGAACTCGACCGAGGAACATCCGAATGCGAACGCGCGCCGCGCCGCCGTTTCGGGCTTCCTCGGCAGCACCCTCGAGTACTACGACTTCTTCATCTACGGCTCCGCGGCCGCGCTGGTGTTCCCCAAGATCTTCTTCCCCGGCGGCGGATCAACGGCAACCCTGCTCTCGATCAGCACCTTAGGTGTCGCCTACGTCGCCCGCCCGCTCGGCGCGGTGCTGTGGGGTCACCTCGGCGATCGGTACGGACGCAAGAACGCGCTTCTCGCCTGCCTGCTCCTCATGGGTGTTGCGACGGTCATCGTCGGTTGCCTGCCGACCTACGACCAGATCGGCATCGCCGCGCCGATCATTCTCGTCTTGCTTCGCCTACTTCAAGGGCTCTCTGCCGGCGGTGAATCACCCGGCTCTTCCGCACTGACGCTCGAACACGCGCCGGATCACCGTCGTTCGTTCTTCACCTCGTTCACCATGAGCGGGATCATGTTCGGCATCGTCGTCTCCAGCCTGGTATTCATCCCAGTGGCGAGCCTGCCCGACGAAGATCTCTACTCGTGGGGTTGGCGAGTTCCCTTCTGGCTCAGCATCATCGTGACCGTCGTTGCCCTGTGGCTACGTCGTGCCCTGGATGAACCCGAGGTATTCGAAGAACTCAAGGAACAGGACGAGACGGCCGGGATTCCCGTCGTCGAGATGTTCCGCTCGCACTGGCGCACCGTGATCCGTATCAGCATGAGCTCGACCTTCGCGATGATCAACACCATCGTCAACGTCTTCGCTCTGGCGTACGCCGTCGAATCCGGCTTCGAACGCTCCACGATGCTGTGGGCTATCGCGACCGCCAATTTTGTTGCCGTACTGACTCAGCCGCTGTTCGGCATCCTCTCGGATCGCTACGGACGCAAGCCCATCTTCGTCGTCGGCGCGATCGGAGCCGGCCTGATGATCTTCGTCTTCTTCCATTCGATCGGAACCCAAAGCGTCCCCATGGTCTTCGCTTCGGGAATCGTCATGATCGGAATCTTCTACGCAATGCCCAACGGCACGTACCCGGCGTACTTCCCGGAGCAGTTCCCCGCGAAGGTCCGATACACCGGAATGGCCGTCAGCCTCATGCTCGGGCTCCTTGTTGCCGGCTTCACACCGGCTATCGCTCAGGCGATTTCAGCCGGAGACAAGAGCAACTGGACACCGGTTGCCTGGATGTGCCTGGGCTTCGCCGTCGTCTCCGCCATCGCGGCAATGACCGGACCGGAAACGTACCGCACGCCCACAGCTGAACTGGGCCAACCGAAGCCGAGCCTGCCAATCAAGCAGGACTCAGAGCTCACCAGCAACAACGCTTGACCGGACCGGCCCCTCGCGCTGAATTGCCGCGAGGGGCCGTCCCCACTTATGCAGGAGAATGTCATGACTACCGAATTCACACGTCACCGAATCGGCCTTGTCGGAGCCGGGATCTCGACTTCCCTCTCGCCGGCGCTGCATTCGCACGAAGCATCAGCACTCGGACTCGACGATTACAGCTACGAACTGGTAGACCTCGAGAACCTGACGGTCTCGGTCGAAAAGACCGGCGAGGTGGTGCGGAGCGCCGTCGCAGCCGGCTTCACCGGACTGAACATCACCCATCCGTGCAAGCAGGTTGTCGTGGACGCACTCGACGAACTGTCCGACAATGCCCGACTGCTCGGTGCCGTCAACACGATTGTCGTCCACAACGGCCTTCTGATCGGCCACAACACCGATCACAGTGGATTCCTCACCGCACTGCGACGCGGTTTACCCGACGCCGCCTTGGACCGAGTGGTGCTTGCCGGGGCAGGAGGGGCGGGTTCCGCTGTGGCATACGCACTCGCCGCCGCCGGTACCACGGATCTTCGCATCGCAGATATTGATCCCGATCGCGCTGCCGATGTGTGTTCTCGCGTCGCCTCGGCCTTCCCTGGCACGCGCACAAGGGCTTTGGCGACCGGTGAGATCTCCGTCAACCTGACGACGTGCGACGGCGTCGTCAACGCATCTCCGATCGGGATGGTCGGCCATCCAGGAACTCCGTTCGACCCCGCGGCGCTCAACGCGGGCTTGTGGGTCGCGGACATCGTCTATCGGCCGATGCGCACCGAATTACTCGACGCTGCAATTACTCTCGGATGTCGAGTCCTCGACGGTGGCCAGATGCTGGTGGCTCAAGCCTCTGACACCTTCACACTCCTGACGGGTGTCGAAGCCGATACGGATCGCATGCGTAGCCATCTGAGCGAGCTGCTCTCCGAGACGGCACGCGCATGAGCACAACCGAACACCTACTTTCTCGCGAAGTACCAGGAGCACTGATGAACGTGACTGCGCCGTTCGCCGAACCTCTCGACATGGGCAGCGTCCGCCTCCGAAACCGATTCGTGTCGGCCCCGATGGAACGCAACTACTGCGAAGTCGACGGCACCATGACGGACGAGTACATCGCGTACCTCGCCCGCCGCGCCGAAGGTGGTGCTGCACTGATCTTCACCGAAGCGAGCTACGTGCGTGCCGACGGTAAGGGACGCATCCGGCAGATGGGCGTCGACGTCGACGAACGGATTCCCGGCATCAAGAAGATGGCCGACGCGATCCACGCTCACGGCGCCCTCGTCGGAGTCGAACTCAACCACGGTGGTCGCACGGCGCAAGGTTCTGTCAGCGGGTTTGTTCCCGTTGCCCCGACACCGATTCCGTGTTTGGTTGTCGGCGGCGAGATGCCAGAACAACTCGACGGCGACGACATCGAGCACATCATCGAGTGTTTCGGTGAAGCCGCGGCACGCTGCCAGCAGGCCGGCGTCGACGTCATCTCCCTGCACGGCGGCCACGGGTATCTGATCCACCAGTTCCTCTCCCCTGCTTACAATCACCGCGACGACGAGTGGGCCGACCCCACCTTGTTCGTCAACAAGGTCATCGCCTCCGTCCACGAGCACGCACCGGGAATCACTCTGGGACTCCGATTCTCAGCCTTCGAAGGCATCGACGGCGGACTCGACGCCGAGATGACTCGCGCTCGCATCGGCGCCATCGACACCGACCGACTCGATTTCCTCGACGTCTCGGCCGGCAACTACGAAGCGGGACAGTGGATCATCCAGCCCGGTGAATGGTCGCGCGGTCTCCTCGCGCCGTACTCCGAGCAGTACCAGCGCGACTTCGACATCCCGGTGGGTGTGGCCGGACGCATCACGTCGCCGGAGATCGCTGCGCGGATCATCGAATCCGGGCAGGCGAACTTCGTCAGCATGGCTCGTACGCTGCACGCAGATCCGGACTTCCCGAATCGCGCCATCGACGGTGGCCGGTACCGCCCTTGCATTGCCTGCAACTACTGCATCGACAGCCTGGCCGCCGGCCCCATTCCCTGCTCCGTCAACCCGTGGGTCGGCCGCGAATTGGATCAGCCTACCAAGCCGGCTGATGCCACCGTGCGGGTCGCCGTCATCGGTGCCGGGCCGTCGGGAATGGCCGCTGCCCGCGACCTCGCACTTGCCGGTCACCGCGTCGACCTGTACGACGAGCGACCCAGCCTCGGTGGCGACTTCGCTCTGGCATCGAAGCTGCACGAGTATCCCGAATATGGACGGATCGTGGACTGGTACGCCGCGGAACTGGCTGAACTCGGGGTCCACTGCCACACCTCGACCCGGGCAGATGCTGCTTTGCTCTCCGGTGTCGATTTCGACGCCATAGTTCTTGCCGCCGGCGGCGTCGGCCCCGTGGTCGATCTCCCCGGAGCAGCAACCCGTACCGTTCGCGACGTCCGCGAATTCCTCGTCTCCGGCAATCCAGCTCCTGCCGCTGTCACCATCTTCGGCGCCGACCGTGAGGCTGCGGCTGTCGCCGACGATCTCCTTCAGAAGGGCACCCAGGTCGTGATGATCGGCCCGCAGGAAACCATCGCGCACGACGTCGGACGCCGCGGAAAGATCGTGCTGCTGCCGCGCCTGGCCGCAAGTGAGAACCTCACGACCTACCTCAGCTCGATCGTCACCACAGTCGCCGCTGACCGCGTCACGATTTCGACGGCCGGTGTGCTGAGCGAGGTCGATGCTCCCGGCGAACTGCTGATCTCGCAAGGCGTCGAGCCGCGTTCGGAACTTCTTGCCGAACTCCGTTCACTGGCACCACGACTCGGAGTACATACCGTCGGCGACGCGAGCGGTGACGGCGGGTCCATCCATGCCGCACTCGTGACCGCAGCCGACGTTGCCGTCGCGATCACCGCCGCCGCTGCGGCAAGTCAGGAGGTTCACGCATGACCACACAGGCAGCCACACCCGTGGCAACTGCATTGCCGCCCATTGGACTCGGAACCTGGCCACTGGTCGGTGCCGACGCCACGAACTCGGTTCTCTCCGGCATCGAGGCCGGGTACCGCCTCATCGACACCGCCGCGATCTACGGCAACGAGGGCGCAGTCGGTGTGGCGCTGGCGGAATCAGGTGTGCCGCGAGAAAAACTGTTCGTCACCACCAAACTTCGTGGCAACGACCAGGTTTCCGGCGACATTCGGGGCGCCCTCGAGCAGAGTCTGGAACTACTGGGACTCGACCAGCTGGATCTGTTCCTGATCCACTGGCCACTCCCGCGAATCGATCGCTATGTCGCGTCGTTCGAGTCGATGCTGGCCTGCCGCGACGCCGGACTGGTTCGGTACGTGGGTGTGTCGAACTTCCTGGAGCTCCACCTGCGCCGCGTCGTCGCCGAAACCGGCGAGGCACCGGCAGTCAACCAGATTCAGATGGACCCGTCGCTCGCTCGGATCCCGGTTCGCCGCGCAAACGACGAACTTGGCATCTTCACTCAGTCGTGGAGTCCGCTCGGCCGGGGTGACGTGCTCGACAACGCCGTTGTGAGCGAGATCGCCGGTCGAATCGGTTGCACACCAGCTCAAGTGGTCCTCGCTTGGCACGTCGCGCAGGGTGTGGTTCCGGTCGCGCGATCAGCGAACCCGACGCGTCAGGCCGAGAACCTGGCAGCACTCGACGTCACCCTCACCAGCGAGGACATCGAAGCACTGAACAGTCTCGACCGCGGCGAGTCTGCCGCGCGGGACGTCGAAGCAGAGGAACATTTCTGATGACGTTGAAAGTCGGAATCGTCGGCTGCGGCAAGATCGCCGGCAACCATGCCCGCGCGCTGCAACAAGTCCCCGGTGTCGAGGTGATCGGCTGCTGCGATCCCGATCTCGGACGCGCCCAGGAGTTCGCGGCAGCGCACGGCATTCCCGCAGCCGTGAGTTCAGTGGAGCAACTTCTCGCCCTCGGACTCGACGCCTGCACCGTTTGCACGCCGCACCCGGTACATGAAGAGGTAGTCGTGGCCGCTGCCGAAGCGGGTGTACATGTTTTGTGCGAGAAGCCCATCGCAGTCGATGTTGCTGCCGCCGACCGCATGATCGAGGCCGCCGACCGCGCCGGTATCAGGTTCGGGGTGCTCTTCCAACGCCGATTCTGGCCGGCAGCACGTCGGATCCGCGACGCCATCGACGACGGGCGGATCGGACTACCCATGCTCGGTGAGGCGTCGGTGATCCTGCACCGCCCGTCTAGTTACTACTCGGCCGATGCGTGGCGCGGACGCTGGGACACCGACGGCGGTGGCGTGCTCATGACACAGGCCGTGCACCAGATCGACATGCTGGCCTGGTTCATGGGCGAAGCCGTCTCGGTCAGTGGCTTCATCCGCACTCACACGCACGGCGACCACATCGAGACGGAAGACAGTGCGTCAGCAGTGATTTCGTTTGCTTCAGGCGGCACCGCAACCGTCACAGCGACAACGGGTGCCAATCACAACCTGGGCAACCGCGTCACGGTGATCGGGCGCACCGGTGCCATCGCCAGTGTCCTCGAGTTCCCCGAAGGGCACGAGGGTGTCAACGAAATCTGGACGGTGCCGGGCGAAGTGGAGTTCCGGTCGCCGTACTCTGCCGACATCGACGCGAATCTCGATGTGGGCGCGGTCAATGCGGCACTGACCGATTTCCACACCTTGCAGGTGCAAGACTTCGCCGACGCGGTCCTGACCGGGCGCGAACCCGCCGTCACCGGACGAGACGCCCGCGCATCACTTGCCATCATCGCCGCAATCTACGAATCGTCACGAACCGGCAAGGTTGTCGATCTGACATCGACACCGACCCTCGCAACAACTGCCAAGGAGCAGAAATGAGTAGCAGTACCCCCCTCACCTACGACGTAGTTGTCGTGGGCTCCGGCGCAGGCGGGCTTTCCACAGCAATTGCCGCAGCACATGGCGGCGCGTCGGTACTCGTTGTCGAGAAGGCCGACACCTGCGGCGGCGCAACGGCCTGGTCGGGCGGGTGGATGTGGACCCCACGCAACATGTTTGCCATCGCCGACGGGGTTGTCGAGGATCGCTCGGCACCGCGGACGTATCTGGAAAACCGACTCGGCGACAACTTCGACGCCGCCAAGGTTGATGCTCTTCTCGACGGTGCACCGGAGATGGTCGAGTTCTTCGAACGCAAGACAGCGCTGAAGTTTGTTCCCGGAGCCAAGATCGCCGATATTCACGGTGACACACCGGGAGCCGGCACGGGTCATCGTTCCGTCGGACCGAAACCGGTGAGCTTGCGAAAGCTCGGACCCGACGTCGCGGCGCTGCTACGTCGACAGTTGTACGAGACGTCATTCCTCGGCATGGGCATCATGGCCGGGCCCGACCTGCAGGCATTCCTGCACTCGACTCGATCGCCGAAAGCATTTGTGCACTGTGGTGTTCGGGTGACAAAGCACATGTTCGATCTCGCCACCAAGCGTCGTGGTCAGCAACTCGTCAACGGCACTGCGCTTGTCGGCATGATGCTTCGCTCAGCGCTCGATCTCGGCGTCGAGTTTCGGGTGAAAACGTCGGCAACATCGCTGCAGACTGACGATGACGGTCGCGTTGTCGGTGTCCGCCTCGAAGGTCCGGATGGCGCGTACTCGGTAACTGCCACGCGCGGCGTCGTACTGGCCACCGGCGGCTTCGCCCAGGACATCGACCGCCGACGTGAACTGTTCCCCCGTACCCCCACCGGAAACGAGCACTGGTCACTCACTCCGAAGACAACCACCGGCGACGGCATCACCCTCGGCGAATCCGTGGGCGGCCGACTCGACCGCACACTCGCCTCTCCCGTCGCGTACTGCCCCGTCTCCATCGTTCGCTACCGCAACGGCAAGGAAGGTGTGTTCCCGCACATCCTCGATCGCGGAAAGCCCGGTGTCATCGGAGTTCTCGCGAACGGCAAGCGGTTTGTCAACGAAGCACTCGGCTATCACGACTACACACTCGCGATGGTCGAGCAGGTTCCCGAGGGCGAAGAGGTGTGCTCGTGGTTGATTGCCGATCAACAGTATGTGCGATACCTCCCGCTGGGCATGGCGAAGCCCTTGCCGATCCCGATCCAGCCGTACCTGCGCTCGGGGTACCTCACGCGTGGGCGCACTCTTCGGGACTTGGCCGAGAAGATCGGCGTCGACCCCGTGCAGTTGGAGAAAACCGTCGCAGCTTTCAATATCGGGGCCGTGGCCGGTGAAGACCCCGAGTTCGGTCGCGGTACAACACCGTTCAACCGAGGTTCCGGAGATGCTTCCAATCCGTGGCCGAACCCGTCGCTCGCGCCCTTGCAGAAGGGCCCGTACTACGCGGTGAAAGTCGTGCCAGGGAGTTTCGGCACCTTCGCCGGACTGGTCACGGACTCGTCGTCGCATGTGCTCGACGACAACGACCGCCCCATCGAGGGGTTGCTCGCCGTCGGCGTCGATCAGGCGAGCGTGATGGGCGGGCACTACCCGTCCGGGGGCATCAACCTCGGACCGGCCATGACATTCGGTTACCTGGCCGGCCGGGAACTGGCCGGAGCCGAGACAGTTGGAGCGCACGCATGACACTCTCACTCGGACTGGCAGCCCTCACAGTGCTCGACACCGCACCGATGCAGCACGTCGACTTAGCTGAAAAGCACGGCTTCGACACCATCGGTATCCGTCTGATGCCCGCGGCACCAGGTACGACGGCCTACCCTCTGCACGAGGACAAGCAGTCGTTGGACGAACTGGTGCGTCGACTGGGCGATTCACCGGTCGAGGTATTCGACCTCGAAATCATCCGTCTTGCAGCCGACTTCGACCCCACCGACTACGCTCCGCTGCTCGAAGCCGGAGCACAGCTCGGAGCCAAAGCCGTTCTGGTGGGCGGCGACGACCGCGACCGCGCTCGGCTCACGGACTCCTATGCCCGCCTCGCTGAACTGTGCGCGAACTACGGCATCGTCGCTTCCCTCGAGTTCATGCCGTGGACTGCGGTGCCCGATGCGCGTGCGGCCATCGAGATCGTCTCGGCGGCAGACGGTCCGGCTCGCAGTGTCCTCGTCGACACATTGCACACCGACCGCTCGGCGACAACGCTCGAGGATCTTGCGTCCATCCCGCGCGAGTGGTTGCACTACGCCCAGATGTGCGACGGTTCGACCCCCGCTCCCACTGGGGACGCAGAGCTGATCCGTCAGGCCCGCGAGGAGCGTCTGGTGCCCGGCACCGGCGGCATAGCCCTGGCCGACATCTGGTCGACTTTGCCTGCCGGACTGCCGGTCAGCATCGAACTGCCCAACGAGCCACTGCGTCAGGCCGTCGGCACGGATGCCTGGCTGGAACGCCTGGTCGAGGCCACGCGAGAAGTGTTGGCCTAGCGGCCCTGTGCGCCTTTTTGGTAGTTGGCGCTACCAAAAAGGCGCACGGGGGCGTCAGCCCCTCCGAGCCGCAACGGCCTGCGCCAGACGATCCAACTGCGCTGCGGTGGTGGACCAGTCGATGCACGCGTCGGTGATCGACTGGCCGTAGGTGAGCTCGTCCGCCTTGCCCAAGGTCAGGTCCTGACGGCCGGCCTCGATGAAACTCTCCAACATGACGCCGGCGATTCCCTGCTCGCCCTCGGTCAGACGTCGGGCAATGTCGTCGAGCACGATGACCTGACGCTCATGGTCCTTGCTGCTGTTACCGTGGCTCGCGTCGATGACCACGCGCTCGGGCAGGTTCGACTTACGCAGGCGGGCAAGGGTGTCCGCGACGGTCTCGGCATCGTAGTTCGGTCCGTCGCTACCGCCACGAAGAATGACATGGCAGTCGGGGTTGCCCGCGGTACGGATCAAGGCAGCCTGGCCGTCGAGGTCCGTTCCGGGGAACACGTGGCTCGCTGCCGCGGCGCGGGTGCCGTCGACGGCTACCTGCACGTCACCTTCGGTGGAGTTCTTGATACCGACGGGCATGGACAGCGCGCTGCACAGCTGACGGTGAACCTGACTGGCGGCGGTCCGGGCGCCGATCGCACCGTAGCTGACCAGGTCGGCAATGTACTGAGGCATGATCGGATCAAGGAACTCGCAGCCGACTGGCAGGCCCAGGCTCGACACGTCGAGAAGCAACTTGCGGCCGATACCGAGCCCGGTGTTGATGTCGAACGTGCCGTCGAGGTGGGGGTCGTTGAGCAGGCCCTTCCACCCGAGTGTGGTGCGCGGCTTTTCGAAGTAGACGCGCATGACGATGTGCAGATCGTCCCGCAGTTCTTCGGCCTTGGCGGCCAACCGGCGGGCGTAGTCCATCGCCGCTTCCGGATCGTGCACAGAGCACGGACCGACTACGACGATCAAACGATCGTCGTCACCGTTGAGGATGTTGATGGTGTCGGCCCGACCGGTGCGCACAGTGGCGGCCGCGACCTCGTCCGGAGCGTGCTGAGCACGAACAGTCGCCGGTGACACGAGCGGACTGATACTCACAGTGCGCTGATCGTCGAGGCTGTCCGAAGCTGCGGTGGTGTCGATGGTGACAGTCATGGGGTTTTCGGTTTCCTGTTCTCAGGCCGACCCCAGAGATGAAGAGAAACTCCAGCGAGCCGGTCTGTAGTCCGGCTCTTGGGTGGAGGTTGTCAGCGCGTGGTTACGCCGGCAGGCCCACCCGGGGCCGGCCTGCTAAACCAGAAATAGACGCGCTGCATGTCGGCCACGATACCTCGAGTTCGGATCAGATGGGCGCGCCCCTCCACAACGAGCCGAATCCGAGGGGAGAGTCCCGTGGCACGAGCCCGTGACGAATGGCCAAATCCGCTGAGCGATTGGCGCTTTCGAGCAAGGCTGCGGCTACGGAATTCGAATACGTTGGTCAGGCACCTGCCAATGCCCGGAACATCAGATGGAGCTACGCCTTCTCATGCCTGTGATCGAATCGACCGAAACCTTCCACCCGACGATGTCCCCTTTTGCGACCGATACCCCCTTGCCGTCGACAAGAGATGTGGACGGCGAGTTCACCCGTCTGATCGATTCCTTGACACGACGCGGATTCCTGGCCGGTGCGGCGGCGCTCGGTGCTCTAGGCGCACTCTCTGCATGTTCGGGCGAATCCAGCGGCACCGAAGCCTCCGACGAGTGGGTCGACATCGTCGTCGCGGACCAGGCCTACCGCCTCCCGCGGGACCCCAAGCGCGTCGTGGTGCTCGAAGCTCGAGGCGCCCTCGATTTTGCACTACTTGCCGAGTACCCGATCGTCGCGACCAATTGGGATCCGAAGTCTCAACTCATGCGCCAGGTACCCGCCGGCGCGGCTCGCCTCGGTGGGACGAACAACGAACCGAATGCCGAATCGATACTGAGCCACGACCCCGATCTTTTGGTCGTCGGGAAAGGCTGGTGGAATTACTACCAGGACAAGGGCCTGCTCGGCACTGACATCGCACCGGTGCTCGTCGTCGACGAGGGCACGACGGGCTCGTCGTGGAAGCAGGCCATGACCGCGCAGCTCACGGCTCTCGATCGCCGCGAAGTCGCCGAACGCGTCATCGCCCGATACAACGCCGAACTTGCACAAGCGCGGGCCAAGATCGGTGGTCTCCTCGAAGGCAAGTCGATTGCGATCGCCGGCGCAGACAGCGGTCAGATCTGGCTGCAGAACAACACGTTCGCCGTCTCGGTTGCGCAGGACCTCGGCTTGAACGTCTTGACCGACGCTGCCCATGCCGCACCTGATCGGAAGGATTCGACTTTCTACAGCCTCGAGGAGCTTGCGATCTTCGACCAGGCCGACTTCGTCTTGCTACAGAACCCCGACGCTGTGGAAGCCGAGTCGCCCACGTGGAAACGAGTCCGCGCTGTCCAGGACGGCCATGTCGGGCATCTGCGATACGACCTCAACAACGGCCTCGCTCTGACTGCGATGGCCCTGGCCGCTGATATCGCCGAGCAGGTACAGGTCATGCGCTGACGTCTTCGGTATCGCCTTCCGAATCAGAAATCAACCGGATTCTCTGTCATACGAACAGTCGATACTGACTCACTCGGAAACGGATTATGTTGTCACCTGCCCGTGCTCTTCGCACGTCAGAGGGTGTTTCTCCGAACGCCCTGTTTCTCCGAACGCTAGGTGACCAATGACGCAGAACCCGTACTACGGCCAGCAACAACCGGTCGGCCCTCCGCCGGACAACAATCTGGTCTGGGCGATTCTCGTGACAGTGTTCTGCTGCCTCCCGCTCGGCATCGTCTCGATCGTCAAATCAAGCCAGGTCAACACTTTGTGGGCGCAAGGTCAGTTCGACGCTGCGCGAAAATCAGCTGACGATGCCAAGAAGTTCGCCTTGTGGTCAGTCGGCGCAGGTGTTGCCGTCGCTGTTCTGTACTTCCTTTTTGTCGTCGTCCTTGCCGGATCGAGTTCCCTGTGACCGCCGACGCCGACCGGCGACACTGATCGACGGCCAAACACCGAACTGCAATGACACCGAATTGTGGTGACACCGAGAACGATGACATATCACGACTCGCCGCACTGAAGGCGCCAGCGGCAGTTGCGTTCACGGCAATTGCGCTGTGCGGCTTCATCTCCTGGAGTGACCCCACCACACCTGGTGGGGTCATTCCCGTTTGTCCGACCAAAGCGCTGTTCAACGTCAATTGTCCCGGTTGCGGTAGCACTCGGATGGCGTACAGCCTCATCCACGGCGATTTCGGTGCAGCGATGCGTTTCAATGCCTTTGGCCTCGTGATGCTGCTTGCACTGGCGTTCACGTACGTCTCGTGGACGACCGCCCGCACCCGTGGAAGACCCGTCGTGCTCTGGCATCAGTTGCGCTGGTCACCGGCTGTGATCTTGACACTCGTGTTGATCTGGACGACGGTCCGCATAGCCCCGATCCCGATATTTGCCGGTCTCCGCGTCTAGGCCGGATCTCCTCACGCGTCCAAACGGAATACACCTCGCACCTGGCGTACGCCGTTGATCTGCACCTCGACGGCATGTTCGCCGGCGTAGTACTTCCGGGTGCTGATCGGTTTGAAGGAATGCCTCTTCGCGATACGGGCCGGCACCCCGGGTTCCAGCGTTCGTGTTGTCAGTTTGAAGACCTTGGGCGTCGTGGTCCCGTTGGCCTTCACGTGGTGGACGATGTAATCGATCACGACGGTGACGGACTCGCTGCCATTGTTCGTGACGGCGAAGTCGAAGGTGAGTTCTCCACCCGCATCAACTGTTTCGCGGTCGATGACGAACCCCTCGACCACGACGTCGGTGGGCGGCGAGAACCCCAAGAGGGACAGAGCATCTGGATCGCCGGCCTTGATCAACGTCCGCAATGCATGTTTGACGATTTTCAGTGTGTTGGCATCCGGTGTCTGCAGCCAACGCTTCGCAGTCGATACTGCGAGCGCAGCGTCAGCACGACTGAGATCGTTGAGATGGTTTGCGACCGAACGTCGTACATATTCCGAATCATCCCGATACAGCTCGTCGAGAATGACGATTGTCGACTCGGGACGCGCCGTCAATTCTTTCACTCGTCTTCCCCAGGGCAAACGAGTACGAGTGCCTTCGGTCGCCAAGCGCCGGACGTGTTCGTCTTCATGGCCGGTCCAGGTGAGTGCGATCGCCAGCGAACGGTCAAGGTTCGTTTCGAGAAATGAGCGAATTGCGAATTCGGCCGTCAGACGCGACGTCAACTCGGCAAGCAGAGCCATTCCCTCGTCGAAATCCGACTCGGAGCCACTTCGTGTCGCCGTGACGGCGACGGCTTCGGTCACCGGCCAGATCATCCAACCGGTGAAGGTCTCTTCTGAAAGCGCACGGCGGATGATCTCGGCGAAGGCCGGAAGATCCTGAGGCAGTTCGGCAGTCATCGCGTCCCGCACAACGCGCGTACGTTCGCCGAGACTCATACCGTCGAATTCGGATGTACTACCCCGAACGAGGGCGAGGCGTGTGTGACCGGAGGCTCGCTCTAGACAGCCTGCCAGATCGGCGACGACGGATTTCCCGAGCAGTTCGTCAGCGGTGGGCATCAGGGGCACACCGTGAGAGCGGAAATCCGATCACCGTCGAGAGTGAAATGGTGATGTAACTGGACGGGGCTTCCGGGAAAATCACCCTCGACCTTCACCGACACGACAACGGCCGAGCCTGGGGTGTTGACCGACTCGATCTTCTGGGTGAAGGTGAACGCCGTCGACACGGCGGACTTCCACGCCACGATTTCTTCGATCCCGACATACGTACGGCCGTCGTCACGAACCACTGCGTCTTCGGTGAAAACGCCGCGGACGTCGCCGCCGTCGAAATACGCGCGCGCTGCGCCTGGCACCTTCGCTGAGTCGATCATTCGCGAAGAGTACTGCTGGGGTCCGACAGGTTCGGCGAACTCACTGCCCGAGCAGACGCCGCCAACTGAATCTCCATCAACAGCCTGGCCGACGGCTCGGAGAGGTCGGTATCCGTGATCTCCTCGACCCTCTTGATCCGATACCTGAGGGTGTTCGGGTGAATCCGAAGCTGCTCGGATGCACGTCGGACATCGCCCGAATGTGCGAGGTAAACGGAGATGCTTTCGCGCATGTTCGACCCGTTGCGTCTGTCGTAGACGTCCAGGGCGTCGACTCTCGGATCGTGCAGTTGCTCGTCGGCCGCAATGGTGTCCATGATTTCGCCCAGCAGCACCGGTGTGCGCGAGTCCGCGAGGGTGGTCACACGAACATCCCCCGACGTTCCGTCCAAGACCCGATCCACTTCGGCCCGAGCCTGGGCCACCTCCGCAAGCGTCGAAACCGGCGACGAGACCGCGGCCCGTAGCCCCGAAGGCGACACCTTGTCCAAACGCGCGACAACTTCGCGGGTCCACGAGACTGTGGATTTCACGGATTGGGTTCGCGGAAACAGCACATAGATCCGGGTGCCGACGGCACTCACCAGCGATTCACGCTGAAAGGCGCTGGCGTGCAGTCGCAAAGACGACACGAGTTCGCCCGAAGACGGCAGCCCACCGTTTCCGATACTCGCCACTCCGACCACCATCGCCGGTCCGGACATCGGGATGGTCAACGAGGCCGCGAGCGAAGGAACGTCGACACCGCCGCCGCGAACCCCGAGCAACCGCTGAATCTGTATCGCCTCGTTACTCGGCGCGTCTCGGATGCGCGAAATCAGCCGAGCAGCAACGGCCGCGGCACCGCGGAGCACGCTGTCAGCATCGCCGGCAATGGGAACCGGGCCTTCCTGCACCCAGATCGTGCCGAGAAGATCAGAGCTGAAACCGCTCTCCCCCTTGACATTGTCGGATATTCTCCGAATCGGAACCACCAACCGTCGCCTGATCGCAAGGTCGTCGTGAGCGGGCACCTCCACTACGTCGTCGCTTCGCCGCAGGCTCTCGAAGACGCCCCACTCCTGTAGCTTTCTGAGGTATTCGCGAGGTCCTTCGCGGCCGAGGATTGATTGCCGACGTAGCTCGTCCGCAGCATCTCCCGATGCCGAATAGGCCAAGACGTGGGAATGCTCGTCCTCGATGCTGACCATCCCCCGCATGATTGCGGCGACGTTCTGCGCCAGCTCGAACAAGTCTGTGTCACTACCGAATACGATGTCGTCCGAATCCTGTCGGGACACCGAATGATCGAGCACGCCCCGGATGGTCGTGAACAATCGATCCCAACGAGCATCCGGATGGACCGCTATCAAGGCGATCCCGGCGCGCTGTGCCGCCGCACGCACCGACGTGTCCGAGACCTCCTTCGACATGACGGCCCGAGGCGCTGATCCCTTCTGATCGAGGCGGTTCAGCCAGGCCGCCAATTCGGCTGCGCCGATACCGACAGCGAGCCAGAGCTCAGAGGATTCGACGGCCGCGGTTCCGGGGCGCGTGAGGTCCCCGACCTCTGCGAACACCACGGAGTCGACGAAGACGTCATCACCCGACGGCGCGAGGACGAGCTCGACAAAAGCTCCGCCCAGCGCCCGAAGGACCGCGTCGAGCCTGACCCCACGGATAGACACGTACCACCCACTCTCCGGACCGTCGCAACGCCTCAACTTCGAGAATAGTGCATTTTCCTGCGAAAACGGTTCAGCCGATCGGACAAACACGGACACCGATGTTTGGCCGCTCAGCGGATTACTCGCCGACGTCTTTCGACTTGACTGGTTCACGACACGACAACTGCCCACTCCTGAGTCTGCCGAAGGATCGTCATGGACGCCGTTACCAATGTCCCCCACCCAGCCAACGAACCGGTGAACAATTACGCGCCGGGAAGCCCGGAACGATCGCGCCTCCGTACGAAACTGACCGAACTGGCCGAATCGCCGACCGACATCAGGCAGGTCATCGGCGGCATCCACCGAACTGCGGAAGGTAAGCGAGAGAGCGTTGTTCAACCACACCGTCACAGTTCGGTGCTCGGATCGTATGCGGGCGCAACCCACTCGGACGTTCGTGATGCCATCGACGCCGCCACACTCGCCGCCCCGGCCTGGCGCGACCTCTCGTTCGACGACCGCGCTGCGGTCTTCCTCCGCGCCGCCGATCTACTTTCCGGCCCGTGGCGCGAAACCATCGCCGCCGCAACAATGCTCGGCCAGTCGAAGACCGCATACCAGGCCGAGATCGACGCGCCCTGCGAACTGATCGACTTCTGGCGTTTCAACGTCGCGTTCGCACGTCAGATACTCGCCGACCAACCCGTTTCCGCTCCGGGAGTGTGGAATCGCGTCGAATATCGTCCACTCGAAGGTTTCGTCTACGCGATCACTCCCTTCAATTTCACCGCCATCGCCGGAAATCTCCCCACAGCACCGGCCCTGATGGGCAACACCGTGATCTGGAAGCCGTCACCCACGCAGGCCGTCGCGGCGTACCTGACAATGCAACTACTCGAAGCTGCCGGCCTCCCGCCCGGGGTGATCAATCTTGTTCTCGGCGACGGCCCCTTGGTGTCCGAGGTCGCGCTTGCCGACCCCCGACTGGCGGGTATCCACTTCACCGGATCCACCGCAACGTTCCAGCGTTTGTGGCGTGAGGTCGGAGCCAACATCTCGAACTACCGGACGTATCCGCGTCTCGTCGGCGAAACCGGCGGCAAGGATTTTGTACTCGCACACAGTTCCGCTGACCCGGACGTACTCACGACGGCATTGATTCGCGGGGCCTTCGACTACCAGGGCCAGAAATGTTCGGCCGCATCACGGGCGTTCATCCCGAAGTCGGTGTGGGCCAAGATGGGCGACACGTTCATCGACACTGTGTCGTCGCTGAAGTACGGAGACGTCACCGACCTGACGAACTTCGGCGGCGCCGTCATCGACCAACGTTCGTTCGACCGAAACGCCGCCGCGATCGTCCGCGCCAAGTCGACCAGCAGCCTCACCATCGCAGCAGGCGGCGACTACGACGACCGCGAAGGATTCTTCATCTCGCCGACGGTCCTGCTCGGTGACGACCCCAGTGACGAGGCCTTCAGCACCGAGTACTTCGGCCCCATCCTTTCGCTTCACGTCTACGACGACTCCGCACCGAATGCCTACGCCGACATCCTCGCTCGTATCGACAGCGGATCCGCTTACGCCCTGACCGGTGCCGTGATCGCCACCGACCGTGCGGCCGTCGATCAAGCTCATCATGGTCTGCGGTTCGCCGCCGGAAACTTCTACGTCAACGACAAGCCGACGGGAGCGGTTGTCGGACAACAACCCTTCGGAGGTGCGCGGGCTTCGGGTACCAACGACAAGGCCGGTTCGCCGCAGAATCTGCTCCGTTGGGCGTCGACACGCACCGTCAAGGAAACCTTCGTTCCTCCCACCGATCATCGTTACCCCCACCAGGACGTCGATCCAGCCGAGAGCGAGAACCGTTGATGAGTGCCGTCTCGCTGAGCAACCCACTGCGCCCGGTGCTCCTCGCGGCGGCACGCTCGTCGCGACTGGAGAAGACAGTCTCCGGGATGACCTTGACCCGCAAGCTTGTAGACAGGTTCGTCGCCGGGGACGCGGAACCCGCAGCGATGTCAGCGGTGCGCGACATCCTCACCAGTGGCCGGTTCGTGACGGTCGACTACCTCGGCGAGGACACCACCGATCCGGCTCAGGCAACAGCTACCGTCGATGCCTATCTCTCCCTTCTCCGCTCGTACGCAACGCTTTCCGAGATTGCCGGGACGCAACACTCCCTGGAGGTTTCGCTCAAGCTCTCCGCGTTGGGGCAGTCACTTCCCGGTGACGGCGAGAAGATCGCCCTGGCGAACGCTCACCGAATCGTCACAGCGGCAGACGAAGTGGGCGCGTGGGTCACCGTCGATGCGGAGGATCACACCACCACCGACTCGACACTGTCCATCGTCGAAGAGTTGCGCCGCGACTTCCCGACGCTCGGCACGGTCCTGCAGGCGTACCTACACCGCACCGAGGCCGACTGCCGGCACTTCTCCGGATCAGGTTCACGAATTCGGCTGTGCAAGGGTGCATACAAGGAACCGGCCGGCGTCGCGTTCCAAAAGGCCGCCGAAGTCGACGCGTCGTACGTGCGTTGCCTGAAGGTCTTGATGGAAGGTGACGGATACCCGATGGTGGCCTCCCACGATCCCACCATGATCGACGCCGCCCTCGGACTCGCCACACTGACCGAGCGGACAGCCGCGGATTTCGAGTTCCAGATGCTCTTCGGCATCCGCGACGGCGAACAACGCAGATTGGTAGCCGAAGGCAATCACCTGCGGGTCTACGTTCCCTACGGCAGCCAGTGGTACGGCTACTTCATGCGTCGCCTGGCGGAAAGACCGGCCAACCTCATGTTCTTCATGCGCTCACTCGCTTCCAACAACTAGACACCGGAAACCGGTGGCAGCGGTGGCAACTCGAGGTTTTCGCGAAAGGTACCGCCGACGTAGTCGGATCCCACGATTCCGCGCTTGCGCAGCTCCGGCAGCAGCCCGTTCGTGACGAAATCGCGTGTACGCGGATCGGCAAGGTCACCGAGCGTGATGACGTCGAGTACGCCCGCGTCGTATCGTTCCTCGATCGCGTCCGCGAGCTGTTCCGGGGTGCCCGCCGCTGCCCAGTGGCCGGTGTCCTTGGACGCGATGATCAACTCACGCAGAGTCTTTCCTTGTGATGCGAGCTTGCCGAAGATCTCGACCCGGCCCCGTCGTCGATTCACCGACGACGGGTCCGGCAACAACGACTCCGGGATCGGCCGATCCAGCGGCAATTCCGAGAAATCCACGTCACCGCCGAACATGTCGGCAAGCCTGGTGCGTCCGGCGTCGAAGTCCGTCGATTCCTCGGCTTCTCTGACCAATCGTTCGACTTCGGCTTCGGTAGCGCCGTACGTTGCGTGGAACGAGCTGAAAATCAGTGGCAGTTCGTCCCCACGCCCCAACTCTGCCGCCCTGGCGCGGATCGTCTTCGTGTAGGTGACCGCGTCCTCGAAGGTTGCGAGAGAAGTGAATACGACCTCGGCGAAGCGAGCACCCAGTTCGATACCTCCGGCAGATTGGCCTGCCTGGAATTGGACCGGACGACGCTGCGGCAGGGATGGAATGTTCAACGGCCCCTGCACGGTGAAGTACTTGCCTCGGTGCTCGATGGGGACCACCCTCGACGGATCCAGCACCGCAGAGCCCTCTCCCCGGATCAAGGCGCCGGGCTTCCAGCTGTCGAAGAGCGCGTTGACCACCTCGAGCGATTCGGCCGCTCGGGCGTACCGCTCCTCCGGACTCGGCAGGTCCAGGTCGCTGTAGTTCTCTTCTCCGAGTGAGGAAGTGACGGCATTCCATGCGGCTCGACCATTGCTGACGTGGTCCAGGGTGCCGAACAACCGTGCCAGGTTGAATGGGTGATGAAACGTCGTCGTGACGGTGGCGATGAGCCCCACATGGGTGGTGACCGCACTCAGCGCGGCAAGGAAGATCAACGGCTCCTGCGCACCGATCGCGCCCTGCGCACCGAAACTCAGCAGGTCGGCGGCAAACAGTCCGTCGATCTTGTTCGCCTCGGCCGTCTTTGCGACGTCGATCGCGGACGCGACCGTCGAAGTCGTCGGATCGATCGCGGCGTCGTAGATACTCACCGCCCCGCTGACACCGGTCACCGTCTTGAGTGGACGCCTACGATCGGCCACCGACCATCCTCCTGGCTTCGCGAAATCTGTTCCGAATTCACAACGCTAGACCGATCCTGGCTCCCGACAAGGTATTCACTCAGCCTGGTTCTATCCCTCCGAACGCCGCTTGGTCACGCCCCGGATTTACGGGCACGATAGGCGGCGACGTGCGCCCTGTTCCCACAGTTCCCGGTGTCGCAGTATCGCTTCGAACGATTGCGCGACAAATCCACGAAGACCGCTTCGCAGTCCGGGGCCTCGCACCATCGCAACCTCGAGAATTCGTCGGTTCGGATCAGATCGAGCACACCCATCGCCGCTTCTGCGGCCATCCGGTCCACCAGTGGCGAATCGTCAGCGGTGACGTGCAGGTGCCAGCCGAGGTCGTCGTGCCTGGTGAGCCGCGGCCTCGCGCCCGATTCGAGTAGCAGTGTGTTCACCACCTCGACGGCGTCGTCCACTCCCGCGGCTTCCCAGAACTTTCGCAGTCGTGGACGCAGCGCACGAACCGCCGTCAATTCCTCCGGTGTGCCGTCCCGCCTGCCGGTCCAGCGATCCGCGTCGAGAAACCGTGTCAGCTCCTCTTGATCCGGAAGCAGTTCGGCCCCGCCGCGGGCCGTGTTGACCAACGACGCGGCGAAGACGAGCGCCGATTCCGTGTCACCAGCAAAATGCACTTTGACTCCTGAGCCGTATCAACCTAATGTCAGCATCGTAATCGCTTTTACTCCTGACGGGTGACGACGTGAACTCTCGCAACGGCTTGATCTTCGCTCTGCTGTCCGCGGCAACGTTCGGCGTATCGGGCCCGTTCGCGAAATCTCTCATCGAATCAGGGTGGTCCCCCGGCGGCGCAGTGTTCGCGCGCGTTGCCGGCGGCGCACTGGTGATGATGGTGATCGCCGTAGCCACCCAATGGCCTCGCCTACGACAGGTGAGCACCCACACGCGAACGGTACTGCTGTACGGGGTGTTCGCGATCTCGGGCGTTCAACTGTGCTTCTTCAATGCCGTGCAACATCTTTCGGTCGGCGTCGCATTGCTTCTCGAGTACCTTGCACCGATCATCGTCATCGGGTGGGTGTGGATAACCAAGGGCGCACGTCCGAGCGTGCAGACGCTTCTCGGTGCGGCGGTGGCCTTGATCGGCGCCGCCGTGGTGATCGACGTCTTCGGATCGGCAGAGATCAGTGCCGTCGGAGTCGCCTGGGGACTGGCCGCCGCGGCATGCCTTGCAGTCTATTTCGTCATTTCCGAACGTGCGGACGGTGATCTCCATCCAGTTGTTCTCGCGGCATCGGGGCTCACGGTCAGTGCAGTGGTCATCGGCGCGCTCGGACTCGTAGGCGTCCTCCCCTTCCAGTTCTCGGCCTCGAACGCCGTCGTGGCAGACCATTTGGTGAACGTGTGGCTGCCGGTGGTGGTCCTGGTCCTGGTCAGCACTGTCATTGCCTATCTCACCGGCATCGCCGCGATCACGCTGCTGGGGCCGACAATCGGGTCTCTGGTAGCGCTGACCGAAGTGCTGTGCGCGGTCGTCGCCGCGTGGATCCTGGTCGGGGAATCCGTCACCGCACTCCAAGCTGTAGGTGGCGCAGCAATCATCGCGGGGTTGGTCCTCGCGCGCCTCGGTCAGGTTGCACCGAAACAGATACCGGCCGACCCGATGACAAATGTCATGGCAGAAGAATGACGGACGGACGAGGGATCACGACCTCGAAGCGAGCAGATTCTATGTATGACCTCAACACAGGCACGGCATTCACCACAGGCACTGCATACACGCACTGAAGGTTCGGCACACGACGCCGTCCGGTTGACCGGACTTCGCAAGAGTTTCGGAACCGTCGACGCCGTCAAAGGTATCGACCTGAGCATCCGCCCCGGCGAGATCGTCGCGTTCCTCGGCCCGAACGGCGCAGGCAAGACGACAACCATCGACATGATCCTCGGCCTGTCCCGGCCGACGTCAGGCAAGGTGAGCGTCTTCGGAATGTCACCTCGATCGGCGATTGCCCGCGGACTCGTCTCGGCAGTCATGCAGACCGGCGGACTACTGAAAGAGCTGACGGTTGCCGAGACGGTGCAGCTGACCGCCAGCCTGTACTCCCAATCCCGTCCGGTCGACGAAGTGCTGGGGAGAGCCGGAATCCTCGACATCTCCGATCGCCTGGTCAGCAAATGCTCAGGCGGACAACAACAGCGGTTGCGATTTGCGATGGCGTTGCTGTCGAACCCGCAATTGCTCATTCTCGACGAGCCCACCACCGGCATGGACGTCGAAGGGCGTCGGGACTTTTGGTCCGCCATCCGCGCCGACGCAGATCACGGTCGCACTGTGCTTTTTGCGACGCACTACCTCGAAGAGGCCGATGTCTACGCCGACCGCATCATCCTGGTCAGGCAAGGCACCGTGGTCGCAGACGGGACCACCGCCGAGGTCAAGGCGATGGCGTCCGGACGCACCCTGCGCGCGACTGTTCCAGGCATCACCGACGAACTCCTGCGAGCCATACCGAACTCCGACGCCGTCGAGGTGCGCGGTGAGTCGCTGCTCGTGCACTCGGGTGACACCGATGCCGTTGCACGGTTCCTGTTGACCAATACGCAGGCTCGCGATCTCGAAATCGTCTCGCGTGGCCTCGAAGACGCATTCATCGCACTCACGTCGAACAACTCCGAAGGACAGAAGTGATGACCACTGCAACCGAAGCGAACACCTACGGAGCCGAGCGAACCGTCGTACCTCTCGGCGGATTCAACACGACGCTACTGCGACTGGAATTTCGTCGTCTGACTCGCAACCGGCGCACGATGATCTTCACGCTCGTCATGCCGGTTGTCTTCTTCCTCGTCTTCGGTCTCGGTCAAGGCGACGACGACCACGGGATCGGGCACGGCAATGTCGCCGCGTACATCATGATCAGCATGGCCCTGTACGGCGCGATGCTGGCCACCACCAGCGGCGGCGCGATGGTCTCGATCGAACGAGCGTCCGGGTGGAGCCGACAACTTCGGCTGACTCCCCTGACCCCGGTCGCCTACATCGCCGTCAAACTGATCATGGCGATGCTGCTCGGTCTCGTCTCGATTCTCGTGGTCTACGTCGTCGGCGCGTTCACCTCGGCGCAGATGGACGGATCACTCTGGTTCACAACGGCATTGATCGCCTGGCTGGGATCGTCGATCTTCGCGGCCTTCGGCCTGTTCATGGGGTACCTACTCCCCAGTGAGAACGTCATGCAGTTGCTCGGACCGGGACTGGCTCTGCTCGCATTCGGCGGCGGACTCTTCGTACCACTCACCGACGGTTCCGTATGGGCGACCATCGCACAGTTCACCCCGATGTTCGGCATCAACGCCCTCGCCCACGCACCGTTGACGGGCAATAGCATTCACTGGACCTGGATCGTCAATATCCTGGTGTGGTTCGCCATCTTCGCCGGCGGAGCGATCTGGCGGTTCCAACGAGATACGGAGCGTGTGTAGTTGTCGCAAACGACTGACCGAGAAGATTCCGTCGCGCTCCCGCGGCGGAATCGTTTCGGCGTTCTCTTCGCGGCGGTCTGGATGGTATTTCTCGGCGGGCCGCTGATCGAGGGATGGAATCTACGCGACGAACTGCGCGGCTGGACAGGGATTCTCGCGACGATCGCCTTCAGTGCCCTCTACCTCTACACCTTCGCCACAACGCAGCAGCGGCGTCGAATGACGATGACTCGGCCGACGATTCGCGAAGCTGCACTGGCTCTGTCCGCCTTGACCGCGTTGGCCGCTGTGATGATCGTGAGCGTCGGGCCGACAGGTTTGACAGCAGCACCGTACCTCGCGGTGACAGCGGTGACGCTGTTGCCGACCGTCGCCGGCGGCATTCTCGCTTTGGTGTTCGCGGCCTCCGTGGAGATAGTCAGCCTCTCGTCCGGATGGGGAAACTACTCCGGACTCTCACTCGGAGTCTGCGCGGCCGCGTTCGCGACCTGGGGAATCATGTCCCTGATCAGCCGCAACTTCGCCATACTCCATGAACGCGAAGAGCAGGAGCAGCGGGCAATCATGGAGGAGCGAACGAGGATGGCGCGCGATCTGCACGACATCCTCGGGCACTCGCTGACCGTCATCACGATCAAAGCCGAACTGGCCAATCGCCTACTCGATGTCGATATCGAACGTGCGCGCAACGAACTCGACGACCTCGAAAGACTTTCTCGTGACGCGTTGGCAGACGTGCGCTCGGCCGTCGAAGGATTTCGTGGGATTTCGCTACCCGTCGAGATAGCCCGAGCGCGAGAGGCATTGCGTGCGGCTGGTATCGAGGACGAGGTGCCGAGCAGTACCGACATGGTTCCCACGCGTCTTCGGGAACTCTTTGCATGGACGATCCGTGAGGGCGTCACCAACGTCGTTCGACACAGCGGTGCGACCCACTGCCGGATCACGGTCGACGAAAATAGTGCGTCGGTCGTCGACGACGGACGAGGGGCCGAGTCGACGTCTTCCGGAAACGGTCTGATCGGATTGCGCGAGCGCGCCGGAGCGTCGGGCGCACGAGTGATCATCACTCATCCCCAGCCACAGGGGTTTGCACTTCAGGTAGTCGAACAGGAGACAGAGTGAACAGCCAGGGCGATCGAGCAACCATACGGCTGCTCTTGGCGGACGATCAGGCGCTCGTGCGAGGAGCTTTGGCCGCGCTGCTCGATCTGGAATCCGACCTGTCCGTGGTGGCCGAGGTCGGTCGCGGCGACGAGGTGGTGTCCGCCGTTCTCGAACACCGCCCGGACGTCGCGCTTTTGGACGTCGAGATGCCCGGCATGGACGGAATCGCCGCGACGGCGGCCCTTCGCGAGGCAGCACCCGACACCCGGGTTCTGATCGTCACCACGTTCGGCCGTCCCGGATTTCTTCGTAAAGCCCTGCACGCCGGGGCCGGCGGGTTCGTCGTCAAGGACACCCCCGCCAGGCAGCTTGCCGACGCGGTCAGGCGTGTCCACGCCGGACTGCGCGTCGTCGATCCCACCCTTGCGGCCGACAGCCTCGTCAGCGGCGAGTCGCCCCTGACGGAGCGTGAGACCCAAGTACTGCGCGCCGCTCACGACGGCGCACCCGTGGCAGCCATCGCAGGGGCGCTCTTCCTGTCTGCCGGGACAGTTCGAAATCATCTGTCATCCGCGATGGGTAAGACGGGTGCGTCGACGCGCGCGGAAGCCGTCAGAATCGCCGAGTCGAACGGCTGGCTCTGATCCGCGCGTCTGGAATAGCCTTCCCCGGCAAATAGTTCGCCGTTCGATTCGTGATGGCGATTTGTCCAGATCACTCAAAGTAGGGACCTTCTACCCTAGGGATTTTCCCTGCAAACGACCGCTTCGCGAGAATCTGAAACAGCTAATCGTTCGATAACTGGCTATGATGCAGTTAATTGAACCGACGGAGCCTGTGCGTAGCGGGGGAAGGGACGTCTCATGTCGAACCAGTTCAACGATCGCTTGAACTCGCTGTTCGAGACTGCCGACTTTCACGTCACCAACGCGATGGTCGTTCGCGGCATGACCGAGTTCGGCTGCCGTATCTCGACGCCGTACCTGTCGCAACTGCGCACCGGCGTCCGAACCAATCCGTCACCCGAAGTGGTTGCCGCCCTCGCCCACTTCTTCAAGGTCCATCCGGACTACTTCTACGCCCCGTCCGATCACACTCCGCCCGCGATCTCAGGTGGCGAGGCAGACCTCTCCCTCCTCGAACAGCTGCACAACGTGCGCCTGCGGAACCTCACCTCCCGTGTCGTCGACCTCTCACCGTCTTCACAGGATCTGCTTGTCGAAATGGCGGAGAATCTACGTTCCTCCGAAAATCTTCCGCGCGTACCACCGGACTCGAATTCCTACATGTCACGCGCATAGCGCCCTTCGCCGACTCTCCTTGACTGCTCAGGGAGGGTTGGCCTTATGCTGGTCGATGCAGCTGGTTCGCCCGGCACGGTCATGAGGAGCCCCGAAGACCGGTCCCGGCGTCGAAGCTCCGTCAGCGCAAGCTGTCGGGGTGAGAGGGAACCCGGTGAAAATCCGGGACTGTCCCGCAGCGGTAAGCAGGAACGACCGCCGTTCATGTGCACTGGGCATCCGCCTGGGAAGCGACGGCCAGTAGGTTCGATCCAACTCGATCGAGTGCCCGCGAGTCCGAAGACCTGCCGACTGTGTCGGGCACGCCGTGCCCGACGGTCCACCGCCTCGTGGAATGGGCGTGTAGATCTCCATCGGACCTCGTGTGCGGTGCGGGCAGTGCTGCCCGCTGAAACTCGGGGTCTCGTGAGGTGTACCCGTCTGCCGGCAGTGGCCATCAATGCATTGGCAATCTGGAGAAACTCCGTGACAACAACATTCACTTCGACCGTGCTGGGCTCACCGCGCATCGGTCCTCATCGAGAACTCAAGCGGGCAACCGAAAGCTACTGGGCAGGGCGCATCGACGCCGACGCCCTGCAGGCTGTCGCCCGTGACCTCCGTCGGCAGGGCTTGGCCGACCTCCGTGACCTGGGCCTCGACTCCGTCCCGGTCAATACCTTCTCCTTCTACGACCAGATGCTCGACACCGCAGTTCTTCTCGGCGCGCTGCCCGACCGCGTCGCGTCGGTCGCCGATCCGTTGGACCGCTACTTTGCCGCTGCCCGTGGGACGGACACCATCGCGCCGCTCGAAATGACGAAGTGGTTCGACACCAACTACCACTACCTGGTGCCGGAGATCTCGCCGTCCACCACGTTCGCACTCGACCCGTCCAAGGTCTTGTCCGAACTGGCAGAAGCACTTTCCGACGGCATTGCAGCCCGCCCGGTCGTCATCGGACCGGTCACCTTCCTGCTGCTCTCGAAGGCTGTCGGCACCGACGAGCCGCTGCTCTCGCGACTCGAAGAACTACTCCCCCTCTACGCGGATCTACTCGGTCGGCTCGCGAAGGCCGGTGCGAGCTGGGTTCAGCTCGACGAACCGGCCCTCGTGGGCGATCGCACCGACGAGGAAATCGAAGCGGCACGCGCTGCGTACGAACAGCTTTCAGCGCTGTCCGAGCGGCCGTCGATCCTGTTGGCGTCGTACTTCGGTTCGCTGCGTGAGGCGCTGCCCGCGCTTGCGTCCACCGGCGTCGAAGGATTTGTCGTCGACCTGGTGGCCGGTCAGGATTCGATCGGCTCCGTCCCCGAACTCGCCCGCAAACTGGTCGTCGCCGGTGTGGTCGACGGACGAAACATCTGGCGGTCGGATCTGGATTCGGCACTGAGCACGTTGGGTGCTCTGTTGGGCAGCGTGGATACTCTTGCCGTCTCCACATCGTGCTCCCTGCTGCATGTTCCGTACACTCTCGACGCAGAGGCCGATGTCGACAAGGCCCTGCGCTCGTGGCTCGCGTTCGGCACCGAGAAGGTCAAGGAAGTAGTAACTCTCGCAACCGCTCTCACACAGGGCCGAGAGTCGGTGGAGGACGAGTTCGCTCTGGCACGAGCGGCCGCGTCGACCCGCAAGGACGATCGCAGACTCAATGATGCGAGTGTTCGAGGCCGTCTGGACGCGGTGCTGAACTCGGCGACCGGTCGCGCGCCCGCCGCCGAACGTCGCGCTGCCCAGGACGAACTGCTTTCTCTGCCGCCGCTGCCCACGACGACCATCGGTTCGTACCCGCAAACCTCGAAGATCCGCATCGCTCGCGCAGCACTGCGCAAGGGCGAGATCGACGAAGCCGAGTACGTCAACCGTATGCGCGCCGAAATTGCCGAAGTTGTTGCGCTCCAGGAAAAGCTGGACCTGGACGTTCTTGTTCACGGTGAGCCGGAACGCAACGACATGGTCCAGTACTTCGCGGAGCAGTTGGACGGATTCTTCGCCACCGCCAACGGTTGGGTCCAGTCGTACGGCACCCGCTGCGTGCGTCCGCCGATTCTGTACGGCGACGTCTCCCGCCCGAAACAGATGACCGTCGACTGGATCACGTACGCGCAGTCCCTGACCGACAAGCCGGTCAAGGGCATGCTCACCGGACCCGTCACCATTCTGGCCTGGTCGTTCGTCCGCGACGACCAACCCCTCGCGGACTCGGCAAATCAAGTCGCACTGGCCATTCGAGACGAGACCGTCGACCTGCAGGCCGCCGGAATCGGAATCATCCAGGTTGACGAACCGGCTCTACGAGAACTACTCCCACTGCGTGCCGAGGATCAGCGTGCCTACCTGGACTGGTCGGTCGGCGCCTTCCGGTTGGCTACCTCGGGCGTCGCGGATTCCACCGCGATCCACACGCACCTGTGCTACTCCGAGTTCGGAGCGGTGATCGGCGCCATCGCCGGCCTCGACGCGGACGTCACGTCCATCGAGGCGGCGCGCTCACACATGGAGGTCCTCGACGATCTCAGTTCGGTCGGGTTCGACCTCGGCGTCGGCCCGGGTGTCTACGACATCCACTCGCCGCGGGTGCCGAGCGTCGACGAGATTGCCGAATCCCTGCGTGAGGCACTTAAAGCTGTTCCTGTCGAGCGGTTGTGGGTCAACCCGGACTGCGGTTTGAAGACCCGCGGTTCCGTCGAGGTCGAGGCGTCACTGCGTAACCTCGTCGAAGCCGCGAAGTTGGTACGAGCGGAGCTATAGGGGCAAAGCCCCTGTGCGCCTTTTTGGTAGTGGGCACTACCAAAAAGGCGCACGGGGGTCAGCTCAACCACGTATTGCCGAAGAGCAGAATCCCGTCCGCACTCGGGGTCACTCCGTGCACGTTCTCGCGCCACGGAATGAAGACCTTGCCGGAGTTGACCACGGCCATCGGCGCCGTCTCGTTGACCACGGTCTGAATATCGTCGATGACGGCTCGCCGCTCATCCTCGCCCGACGCCGTTTGCAGCTTGCCGAGCAACTCGTCCATCCGAGCGTTCTTGTAACCGAGAATGTTCGACGGCGATTCGCTGAACAGGTTGCCGTACATACGCACGAACGGTGACTCTTCCAGCACGTTGAACGCGAAGTAGGACACGTCGTAGTCATGCTTTGCGTACAGCATGGAAATCAGATCGTTGATGCTGGTTGCGTAGGTGATGTCGACCGTGAAACCCACTGCCTGCAAGAGCGACTGAAACGTCAGTGCGCTGCGCTGCGTCGCCGGATCGTTCATCCCGACGTACGTCAGTTTTCCGTCGTAACCGTCCGCCTTCGCCTCGGCGAGATACTTCTTGGCCGCCTCGGGGTCGAAGCCGTTCCCGGCCACCGATCCGTGCCACTGCGACCACGACGCGAACATGTCGGTGCCGGGTTCGCCGAAGCCGCCTTGAACTCGCTCGTTGAACGTATTCGGGTCCACCGCAGCGACAATCGCCTTACGCACGCGCTCGTCCTTCGCTGCCCGATCGTCGCGCTGATTGATTGCCAGAACTCCGGCCATGCTGGCCGAGTACACAAATCCGGGATCACCGGCTTCGAAAGCCTCGTGAATGAAGTCGGGAGACTTCAGATAGGCAACCTGGATTCCGTCGGTGTGCAATCCTTCCAGTTTGCTCTTCTCGTTGACGATTGCCGGAAAGCGCAACTTCTCGAGGTACGGCGCCCCGTCCCAGTACGTCGGACGGGCAGCGAGCACCAATTCGTCCTGGGAGGCGAACTTCTCGACGGTGAACGGGCCTGCCCCGATCGGGGTGAACGTGCCGGTAGCCATCGACGAGGGCGCGACGATCATGCCGGGACCGGTGGTGAACATGATCGGGAACTCGTCCCACGGCTGCGCCAATGTAAAGACGACCGTACTCGGATCCGGTGAATTCGTCTCGCGCACAGCGGTCTTCCACACCAGCGCGTGAGTTCCCTTCTTCTGCAGATAGTGATCGATGCTCCACAGGACTGCCGCACTGTCCATCGGAGTGCCGTCGCTGAAGGTGACGCCGTCGCGCAATTTCAGTGTCCACACCGTGTTGTCGCCGTTGGCCGACAACGACTGAGCCAAGTGGGGGACGTATTCGCCCGCCGCCGTATCGAAGCGCATGAGAAGGTCGTAGATGGCTGCCATTTCGCTACCACCGGTAGCGCCGCCGTCCTGACGGTCAGCCGGATCGAGACTGCTGATCCCGTTGTAGGTGGCAAACGACACGGTGCCACCCGATCGCGGCTCTCCCCCGTTGTTCTGGTCACCGACAACTCCGACCGTCACGTCCGATGCATCCGTGGTCGTACCTTGGCTGCTACCGGCGCACCCCGTCACCACCAGCGTCGCCGACGCCAGGACAACCATCCAGATTCGAGCGCGGACTCGGTACGAGCGCTTCATTGCGACTCACTTTCACAGTTCACGGATACGTCGATCCCTGGATCGGACACCCGACATATTTGTAAGTGAATTCTAGGTAAGGTCTCGTCCTGCGTCTTCGTTTTCACAAAGCCAAAGCGATAATTCGCGTTCATGACAGCAGAAACAAGAACTGAATTCTAGGTTGCAACCGTTCAGCGAATTACCAGTCCGATGACGTCTTCGACGTTCCGCTGGGCCTCTGCGAATCCGATCCGGCCACTGGTCCACAGCGCAAGGGCCGTCAACATCGTGCCGCCTATTGCCACGGCCGCAACCCTCGCCGTCTCGGCCGGGACGCCGTCCATCAACTCGAACAGCATTCTCCGATGTGCCGCTGCGCGCAGATCCAACGACTCGATCACGAACTGATCCGAGGACGAATGGAGTTCGATCTCCAACCGAGCGAAGTAGGGCCTACGCTCGAATGCCTTCATCTCGCGGCGATGAAGTGCCAGAACCCGCTCGTACGCGTTGTTCTCACCACCGTCTGCCCGCAACTTCTCAGGACGACGGACCGATTCGAGACCGCTCCACGCCGTCATCGCCGCAGCCAGAAGTTGCTGTTTGGTCGGAAAGTAGCGATACAGCGTTCCGAGTGCGACGCCTGAACGCTCCGAGACGTCTTTCATCTGGATTCGATCCGACGGCATCTCGGCCAGCATCTCGACCACCGCCGTGGTCAGTCGTCCTCTCCGCTCGAGTTGCCCCACCGACATGAGGTCGACGTCCAAGGGAAACTCGTCGCTGCGCGCAGTCACGCGCGTCACGATAGTTCAGAATCCTGACCGCAGTGCCGGGTTGCGAAGTTTCATCGTAACCCCGAGATCTAATACACGGATTAATCAACTGCAGATCGCGCTAGGGTTAGTCCATGACTGACCGGACAACCGATGACCAGCCAACCGTCGGCGTGCTGAACTTCTGGTCGTTCATCGAACTGGCCAACAAGCGACTGGCCACCGAACACGGCTTTCGCGACCAGCTGGCCACCGAGGTACTACTGACACTCAATCGGGCTTCCAACGTGGTCACCTACGATCTCGAGTCGTCGATCCACCGCCCTCGCGGCTGGTCATGGTCCTCCTTCAGGCTGTTGTTCGTCACCTGGCTGGCCGGTCCGATCGAGCCGAAGGCTGCCGCCGAGCTCACCGGCATGAGTAGGGCAGCGGTCTCCAATCTGTCCAAGTCGCTGCTGGCAGACGGATTGATCGATCGTCGGCCCACCGAGAACGACGGCCGTTCCGTCCAGCTGTACCTGACCGCCAAGGGCCGAGAAGCCATGGTCGAAGCCTTTCGCGAGCAGAACGAACGCGAACACGCCTGGGTAAGCGTCCTGAGCGAGGCCGAACAGCGAATTCTTGTCATGCTCCTGGACAAACTGATCACCAACCGCAGCCAGTTCGACGTACGCGGACGTAACTGACATAGACCCGAACCCCTTGGAGGGTTGCGCTCATCACATCATTTTAGTTAATGTGTTTACTATCTGGTGGAGGTGAGCCAGGCAGAACAGCACAGAAGGAGCCCCGTCATGGCGTTCTATCGACAACTCGGCAACATCCCACCGAAGCGTCACACCCAACACCGTGACGAGTCCGGCAACCTCTACTACGAAGAGCTGATGGGAGAGGAAGGTTTCTCCTCGGATTCTTCGTTGCTGTACCACCGCGAGATCCCGTCGGCCATCGTCGACGCAACGGTCTGGGAACTGCGCGATCAGAGCACAACCCCCAACCATCCCCTCAAACCGCGCCATCTGAAACTCCACACGCTGTTTCCCGAAAGCACCTGGAACGAGACCGACGTGGTAACCGGCCGTCGTCTCATCCTCGGAAATGCCGACGTGCGATTGTCCTACGTCGTTGCGGCAGCGCCATCTCCCCTGTATCGCAACGCAATCGGCGACGAGATGGTCTACATCGAATCTGGCGAGGCGACCGTCGAGACCGTCTTCGGTGCACTCGAGGCCAGTGAAGGTGACTACGTCCTGATCCCGATGTCCACAACGCATCGATGGATCCCCAAGGGTGACAAGCCACTTCGTGCCTACGCCATCGAGGCGAACAGTCACATCGTCCCGCCCAAGCGCTATCTTTCCCGCTTCGGCCAGCTGCTCGAGAACGCACCGTTCTGTGAACGAGACCTGCACGGACCGATCGCGCCCATGATCGCCGAAGGAACCGACGTCGAGGTACTGGTCAAGCACCGAACGTCGGCGGGCATCGTCGGCACCCGAATGGTTTATCCCACGCACCCTTTCGATGTCGTCGGCTGGGACGGCTGCCTGTACCCGTACACCTTCAACATCTCCGACTACGAGCCGATCACGGGCCGTGTTCACCAACCGCCGCCGGCACACCAGGCGTTCGAGGGGAACAACTTCGTGATCTGCAACTTCGTTCCGCGCAAGGTCGACTACCACCCCCTGTCGATCCCGGTGCCGTACTACCACTCGAACGTCGACTCGGACGAGATCATGTTCTACTGCGGCGGTGACTACGAGGCGCGCAAGGGTTCCGGCATCGGTCAGGGTTCGATATCTATTCATCCCGGCGGCCACGCCCACGGACCACAACCCGGCGCCTACGAGCGGAGCATCGGCGCCGAGTTCTTCGACGAGCTCGCCGTGATGGTCGATACGTTCCGGCCCCTCGAATTGGGTGAGGGAGCCCTTGCCTGCGAGGACGAAGCGTACGCCTGGAGCTGGGCAGGGCGGGGGCCTCGGCAATGACGATCATCTCCCCACTCCTGCGTGGCCTGTGCGACGACGCAGCACTCTTCCCACCCGGCAATGCTCCTCTCGCCGAGGCAATTCCGGCCCACGTCGCCTACCTGCAGGCGGATTACGACGCACTGGTCGGGCCTTTCGTTTTTCCCGCGCCGCGACTGGGCGAACTGGCTGCGTACGTTTCAGCGGACAGCCCGGTGACGCTGAGCCTGACCGTGCCGGCCGGCCCATCCGATACGGCGGCCGCACTCTCGAACGCGCTCGCCATCCCTGGTGTTCACGTCGCCGCCGTCGAGGTGGGAATTCCTGACGGGTTGGACGCCGATGCGGCCTTCGAGGAACTCTCTCGTGTCCATGCCGCTCATCCCGACGTCGACATTTTTGTCGAGGTGCCTCGAGGTGATCGGCGCGCGGGCTATCTCACAGCTCTCGAAACTGCCGGGCATTCCGCAAAGTTTCGCACCGGCGGGATTGTCGCCGAGGCGTACCCGAACGAGGAAGAGCTCGCCGATGCGGTGATATCCGTTGTCCGAGCGAATATCCCGTTCAAGGCGACTGCGGGACTGCACCACGGTGTGCGCAACACCGATCCGGAAACAGGCTTCGAGCAACACGGCTTCCTCAACATCATGGTGGCCGTCGACGCGGCGAGGCGGGGCGCCGATCGTTCGGAAATTGTTGCTGCACTGTCTCAGCGCGATGGAAAATCGATCGCGCAAGCCCTGGCCGACCTCACCGAGGACGAGGCCGGCGAGGTGCGTCGCCGATTCCTCTCGTTCGGTACCTGCAGCATCTCGGACCCTCTGACCGAGCTGGAAGGCCTCGGGTTGATCGTCCGCTCCGACAAAACCGAAGGAACTCTCGTATGACTGTCACGACCATCGACATTCCCGCCGACTCACTGTTCGGTCTCGACAATCTGCCGTACGGGGTCTTCTCCCCCGCGGGAGGGTTACCGCGTGTCGGTGTGCGCGTCGCCGAATCGGTGGTCGATCTCGCAGCGACACTGGGTGATTCCGTCTTCTCCGAACCGACTTTGAACGCGTTCATGGCTCAGGGACGAGATCAGTGGGTATCGGTGCGAAACCGGATCACGGAGCTCGTGACTAGCGAAATAGACTCGAATGCAGTGTTTTCCGTTGATTCGGTGACAATGCATTTGCCGATCGCAGTGGCCGATTACGTCGACTTCTACGCCTCGGAGAATCACGCAACCAACCTCGGGCGGTTGTTCCGCCCGGACGCAGCCCCCTTGATGCCGAACTGGAAGCATCTTCCCGTCGGATACCACGGGCGCTCGAGCACCGTCGTCGTCTCCGGCACCGACATCGTTCGTCCCTGCGGACAGCGGAAGGCACCCGATCAGGAAAGCCCGGACTTCGGACCGTCCCGGCGCCTCGACATCGAAGCCGAGATGGGATTCATCGTCGGAACTCCCTCGAAGATGGGCGATTCCATCACCCCGGACGAATTTGCCGAGCACGTCTTCGGCGCCGTCGTCGTGAACGACTGGTCTGCCCGAGACATCCAGGCGTGGGAGTACGTGCCCCTCGGTCCGAACCTGGGGAAGAGTTTCGCGACCTCCATCTCACCGTGGGTCGTACCCTTGCTCGCTCTCGAAGCAGCCCGAATCGACACTCCGGTGCAGGATCCCGAACCGCTTTCCTATCTGCGTGGTGAAGAGAAGTGGGGGCTGGACATCGACCTGGCCGTCGAATGGAACGGTCACGTCGTCTCCCGGCCGCCCTACGCCCAGATGTACTGGTCGCCTGCGCAGATGCTCGCGCACACCACCATCAACGGCGCAGCAGCGAGCACCGGCGATCTCTTCGCGTCCGGAACCATTTCCGGACCGGACAAAGATCAGCGCGGCGCCTTCATCGAGCTGACGTGGGGCGGCAAGGAACCCGTAGCTGTGGGCTCCGAGACCCGTACCTTTCTCGAAGACGGCGACACCATCGCCATCTCAGCCACCGCTCCCGGCGCCGGCGGATCACGAATCGGCTTCGGGGATGTTCACGCTCGGATCCTGCCTGCAACGCAAACCGAAAGATAGTGATTGACAACTGTTTGATTCACGCTGATCTGATGTCCGGAATTCCTTGCCTCACGATTCTCCGAAGATAAGCTGGACTAACCATCCAGAGCGATCGAGAGTCCTGGCTCCGTGACGTCGCAGCAACCCCCTCTGCTGAGGTGCGGGTGCTTTCTGCCAGGTCCGATGGAGGACTCGTGCCAGGCGATCGACCCCGTACCTCAGTGGGGACAGCAGCTGTCATCGTGATCGTGGGTGGTGGACCCCGCGGGACCGGCGTACTCGAGCGGATCCTCGCTCACGAATCGGTGAACGCCGATCCCACACCGATCGACATTCACGTTGTCGACCCGTATCCGGCAGGCGCCGGCCGTATTTGGCGAGGCAGCCAGGCGCCGCTTCTGTGGATGAATTCGACAACAGCGGACGTCACGATGTTCACCGACGAGACCACCGCCGTGATCGGCCCGGTGCTGCCGGGTCCGACCCTCGCGGAATGGGTCGCCGAGCGCTCGGCTGAGCTTGCCGAATTCCCAGAAATCGCAGCAGAAGTTCCGACGATCACCCCGTCGTCGTTTGCATCGAGGTCACTGCAGAGCCGATACCTGAACTGGGTGTTCGAGACTGCAGTCGACTCCGCGCCAGCGCACGTCGACGTTCGAGTTCATCGACGATCCGTGGTCGACATCGTGAACGTCGGCGAGACACAGACGGTTCATCTGGACGACGGAGCTGTCATCGACGCGACGACCGTCCTTCTCGCACAAGGGCACCCCGATGCGTTGCCTGCCCCACGCGAAACCGCGCTGACCAGCTTCGCGTCCGATCACGGGTTGACGTATGTGGGTCCGGGCTACACTGCCGACCTCGACGCCGATGTCATTCCCGAAGGCGAACCGGTTCTGATCGCCGGACTCGGGCTGGCTTTCATCGACTGGATGGTTCTCCTCGCCGAGAGCCGTGGCGGCATCTTCGAACGCGGTGAAGACGGCATCCTCACTTACGCTCCCTCGGGTCGGGAACCCCTGTTGTATGCCGGATCTCGTCGCGGAGTGCCGTATCACTCCAAGATTTCGTACTCGATCGCTGACGCACGGCCACCGCTACCGCGGTTCTTCACCGCTGATCTCGTTCCCGGCGACGGACCGTTGGATTTCCGAAACGACATCTGGCCCTTGGCGTCGAAAGAACTGGCAGGCGCCCACTATCACGAGCTGTTCGCATCTCACCCGGATCGGACAGTGGGCACCTGGGAGGAGTTTGACGCCGAATTCGCCTCGCTGGCCTGGGGATCGCCTCGATTGCAGGAACTGGTCGAGAACGCAGTCCCGAAGCCGGAAGACCGTATCGATCTCGAGCGGCTGAACCGCCCACTCGGCGGTGAGCGCTACGACGGGCTTGCCGAGGTCCAATCCCGGATCACCGAATACATCTCGGCAGATGTCGCGCGGAGGTCGGACCCGTATTTCAGCGCCGACGCGGCTGTCTTCTCAGCGCTGCTGTCGACGTACATGACCGTCGGAGAATTGTTGCGGCGCGGCAGAATCCCGGCCGAATCCGTCGCCAAGGACGTCGAGGGTTGGCTTCATTCGTTCTTCAGCTTCATCGCCAGTGGTCCGCCACCCGAGCGACTGGAACAGTTGATCGCCCTCAACGAGGCGGGCATCGTCCAGTTCCTCGGGCCGGATTCGGTGTTCTCCACCGAGATCGACCCGGCAACGGGGGCTGGGATCTTTGTCGCGCGCAGTGCGTCGCACACCGACATCGTGGCCGCGAACACCCTCGTCGAAGCACGCTTGCCGGTTGCTTCCATCAGCGCGAGCGGTGACTTGCTCCTGCGGACGCTTCACCGTCGGGGCGAGGCAGTCGAACTTCGTGCGACCGTGGACAGTTCGGCGAAGCTCGCCGTCGACGGTACTTCACGAATTCTCGACCGGAACAACACTGCTCATCCCCGCCGCTTCGCGGCCGGGCCGTGGGTTGCAGGCCATAACTGGTCGGCGGCTTTCCCTCGTCCCCGTACCAATGCAGGGTTCTTCCGGCATAACGATGCCCTGGCGGCGGAGATTTTGGGCGCTGCGCGCCTGTGAGCGATTAGGGAGTCCTGGGACTCCCTAACCGCTCACGGGGGCTGTGCCCCTCCTAGCTGAACACCAACTCACCCTCGTCAACCGCGACGGTGATACTGCCGCCCTCTTCGAGGAGATCGTCGAGCAGCATGTCGGCGATCTTGTCGTCGACCACACGCTGAATCGAACGACGCAACGGGCGAGCCCCGAACTCGGGCTGATGCCCGTGCTCGGCGATCCAGTCCACCGCGTCGGCAGTGAACTCGATCTCGATGCCCTTGGACTGCAGCCGCTTCCGGCTGTCGTCGAGCAGCAGATCAGTAATCCGGTGCAGTTGCTCGGTGTCGAGCTTGCGGAAGATCACGATCTCGTCGATACGGTTGAGGAACTCCGGCCGCATCGATTCGCGCAACCTGGCCATCACGCGGTCGCGCAGTGGCTTCTCCGCCGACTCTGCATCACCCGTGGTGAAGCCGAGTCCACCGGACTTGCTCGAGATGATGTCCGAGCCGAGATTGCTGGTCATGATCACGACGGTGTTCTTGAAGTCCACCGTCCGACCCTGACCGTCGGTCAGACGCCCGTCGTCGAGCACCTGGAGCAAGGTGTTGAACACGTCCGGGTGTGCCTTTTCGATCTCGTCGAGCAGGATCACCGAGTACGGGTTACGACGCACCTGTTCCGTGAGCTGTCCGGCCTCGCCGTAGCCGACGTATCCGGGAGGAGCACCGACCAATCGGCTGACCGTGTGCCTCTCACCGAACTCACTCATGTCGAAGCGCAGCATCTTGTTCTCGTCTCCGAAGAGTGTGGCAGCCAGAGCTTTTGCGAGCTCCGTCTTGCCGACGCCAGTGGGTCCGAGGAACAGGAAGCTACCGACGGGACGATCCGGATCGCTCATACCGGTACGGCTACGACGCACGGCACGCGCGATTGCGCGAACGGCGTCATCTTGCCCGATGACACGACCGTGCAGTTCCTCTTCCAGACGGCGCAGGCGATCTTTCTCTGCCTGAGTCATCTGGCTTGCCGGAATACCCGTTGCGCGAGCGACAACTTCGGCGATTTGTTCAGCGGTCACGTCCGGCGTTTCCTCGGAAGGAACCGAGGATCCTGCCTTCTCGAGACGCTTTGCGACGCCGTTGATCTCGTCACGCAGGGTCGACGCCTTCTCGTACAACTCGTCGGCGACGGCTTTTTCCTTGTCGCTCTCGAGCTGCTCGAGACGCTGCTGCAGCGCAGCGGTGTCTACCGTGGCCGTCTTCAAGCGAAGCCTGGCGCCGGCCTGGTCGATCAGGTCGATTGCCTTGTCCGGCAAGAACCTGTCGCCGATGTAACGTGCCGACAGCTCCACCGCAGCGGTGATCGCCTCGTCGGTGTAGTGCACCTTGTGGTGATCCTCGTACCGACTGCGCAGTCCGCTCAAGATCGCGATTGCGTCCTCGATCGACGGCTCTCCGACCTGTACGGGCTGGAAGCGCCGCTCGAGCGCGGGATCCTTCTCGATGTTCTTGCGGTATTCGTCGAGCGTGGTGGCGCCGACGATGTGCAGTTCACCGCGAGCGAGCTTGGGCTTGAGGATGTTTCCGGCGTCCATCGCACCGTCTGCGCCGCCTCCGGCACCGGCGATGGTGTGCATCTCGTCGATGAAGACGATCAGCTCGTCCTTGTGTGCGGTGATCTCGTCGATCACCTTGGTCAGCCGTTCCTCGAAGTCACCGCGGTAACGGGTACCCGAGACCATGCTCGAGAGTTCGAGCTGGACGATCTTCTTGCCCACCAACGATTCCGGGACATCCCCGTCGACGATGCGCTGGGCGAGACCTTCGACGATGGCAGTCTTGCCGACGCCGGCCTCACCCACCAGGACCGGGTTGTTCTTGGTGCGGCGGGAGAGGATCTCGATGGTCTGTTCGATCTCGTCGGCGCGGCCGATCACCGGATCGACGCCGCCGTTGCGGGCGCGATCGGTGAGATCGATGCCGTACTTGTCGAGCGTCGGTGTGGTGGACTCGTCTTCGACTGGACCGGCTGCGGGATTCTGAACCGCTGCCTGCAGCTTCTCCGGCGTGATGCCGGCCGAAGCGAGCAGACGACCCGGAACATGATCGGGGTCACCGGCCAGGGCGATGAAGAGATGTTCGGGGTCGATGTACGTCGATCCCAGGGCTCGGGCCAGTTGATGAGCCTCGAGTAGAGCGGTTTTCACGGCACTGCTGAGCGCAGGAGCAGAGTAGCCCCCCTGCTCACGGCCTTGTGGCAGCCGCAGGTCGACGGCGTCGACCACGGATTTCGGGTCGGCTCCGGCGCGCTGCATGAGCGTGCGGACCGGATCCTGCTCCGCCATGACGCGGAGAACGTGCAGTGCATCGAGATCCGAATCACCGCGAGCAGCCGCTACACGTGCAGCGTCAGCCATGAGTTGCTGGGTGGCCCTGCTCATGAGCCGGGAAATATCGATGCGACCGGGACCCTCGGGCCCGAAGAATGCTGGCATTCCGAAGCCTCCTTGCAGAAAGTTGAGCGTTACTGACTCAATTAACGTGCATGGGGCTCGATCAATTCCCGCCGCCTCAGATTTGTTTCAACACCATCCAGTCGCCGATCGTTCTCAACTACCGAAAGATCCGGTAGACCGACCGACCGGGTGCGCCTCGACGCGCATGATCACCGATCCCGCGCAGGGACCACTCTTGATGTCGGTACGCCACGAACCTTTCAGACTGCCATCGGGCTGAGGCGTGTAATACGCCTCGGAGTGCGCCGCTGCCCACACCTTGGGCACGCCCTCCCCCTGGTAGCAATCCCACTCCCAGTCATAGGGGTGCACCCAACTGGTTCCGTCCCAGGTGTATCGAGCAGGCTGCGGCAACGTCGGATTGGCGGGAGCCGGACCGCCGACCACTGTGGCGATACAGACTCCGCTCGAGCAATCCGTCTCGAACGTGTAGGTATCGGAGAAATCCGGCTCCCACTGGCTGGCGGCCAGACTTGTGCCCGTCTTGGTCGCGGCGAAACGCTTGAGCGAGTAATCACCGGACCAATTCGCATCCGCAGCCCCCGCGGGCATCGCTCCGGCGACAAACCACGTAGCAACGAGCGCAACCACCAGCAATGACTTTCGCATGCGTGAAGTGAATCACAAGCTATGTCCGAATTGTCGGATACTGGCCACAAGAACACCGACGACGATCAGCACCAGCGAAACCAACGGCAATGCTCCCGCACCCCTGTCCGCCAAGATCAGCCCGCCCACGACGCCGCCCGCTGCGATCGCCGAATTGAAGATCGTCACGAAAACCGATTGCGCAGTGTCCACACGTCGCCCGTCGTATCCGCGAGCGCCGTCTGAAGGAGAGTGGGAGCGCCTCCGAATGCCACGCCCCATGCCGCAACGCTGAGTGCGATCACTGCGAAGCTGTCACCGCCGACGCCCAACGCCGTCAAAGCTGCGGCAAAGACCACCAAGCTCAGCACGGTGAGACTTCGAAGGGCCCGGTCGACAAACACCCCGACCACACCTATGCCCACGAAGGCGAAAAGTCCGAACACGAACAAGACGATTCCCAACCGATCGCCGAAACCGATGCGATCCAGAAACGCCGCCAGATACGTGTACACGATGTTGTGCGCGAGGATCCACAAGAACGCGACAAACAGAATAGGTCGTACGCCAGGCAGGACCAGGACTTTCCGCACCGGCAGCTGCCGATCCGCTTGTTGCCCGGGAAAGTCCGGCATCACCGTGAGTATCCACGCGACCAGAAGTAGCGCAGCAACCGACATCACGGCGAAGACGACGCGCCAATCGGCCAGGGTCCCGAGCCACGCCCCCATCGGAACGCCGATTGCCAACGCGATCGGCTGTCCGACGGAGGCAACCGCAATGGCCCGCCCCTGCAGGTGAGGGGGCGACATCCTGCGTGCGTACCCGGCAAGCAACCCCCACACCACACCTGCCGCCATACCGGCCAGAAACCGAACACCCAAGGTGAGAACCGGATTCGACGAAAGCGCTGTCACCAGATTGAAGACACCGAACCCCAGAATCGCCGACACCAGGACAGCACGCCGTCGCAATCCTCGGGTCAATGCGATCAGTGGTACCGCCCCGACGACGGAACCCAATGCGTATGCGATGACCAATTGCCCTGCGCCGGAGACCGATACGGACAACCCTGACCCGATCTGCACCAGTAGTCCGGCCGGCATGGTTTCGGTTGTGATCGCTATGAAGCCTGCCATTGCGAGTGCCGACAACCCGGCCAGCGGTAGTGTCCGGACGGAATCGGTCTCCGCCAGTGCCGAAGTCGCCGTCCCGTCCGAGTTCGAGCTCACCTCGTCGGTGTTTCGGGACTGCCTTCACCCGACTGGCCGGAACGGACCAGTTCTGCAATAGACGCCCAGTCCATCTCGCCCTGACCGTTCGCCAGAGCCTGAGCGAGCACGCCTCGAAGTACGCCACCGAACGGCAAATCCAGATCGACGCTGTCGGCGGCGTCGAGCGCAAGCCTCAAATCCTTGAGGCCCAGAGCTGTGGTGAATCCTGCAGGCTCGTACTGACGCATCGCGACGAGGTTTCCGTAGCTGGAGTAGACCGGCCCCGGGAAGATCGTCGAGGTCAGCAGTTCTACGAGTTGGCTTCCGTCCACACCGGACCTCTCCCCCAATGTGATTGCCTCGCCCAAGGATTGAATCGCGGCGAGGATGAGGTAATTGCCGATGATCTTGACGATGTTGGCCTGCTCCGGACGCTCACCTTGTGGCCACGTGCGAGCACCGATGACGTCGAGGAAGGGTTGCACTCGCTCGAGGAGGGAACTGTCGCCGGCGGCGATGATGTTCAACTGGCCAGCCTGAGCAACAGAAACGCGTCCGAACACCGGCGCCGCGATGTACCCGATGCCGTACTCGGCGTGCAGTGCGGCGGCGCGCTTGGCAAGGTCGACGCTGACGGTGGCCATGTTGACGTGCACGGTTCCACTCGGAACGGATGCGAGGACGGCGGGATCCAGAATGGCCGAAGACACGGCCGAATCATCTGCCAACATCGACAGCACAACACCGGACTGGAATGCCTCGGCAACGGTTTTCGCGCCGCTCGCCCCTTCCTCGACCAGTTCGGCTACCGCTTCAGGGCTGCGATTCCACACCGTCACGTCGAAGCCTGCGCCCAGTAGATTTCGAGCGATGGGACGACCCATCGCACCCAAGCCGACCACGGAAACAGAAGTCATGGATTTCCCTCTCGAAAGTGCTGAACCATCTAAGACGGTTCAAGACTCTCATACGGGTACAGTTGCTGTCGAACCGGTTGAGATGGTTCGCCACGAAGGAGGACGAAAGTGAACGAAGCAGGAGCTGATCAATCCGCTCGGGACGTGTTTCGACTCGACAACGACACGCTCGCCTTCCGCTTCACCGCCACCCTCACCAATCGGAACGGCTCGAGGTTCGAACGACTCACGAGCCCGCAGCGACTCGAATTATGGTTACGCGCCAACGATCTGATGGGCGCCCCCGCAACCGCGACAGAAGACGACCTCCGCGGCGCGCAGGATTTACGTGAGGCCATTCATCGCATCGGAACCGCCGTATGCGAGAACCGCCGTGCCTCACGCACCGATGTCGGGATCGTCAACACCGCATCCGAGCTCGGTGATGCCCACCTCGTCCTCGAGAGTGGCCGGGCCCTCTGGAAATCAGCCGGAGACAATCCGATCCGTGACGCTTTGTCGATAGTGGCTGCCGACGCGATCGCGGTGCTCGGTGGAGCCGACCGGGACCGCGTCAAAGCCTGCCAGGGCGACGGGTGCACCGGCCTCTACGTCGACACCAGTCGCGGCAACAACCGACGCTGGTGCTCGATGAACATCTGCGGAAACAAAGCCAAGAAATCCGCGATGACCGCTCGCGCCGACTAGCTCATCTCACCTTCACCGCGACTCCATTTCGCCGCCACTCGGTTCCACAGCTTCTCGATCGGCGTCGACAGCAGGAGAAGAAACAGCGGGAAGTACGACGTCACCGGAACGAGCACACTGACGAGCAGCGCCACCACCATGATCAGGAAAGTGACGATTTCAGCGGTGAAATGCGGCTTCGCATTCTCTTCGCTCAACGACGGGTTGCGGACCAGACCCCACGCGACCACCGCCAGGCACGCAGCACTGGCTGCCATTGTCCCGATGTAGAGAGCCCTGGTCCCGAGATCCTGCGACGGCGCTGCAACGAGCGCTGTCGGGAAGGGCAGGAACACGATGGTCATCACCCACAACCCCAGTCCGCGAACGACCACCTTGTCCGCGTCGACCACAAAACGAAGCAGCCGATGCTGCGACCACCAGAGCCGGAAGATCACCAGAAAGCTCAGGGCGAACGAGTAGAACTGCGCAGCGTGATCGCGCAGCAGTTCTGACGTGGTGCCGTGGTGGTCACTGGTGAGTTCGACCAGCGGCAGGACGAGCAGCGTGATCGCAATGGCGACAATCGCGTCGATGAAAGTGACGTAGCGCTCGAAGTAGCGGGTGCGTTCCGCAATCTCAGCCATTGCGGAAGCATAAGCCTCACAACAGGAAACAGACCGGCGACGCCACTTTACGGAAGCACGTATCCGGAAACATACAATTAACGAATCAAATTCGTTAGATCTCTTGACCGTGGCGGAGCCCATCCCCATACTTAACGAATCACATTCATTAAGTGACTCGCATCACGCCACCAGGGGTCGGTTCAGCCACCCCCTTCAGGACATGGGGTTGCCCTAGTGCCGATCAACGCTTCGACGAATACGCAGTCCGACCGGGTTCCACTCACCGCCAACCGCGGGATTGCCGTCTTCAGTATCGGCGTCATGGGGTTCATCACCGCGAACCTCATCCCCCTGATGATCGTGGCAATGGTCGAGGACCTTGGTGTCACCGAATCCGCTGCCGGTGCCGTTCTGACCGCATCGCTGCTGGTCTGCGCCGTCACCTGCCTCGCCACCACCCGAATCGCCTCGGGCCGGCATCGCCACCACCCGAATCGCCTCGGGCCGGCATCGCCATCTCCTCGGCCGCGTCAGCCTGATCGCGATGGCAGCCGCATTCGGCGTTGCGGCCATCGCACCGTCCACGACGATCGCATGCGCCGCGATCATCGTCGGCGGTATCGGCGCTGGTGGATCCGCATCCGTTGGCGGAGCGGCACTGGCCGCGCTCACGAACCCGGACCGGGCGTCAAGCATCAGCGGCCTCGTGAACCGTGTCGTCGTCACAGCCGTCCTCGCTCTCATACCCATCCTCGGCACACACATGACCAACGCATTCGGCATCGTCGCAGTCCTGGCACTGGCTACCGCAGCAACGGTCACCTGGTTGCCGTCGTCCCCGGTGAAAGAGTCGCCGGAGACGGCGAAGTCCGCCAATACGACCACAGCTCTCCCCGCCGGGGTCAGCGCGAAACGACTCACTTTTGCCGGAACCGCATTTCTCGCGATGCTTGCAGTCTGGGCGATCAGCGAGGACTCGTTGTGGGCAGTACTCGGCATCATGGGTTCCGAGCACGCCGGGCTCTCGGATCAACAAATGAGTCTCGCACTGAGCGCATCAACGGCGGGTGGTGTGCTCGCGGCTGTTACCTTGACCGCGTTGGGTTCTCGGGTCAGTCGGACAGTATCGATCTCCGTGCTACTGATACTCGGGGCAATTCTGAAGCTGTCTGCCGGCCTCACCACCGATCCCACGATCTACCTGGTAGTGGTCATCGCTTGGAACACGATCTACGCGGCCACGTTCATCGTCCTGGTTGCCATCTCGGCCGCGCTCGACGCGGCCGGCCGATGGTCGGCGCCACTACTGGGCACCTACCTCATCGGCTCCGCGTTCGCGCCGCTGTTCGGAACTTCGGTGACGGCCGGCCTCGGGTATCCGACCTTCGGAGTCATCATCTCGGGGATCAGCTTCGTTCTACTGGGCCCGTTCGCCTTGGTTTCCCGACTCTCCGCACGTACCGAAGGTGCGTATCGTCACCACAGCGCCGCCATCACTACTACCGTCATCGCGTAAGGATCACGTAGAAGTCATGAATGACAGCATCACTCACTACCGCAACGGAAAGATCTTCACGGCTGCCGACGACGGATGGGCCGAGTCGATAGTCGTCGAGGACCACAAGCTCAGATTCGTGGGCGAAACCGTCTATGCCGATATCCTGGCTCCAGACGCCGAGGTGATCGATCTCGAAGGTGCCGTCGTGCTACCCGGTTTCGTCGACGCCCATACGCATTTGGTGATGATGGGATTCGCGCTGCAGAAGTTGGATCTGCGTGATGCCGCCGATCTCGCCGACATTCAGTCCAGCATCAAGCAATTCGCGGAATCGAACCCGGACGCACCACGACTGCTGGGTCGCAGTTGGTTGTTCTCCGCGCTGGATGGAGGGCACCCGACGCGAGAGATGATCGACGCCGTCGTACCCGATCGCCCGGTGTACCTCGACGCCAACGACGTACATTCGGTCTGGGTGAACACTGCAGCACTGCGAGAACTCGGCATCGACGCGGACACTCCCGATCCGATCGGCGGTCGTATCGGCCGGGATCCGGACACCGGAGAAGCCACCGGAATGCTGTACGAGACCGCCATGATGCTCTACGTCTGGCCGAAACTGGCGGAGCTCGCATCCGACGAAGACCGGGACGCCGCCCTCGCTCTCACCTTCCGCCACTATCTCGAGGACGGCGTGACCGGTGCGGTCGACATGGCTCTCGGCGCGGACGAATTAGCCTCGCTGGAAAGAGCATTGGACGCAGGAGACGGAACACTGCCGCTGCGCGTCGCGGCTCATTGGCTGATGACCCGCGAGGACAATGAGGCCGACAACGTCCGACAAGTTCACGACGCAATCGAACTCCACGAGCGTGTCCAAGGTCCGTGGCTCCGTATCGCCGGAATCAAGATCATCATCGACGGTGTGATCGACAGCTGCACTGCCGCAATGAAAGAGCCGTACTCGGACGGCACCAACGCCGAGCCCATCTGGGATCTCGAATCCTTGATCCCCGTCGTGACAGCCGCTGACGCCGCAGGCCTGCAGATCGCGATGCACGCGATCGGCGACGAGGCGTCGGAGATCGGATTGACGGCACTCGAGTACGCGATCGCCGCCAACGGAGACATTCCCCGCAGGCACCGAATGGAACACTTGGAGTCCATCACCCGGGACAACGTCGAAAGGCTTGCCCGCCTGGGAATCATCGCCTCGATGCAACCGGTTCACGCTGACCCTGCAATCCAGGAGAACTGGCAGGCGATGCTCGGCGACTACCGGGTCAATCGCGCGTACCCCTGGCCCGAATTCACCGAGGCCGGAGCGGTTCTGGCGTTGGGTTCGGACGCTCCGACCGCTCCCCACCCGCCGCTGCCGAACATGTTCATCGCCACCACCCGTCGATCCGCAATCGATCCGTCACTGGCACCCAACCTGCCGAAGTACGCACTCCCCCTCGCGGACGCGCTGGCTCACGCAACTCGCGACGCTGCCTACTCGTGCCGGTGGGAAGATGTGACCGGCCAGCTGGTTCGGGGTAAAGCAGCCGATTTTGTCGTACTGAAACAAGATCCGTTCACCGAAGGGGTCGATTCTCTCCTGACCACAGAGATTGCGATGACCGTCGTTGCTGGATCCGTGCGATACGACGCGGCCGGGGCCAAGAGCACCGAAGCACGGAACGCCGAGTCCGATAGCTGATCGTTACCGGTTGTTCGATAACGCACGCATGCGGCCCGGCGACAGAACGAAGGAGGGACTTGAACACGTGAACCCATACACTCTGGAGGACGCATGCGCAGGAAAGCTCCGATTTCGGCCGCCGTCGCAGCCGCTGCACTGGTGACGGCCACTGCCCTGACGGTCGCCGGTTGTGGGTCGACCGAAGGAACACCTGAAGCGGCGGCGAGTTCCACGGCAGCCAGTTCAACGGCGTCGGCGACATCGACGGCAAACGAAACCGAGACGACGGTAGCGAGCTCTCCCCCGCCGCAATCGAACACCCGCACAAATGCATCCACGACGGCGACTACGACAGCAATCCCCGCTTCGGGTCCCTGTCTCGACGTCGGCTCCTCGCTCGTCACCGACGCCATCGGCACGCTGGGCACCGACATCAACGGGGGCAATTGGATACCGAGATCCGCGAGCGAAGAACAGATCGGGAATTGTCCTGACCTGCTCTGGGTTTCGGTGGACGGCGACGGCGTCGGCGATGCGACTTACCAGTCACACGTCCTGTTCTTCCACGACGGAACATACCTGGGCACGGCTACCAGTGAGCCGTACTCGTACACACACGTCATCGACAGCAACAAGGATTCGGTATCCGTCCAATACCGTTGGCTGCTGGACGACGATGCATTCTGCTGTCCCCAAGGCGGACCGAACATAGTGAACTTCACGTGGAACGGCAGCGCCGTGGTTGCCGACGGCCAGTTCCCGCCCTCCTGAACCTGCCTGGGTCCGAGAAGGCCCTGAATGCAACTGTGCCCCAGCGACGACGGTCACTGGGGCACAGTCTTGTTCGATCTACTCGCCGGCGCTCCTACTCACCGACACCGAGTTCGCGCAGGCGAGTCTTGTACAGCTCGATGTTGCCGAGCTTGATGTCTTCGTAACCGCGAACCACGTCCGGCAGTGCCGCGATCTCGACGGCGCGATCGTATCCGTCGGTTGCGAGCGTACGAGAGAGGTCAGCGATCATGGCCTCGTACTCGGCGAGCAGTTCACGCTCGACCTTGCGGACGTGCATGTAGCCGAAGGGGTCGAGCTTGGTACCGCGAAGCTTCTTACCCTTGGCCAGAACCTTCAGTGCAACATGCGACTTGGGTCCGAGACCGATCTTCTTCTTGCGGCCCATCACTCGAAGGATCGGCGGGTGGAGCTTGTAGGTCAGGTTCTCCCCGGCCGGCACCTGAGACTTGACGTCCTCGAGGAATGCGGGGTCGACCAGCATACGAGCAACTTCGTACTCGTCCTTGTACGCGGTGAACTTGAACAGGCCGCGGGCAACAGCCTCGCTGAAATCGGTCCGCTCGGTTGCGGCACGTTCGGCGGTCCAGACTGCCTGAACCTGATCGATGTAACGCTGGGCGATCTTGACGGACTGGAACTCGATGAGCTGCGCCGCACGCAGTTCCACCAGTCGCAGGGTTTCACCGGTGAAGGTGGTTCCGGCGAACATGTGAGCCGGTGCGACAACGGGTTCGCGGACGGACTTGGCCGGCGTGGTGACGGCCGAGAACGCTGCGGTGTCGGCAATTGCTGCACGACCCCAACGGAATGCCGCGATGTTCGCGTCCACGGCAACGCCGTTGATGCCGATCGCTTCTTCGATGGCCTCTGCCGGCAGACGAAGTCCGCCGCTCTGGTAGGCCGCACCGATCAGCAGGAAGTTGGCTGCTGCGGTGTTACCGAACAACTCCTGTGCCGCGGCGAGTGCGTCGAACGAACGCAGGGTGCGCGACACCTTGTCGAGACGGGCGAGGAGTGACGTCTCCTCGGGGTAGCGAACAGCCTTGTCGTAGACCATGTCTCCGGTCGGCGTCTGAGACGTCGAGGCGATGGAGACCGTCTTCTCGGCGTTGCCGTAGTCGAGGTTCTTGTTGTCCGTCGCGGTCAGCAGGTCGAAGGCGACGATGCAATCCGCGCTGCCCGGAGTGAGGCGGTTGGACGGCTCGAGCGCGCTGGAGCTGAAACGCAGGTGCGAGACAACCGGTCCGGCCTTCTGGCTCAGTCCGATCTGGTCAAGGCTCTCCACCTCGAGGCCGGCGCGCAGTGCAGCCGTTGCGAGCACCTGGTTGACGGTCACGATGCCGGTGCCGCCGATGCCCGCGAGGAAAACGTTCTGCGTGCTGGTGAGCGGTCCGAAATCGGGGTCTGCGACGACGGGCGGGACGGGACGTGCGGCCTTCGGAGCCTTCTTGCCCGGTACCAATTCGACGGTCACGAACGACGGGCAATCGCCGTCCATGCAGGTGTAATCGGTGTTGCAGGACGTCTGGTCGATCTTCGTCTTGCGGCCGTACTCGGTGTCCACGGGCTGGACCGAGAGGCAGTTCGACTTCACACCGCAGTCACCGCAGCCTTCGCACACTGCCTCGTTGATGACGACGCGAGTGTTGCGAGTGGGCAGCGTGCCACGCTTGCGCTGGCGACGAGCGTCGGCCGCACAGTGCTGGTCGTAGATCAACACTGTGACGCCCTTGATCTCGCGAAGCTCCTTCTGGGCCTCGTCGAGGCGATCGCGGTGCCAGAGCTTGGTGCCCTTGGCCAGAGCGCGCTTGTTGTGACGCGAAGGCTCGTCGGCGCAGATGATGATCTGCTTGACGCCCTCGGTGGTCAGCTTGTGGCTGAGCTGAGCAACGGAGAGGGCACCTTCCGCGTCCTGTGCACCGGTCATCGCTACTACTTCGTTGTAGAGCAACTTGTAGGTGATGTTCACGCCTGCGGCGATGCATGCCTGGACAGCCAACTGACCGGAGTGGAAGAAGGTGCCGTCGCCGATGTTCTGGAACAGGTGAGGCACGTCGGTGAACGGTGCCTGCCCGATCCACTGGCTGCCCTCGCCGCCCATTTGCGTCAGGCCGGTGACAGCGCTGTCCTCACGGCCGGACATGGTGACGAGTGTGTGGCAACCGATTCCGCCGCCGCCGATGGAACCCTCGGGAATAGCGGTGGAACGGTTGTGGGGGCACCCGCTGCAGAAGTACGCGGTTCGCTTGGCGGAGAGCACGTTGAGCGACAGCGGGGCCGGGAGGGTGCGCTTGAGTTCGACGTGCGGCTTCAGTACGCGGCGCAACGGGGCGAGCAGCCGGCCTGCGGTCAGTTCACCACTGGCAGGCATGAGCAGACGGCCCTGGCCGTCACGCTTGCCGATGATGCGAGGGGCATCGTCGGTGCCGTACAGAACTTCCCGGATCTGAGCTTCGATGAACGCGGTCTTGTCCTCGACCACGACGATCTGCTCGAGACCTTCGGCGAACTCCTTGATCTTCTCGCCCACGACGGGGTAGCACATTCCGATGCGAAGGAGACGGATCCCGGCGCGGTGCAGCGCGGCATCATCGACGCCGAGGTCTGCCAGAGCTTGTCGGACGGAGTCGAAAGTTGTACCGGTGGCGGCGATACCGATCTTCGCACCGGAGGGGTTGACCTCGATCACATCGAGGTTGTTGGCAGTTCCGTACGCGTGCACAAGATCCCATCGCGGGCCGTACAGATCGGCCTCGGCGATGACACTGTCCGGCGGCGCGGCCATCTGACGCTGCTTGTAGACGAAGGGCTTGCCCTCGAACTGCACTTCCGGAACCACGATGTCGAAGTCCGCGATGCTGCCGTCGATCGTCCAGGCACCGTCTGCGACGTCGGCGACGATCTTCAGCGCTACGACGCAACCGGAGACACGCGAGAGAGCAACGGCGTGCATACCCATCGTGATGATCTCTTCGGCATTGCGTGGGAAGAGAACCGGCACGCCCATCGCGGCAAGCGAGCGCTCGCTGACGGCCGGAACCGTGGAGGACTTCGACGCGGGGTCGTCGCCCACCAGGAGGACGACGCCGCCCTTGGGGTTCACGCCGTACATGTTGGCGTGGCGAATGGTGTCGGTAGCGCGGTCGACGCCGGGGCCCTTGCCGTACCAGACGCCGGTCACGCCGTCGTGGGTCGCGGTTCCGGCAGGGAGATCCGTCTGGCTTCCCCATACCGCCGTGGCGGCGAGCTCCTCGTTGAAGCCAGGGATGAAGGTGATGTCGTGCTCGGCGAGAACCTTGGGCATGCCGTGAAGCATCTTGTCGACGCCACCGAGGGGGCTGCCCTGGTAACCGGAGACGAAGGTGGCAATACGCTTACCTGCCCGAATGTCGCGAACGTGCTGCTCGACGAAGCCGCGTGCAATTGCCTGAACACCGGTCAGCAACACCGGTCCCGATCCCGACCGGTACCGATCATCGAGGTCATAGGGCTTGGCCTGGGCTACGCCCGACACCAGTTCAGTCATCGTGGACCACCGTTCCGTCTGCAGTGCATTTCAACTACCGTGCATTTTCAACAACCGCGTAACTCGATCTGTTCAGATGATCGTGGTCGAGGTATGTGAAAGCGTCAACAGAGGCTTGTTCAACTATTCAAATTGACAATTTGTGAGCCAAATCACGTGACCTAGGTCATCGAATCAATCAGTTGGAGACCCGTTCGTGGCGATACGGCGAAACGGACATAAAACGTTCCCGACAATGCACACCGAGAACTTTCTTGACATTGACGCAACGTCAACTTGCATGCTGAATGAGCACAACCGATCCGAGAGTAGGAACTCCACGTGAGCGAATGGTCCATCCAAGAACTCGCCAAATCCGCAGGTACCACCAGCAGAACGCTGCGTCACTACGGCGATTTGGGACTCCTGGAACCGAGTCGCATCGGCGCCAACGGCTACCGCTTCTACGACGAAGACGCCCTGGTGCGACTGCAACGCATCCTTCTACTTCGGGAACTCGGACTCGGATTGCCGGCCATCGCCGAAGTCCTCACCGGCGAACGCGATACGGCCGCCGCACTGCGTACGCACCTCGAACTCCTCGAGCAAGAGCGCACGCGGATCTCGAGACAGATCGAATCGGTCAACAGGACCTTGAACAAGACGAAGAATGGTGAATCACTCATGCCGGAAGATGTTTTCGACGGGTTCGACCACACCCGATACAAGGACGAGGTCATCGAGCGTTGGGGCAAGGACGCCTACACCAGCGGCGACAACTGGTGGCGGTCGATGTCGGAGCAGGACCGTAAAGCTCATCTGCAATCTCAAGCCGACATCGCAGCGGCATTCGGAAAAGCACTGACAGCGGGGCTGTCCGCGGAAAGCGACGACGTCCAGACGATTACCCGAAGACAGTTCGAGTGGATAAAGATCGGTTGGCAGGGAAGGACTCCCAGCGCCGACGCCTTCACCGGGCTCGGCCAGATGTACGTCGACGATCCCCGCTTCACTGCAAACTACGACAAGTACGAAGAAGGCACTGCTTCGCTGGTCCGTGACGCGATGAAGGTCTACGCCGAGCGCAATCTGCACTGACGTCGATCAGTCCTGCCCACTGCCGAGGAGGTTGTGTCGGTGCGCTGCCGCGACAGCCTCTTCCCGGGAATGCGCACCGAGTTTGCGATACAAGGCTCGGAGGTGACTCTTCAGCGTGTTGTTGGATACGAACAACCGCCGCGCGATCTCACCGATCGGAATGCCGAGACCCAGTTCCACGAGAACGTCCATCTCCCGTTTCGTCAATTGGACCCGAACGATGGCCGCCGGATACATCTGCGCCGCTTCGGATTCGAGAAAGGTCGCGACGGCACTGCTCGAGCCCTCGGCCCGATCTTCGAGTTGCCTGATCAGATCACGCGGTATCGTCGCCAGGGCCGACAGGACACCGGAGGTTTCGAGCAGTCCGCGAGCTTCCTCCCATGTACTCGCGGCAGCGGGGATCCTGCCCAGTTCACACAGAGCAGCGCATTCGATCAGCAGGGATTCGAGCCGAAACCTCGTGAGATACTGCCCGCTCCAGTCGATTTCGCGGCACAATTCCAATGCCTGGGACGGCGACCCGGTCAGGAGATGCGCCCGCGCCACGGAGACCGTGACAACTGCAAACGTATGTGGCGCAGCGACTGATTCTTCCAGCGCCTTGGTACCCTCCCCGGACGCCAACAGAAGATCGATACGTGCCGCGGTGAGAAGCGCGTCACCGAGCGATCGTTCACACGGATTCACGTGCCCGTGCGTTGCCACTGCGCGCTGGAGGGAAATCAGCCCCCAGAACGGGTCCGATTGCAGCAGTGCAAATCTGGTGTAAGTGTAGGCCGCGAACGCCCACAGGTCGCCCGGCGGTGTGACCTCGGCGAGTGCGTCCATCGCGGCAGCTCCGGCGTGCAGGTCCACGCTGTCGCACGCCACCAGTGCCCGCGCGATCGCTCCCCCCATGTGCGAGGGCGGTCCCAACCATCCCGAAACGTCCGGGTGTGTGCTTTCCAGGTGCAGCCAGTCCGTCGCGTGCGCGACGTCCCCGATCAGCGCGGAGTTGAGCGCGGCATTGCCTGCGGCGTGACGCAGGACGAACTCCGGACCATGTTGCACCGCACCTTGATAGGCGAGTCGCAATTCCACCGCGGCATCACCGAGGTCACCGGTCAATTGATGCGAGACCCCCCAGATCAGCCGCAGGGCGGGCAGTTGAGACCCCAACGCGCCCAACGACTCGTCGCCGAGTCCGTACGCGACGTGCGCCAATTTGCGCGTGATCTCGGTAGAGCGTTGGTACTTACCGGATGTTCTCAGCACCACCGATTGGACAGTTCCGACGTTCAACAAGCTGTGCGCATGCGGACTACCACCTATCGCACGCAATTCCGCCGGTTCCGTCGGTAATGAATCGCCGTTGATCAACTGCGGCCGCAGACGTGATTCGAGCAGGTCACGACCCACCAGAATCGAAGGGTTCGAACTGAGTACGTCACCGGGTATGGATTGCAACGCAGTCCGGACCAATCCGGTGTGATCGACCAGAAGATCAGCCCAGTGGCGCTCGAGTATGTCGAGCACCCTGGTCCACTTGCGTCCGTCCAAGGCGTAGTGAACGGCACCGGCTATATCCGAAGTCCCGAGAGCGTGATCGACGAGTACCTGGAAGGGATCTTCGAATCCATCCCCTTGTTCGGCCCGTATCTGTATGAATGCCAGTCGAACTGACGGCGCGAAGTACCAGGACGGTTCTCCCTCGAAACCATTCCGGAAGATCAGACCGAAAGACTCGAGCAAGTCCAGTTTGCCCTCCACGTCAAGATCGTCGGACAAGACACGAGCGATCTCTGGTGTCACCGTGCGGGCAGCGGCGATCGTAGTCGCGAAGTCGAACAACTCGAGCGACTTGCCCGACCGAGGAGCGGTCCGACTGACGTACGCGTGGATCGCCTGGTCCACTCGCTGCTGAACGCGTTCGCGTCCACGGCTCGGTTCACTCAGCCCCGCAACCGCACTCAGAGCAACCTTCATCAGCACGGGAACGCCGGCGACGCGTTCACAGATCGAATGGACGATGCCCGAGGGAAGGTGAACCCCTGCCTCCGCGAACAGAACGGTGGACTCGTCGAGCGTGTATCTGAGGTCGTTCGCGCACAGGTACTCGTCCACGCGGACGTCTTCGAGCAAGTCCGTCGCAGACCGATCCTGCAGCGTGACGATTACTTTCAATCCGGGAAGCCGCACGATCAGATCCACGATTCGGCGTCCCACCTCGTCACCCTCAACCAGGTCGATGCGGTTGAACACCAACACGAATGGTGCGGGCGACGAGTCGAGGAGTGATTCGATCGCGCCCACTGGATCCTCGCGCATTCGTGGCGGGGCCTCGAGTGATTCCAGCGAATCCTGAATTACTGCGAGCGCGGTGTTCCAGTACTCGAGGGGGGTCATCCGATGCGATGGCGCCGGCACCCAGACTACCGGTCTGCTCGGCACCTGCCCGAGAGTCGTGAGCCACAACGCGGCGAGTTCCGTCTTGCCGAACCCAAGTGGCGAATCGATGACAGTCAATCCCGCCGAGCGTTCCATCAATCCGAGGAGGCGGGGACGAATCGCCGTGGCTCCACGCCCGGCAAGCCGCCTTTGCAGCGTGCCCCTTCCTCGAGGATTTCGCTTTGCTCGAGATAGCTGCGATCGATTCGAAGTGGACGTCATGATGGCCGACAAACGAGCAGTCGATCCCCGCCGAACTCGAGATTTCGTTCGAGCATCGAACTCCCAACCTGTCCACCCATAACGAACAACATAGACAGCTTCGCCGCGACACGCGAGCACTGGCCGTCTCACAAATACGCCCGATTTGTCTCATTATGTGGGCTCGGTCACTATTGGCGTCTATTTGCGGGAGAGTGACTGCGACCTGCGGGATCTGACATATCATGCCCGCGTGTCGATGAATTCCGCCCGCATCCGCGTGTCGACCCGATCGGTCGATCCTGCGGACGCCGACGACTTCTGGCGCAGTGCCACACGTCCGTTCTTCGTCACCGACCGAATTGACCCTGACACATCTCTCGAAGGCTCGATCACAGCGCTTTCCATCGGAACCTCGTTGATCGGTCAAACTACCTTCAATGCACAGAAGTACACCCGAAACAATCGGCTGATCGCCGAGAGCGGACTCGACGATGAATACATGGTCCAGGTCGTCCTCGACGGGCAGTTGAGCGGCAACGCCGACGGAGTCGATTTCGTCGCACGTCAAGGCGATGTCACATTCTTCGACCTCGGGCGTACCTGGACCGCCGACGCGGAGGCAGAATCGACAGGGCGCACCATCACGCTCCTCGCACCGCGTTCCCTCGTCGAGGCCGAGTCGAAGGGTCGTTCTCTACACGGGACGGTACTGCGCGGAGTTCCTGCCGTCGTGCTCGCTCAGTGCATGCAATCGGTCGTACTCGCGCTACCGCATCTCGATCCCGATGCTGCGGCCGGCTACGAGGACGTCGTCGCTTCCCTCCTTCGTGTCAGTTTGGGTATCGCCGAACCTGATCTGTCGCCGCGGCCCGATCACTCTCTCCGCGATCGTGCGTACGCCCACATCGCCGAGCATCTCTCGGAGACCTGGCTCGGCCCGACGAGCATGTGCGCAGCATTGTCCGTCTCCCGGGCACAGCTCTATCGCGCATTCGCATCCGACGGCGGAATAGCTCTTGTCATTCGGCGGAAGCGTCTCGAACTCGTCTACCGCGAATTGACCAGAACCGAGATGCCGAACGAAACGATCGAAGCGTTGGCCCTGCGATGCGGCTTCACCTCGAAATCCCAGTTGGCGCGAGCGTTCAAGGACTTCTACGGGATGACCCCGAGCCAAGCCCGAACCGACGGCAGACGCACGATCGGGGACCCGTCGATCGCACGCCTGCACCGCCGACTCGAGTTCTTCAGCCCCTGAATCCGAGATACTCCACAGCCTCGCGAGCGTGCCTGTGTTCTAGTTGATCCATGAGCTGGGTCGACAAGGAACTGAGTCTGGCTGCGCTCACAGGTGCGGTCACAGGTGTCGCCGTGATGATCCCGATAGTCGGCGATGGAGCCTGGTCCTGGGTAGGACTGTTCATACCCGCCTTCATCGGAGCGCTGGCAGGGCTGATTGTCGGCTCGGGCGCTGTTGCAGGTGGGCGCTGCGCCCTGAGAACAAGCCACACATGGCCGGCGCGCACAGTCTGCTGCTGGAAGCATCGGTTCGCTGCGTGCTCTGCCTTGGCGGTGACATTGCTGGTAATCGGAGTGTTCATGTCGGCTGTCGTCGCTACTGGTGACCCGGTGCGAGATGCCGCAGGGTTCCCGATGTCCTTGATCGTACTGGCGGTCATCGCCGCAGTTACGTACGTGTTCTCCTACCTGCTCGCCCCCGCCCAGGCCTCCCAGACCTCGTAAGAACCTCTGCTTCATCACGATTCGTCCTCCGAATCGCGGTGGAGATCAATAATTCCACGACGGGCAACGAGCTCAGATCACTTCAGCTGGAAATGAACCGGAGAACAAACTGCTCGATGCCTTCCGATATGACCTTGGTCAGCGCGGTGAAGTCGTTCGACCAGCGTTGAATATCCAAGCTGCTCATCACTTTCCTCCGTTCTTCGTCCCGCTGCCCGTGACGCACAACGTAAGCGGGACATTGGGGCGCACTGGAACTATCTGCGAGAACGCGGTTTCCGTTACCAATTGACCGATCGAACAGCGACGCAGGTTCATTCGAACCTGATATTGCAACTTCGCCGAACGGTTGCAACAACGCCGAGCAGAGTTCGAGCGAAAAGCACTATCCACCAGAAGTATTAGCTCGAAAGAACTACGATTAACTCGATTCCTGGACGCACCACACCAGACGCGCCGACTTGCGAAAAGGGCGAGCTGACAGGCAACAACCGGGACAAAGCCATCCGACGATCATGCACGAAATACGGCCACGCCGCTCGAGGAATAATTCGAAGTCTTCCAAGGGATCGGCTCTGCTCACTCACTTCGCTGATTTCGCCTGGCGACGATGGCGAAGTTCAACGGTATCCGCGGAGAGTGGCTCGGCAGAGTCCATCCGTTGGCGCATGGAACGAGTTCGGGAAAGGCCGGCCAGTCCATATAGGGAAGTTCCGAAACTGATTCGATATGAAGACCCGCATCCAGCAATGAACCAATGACCTCGCCTAGGTCGTGGCGCCATTCGTGGTTGGCAGTGTGCGCTATCTGCCCATCGGAGGTCCCGGTGTAAGTCGCCGAGTCTTCGTACGATCGCATGCCGCCTCCGGAGAGGTAGTCGTCGGTGATCATCCACGGCTCGAACGCCATTGCGCCGAGGATCGGATGATCGTCCCGGATCTGAAACACCCCACCAGGCTCGAGGAGGTCGTGGATCGACTGAGCCCAAGCGGTGAGTTCCGGCAACCAGACGATTGTTCCGGCACTGGTGACGATCGCGTCGAAACGTCGGTCGATCAGCGTCGAGGCGAATCGCGCATCACCTTCCACCCAGGTGATCTCGCGGTTGTCTGCCTTTGCGATACGAGCAGCGTGGTGCAGAGAGTTGGGTGACAGATCAAGCCCGTGCACGTCGATCGCACCAAGACGCGCCCAGGAGATCGTGTCGATCCCGATGTGGCACTGCAAATGCAGGAGCGAGTGACCTTGCACTCCTGACTGTGGCAGATGCGGGGCCAGAATCGACAAGTCGTTCTGCACAACTGTGGAAATGGTCGCTCTGTTGGCGAGAAACCCGCCGACGTCATACATTTCGGAGCGCACATGCACATCGGCGCGATCGTCCCAATTTGCCTTGTTTCCGGCGATGGCTTCGGCCTCGTGCTTCGCTGCTGCCCCTTGCATGACTACCCCTCCGAGATCGGCCTGAACTGCCTTTCTAACACGTCTGTAGCCGTGTTCGCCGTCGTGTCTTCGAGGACACTTTCGTCTACCGGATCAGACGGTCACTTCTTCGACCGGTTTCTCCTCGTGGCTCGCCGCGCCGAAGACGGCCACGGCGACGGCACCCGCGATTGCCCCGACGAAGCCGACGACGGCAAGCCATTCCAGGCCAGGTCTCGACGTGTCGCCGAGCACCACGACGCCGACGATTCCCGGAACCACCGTCTCGCCGACAACCAGAGCCGCTGTCGCTCCGTTGACGGATCCCAGTTGCAGCGCCACCGTGTGCAGATAGAAACCGCCCAGGCCCGAGACGAGGATCGCCCAGCCGGCCGGATCGCGGAGCATCGTACCGATTTCGAACGGATCGATTCCGTAGACCACGCGTACGGCAATGGCCAGACAGCCGAACAGCACACCCGAGATCAACCCGGCGACAACTGCTGCGCGTGAGCCCAACCATCGGATCAAACCGATGCCGATCAGCAAGATCAACGCCGAGCCCACGAGGACACCCCAATGGACGACGTCGTTGGAACTCCCACCGCCCGCGTGACCTGACGACAATCCGAGCAGCAGGAGCGATCCGATCACCGCAGCGATCGCGAACCAGTCGCGACGATGCAACTGGATGCCGAGGACCACGGTCCCCAGCACTGCCGTGATGACGAGATTGGCACTGACCACTGTCTGCGACAAGAACAGTGGAATGAGCCGCGCGGAGATGGCACTTCCGGCGAATCCGACCGCATCGAGCACGGTGCCCAGGATGAACGACGCCGTCAGCGCGGCCGCGAACGTCGAACGCAAGGTCGGGCCACCCGACGCCGTCACGTGTCCGGCCTCGCCACGCTGCTCGGCGGCAGCTGCCGACTTGCGCGCGCCGTAGGCTTGCAGCACGGATGCAACGCCGTACCCGACGCATGCCACGATCGCGGCAATCAGTCCGATCAGCATCGAAATTCCACACGAAGTTCCTGGGCAATGGTCATGGAGATAGACCCTGCCTTATTTCCCCAGGCCTGACATCACCCTCAGGTATTCGAACAAGTGCTACCCGAGAAGTACACCGACCGCCCCTGACCGGTACCTGGGGACACCCCGACCCCTAGTGGAATTGCTTGAGAGCCCTGATCTTGTTCATGACGTCGAGCGCCGCCACCTTGTACGCCTCGGACAGTGTCGGATAGTTGAAGACGGCGTCGACAAGGTATTCGACGGTCCCGCCGCACCCCATCACCGCTTGGCCGATATGCACGAGATCCGTTGCACCCGAGCCGAAGATATGAACACCGAGCAGTTTCAGGTCATCCGTCGACACCAGGATCTTGAGCATCCCGTAGGTGTCGCCTGCGATCTGCCCGCGTGCGAGTTCGCGGTATCGGGAAACCCCGACCTCGTACGGCACCGATTCCTTGGTCAAATCGACCTCGGTGGCGCCCACGTACGACACCTCGGGAATCGAGTAGATGCCGATCGGCTGCAGATCCATCAGCTTCGCGCCTGGTTCGTCGAAGGCATGATAGGCCGCGAGTCGACCTTGATCCATCGACGTCGCCGCCAACGCCGGGAATCCGATGACGTCACCGACGGCGTAGATGTGTTCGACCTTGGTGCGGAAATTGTCGTCGACGTAGATACGGCCACGTTCGTCGGCTTCGAGCCCGGCGTTCTCCAGCGCGAGTGGCGCCGTGAGGCCTTGCCGTCCAGCCGAGTACATCACGGTCTCGGCTGGAATCTGCTTGCCGCTGCGCAGCGTCGTGAGCGTTCCGTTCGCTCCGACGTCGACGGCCGTCACTTCTTCACCGAATCGGAAAGTGACCGCCAGATCGCGTAGATGGAATCGAAGCGATTCGATGACCTCGGGGTCGCAGAAGTCCAGCATCGACGTCCTCTTCTCGACGACGGTGACCTTGGTGCCGAGTGCCGCGAACATCGATGCGTACTCGATACCGATCACTCCCGCGCCCACGACGACCATGGTGGTCGGGATGGAGGTCAGATCGAGGATCCCGTCGGAGTCGAGCACCCGGTGACTGTCGAAGGACACCCCCGCCGGGCGAGCAGGCAACGTTCCGGTCGCGATCACGACGAACCTCGCCGTGATCGTCATCTTGTCTCCGCGCGAGGAGTCCTCGACGAGGATGGTGTGCTCGTCGACGAACGAGCCGACCCCTACCAACAATTCGACGCGGTTGCGCAGAAGCTGAGATCGAACGACTTCGATTTCTTTGGTGATGACATGCTGGGTTCGCGCCAGCAGGTCGGCCGGAGTGATGTTCTCCTTGACGCGGTAACTCGCGCCGTACAGTTCGCGTTGGTTCATCCCGGTGAGGTAGAGAACCGCCTCACGCAACGTCTTCGACGGAATGGTGCCGGTGTTGACGCACACTCCCCCGAGCATGTTGCCTTTCTCGACCATCGCTACCCGTTTACCCAGCTTGGCCGCCGCGATGGCAGCCTTCTGCCCACCCGGGCCGGAGCCGATCACAACCAGGTCGTATTCCATCGGATCAGTCATCGCTTAGAAATACCGTCTGCATACGACCGGCAGATGCCGAGCATGTCAATACTCGGTGAACAATCCGCGCGCCGAAACGACACGACGGCAGTACACGAACCCTGTTGCAATTAAAAGAGATACAGCCGAATTAATACGAAACTTGCTACACATAAACATATTCCGACGTTCGCATGCGCACATGCTTCGTCGCCGACGGAATTCACAACGGTCTGTTGAAATTTGTTTCACCACAGAGTGATTGATCGATCAACTGACAGGTGACCAGGGCCGTAAACCGGATGTCCAGTATTCGAATTGTCCGAAATAACGAGCGGAATGTTCCTCGTCACATCCCGCACCGAAGCAGTTGCGCGGAGCCTCGGGCCGCGTTCTACTTGCCTTGACTAATCATCTGTCACTCTCGGTTACAAACATCCGCCCCGTTCACGATCCCCACCTTTCGCCATCTCGAGAGATCAGGTTTCCCAATGGAATTCACGGAACTTGCCGACTATCCCCTACCTCCAGGGACCGTCACCGAGTGGACTCCCGCCGCGGTGAATCCGCCCGAGCTGTGGCCTGTCGACCAGCGTCCCGCCAGCTACATACACGAGGCACACTTGCAACATGCCCAGCAGGCGAAACGGCAGGTGCACCATCAGACCGACGTGTGCACTCCGTCGTGGCTGGGTACCTCGTTTCGCATCCACGACCGACTCGACCGAAGGATCTGGGCGGCCGCTCTCGATCACTGGATCGATCGCCACGAAGTGCTCCGAACACACGTCGCCGTGGAGGGCGAAACGATAGTCCGACGCACCGCGGCGTCTGGAGACGTCCGGATTCTGGGCACCGAGGTCGGACACCTTGCGTCCTCGATGTCTGTCTTCACGCATCTGCAGCAACTGCTCGACCGATCGACCGATCCACTTGTCTGGCCTGCGTATCAGTTCGCGACGATCGAAGGCCCCAACCACTTCACCGTGGTTTTTGCCGCTGATCATGCTCTGCTGGACGGATATTCGGTGGCGTTGACCGCGCACGAACTGCAGACGATCTACCGATCGTTGAGCGAGGGAAGCCCTCCCTCGCCGCCGGAGACCGGAAGCTACATCGACTTCGGCACCAAGGAACGAGATCTCGTGGGACACGCGGACCGCTCTCACCCGGCAGTGCAGACGTGGCGCGAGTTCTACGCGCAGGGCGAGGCTCCGTACTTTCCAGCGCTACCCGAACCGGTCACCGGACGCCGAGTCCCTCAGCAGAGCCTGTCTGCCTGGCTTCTGAGCGCCCGGGGAGCCGAACGCCTGGCAGAAGCGAGCAAGCGCAGCAACCAAGGATTCCTGGCCGCGATACTCGCGTGCGCGGCCAAGGTGACCGGCGATCTCACCGGTGCAGACGAATTCCGCGTCGTCGTGCCGCAACACACCCGTTCGGAGCTTCGATGGGCCGCGTCGCTGGGATGGTTCATCGGTGTTGTGCCGGTGAGGATTCCGATTGCCCCCGCCGCAACCGTGAGCGATCTGGCCAAGGTTGCCGGCACGGAGATACGGCGCGTCCGCCCCGCCGCGGCACTGCCGTATTCGAAAGTGTGCGAGCTGATCGACTCCCCGCAGCACCTGCCGTTCGTGCTCTCGTACATGGACGTTCGTCACGTTCCTGGTGCCGAGCAATGGACGAGCTGGCAGACCAGGGGCCTTCGTAGTCGAGATCATTCGGGAACCGACGTCTACATCTGGCTCACGCGGACTCCCGAAGGGCTCAATCTGGCCATACGCCACCCGGGCAACGCGCGCACGAGCCGCCACATCCATCAGTTCGCGGGACTCCTACGCCGCGAAATGGAGGACTTTGCCTTCTCGACCGACACTTTCGCACCTCCGACCAACACCGCCGTACCGATCAATACCGCTGTACCGATCGAGGAGAACTCTCATGGAAATGACACCCATCGATCTCTGGGCACCGAAAGCCGGGACGCTCACCGAGTTCAGGCCTACTGAACAATCCCTGGCGGCGGCATCCGGGGCACCGCGGAGCGACCAACCGCTCTCGTTCCTACAGGAAGGACACATTCGTACCGCCGATCACAAGCGCGCACAAGGCGTCGACTGGTCACCGTGGATCGGATTCACGTTCGCTCTGCCCGGTGATCTCGATCGGGAGGCACTGCGTCGGGCGGTCCAGGCGTTTGTCCTGCGGCACAACACACTGCACAGTTGGTTCGAGGTGAGATCATCCGAAGATCCCGACGGTAGCGGGGTCATCGACCGTCACGTGGTGGATGCGTCGACGATCGAACTCACGCCGCACAGCATCGGTTCTCTGAACACGACAGATGCGGTTCGCGAGCATGTGAGCCGAAGTTTCGCCGGCGATACCAGCCCATTGCAATGGCCCTCGTTCATCAGTGGCGTCGTCGAGCACGGCGCCGGCTTCACCGTCTACTACGGCGTCGATCACTCGCACACCGACGGCCTGTCGTTGATGCTGGGCGTCGAAGAACTTCGTGCGCTGTACATCGCCGAAAGCGCCGGCATCGACGCTCAACTTCCCTCTCCCGGCAGCTACGTCGAGTACAGCGGCGAGGAACGGACATCCGCGGGGAACCTCGACCTGGCCGCAGCGCCTGTGCAGCAGTGGATTTCGATTCTCGCCGCCAACGCCGGCCAACTCCCGACGTTCCCCCTCGACCTCGGTGTCGCGCGGGGCGAACAGACCCGGTCGACCCGCACACACATCGACGTTCTCGACAGCGACGAGTCAGCCGCGTTCGCAGCGCTGTGCAAGTCCAATGGCGTCGGCTTCTCCACGGGGATCTTCGCAGCCCTCGCCCTCACCGAGATCGAAGTTGCGGATCGAGCGAACTACTTCGCGCTCAACGCAGTCGGCACTCGCTCCGATCCGAGATACCTCTATTCCCAAGGCTGGTTCATCAATCTCGTCCCGGTCTCGTTCACGCTGAGCGGTGTCACGAACTTTACCGATGCACTCCCCCTTGCCCACGCTGCTCGCGCTGCGGTGAAGGGACTCGCGGATGTGTCCATTCACTCGGTGATCGCCCAGGTGTCGAAGTTGACCGGATCCGACATCGGTGGAACCTCGGTCCCGCCGATGGTGTCGTACATCGACATGCGCCTGATTCCAGGTGCCGAGCACCATGACGAACTCGAGGCGCGGGCACTGGGTGGGCCAGGAACGACGGGTGATCTGTCGATGTGGATCAACCGGAAGGAAGACCGTACGTACGTGATGGTCAGTTTTCCGGACACCGATCAGGCGCACACATCGGTGAATCGGTACCTACGACACCTTCGCAACGTCCTGAGAACGGTCGCTGATACCGGCGACTACCGTGTCGTGCGTCAGGCGGATGCACGTCAGGAAGTGGAGACCGCCTGATGCACATCACGTTTCTCGACAGGTTCGAGGCACGGCCGGGCCGCATTCTGCAGTGGACGCCGAGTGAAATCTCCACCGGAACGACGTATCCGGTTCCTCCGACCTCCAATCAGCAGCTGCATCTTGCCGGCAGCCGCGGCGATACGACTTGGCTCGCTGCCACTTTCGACGTTCCCGGCCCCATCGACACGGACGCACTCAAGGCCAGCTTCGAGGAATGGACGTCCCGTCACGACGCCCTGTCGTGCTCGTTCTCCCAGGCCGAAGAATCGGGTGAATCCTCGGCACTGTTCGTCGACGTCGCCGACGTCGCCGATCTGCGCCTGCGTGAGGAAACAGTGGCTGACGCGCGAACACCGGAGCAGGTGCGAGAACTCTTGGGCGAGCGCTTGGATCGATGGTGCAATCCTTTCGCGTTTCCCGCGTACTTTCTCGGTGCCATCACCCGCGAGGACCAGTCGACAGTGGTCTGCGGGTTCGACCATGCCATCTGCGACGGCTGGTCCATGAGCATCGCAATTACCGAGATCAGCACTCTGTATCGCGAATACACGCGGGCGGACCGTGATCCGATCGCGTCTGATCTCCTTCCGGAGCCCGGGAGTTTCCTCAACTACTGCTTCCGGGAATCGGCAACCGCGGATCCAGAGCCCGGCGACCACCGGATTGCGGGTTGGCGGTCCTTCCTCCGAGCATGCGGGGGTGACACTCCCCATTTTCCCGTAGATCTGGGACTGCCTGCCGGGGCGATGTCGCCCCAGGGCACAGACACCCGAATGCTCCTCGACGCCGACGAAGCAGAGTTGTTCGACCAGAACTGCGCCGATCATCGGCACTCGTCGTTCGGTGCAATTCTTGCGTCGATCGGTTTGGCCACAACACAATTGACCGGCAAGAGGGACACGCACCTACTGTTCCCTGTTCACACGCGTCGGGAACCGCGACACAACCACACCTTCGGATGGCTGGTAGCCAATGCGCCCATCACCGTGACGAGCATGGACAATCTTCACAGCACTGCCCGGGCAGTCAATCTCGCTTTCCACGAGTCACTTTCACTGTCGTCCGTCTCGTCGAGGCAGGTGTTGCGGAGCTTGGGGCCCGAGGTTTCGCCCACTCGCAGAGACATCTTCTCGGTGTCCTACGCCGACTACCGAACCATGCCCGGTGGATCTCGCCCCCGTAAATCAAAGTCCAGCGAATCACAGCCTGCGCCGATCAATCCGCAGCAACTCAGTCGCGTCTCGAACGCCGACGACGTTCAGTTCTGGTTCTCACGAACTCACGACGGATTGGCAGTGCGGACCAGGTTTCCTGCGCCCGCTGCCCGGACAGTGCACACCTTCCTCTCGCATGTCTCCGAGATCCTGTCGACGCCGTAGACGAACGGCCGCCTATCCGTAGATCTATTTGACACTTCTTTGTTGTGCACAACTTAACTGTGCGCTACAGTTGTTCTCGTGACCAACCCACTCGCCCTCGAACGCCAGGTCTGCTTCGCCCTCTATTCGGCGTCGCGGGCCACGACGGCCGCGTACCGGGCGATGCTCGACGACCTGGGAATCACGTATCCCCAGTACCTCGTCTTGTTGACACTCTGGGAACGAGACGGCCGCGGGGTGCGTGAGATCTGTGAGGCACTCGATCTCGATACCGGAACTCTCTCGCCGCTGCTCAAGAGGCTCGAGGGTCTGGGATTCATCGAGCGCCGACGCCTCACCACCGACGAGCGTCGCGTCGAGATTCACCTGACCGAGGCGGGTTCCACCCTGCGCAGCAAGGCCGAGGACATCCCAGCCAAACTCGCAGGTGCCACTGGTCTGAGCACCGACGAACTCACCGAACTTCGAGACGTTCTCACTCGTCTCGGCGAGTCGCTCCAAGCATCCAATGCCCACTCCGACGGAAAGAAGAAGTCATGAACATCGTCTACACCGCAGAAGCACTTGCCACCGGCGAAGGCCGCAACGGTCACGCTCGCACCTCGGACGGACGCCTCGATCTCGGCCTCGCCATTCCCAAGGAAATGGGTGGCAGCGGCGAAGGCACCAACCCCGAGCAGCTCTTTGCCGCCGGATACGCAGCATGCTTCCACTCCGCTCTGCAGATGGTCGCCCGTGCCGAGAAGGCCAACGTGGCTGATTCCGCAGTCGGCGCGCGGGTCGGCATCGGCCCCAACGGTGCAGGAGGCTTCGGACTCGCTGTGACGCTGGAGGTTTCACTCCCCCATCTACCCCATGATCAGGCCGTCGAGCTGACGGAGAAGGCACACCAGGTGTGCCCGTACTCCAATGCAACTCGCGGCAACATCGAGGTCACCCTCGAAGTAAGTAAGGACGACGAATGAGCACTACCACTGTCAGCCGGGAAATCCGTCTCGCTTCACGCCCGAACGGTTGGCCCACGTCGGAGAACTTCGCCACCGCCGAAGTAGAACTCCCCGAACTCGAAGACGGCCAGATCCTGGTCCGCAACATCGCCATCTCCGTCGACCCGTACATGCGCGGCCGAATGAACGACGTGAAGTCCTACCTTCCGCCGTTCCAGGTCGGTGCGCCGCTCGACGGTGGTGCCGTCGGCGAGGTCGTCGAATCCAAGTCGGCTGATCGCGCCGTGGGCGACGTTGTCGTCCACGGCCTCGGATGGCGTGAATACGCCATCCTCGACGGATCCGCAGTGACTCCGGCCGACACGTCCATCGCGCCGGCGACGGCCTACCTGGGTGCCCTCGGCATGACTGGCCTCACCGCGTATGCCGGCCTCACCGCGGTTGCGGAGTTCAAGGAAGGCGATACCGTATTCGTCTCCGGCGCAGCAGGTGCCGTCGGATCGCTCGTCGGTCAGATCGCCAAGTTGCTCGGAGCGAAGCGAGTAATCGGTAGCGCCGGTTCACCGGCGAAGGTTGCCCGACTTCTCGAACTCGGATTCGATGCGGCATTCGACTATCACGACGGCCCGATCACCGAACTACTCGCCGCTGCCGCCCCTGACGGCATCGACGTGTACTTCGACAACGTCGGTGGCGAGCATCTCGAAGCCGCAATCGATGCCATGAACCAGGGTGGCCGGATTGCCCTGTGCGGAGCCATCGCTCAGTACAACACCACCGAGAAGCCCACCGCTCCCCACAACCTGGCACTGGTGATCGGCAAGCAGCTCACACTGCGCGGATTCCTCGTGGGCGGCTACCGTCACCTCGGTGGCGAATTCCGCACCCACATGGCAGGGTGGCTCGCCGACAACAAGATTCAGTGGGACGAGACCATCGTCGAAGGCCTGGAGAATGCACCGCAAGCGTTCATCGACCTGATGCGCGGCGCGAACACCGGCAAGATGGTTGTCACGCTGTAACCCGAACAACATCTAGCTCGAACGGATATGAAAGTGGCCGCGAACTTCTCGAAGTTCGCGGCCACCTTCATATCTGAATCAAATCCCGAACGAGACTCCGGTCAACTTCTCCGACAGTGTCCACAAACCCGAGGCTGTCTTCGTATCGTGTGACTTCTTGTTCGACCCCACGACCTTCGGATACCCTCGCTGCTCGAACGGACCGTCCGGTCCGATGTAACTGCCGCCGAAGGCATCCGGCGCGGTTGCCGCCCACAGTTCGGGAAGGGCGCCCATCTCCGCGGACTGCGCGAAGATCGAATTGCCGATTCCCATCAGCTTGTCCTGGATCGACTCGGTGTGCCCCTGCAGGTTCGTCGACGCGTATCCCGGATGCGAAGCGAGCGCTTTGAGCGAAGATCCCGACGCCGCGAACCTGCGTTGAAGTTCGTACGTGAACAACAGATTGGCAAGCTTGGACTGCCCGTAGGCCAACCATCGGTTGTACTTCCGACGCTCGAAATTGAGATCGTCCAGATCGACAGTTCCGAGCTGATGCAGGGCACTGGACATCGTCACGACACGATCGGTGAGCTTGTCCTTCAGCAATCCGGTCAATGCGAAGTGTCCGAGATGGTTTGTGCCGATCTGCATTTCGAATCCGTCGACCGTCCGGCGGAACGGAACCGCCATCACGCCGGCGTTGTTCACCAGGACGTCGACCTTCTCCGTTGCGTCGGCGAAGGCTCGTACCGACGACAGATCCGAGAGGTCCAATTTGCGGACAACCGCGTTGGGCCCGATCTCGGCGGCTACGGCGTCGGCCTTCGTGGTGTCACGACAGGCGAGGACGACGTCGGCCCCGGCTTTGCCCAGCGCTCGTGCGACTACCTCACCCAGTCCGCTGTTCGCCCCCGTGACGACAAATGTGCGGCCGGTCTGATCGACTACGTCTTCTGCGGTCCATTTGGTCATGCTTTCCAGCGTACGTGCCTTACTCGCCGGTAGGGAGGGGTCGCTTTCCGTCATCGCCTGCGCTTGGCGCGGATGGGCTTGGCGCCCGGCAGCGGCGGTGCAGCCACTCTGGGCGACGGGGGCGCGGTCATTCCGGGAGTCGGCGACGATTCGGCTTCCTTCTGCTCCGCAGCGATGCGTCCGTACACAAAATGCTGTTGTCCCAGCGTCCAGCAGTTGTTACTCACGAAATACAGCAGGATCGCCACGGGCGCGAACGCACCGAAAGCGATCACCCCCACCGGAAACACCCACAATGCGAGCTTGTTCATGATCGCTGTTTGAGGGTTGACGGTTCCGGTGTCCACTTGGCGCGCGATGGATGCCCGCGATGTGAAATGTGTAGCGACGGCGGCAAATATCATCAGCGGTACCGCTACCAGAATGATGGAGATACGGCTGACGTCGCCGAATGCTTCCAGTTGTGCTGCCGGGCTCGAAATCATGGCGGACAACGGTGCGCCGAACAGTTTGGCGTCGAGAAAAGACTGCACATCCGAGGCACTGAAGAAGTAGTTGGCCGTGTTCGCGTTGTCCGCCACCGACATCGGTTCGGTCGGGCTCAGAAACGGGACGTGCGATGCCGCTCCGGTCCGATTGAACGATCGCAGGACGTGATAGAGACCAATGAACACCGGTGCCTGAACCAGCATCGGCAGACAGCCGAGCAACGGACTGTAATTATGTTCTTTCTGCAGCTTGGCCATCTCTACAGTGAGTTTCTGCCGGTCACCCGAATACTTCTTCTGCAACGCCTTGATCTGAGGTTGCAGCTTCTGCATCACCAGTTGAGTGCGGACCTGCTTGACGAAGGGTTTGAACAGCAGGGCTTTGAGCGTGAAGACGAGAAATACGACCGACAACGCCCACACGACGCCGTTGTCGGGTGATCCGGAGACCAGTGAGAAGACCTTGTGCCAGAACCAGAGGATTCCGGACACGGGGTAGTAGACAAAATCGAGCATGACGAATGAACCTCACCGAAAGGCACGCTCAGAGAGACGAGAGCGCGGGAATGGTCGTGGACGCGAGACGTCTGACCGACCTACGACGAGTTCACACCCGCCGACTGCCGATCTACAGACCGATTCCCGGAGCTCGAGGTTGCGGACGACCGGGCGCGTCCGGGCTGCTCTGCCTGCGGAAAGCACCACGCAGGCAGCGTTCGTCATCAGACGGGCCAGTGGCCGAAACCGCGCACAGTTGCAGAAGTTCGTACTTCGAGGAAGTTGCGAGCGCAGCGACCACGAAGACGGCAATCGCAGTTCCCAGCACCGCGGCGCTACCCGAGGAACCAAGCGGAGGCACTGCGAGAAGAGCGATGAACGGCAGCAGAAGCAGCAACAGTGACCGTGTCACCGTTCCTGTGCTCCGCTGTTGCATGACTGCGAGAGTACAGAACGTCTGCCGAATCCAGCCAGACGCTTGCCTCACGTACTTGTTCGCGCAGCCATTTGTGCGCAGGATCGTGGTCCATCCGACCGTGCCACTGTTGAGCGTTCGGCGCTCCCGCTGCGAATCGCCTGACCGGAGCCGGGGGACGCCGGCCGCCGTGCCCTCCTTGATTCGGATTACGAAAGTCCGTCGAAGTTCTCGCGATCGATCAACAGGCCTTGCACCCACAATGCCGCTCGAAACAGGTATGCACCCCGTCCAACTGACCGGTGCGAACACGTCGAGGCGCAACCAGGCTGAGTGTCGCAAGCCGAAGCCCGATCACACCCAGCTGGACACCTGCTTCGGGACGCATCGACGCAAAGGCAACACGCGAAATGTCGCACCACCGATTCACCGACCCCCGCACGAAGAAGCATGCACTCGGAAGGGCGCTTGTCGTCGGCGTTCTTTCCCTGACAACCCTTGCCGTGAGTATCGACACCGCGAACGCTCAGGCCCCCGTGCTTCGGGACTGGAACATCGCCGCAGTTTCCGTCGACACGAATCCGGCGAAGGTGTCAGCTTTCGCTTCCTCGGATACAGGCCGCGTATTGGCAGCCGCAGAGTCCAAGATCGGCGCTCCGTACGTCTGGGGCGCGACCGGGCCGGACTCGTTCGACTGCTCCGGTCTCGTTCAATGGGCCTATGCACAAGCGGGCGTTTCGATTCCGCGAACCAGCTACGACCAGGCGGTTGGCGGCACTCCAGTTTCCCGGGACGATCTACAGCCGGGTGACGTGGTCCTGTACTACGGCGGGGAGCATGTGGGGATCTACGCCGGAGGCGGTGAGGTCGTTCACGCCCCGACGTCCGGGGAGTCGGTCGAACGCGCACCCGTGGACTCGATGCCGTACTACCTCGCCCGACGTTACTGACATGAATCCCGCAAGCTCGATGAAACAGCGTGTATCGCGGCGATATTCGAATCGCTCGTCGCGAGCCGAACGATTGACGCTCCCCCATTGCGCGGAATGTGATGTCATCCTCTCACCCGCGAGCGCGGTCTGCGCCCGGTGTCGTGGGGCGCGGTTGGACGTGACGCGGTGTTGCGGAGACGGCACTGTCGTGTCCTGGCGAACGGTTCACGGCGACCCCTCGACCGTTCTCGCCATCGTGGAATTGGACGAGGGGCCGTGGCTGTACACTTTCCTCACCGAATCCCCTCGCGTGGATGCGCCTGCACCGCTACGAGTGTCGTTTCAGGGGCGTGAAGAAGGTAAGCGCTACCCGGTGTTCTGCTTGTGCGGCGACGACCGTGGTGAACTGCTATCGGACGTCAACTCCGGCCTGCTGAACCATTGACCTCACGCGAGTCACGCTCCTGCGCGGTCGAGACGTACCACGCTGCGATCTGCGCTCTGGAACTGAATCCCAGTTTTGTCAGTACGTGTTCCACGTGTCCCTGAGCGGTGCGCAGCGAGATTACCAAGTGCTCCGCAATCGCGCGATTGGTCAACCCTTGGGCAACCAGTTCCGCAACTTGCTGCTCACGCGGAGTGAGGTGAGGCCCTTCAGCCGACGACGCAGTCGTGACACTGGAGCGCTTGTCGAGCGCATATGCGACAGCTTCACCCTCGGACATCGCAAACCCGCTGCGAAACGACTTGTCGAAAGTATCGTCACCCATGGCTTTGCGAGCAGTCTCTGCAGCAGTGTCGTGATGAGCTGACAAACCCGGCAGGCCCGCCAGCCGCCCCCCGACCTTCTGCCAATACATGGCTGCCGCGCCGAGCAGAACCGCTGCATGCTTCCAATCACGTTGCGCTGCAGCAATCCACGCCAACGGCTCGATACACCACGCCGAGTTCATCGGGGCATCGAGAATTCTCAGACTTCGAGTCAAATAGTCACTTGCGGCATCCAATTCACCTCGGAGCCAGCTCACGAGCCCGAGAGTTCCCAGCGCAAATGCCTGGAACATCATCTCGTCGGCGGGCACGGTGATCGCGAGAATCTCTTCGTTGCACTCCACAGAGCGATCAAGGGCGCCGGACAGGAAGTACGCGACTCCCAAGGTGTCCAGGCCGATCACAACATGCAGCAGATTCTTGTCGAGTCGAAACAGCGTCAACGCGGATTCCAGCTTGGCTGTAGCGGTATCGAAGTTACCTCTGAAGGTATCGACGTATCCGTCTCCCCACGTCGCCAAGCCGCGCGAGCGCACATCCGCCAAGTCGTTTGCCAGGCGCCAACTCTCGTCGACCAACTCTTCTGCCCGTTCGAGTTCCCCCTGCATCGCGTGATTCACGGCGTCGATGGCCAAGACATCCACTCGGAACGGATCCAGCTCTCGATCCTGTGCATTCAAGGCTCGATCCGTCCAATAACGCGCCTGCACAAGCAATCCACCTGCAAGCCAGAATCTGTACAACGCACCGACCATTCGCGTTGCAGATCGCGCCTCTCCGGCAGTGGAAATCGAGTACTCCAACGCATCGTTGACGTTGCGCTGTTCACGACCGAGCCTTGCGATCCAGGCAGCTTGCCGGCCACTGATCCACTCGGCTTCCGCATGAACGACCAGTGCCTCGAACCAATCACGATGGCTTCGACGCAGAGCGGAATACTCACCGGCGGACTCCAACTTTTCATGTCCGTACTCCCGGAGTAGGTCGAGGAGGTGGTACCGAACATCCCCGTCGGTTTCCTCACGAATCAGGATGGACTTCTCGACCAACGCGGTGACGAGATCGAGCACTTCGGTCGAATTCATGTCCTGCCCACACACGCCCTCAACGGCGTCGAGGTCGAACCCACCCGAGAACACCGACAACCTCCCCCACAACTGCTGTTCGGTTGGCGAGCAGAGGTCGTAACTCCAATCGATCGACAATCGCAGCGTCTGTTGACGACTCGGAACGTCGCGTCCACCCGTTGTAAGAAGTCGGTATCGATCCGAGAGCCTGTTCATGATCTGCTCAGCAGACATACCACGCAGGCGAGCTGCCGCCAGTTCGATCGGAAGTGGGAGTCCATCCAAGTCATGACAGATATGCGCAACGGCGCGCTTGTTCTCCTCGGTGAGGGTGAAACCAGGTACGACGGAAGCCGCACGCTCGGTGAACAACGACACCGATTCGTACTGGGCAATTCCCTCGAATTCGGGCGGCTGTTGCTGCGGTGTGGTGAGTGAGGGAACGCGCATCGTCACCTCACCGCCCAGGCCCAGCGATTCGCGGCTCGTCGCCAGGATCTTGACGCCGGCACATCGCCGTAGGATCGCGCCTACGAACACAGCGACGGCATCGACCAGATGTTCACAGTTGTCGAGCACCAACAGCAGACTCCGATCGGCGCAGTAGTCGATCAATGCCTGCAGCGGGTCCGCCGACGAGACCGACCGGACACCAAGGGTCACGGCGACATGATCTTCGAGGAGATCCGAATCTGTCTGCTCCCCCAGTTCCACCAACCAGGCACCATCTCGAAACACCCGTTGCAACGCGCCCGCAAGTCGGATCGCGAGCCGTGTCTTGCCCACGCCACCGATCCCGGTGAGTGTCAACAAACGGGACGTCTCGAACAATCTCCTGGCGTCGGCCAACTCACGCCGACGACCGACGAAACTCGTCAGCTCCAAGGGCAGGTTGCCGACAACTCGCTGGTCGGCTTCTGAGCGCACAGCGGATGCCATCGACCGACTCGCTTTCTGCCATACCACTACACAACAACGCTACCCCCACGATCGGCCTCCCGAGCAGCACTCACGCGAGCATGTGATCGGAGCCCACTTGTTCTCCCCCGAGTGCGAGATGCACGACGGCCACACCGGCGTCACGCAGACGAAACAACGTATTCCTACTCTGGCAGACAGACGAAGGGAGACCGACATGCCGCCGCGCCGTAGATCGGTACTGCTGACGCAACTGGTAATCGATGCTCCCGGAAGTCCACAACAAACGATCCTCGACGAACTGCGGCGAGTGATTCTGTCGGGTTCGGCGCCTCCGGGTACCCCGATTCCTCTCGGCGACGTGGCTGATGTGTTCGGTGTCAGTCGAATACCTGTGCGGGAATCACTGAAAACACTGGTCGGAGAGTCCTTGGTCGACCATCGACATCAATTCGGCTACACCGTTGCTCAGCTGACGCCGGCAGAACTGCGAGAGATGTACATCGTCCGCGAAACTCTCGAATCAGCTGCATTGGCCGTCGCCGTCGAGCAGGCAACCGAAGAGGATCACGAACACGCCGTCGAGGTGAACTCCCGTTTGGAGATCGCATTGCGCTACGACGACTCTCAGTCCTATCACTGCGAGAGCCGAAACTTTCATCTCGCACTGACCCGACCGTCTCAGATGCTTCGACTTCTGCACATGTTCGAAGCTGCCTGGAACATCACCGAACCAGTACAGCCGATGGTCCATGTTGCCGGCGTCGATCGCCGGGTTCTGCACTCGGATCACACCGCGATGCTGGACGCATTCCTGCGTCGGGACGCATCCGCACTTCTGAGCGCTTCCGAAATCCATCATCGCCGACTCGATACCGTGATCGCGACTCTACCGACAGACACCGGTCTATTGGCCGAAAAAGATATACCGATCGCGCAATAGTCGTGCAACACAGCATCGATACCTTTCTCTCAACACAGTTTTCATCACTGACGCTGAGAGCTCGTGGCACCGTCCGCTGATTTCCTGCACTGATGCACAGGAGCTGTCATGACCGACATTCTTCCGTCCCGAACGACCACTACCCCCACTCCCCCAAAGGAAAGCGGATCGGGTGACCTTGTCGAAGCCGCGGGTCACCCTGTCGGAAGCGGCCTGATCAAGCCGGGCTACGACCCTCGTTTGACCAACGAGGACTTGGCGCCGCTTCGCAGGCAGACCTGGTCGTCGTACAACATCTTCGCCTTCTGGATGTCCGACGTACACAGCGTCGGCGGATATGTCACTGCCGGTAGTCTTTTCGCACTGGGATTGGCCAGCTGGCAAGTACTCGTCGCCCTGCTGGTCGGTATCACGATCGTCTACTTCTTCTGCAATCTCGTCGCCAAGCCCAGCCAAGTTACCGGCGTGCCGTATCCGGTGATCTGCCGCAGCGTGTTCGGCGTCCTCGGCGCGAACATCCCGGCAATCATTCGTGGCCTGATTGCCGTGGCTTGGTATGGAATTCAAACCTTCCTCGCTTCAGCAGCCCTCGATGTCGTACTGATCAAACTCTTTCCGTCACTCGCGCCCTATGCCGTCGTCGAAGACTACGGATTCGCCGGACTCTCCGCACTGGGCTGGGGAAGTTTCATGCTCCTGTGGGTACTTCAGGCCTGTGTCTTCTGGCGAGGCATGGAATCGATCCGCCGCTTCATCGACTTCTGCGGGCCGGCTGTGTATGTCGTGATGTTCATGCTGTGCGGCTACCTGATCTACAAGGCAGGCTGGAGCGCCATCGATCTCACGCTCGGCGACGTCAAGTACTCGGGTTTCGACGCCGTGCCGGTCATGCTCGGTGCGATCGCTCTGGTTGTCTCGTACTTCTCCGGACCGATGCTCAACTTCGGCGACTTCTCCCGCTACGGAAAGTCGTTCGCTGCCGTCAAGAAGGGCAACTTCCTCGGTTTGCCGTTGAACTTCCTCGTATTCTCGGTGTTGGTCGTCGTCACTGCATCGTTGACGCTGCCGGTGTACGGCGAACTGATCACCGATCCCGTTGCGACCGTTGCACGAATCGACAGCACCTTCGCCATCGTTCTCGGAGCACTCACCTTCACCATCGCCACGATCGGCATCAACATCGTGGCCAACTTCATTTCCCCGGCCTTCGACTTCTCCAACGTGAGTCCGCAGAAGATCAGCTGGCGCGCCGGCGGAATGATCGCAGCGATCGGCTCGATCCTCATCACGCCGTGGAACTTGTACAACAATCCGGACGTTATTCACTACACACTCGAAACCCTCGGAGCCTTCATCGGTCCGCTGTTCGGAATTCTGATTGCCGACTACTACCTCGTGCGCAAGCAGAAGGTCATCGTCGACGAACTGTTCAGCATGTCGCCGACCGGAACCTACTGGTACAGCAAGGGATACAACCCTGCTGCAGTGATCGCCACCGTGGTGGGAGCCGTCGTCGCGATGGTCCCGGTCCTGGGCAAGGACCTCACCGGGATGTACACCGCAGCGCAGTACAGCTGGTTCATCGGTTGTGGGCTCGGATTCACCGTCTATTACCTACTCGCCGCGCGCTCTTCCTCAGCTGTCCGGAATGCTTCCTCTCCCGACACTGTGACGGTCGACTGATCGTCATGAGAATCAAGGTGATCAACCCCAACACCACGTGGGCGATGACCGCCAAGATCGAGGAATGTGCCCGGACCGTCGCAGGCTCGGGCACATTCGTCGAGGCTGTCAGCCCTGCCATGGGTCCCGCGTCGATCGAAAGCCACTACGACGAAGCTCTCAGCGTCCCCGGAATCCTGACCGAGATCGCCGCCGGAGAAAAGAACGAAGTCGACGGCTACGTCATCGCTTGCTTCGGTGACCCAGGTCTTGATGCAGCCCGAGAGTTGGCCAAGGGCCCCGTCGTAGCTGTTGCCGAAGCGGCAATGAACTACGCAAGTTTCCTGGGTCGCGGATTCAGCATCGTGACCACTCTCGGTCGAACCCGCGGCCGCGCAGCCGATCTGGTGGACCGGTACGGCATGCAGGCTCGGTGCCGGGGTATCCACTCCTGCGAGATTCCGGTTCTGGAACTCGATCGTGATCCCGACGCGCGAAAGGTGATCTTGGAAGCCTGTTTCGACGCATTGGAGCAAGACGACTCGGACGTCCTCGTGCTGGGTTGCGCCGGCATGGCGGACCTGTGCCAGGACTTGTCCGACGAACTGGGTGTCCCGGTAGTCGACGGCGTTGCCGCTGGGGTCACGGTGGTTCAGTCGTTGGTCACCCTCGGGCTGTCGACCAGTTCGCGCGGCGAGTTCGCACGCCCACTTCCCAAGAACTACACCGGTACACTGACACCGTTCTCGCTGTGAGCGTGCCTGAGCGAGAGTCGAACACCTGTCACCAGCAGCGCCAGGACCGCGAACAATACTCCAGCCCAGACTAATTGGCGGGTTTCGAAATGCGCGAGAAACAGTCCACCGACCGCAGTGCCGAGCGTGATCCCCAGGTTGGAGAACGAGATGAAAAGGCTGTTGCCGAATTCAGGCGCGTCGACTGCGTCTCGCCCCATCCAGCTCTGCGAAACCACCAGTCCACCGGAATGCAGTACACCCCAAACTAACACGGCTACAACCATCGCGCCGAAGTACGGGCCCGCCAGATAGAGCATCACGTAGACGACGATATACAGCAAGGGAAAAGCCACAACCGTGCGCACCACCCCCTTGGCGAGCAGAGCCCCGAAGACGAAGTTGCCGAAGATCATCACGACACCGAAAGCCAAGAGCATCGCGCTGATCCACGATCCGCTCATGCCGGTCACTTCGCCGAGGTATTCGGCAAAGTATCCGTACACCGAGAACATGGCTGCGAAGACGAAGGTGACGGAAAGAATGGTCAACCACACGCGCGGCCGGCGAAGTATCCCGACCTGTGCACCGTACGACAGGCGTTGTGTCACAGGAGCCGAGGGCAGAAGTACGACAATCCCGAGAAACGCGAGAACGTTGACCACGGCGCCGAACACGAATGCTGTCGACACCGAAAAGTTCTCGGCCAAATAGGACGTCAAGGGCACGCCGAACGCGAATCCGACTGTGACGCCTGCAAATACCTTGGTCACCGCGGCGGTCGCCTGTTCCGGCGATACCAGACGAACCGCACTTGCAAGCGCGACAGCGAAGAAGACCGGATGAACCACGGCGGGGATGATCCGAAATGCAAACATCACCTCGAAACTCGATGTGGTCGCATACACCACATTGGAGACCGCAAAGACTGCAATCGCCACCAACAGAACGGTTCTCCTGTTGATTCCCGAGGTGATCAGCGTTGTGAACGGACCGGTCACCGCCACGACGAGTGCAAACACACCGACCAACCATCCGGCAGTCGACGCGGTGATACCGAACTTTTCGCTGATCTGAGGCAGAACCCCGATAATGCCCATCTCCGTAGTGATGATTCCGAATACACCCAACGCCAGAACCGGTATCAACAATTTCGACTTCACGACACACTCCTCACTACTTCGCCACACAAGACAGTTACATATCTATATATGTAGATATATCTGGTTGAACAACCCGACCGACGAGGGCAATTCGGCCGCTACAGCTTTTCGCGAACGAATTCCCTGAACTCGCCGATCACGGATTCGTTTCGTCGGTAATACGTCCACTTCCCGATGCGCTCGGACTCGAGCAGACCCACGTCTTTCATGCCCTGTAGATACCCCGAGATCACCGACTGGGCAAGTCCCGATCGCCCCTGGATGTCACCGACACAGACTCCGATGTGAAACCCGAGATCCTGCTGCGTATACGAGTCCTCGTCGAAATACTTCGCCGGATGCGCGAGCCACTCCATGATCTGCAGGCGAGTCGGGTTGGACAGCGCCTTGAAGATCGCCAAAGCATCCATGGACCACACCCCTCTGCACGACAACCGGAACGCATCTACTTTTATGGATATGTTTGGCGAAGTCAAGCCCGATCCGGACCGAAAGCCGTCTGCATCACATCGAAGCATTCGAAGTGAGCTGCGACACTTACGTTTCGACGACCTGCGGAAATCTCAGCGTCGACTTTCTATCTGTGACGACTTGTTTATAGTTATCGCCAACAACGAATTGCCGGAAGTTTCCGGTTCACCTCAGAACGTCCGTGGGTGAACACAATTCGCTCAACACCAGCCGTACCCGGCTTGTCATTCGGGAGTCGAACCATGAACACACCGCATCAGTTCAGGGTCGTCACCTCATGGTGATGTCGAAGCTCGCCAAATGGCAGCTGGTCGCCCTCGTCGTGGTTGCACTCCTGGGCTTGATCTATGTCGGAGCGAAATACGTACGGCTGGACAATCTTCTGGGATTCGGCCAATACACGGTCAAAACCGAACTGGCGACGTCCGGTGGCATCTTCACCAACGCCGAAGTGACCTATCGCGGTGTACCCGTCGGACGCGTCGGGGACATGTCGCTCACGTCCGACGGAATCGAAGTCGACCTGTTGATCGACAGCAGTGCTCCGCAGATTCCCGCATCCGCGCGGGCCGTGGTGGCCAATCGCTCAGCCATCGGCGAGCAGTACGTCGACCTTCAGCCCGATACCGACCAGGGCCCGTTCCTCGAAGACGGCTCGGTGATCGCCGTGGGCGACACAACCACGCCGATCCCGATCGAGAATGTCTTGACCAGCGCCAACGGTCTGGTGCACTCCGTTCCGGTCGACGCACTCCACACCGTCGCGAAAGAACTCGGCGCGGCATTCAACGGCAAGGGCGAAGATCTGCAGGTACTTGCCGACTCGCTGTCGGGGATCTCCCAGTCGGGCCTCGACACCCTTCCCCAGACCCTCGGACTGATCCGCGACAGCCAGACGGTGCTCACGACCCAGTCCGATCAATCGTCGGCGATCAAGCAGTTCAGCACCGACCTCGACGCACTGACGGCGCAATTGCGCACCAGCGACCCCGACATCCGACGCGTGATCGACAACGGCATACCGGCCAGCGAACAAGTCGGCTCTCTCGTCACCGAAGCCGGCCCCGCGCTCACGACCAACCTCTCCAACCTCTCCGCCGTTGCAGCGGCAGCCGCACCGACACTGCACTCGCTGCAGCCCTTCCTGCTCTTCCTGCCTGCGCTCGCCGGGGCGGCGCCCACCGTTGCACCGGGAGACGGCACAGTACATCTGGGCTTGGTACTCGAGACCAACAACCCGCTCTCGTGCACCGTCGGTTACGAAGGGACCATGGCGATCCTCGACGAGATGAAGCGCAAGGACCCGAACTTCGACGACACGACGCAGAACTTCCCGTTGAACACTGCCGCCAACTGCCAGGCACCTCAGGGCAGCGAAACGGGAGTTCGTAGCGCCAACCGCATCGCGTTCGCCGACCCGAACACCTCGCAACCGTGGGACGGCAAGCCCAAGGTGGACCCGGACAAGCTCAACCTGAACCCGATTGCCACTCAACTCGCACCGATGCTCGGCGCCACCCCGAAGTAGCCGTAAACAACTGGCACCGTCGACCCTCCGCGACGATGATGATGTGATGTCGGAAGGAACGCCTGAAGGCGAGTCACAGAGCATGTCACGAGGTTTCGACGAACTTGTCGCCGAAGCGGAATCCGCCTCCGTCGACGGGTGGGATTTCTCGTGGCTCGACGGACGCGCCACGGAGCAGCGTCCGTCGTGGGGGTACCAGAGGCTGATGGGTGAACGTCTCGGCCGCGCCGGCGCCGCATTGGACATCCAGACCGGCGGCGGCGAAGTCCTCGCCGCTGCACCGTCACTCCCGCCGGTGATGGCTGCAACCGAATCCTGGCCACCGAACATCGCCAAGGCCACCGCCCTTCTGCGTCCCCGAGGTGTGGTGGTGGTCGCCGATCCGGACGAGCCGCCGCTACCGTTCGCCGATTCGGCTTTCGACCTGGTGACCAGCCGACACCCAGCGACGGTGTGGTGGACCGAAATCGCGCGGGTACTCGAACCGGGAGGAACGTACTTCGCTCAACATGTGGGTCACGCCAGCGTGTTCGAACTGGTCGAGTACTTTCTCGGTCCTCAGCCGCAGGCTCGTCGCGGACGGCACCACGAGGACGAAACTGCCGACGCGATTGAGGCCGGGCTCACCGTCGTCGACCTTCGTTTCGAGCGTCTGCGCATGGAATTCTTCGACATCGGCGCCGTTGTCTACTTCTTACGCAAGGTGATCTGGATGGTTCCGGGATTCACCGTCGCGCAGTATCGGGACCGGCTCCGCGAACTCGATCAGCAGATCCGTCGCGACGGATCTTTTGTCGCGCACTCGAGTCGATTCCTGATCGAGGCACGCAAGAGCTGAGCGCACCGCGACGGGCCGCACATCCCGAATGTGATCGATGCTGCTAGTCGGACTCGTCGGCGTCGCTCCGCGAGCCGATCGCAGCGGCAAGATAGTCGCCGAGTTCACGCTGAAGGTTCGCGTCGAGTGCCCGGGCCAGTGCCGAATGTACCGACGCCACACCGAGTTCACGCATCGTCTGGAGCATCTCGGCTGTTCCGGCAACCTCGTCGCCCTCCGGGAGCCAACCGACCCCGTGCTGATCGACGATGCGATCCTTCGCCGCCTGAATCAGGTCTTTGGCGATCCCGTCCACAGCGTTGTGAAGCTTTTCGTGCACATCGACCAGTTGATCGAGAGTGAAACCGTAGTCGAGGAGACTCGAAAATCCGCTGAGCAAAGCAGGATCGGTGAAAACGCAGTTCTCTCCTTCGATCTGTACCAGTCCGAGATCTACGAGACGATGCAGTTGACCATCTGCATCTCCCCCGAGAAACTCGCGTACGACGGCCATATCGATACTCACGGTGTCGCTGCGGGACCATGGTTCGGTGACCGCGTGCTGCAGACCCAGCACCTCTGTCAGGTCTTTCCCGCTTTCCCACCCGGTGATGAAGTCGTCGATATGCGCAGTGGTGAAACCTCGTTGAAGAAGCGTGTCGATCAGCTTGAGGCGTTCGAGGTGCGCGTCGCCGTAGATGCCTACCCGCCCACGCTTCTCCGGCGGAGGAAGCAATCCACGTTCCTGATATGCCCGTACATTCCGCGAGGTGGTGCCCGCAGCGCGCGCTAGATCGTCGATGCGGTACTCGGTCACCGCCTCGTCTCCTCTGCCGCGTCGGTCGTCACGATTCCAACTTAGTGGCAACACCAGGCCGATCAGAACCCGGGATCAGGTCTGCGCGGTGTCTTTCTCGCGCACCGTGCTCGTGTAGTCCCGAAGATCCACCGATTTCAATTGGTTCACGTACTGGGTCGCGAAACCGGGAAACATAGTGGCATTGAATCCTTCGTCGGTGAGATACCAACTCGAACATCCCGAGTTCCACGTGGTCTTCGACAGCCGACGCTGCAACTCGACGTTGTACGCATCTTCGACATCTTGACGAACATCGAGTGCCTTGAGGTCGCGCTCGAGAACGATCTTGATCGCTTGGGCGAGATAGTCGAGTTGCGCTTCCATGTACACAAGGGCGGAGCTGTGCCCCGGACCCGAGTTGGGTCCGAAGGTGAAATACAGGTTGGGATAACCGGATACCGCAATGCTCTTGTACGCACGCGCCCCGGATTTCCACTCCTGAGCGAGCACACGTCCGTCCCGGCCGATGATCGGGACCGGTGTTCCGGTCTTGCAAACGTCGAAGCCGGTGGCGAAGACGATGCAGTCGAATTGATGCTCGATCCCTTCGACCGTGCGAATGCCATGTGGCGCCAATCTCGCGATCGGCCAGGTCACGAGTGTGCAATTGTCTTGCTGGAGAGCCGGGTAATACTCGCTGGTCATCAGCAACCGCTTGCACCCTGCCCGAAAGTCGGGAGTGAGTTGTCGCCGCAACCACGGGTCCTTCACCTGCATGCGCAGATGAAGACGCCCGACTGTTTCCACCACCCTCGTCAACGGGGATTCCCACACCACCCCGAGAGCTACCGATTCGTGTCCCCAGTACCAAGCCCGACGCGCCAGAGTCTGGACGACCGGATGACGACGGTACAGATCCTTCGTGCGAGATCGGGTGCGTAGGTTTGCTCGCGGCAATGCCCATCCCGGTGTTCGTTGGAAAACCTTCACTGATCGTGCAGTTTTCACGAGTTCAGGGACGATCTGGACGCCACTGGCCCCGGTTCCGATCACTGCGACCCGCTTGTCGGTGAAGTCGTAGTCATGGTCCCAGCGAGCACTGTGAATCTTGTGTCCTTCGTAGCTCTCCAAACCCGGAACAGCAGGAAAGCTGACGTTCGCCAGCGGACCGGACGCCATGACGACGGTCCGGGCAATGACCGCTTCACGGCCCTCGAGCGCGATCGCCCAGACACCTGTCTGCTCGTCCCACTCGACGCCCGTGACGTTGCACCGAAACCGAATCTTCGGCTCGAGGCCGAACTCTTTCACCATCGTTCGGATGTAGCCGAGGATCTCCGCGCTGGCCGAGTAGGTGTGCGACCAGTCCGGGTTCGGGGCGAAACTGTACGAGTACAGACGGGACGGAATGTCGCACGCAGCTCCCGGATACGTGTTGTCGCGCCACGTCCCGCCGACCTCCGTGCCGCGTTCGAGAACGACGAAGTCCTCGATACCGTTCTGCTTCAACCGAATCGCCGCTCCGATTCCTGCGAAACCTCCACCGATGATCGCCACTGACAGTGGCTCGGCAGTACTCATGCGAGTGGCTCGTACGTAAGTTCCTTGGCCCAGGTCGGCTCGGAATTGAGCCTGCTGCCGGAAAGTCGGCCAGTGACCTTGACCATCCGATCGGCAAGCAGATGGTAGGGATGGTTGCGATTGATGACCATGTTGCCGTGCCACTTCACCACCCGATACATCGGGACGCGGAGCGCGGCCGGACTCCGTTCGCCTACGTTCCTGAATCGCTTCATCGCGGTGTAGAGCCGTTCCTCGTTCACTCCCATGTCGACGATGTTGTCGCGCATCTTGTTCAGCAGCGGGATGTAGCGAAGTGTCCCGATGATCAACGCCGGATTCATCCAGGCGCCGACGGTTTCGACAACGAGCTTGCGCGTCGTCGAGTGCCCGAGCATCTCGATCACCGCAAAATCGACCGCCAGATGCCTGGACTCGTCTGCATTGATCTTCTTGAACACAGCCTGACAGACCGGATCCTCGATCTCGTCCATGATGAACTTGACCAGGGCTCCGTCGAGCGCCACCTCGAGCATCGGTATGACGGTCCCGAGAATCGAGAGCGACAAACCGTCGGAATGCTTGTCCAGCCAGTCGATGACGAGCTTGACGTTGATGTTGGGCTCGGGCATCTCGTCGCCGTCGAGCATTCCCCACCGACGCATCAGCGCGAGTTCGGCGTTGGCGTGCTTCTGTTCCTCGGCGTGGAAATGCCGATAGATGTCTCGGAGAGTTCCAGTCGGCGCCTTGAGAGCCATCGCAGCGAAGCCACGGGCACCAACGTTCTCGATCCACATCAGGTCCGACATGAACGGTTTCAGCTTCGCATGAAGCTCTGGACTGATCGTCTCGGCGCCCGGAGCATCCCAGTCGATGTCCACCAGAGCCCACTGGCGGTCCTTGATCTTGTGCAGCATGCCGTCGAAATCGAAGGACATGTCACGCTCCTTTCGTGCTCGGCGAGTTCGTCTCCGGCGCCGCCGAAGTTCCAGATGATCCCGACTTCTGTTTCGGTGCAAAGCGATTGAGAACTCCACAGCCCCACGTGTATGCAACGGGTAGATACCGTTTGAGTCGCCAGATCACCTTCGCATCGAACTGCGGCACCACGTAGAGTCGACCCTTGTCGTAGGCGTCGAGAGTGGTGACGGCGATGCGCTCCGGCGAAAAGCCGGTTCGCCGCATCAACGCTTGCGCCAATTGTGTTGCTTCCGCGGTGATTCGGCCGTCGAGAGCAACATTTGTCTTGACGAAGGTCGGACACAGCACCGTCACCCGCACTCCCGTACCGGCAAGTTCAGCGGACAAGGTCTCCGAGAGCGACATCACGGCGGCTTTACCGACGTTGTAGGGCGCCATCAGCGGCGCAGCCGCAAACCCAGCAGCCGAGGCCACGTTGATGAATCCCCCGGCGCCGCTCGCACGCAGTTGTGGAGCGAATATCTCACAGCCGTGCACGACACCCCACAGATTGATCCCGAGTGCCCACTCCCAATCGTCGAAACCGATCTCGCCCACCGGTTTTCCACCGATACCCACCCCGGCATTGTTGATCACCAGCGAAAGCGGACCCGCAAGTTCGAGTTCCGCGAACAACGCCAGGTCCTGAACCTGCTCACGAATTGACACATCGCATTTGACGGCGTGCGCGGTACCACCGATCTCATCGATGAGTGCCACTGTTTCCTTGGCCCGTTCCAGCGAGATATCCGCGCAGATCACCTCACCGCCTCTGCGCGCCAACTCCAACGAAAAGGCACGGCCGATTCCGCTGCCGGCGCCGGTCACCACTGCGCGGGCATTGTGGGACAACTTCGATCCGCGGTTCTTGGTCGGTTTCTTGGTCGGCACCGGTCGGCTCACCTTGAAGACGCTTCGACTGCTGTGTGTTTCTCCATCTCCAAAGAGTCATCCACAACCGTGCCAGTTGTCAATGGCCTAGAATTCGATAGCGGAATACGCGGCAGTCGAACCAGTACCCGGACTGCTCGAATGAAGTCTTTTGTCGACCGACCGTGATCTAAACGGGGTGCGCGGTCTTCCAGTGCTCGGCGATGTCGATGCGCCGCGCGATCCAGACCTTCTCGCGTGACTGCACGTGGTCCAGAAATCGCTCGAGAGCGGCCGCACGGGCAGGGCGGCCGACTATGCGGCAGTGCAACCCGATCGAGAGCATCTTGGGCGATCCGGCCGTCCCCTCCGCATACAGCACGTCGAAGGCATCGCGTAGGTGCGCAAAGAACTGATCACCGCTGGGAAATCCTGCGGGAGAGGCGAAACGCATGTCGTTGGTGTCAAGGGTGTACGGAACGACCAGGTGCTTCACCGATTCTGCGCCACGCGGAACGTCGACCCAGTACGGCAGATCGTCGGCGTACGAATCGGAGTCGTAGACGAAGCCGCCGTGCTCGACCACCAATTCGCGGGTGTTCGGTGAATCGCGCCCGGTGTACCAACCGAGGGGCGCCGAACCCGTCAGATCTCGCAGAATCTGCACTGCCTCGGCCATGTCTGCGCGTTCGCGCTCGATGTCCACGGATTGGTAAGACTTCCAACGTAATCCGTGGCACGCGATCTCGTGGCCCAACTCCTGAAAAGCACTGACTGCTTCGGGGTTCCGCTGCATCGCCCGCGCCACCGCAAAGACTGTGAGAGGCAGGTTTCGCCGCTCGAAGGTTCGCAGTACACGCCACAACCCGGCCCGGGAGCCGTACTCGTACAGCGATTCCATGCTCATGTGTCGATTCGGAAATGCCTCTGCCGGAGTCATTTCCGACAGAAATGTTTCCGAAGCCGCGTCCCCGTCCAGGACGTTGTTCTCGGCTCCCTCTTCGTAGTTGAGCACGAACTGAACCGCTATCCGCGCGTCGCCGGGCCAGTGCGGATGCGGCGGATGAGGGCCGTACCCCACCATGTCCCGGGGATAGTCGTCGCGCGGATAGTCGCTCATGCCAACAACTTTACCGTCAGCGCCCGGAGATCACAGCGCGAGCAGCGTCGGTGAGTACGCCGAAGACTCTCAGCCGCGCCAGGCCACCGTCCGGGAAGATGTCCAGGCGAACATCGGTGACCTGGACTTCGGAATCGATCGGAAAGCGATGGCGCGTATCCGGACGCAGCGTCGTGCGCGGCAACAGTTCGATCCACTCCCCCTCCGACGTCCGCCCGGTCAGAGCGCCCTCACCTGGACTGTTTCCGAGGAAGTACGAGGTGTCGATCTCGACGAAACTCAGCACGCCTTCACCCGCGAGTTGTACTTGCACCCAGTCGTTTCCGTTGTCGCGGCGCCTGGCGGTCTCCCACCCGTCACCCATCGAAGCAGCGCGTCCGGGAAACAGGATGTTCTGCGGTGAGCTGTAAAACATGTTGGAGCAATCGGTCACGCGGCCACCGTTTTCGAGTGCTGCGAGGTCCAACGGCCCGGCATCGAGGAAACGCGGGTCCGGGCGCGCTTCGCCGTGAACACGGAATCTCGCCACGCCGCCGTCCGGGTAAATGGTCAGCTTGACGTGCGTCCACCGCTCCTCCGACGTCACCGAGAACGGATTCTCCGAGTCACCATGCACGGTCGAGCGCTCGACGATGGTTGTCCACTCACCGGATACGGCCAGGTCGGCGGGATCCGGATACCCGTCGACCGAGATTGCTTCCACCGAGATCTCGGGCGGGTAATTGCCCTTGAACCACGCGGTGTCGACCACGACGCCTCGCACCACTCCGGGAACACCGAGTCGGACGATCGCCTCGTCATGGCCTGCCACCCGGCGGCGACGCGTCTCCCAACCGTCGTACACCTGCCCCTTGTGACCGAACGTCGCCGGCTGGTACCCGGCCTTTCCTGGGCGGATCAGGGCCTCACGCTCGGCAAACGCCTCGTCGTTCGCCCAGATGACGGCTCCGCCGAGGGTGCGCAGTGCCAGATCGGGCAGCAAGGTGAATTCGGTGGTGCTCATCGGTCAGTGTTCTCCTGTGATCGGTGTGGTGCGTCCTACGAGGTGACGGAGTGCGTTGGTGTCGGCGCTCGGGGCGAGCCGGAGAACTTCGGATTCCGGATAAGCCCCCGCGTCGAGCCCGCGCAGTACCACCGCTGCGAGCGCCTGGGCGGTTGCAGGTTCGTCCATCACGTCGCCACCTTGGCGCCCCAAGTACGACTGGATGCGCGGGGCAGCGGCGCCGAGCGCGTTGCGATAGAAGCCGAACGTGGCGAGCCAGCGGGTGACCAGATGCCCGGGGTGCATGTCCCACCCCTGGTAGTAACCGCGTTCCAGGGACCGCGTGACGAGGCGATGGTGCCGAGTGATCGCGTCGCGGATCGCCGTGGCGCTCCCGACAGGCGCGACCTGAGTCGACCCGTCGCACACCCAGACACCGGTCTGCGCGGCAGCAGCCAACATGACAGCCTTTGCGTGGTCTGCCACCGGATGTTCGAGCGACTGATGACGCGATGCAATTCCGCAAGCTGCACTGTAATCGTAAGTGCCGTAATGCAAACCGGTCAGACGACCGGCACCGCGATGGATCGCCTGAGCAACTGCCACCGTTCCGTCGGCCGCGATGACCGCCTGCGGGCTCTCGATCTGCAACTCGAACCGAAGCGAACCGAGCTCGAGTCCGTGCGCCTTCTCCAGCTCTTCGCAGAGCAACACCGTCGCCGTGACCTGCTCCACCGCGCGCAGTTTGGGAACGGTGAAGACAAATCCGTCCGGCACTCCGCCGGCCGCGTCGAGCACAAGCTCGAGCGTCCTGATCGAGCGCCGACGCTCACCGGCCGGCAACCCCTTGAACCTGATTCCACTCCAGTTCGGCCCGGCAGGATCAGCGCTGAGCGCGGCAAGCGTCTGTCCGGCCGACGTCGCTGCATCGTCTTCTTCTTCGTCGCTGCGGCGTCCGTACCCGTCCTCGAAATCGATCCGAAAGTCTTGGACCGGCTTGCGGCCGAGTTGAACTCGCACATCAGCGAGCGCATTCTCCGTGTCGAGATCGGCGAACACATGAGCATGGGAATCGAGAAGCGCGATCGCCTGCTCACCCCAGAGTCGAGGGGTGTCGACGGTTGCATCCGCGGCACTGACGTAAATCGTGTGCACGGGTTGGATCTCGTCACGGTTTCCCGGGTACTGCGCCGCGAGCCGCTCGTCCACCGGATCCAGAAGTCCGTCCAGACGATCGTGGACGGCGGCGGAGAGTCGGGATTCTGTCATCGGACGATCTTCTCAGAACGTCCGCGAGCCCGCAGGTTCTCACGCCGCCGATCCAATCCGAGTCAGCGGCCCCCGACGAACGGAACGTTGACGAAGCTCGGCCGGTCTGCAGCCAACTCGATGTGCTGCGGTTTGAGTTGGCTGTCGGCGAGCATCGGGCCGAGCGCCAGGTATCGCGGCACGCTGGCAGCGTAGACGTCGACGCGGAGCCGGTGCCCCGGTTGCAGCACTGCGTCCGTCGGGAGCATGTTGATGTCGACGGTGGTGACCTCACCGGGAACCACCGGCTGACGCGTGTCGATCGTCAGATAGTGGTGCGGTTCACTGTAGTCACCGTTGGCCGAGCGAGTGCTCTTCGAATCGTCGACTGCCCGCAGCGACGCAGTCAGAGCGCCGTTCGTGATCGGTGTCGATGTTCCGTCCGGTGCTACGTCGTTGACCGTCGCTGCCCAGAATCCGTCCGTCGCGTCCAGGACGGTCTCGAGGTGGACGTTGATCGGGCCCGAGAGTGAGGTCGGCTCCGTCACTGCCTCACCGGTGAACGTCAGGCCCTCCGCTTCCTGGAATCGGGAATCCTTGGAACACGTCGCACCGAGCACCACGGAGATCCCGGCAGTTCCCTGAGTTCCGTCACCGGAGCAGAAGCCTCGCAGTCCTGGTGCGACTGTCAATCGCGCTGCGGCACTGGGCGGGTCATTCGTCAGCGAACCGTCGTACGCTGCGTGGGCGGCAGTACCGCTGGGCGCAGAGTTCAGATACATACGTTCGTAGCTCGCACCGGCTCGCGGGAACTGATCGTCCGTGATCCATCCGCCGCCTTGCTGGAACATCGTCACCGGACCGTAACGATCGATTCCGTTGTCGATGCCCTTGAGCCACTTGTCGAACCACGCACGTTCGAGTACGTCGAGGCGCGGCGGCGCACCGTCCTTGCCGAATCCTCCACCGGGAGTGACGTGATAGCCGTTCCCCATGATCAACTGCTTCTGCCCGGGCGGCAGATCGATTCCGTTGTAGATCCGCGGCTCACTGTTGGCGAAGATGTCGTGCCAACCGCCGTAGACCATCGTCGGAACGGCGATGTTGCCGACGTCAGCGGCTCGGTCCTGATAGAACTGCCCGTCTTGCGCGACTTGCAGAGTCGACGGCGACACGTCCTCGATTCTCTGAGCCGTCATCGCTTGCACCAGTTCGGGAATCAGCGTACCGGGATCCTCGAGGCGGCTCGCCAACCACAGGGGATCGAAGTTTCCTTGCAGGATGTCCTGAACGTTCGGGATGAGTTTGAGCCCGTTGACCGCGGTCAACCACAACGGCATGAACCCGACTCCGAGGCCGCCACCGGTTCCGACGATGTCGCGCAGCAGATCGTTGCCAGGTTCGACCGGGAAGATCGCCTTCAGTGCAGATGGATTGTTGCTCGCCGCCTGCACCGAGTTGATCGCGGAGTACGAGATGCCCGCCATCCCTACTTTCCCGTCGGACCATCCCTGCTTGCTCATCCAGTCGATGACCTCGACCGAATCCTGTTGCTCGCGCTTACCGAGCACGTCCCAATTACCTTGGGAGAAGCCGGTTCCACGAGCGTCGACCACTACCTGCGTGTATCCGTTCTGGACCAGATCACGGTTGACGCCGAGAACCCTGGCGCCTCCGCCGGCGATGACGCCCGTCAACTCCGACACGCCGTCGAACGGCGCCGCGAGGTCGAGCGAGTTCGCAACGTCCATCAGCGTCTCACCGACCTGCGGGATCGACAGAGCTGAATCCACCAGTGTGTCCAGCAGTTTCGTGTACGGCGTGATGTTGAGGACCGATGGCGTCTTCGATTCCACGGCCCGCCCGGATGCATCCGCCGGTCGGTACACATTCGCTTGCAGAACTGTGCCGTCACTCATCGTGATGGGCACGTCCCACTCGATCGAGACCCCCGGATACTGCGGCGTCGCCTCCGTTGCCGCGAGCCAGGCCTGCCCGTCCGACCCTCCCGTCGGATCCGCAGAAGCGACGGCGCTCGGCACCGCCAATCCCACGACGCACAGCCCCACCGCAATCGTTGTCGACCTTCGACGTAGAAGTCGTGTCCTCACGAAAACTCCAATTTTCTGTTGTGATGACCCAGCCCTGCCCCCACGACAGTGACCGGTGTCACGAACTTACCGGATAGTAACTTCCGTCCCATATGTCGTCAATAGGTCTGAATGCCGACCGGACGGCTAGCTTTGAAGATGTGTCACGATCACCGCTTCCCGTCCGCGACGGCCTGAACCCCAGTCGCATCCGTCAGCCAGACGACGGCATGTGGACGACGACGCTCGACTACCTGCTCGAACGGTTCCCCCAGGACGCCGTCCGATTGCGGGAGAAGGTCGCAGCCGGGGAGGTCGTCGACGAGAAGGGTGTCGGAATCACCGAGACGAGCGCTTTTGCTCCCCGGCGGTTCGTCTACCTGTACCGCGACCCTCCCGTCGAAACGCGGGTGCCGTTCGAGATCGACATCCTCTACCGGGACGAGAACATCTTGGTCGTGGACAAACCGCATTTCCTGGCGAGCACCCCGCGCGGGCGATACATCGCCGAATCGGCGTTGGTCCGCTTGCGTCGGGACCTCGAACTACCGGAGCTGAGTCCAGCTCATCGCCTCGACCGCGTCACGGCGGGACTGCTGCTGTTCACCGTGCATCAGGCGGCCCGGCGCGACTACCAGACCATGTTCGCCGAGCGCCGCGTCGCCAAGGAGTACGAGGCCATCGCGCGTCACGACGCTCAGGTGAGCACCCCCGTGGTCGTGCGTAGTCGCATCGTGAAAGAACGCGGCGTGCTCAAGGCCGCGGAGATCGAGGGCGAACCCAACAGCGAGTCGCGGATCGAACTGATCGAAACGCGAGACGGCTTCGCGCGGTACCGGTTGACTCCCCATACCGGCAAGACCCATCAACTTCGGCTGCACATGACCTCGCTCGGGCTCCCGATCCACGGCGACAACTTCTATCCCGACTTCTACGACGTTGCCGCAGAAGATTATTCGAACCCGCTGCGCCTGCTGTCGAAGGTTCTCGAGTTCGAGGATCCGAAGACCGGCCGGCTGCAACGGTTCGAAAGTCGGCGGACCCTGTCCTGGCCGGACGAATCAGGCCGTGGCGACTCGCCGTAGGGACCCCGGACCCTTCCACTGCGCCTCCGATACCGGGAGGATGGAAGCGCAGACCGCACCGCAAGAGGAGACCAGATGAGCAAGACCGCCGTCGTACCCGAAGCCGTACGGGAGATCGAGCGCAAGTACGAGGCGCCGGCCGAGCAGGAAGTTCCCGCCTTGGGCGGACTTCCCGGTGTTGTCGGCGAACCGGTCCACGACTCGATACAGCTCTCTGCCACCTACTTCGACACCGCGGACTACCGGTTGCTGGCCGAGAAGATCACGCTGCGCAAGCGTGAGGGTGGCGACGACGCGGGGTGGCACATGAAACTTCCCGCAGGCCAGGACACTCGAACCGAAATCCAACTTCCCCCGGACGAGAGCACCGATGTGCCCTCGCCGCTGTCGAGTCTGATCCGGGCGATCATTCGCGGTCACGATCTGGTGCCGGTCGCCCTGATCATCACCGATCGGGAGCGCACCAGGCTCAACGGCGAAAACGGTGTGCTGCTTGCCGAAGTGGTCTCCGACACCGTCATCGCCTGCAAGGCAGACGGTTCCGGAGAGTCCACGTGGCAGGAAGTCGAGGTCGAACAAGGCGCAGGCGGGCAAGAGCTGGCCGATGCAATCGAGTCGGTTCTACTGGACGCCGGGCTGGAGCGCTCTGCGAGTCCGTCCAAACTCAAACGAGCACTGGGCACGTCGGTCACACCGTACGCCGGTCACGAGGTCACCTCGGGCAAGGCGTCGAATCCGCGGATCTTGTTGCGTAATTACCTCATCGAACAATTGCGCGCACTGGTCGCCGCGGATCTCGGCACGCGTCGGGCCGACGACGAAGCCGTTCACGACTTCCGGGTTGCGGCACGTCGCATCCGCAGCGCTCTGCAGTCGTACGCCGGCCACTCCCCCAAGACCGACGATCTCATCACGGATCTGCGGTGGATCGGTGGAAAGTTCGGTGACGCCCGCGACGTCGAGGTCCAGTGGGAGCGTCTTGTGGAACGCCTCGGCGAAATCGACGAGATGCCCGAGCGAGAAGCTGTGCGAGCTCGAATCGACGAGTTCTTCTCTGCACGTGGTGAAACCGCCCAGGAAACAGCCCTCGAGGCGCTCGATTCCGAGCGATACACCACGCTGCTCGATCGCCTCGACGAGTACGTCGGCGACCTCGAATTCGACACCGCCACCCACCGCGTCGGAAAGAAGGCATCGGCACGAGAGTTGGCCCATACCCTGCGGCACCTGGCACACAAGGTCGGTAAGCGGGTCGATCACGTCTTCGATGCCGATACCCGCACCGAGCGTGACGAGCGAATGCACCGCGCCCGCAAGGGAGCCAAGCGGATGAAGTACGCGATCGAGGTCATGGAACCCGTGTCGAAGAGCCGAGCGAAGCGCGCACTGAAGCATTTCAGCCACTTCCAGGATGTTCTCGGCGAGCACCAGGATTCCGTTGTCGCCCAACATCATCTACTTGCAATGGCAGCCGAGCAGGAGCATACCTCGCTCACCAGTTTCGGATTGGGCATGGCCTACCGACGAGAACTGGAAATAGCCGACGGGCAATCGACCCTGCTACGCAAGACGTGGAAGGAAGCCGTGAAATCAGCATCGTCACTCTGGTGACTTCGCTGTAAACAGTCGACCGATCTCGATCATTTCAGAGGGAGTAGACATGAACACACTTGCAGGACACCAGGATGTCGTCGCCGGTATCGACGGATCCGAGGCCTCGACGGCGGCGGCCCGGTGGGCGGCCTCCGTCGCGAACGCGGTGAACTCACGGCTGATTCTGGCGCACGCCCTGCCGCAAGAGGGCCCGATCTACAGTCCCGCTGCAGTGATGTTGCAGTCACAGTTCCTCAGCCAGATCCGCGAAGACGGCGAAGCGATCGTCGATGCCGCCGCCGCGGTGATTTCGGCCGAATTCCCCGAACTGACCATCGAATCCGAGATCGCGCCAGGGCCGGCGTCGACGCATATCCTCGAATCCTCGGGTACCGCCCGCCTGATCGTGATGGGGTCGACCGGATCGGGCGCACTGCGCTCACGGCTGCTCGGATCGACCGCACTGAAGGTGGCCAATCATGCAACCTGTCCGGTCACCGTGTGGCGTGGTTCGGCGGAGAATCCCGGTCCGGATCAGCGTCCCGTCATCGTCGGAGTCGACGGAAGCGCGTTGAGCAAGAAGGCCGTCGAGTACGCGTTTCGTTATGCCGATCAGTTCGACGCGCCGCTCATCGCGGTCCACACCTGGCAGGGCTCGTCCACCTTCCGCGAAGGCGGAGCGGGAATCCTGATCGACTGGGAGGCTGTCGAGCAGGAGGAATCGGCGCTACTGGCGGAAAATCTAGCCGGTATGGCCGACCAGTACCCGGACGTGCCGGTCACCCGCATCAGTGAACCCGGTGCCGCTGCTCCCGTCATGCTCAAATACGCCGACGACGCACAGTTGATAGTTGTCGGAAGTCACGGCCGCAGTGCGATGGCGGGCGCCGTGATGGGCTCCACCAGCCAGAATCTGCTGCACCATGCGCCAGGGCCGGTCATGATCTGTCGCGCCTGAATTGCTGTGCGCCTTTATTAACCCCCCGCGGTTAATAAAGGCGCACAGCAGGGGTCAGGCGAGACCCGTGCCCACCAACTGACCTACTCCGTACGTCACGGCCATCGCCAGCGCGCCACCGATCACCACGCGTAGCACCGCTCTGGTCTTGCGAGCTCCGCCGAGCGTCGCGCTGATCGTCCCGGTCAGCGCAAGTGCGATCAGCACCGCGAAAAATGCGATAGGGACGCGGATGCCTGTCGGCGGCACCAGAATTGCGACCAACGGGATCGCCGCGCCGATCGTGAACGAGATTGCCGACGAAATCGCTGCATGCCACGGATTGGTGAGATCGTCTGGATCGATACCCAATTCGACTTCTACGTGCGCCGCGAAGGCGTCGTGCTCGGTTAATTCTTCGGCGACGCGGCGGGCCGTCTCCGGACTCAATCCCTTGTTCTCGTAGATCTCGGTCAGTTCCTGAAGTTCAGCCTCCGGGGTCTCGAGGAGTTCCTTCTTCTCCTTCTGCAGGAGTGCGCGTTCGGTATCCCGCTGAGCGCTGACCGAGACGTACTCGCCCAACGCCATGGACACAGCGCCGGCAACCAGTCCAGCAAAACCGGCTGTGAAGATTGCTGAGCGCTCGGTTGTGGCTGCCGCAACACCGACCACGAGGCCTGCGGTCGAGACGATTCCGTCGTTTGCACCCAGAACACCTGCACGCAGCCAGTTCAGGCGATTGTTCAAACTCGGTGCGTGAGGTTCCGATTCCCCACCGGGCGCCCCGTCGGTCAACTGCACACTGTCTCCGGACATGGCAACAGATTAGGACGATCAGTCCGGTTGCGATAGCAATCTGAGCCTGTCCTTCGCGCACTGATATATTCCGATTGGCACCCCAACCAAGCATTTGTTAGGTTTGGAATCGGCAGACATCTGGAGGCATTGTGAGCGCAGTACGCACCGCTTTTGTCAGCGGCGGAACCGGTGGAATCGGGTCGGCGATCGCCCTGACCCTTGCCGAACGCGGACACGACGTCGCCTTCACCTACCGAAACAACAAGGGCGCTGCCGAGCAACTGAGCGAGCAGATTCGAGCGCATGGCGTGCGCGCCCACTCGTACTCTCTCGACTTGACCGACGAGTTGTCGATCAGCGCCGCCGTCAACGATGCGGTCGATGATCTGGGCACATTGACGACGCTGGTCCACGCTGCGGGACCGCACGTCCCGATGACGCACCTCTCACGTGTGACGCCGGCGTTCTTCACCGAACAACTGAACCAGGAGGCCGCGGCGTTCTTCACCCTCGTCCACACCGCCCTGCCTGCGCTGCGTGCATCCTCGGGTTCGGTGGTGGCGGTGACAACCGCGGCAACGGATCGCTTTCCCGTGCGCGACGGACTCTCCGCTGGCACCAAAGGGGCTGTCGAACAACTTGTTCGCGGATTCGCCGCAGAGGAGGGACGCTACGGCGTCCGGTTCAACGCTGTAGGACCAGGCATGTTGACGGACGGAATGGCGGAGCGCCTGATCAGCTCCGCCGAACTCGACCAGGACGCGCTCGACGTGACGATGAGCCGAATCCCGTTGAAGCGCTTCGGATCAGCTGCCGACATCGCCGAAGCAGTATGTTTCCTCGCAAGCGACGCGGCCGGATTCATCAGCGGTCAGAAGCTCAACGTCGACGGTGGCTACACCGTCTGAGCGCTATCCGCCCAACTTGCGAAAGACCAGTCGCACGGCAAGTTCCAGGTGCGCCATCACCTCGTCCGTCGTCATCCGGCCCGCAACCCACGAGACGAGACTCGACATCCAGACGTCGTCGATCACCTTCACCGCGTCCAACTGCTGCTGCGAGACTTCCTCGACACCGATCGCCTTCGCGAACATCTCGGTCACGACCCCACCGAGCGCGTTGAGTTCCGGAGTCGCCGACGCGTCCGCGAACATGTACGCCCGAACCAACGCTTCGTAACGGAGGTGATCGGTCTCGAGGACCTCCGTATTCTTGCGCAGCACAAACAGAATCCGGTCCGACGGAGTCTCGCCCGGGATTACAAAGTCTTGGAATCTGTCACGCAAACCCTCGAACATCCACAACAATGCGACGACAAGCATGTGGTTCTTGGACGGGAAATACCGGTAAACAGTGCCGATCGCGACGCCGGCGCGATCGGCCACCGATCGCATCTGCACCGCGTCGTAGCCGCCTTCGGAGGCGGATTCCATTGCGGCGTCGACAATCCGGCGAAAACGCGCTCGCTGCGACGGCGTCGTACGACGTCCGGTCACCGAGCTACGTTCGACCACCGACTGGTCTGCCTTGTCGCCACCTGCCATGTCCACAACCCTTTTTAGACGTCGTTTTGCCGACTCCCAATGTAGCCGCCCAACGCAATTGTCGGGTGCATGACTGCCCGCTTCCGAACTGCCCGCCAGTGGAACTGGCCCAGATCAGGAAGCGCGCCGCGGCCGATCGGATCGGCCGCGTCTACGTGGATCTTCCGACCAGTCGCGAGAGGGTGCGCGTCGGCCCGGAGCTGGAGCCCGGCGTCTGTCGGGTTGTGGTGCCCGTCGTTCCGGTCGGCGTTGCCCAGTTGGAGCAGGCTGGGCGCGGCGAGCGGGCGGCCTCCGTCGATCGGTCTGTGGCTTCTTGGCAATGCCGAACCGAGGCTTGCCGAAGACCAGAGGAATCCAGCCGCGACCGCTGCTCTCGGCCGAGGCGACAGCCTCGGGCTCACGGAAGGCTGCGTGCGCGATGAGCCCGAACATCAGCAGGGTGGTGATCATCGACGTTCCGCCCGCCGAGATGAGCGGTAGTTGCAGACCGGTCACCGGAATCAGGCCGACGACGTAGGCGATGTTGATGAACGCCTGCACGACGATCAACGTCGTTGCCGTCGCTGTCATGACTTTGAGGAACGGATCAGTGGACCGTTTCGCGATCCGCAGCCCGACGATCAGAACCGCGGCAAAGAGAGCGACGACGATCAGCGCGCCGACCAGACCCAACTCTTCACCGATCACGGCAAAAATGAAGTCGTTGTGCGCCTGCGGGAGATAGCTCCATTTGGCGTCGGACTGTCCTAGACCGCGCCCGAAGATGCCTCCGTTCGCCAGTGCGTACTTGGCCTGAGTGCTCTGGAAGTTCAAACCCTGCGGGTCGAGATCAGGATTGAGGAAAGCCTTGATGCGATCCGAGCGGTAACCAGCAGTAAGCCCGAGCACGAGAAATGCGACTGCGGAACCGAGTGTGAGGCTGATGAATGTCTTCATCCGGAACAGCCCGAACCACAGCACCGACATGAAGATGATGCCGATGGTGATGGTGGTTCCGAGGTCCTTCTCCAACACCACCAGAACCAGAACCAGCAACGTCGTACCGCCGATCACCGGCAGCGCGCGGTTGACGTCCATCCGCGCCTTCATGAACGACGCAACCGTCGCTGCGGACCAGATCGCCAGAGCAAGTTTGGCCAGCTCCGACGGCTGGAAGGAAATGCCCGCGATCACAAACCAGCTGCGAGCACCCATTTGTTCCGAGCCGATACCTGGAATCAGCACCAGGACAAGCAGAACAAGACACAGGATCAGCAGCCACGGGGACGCTCTACGCATCGTTTCGGTCGGCAACCGCACGACTGCCACGAACATCACCAAGCCGATCGCCGCGAACATGCACTGGGGCCAGAATCTGGCATAGGACGTCCCGGACAACACATAGGATTCGACGCCCGAAGACGACAGCACCATCAGCAGTCCGAACGCGACGATCAGCACGACCAGACCGACGATCATATGGAAATCGAACAGAGGCCGATTGGTCCACATCGCCGTTCGAGCGCGGAAGGGTGTCGATGTGCGGTCACGTTTGTCCGACGATCCACGGGGTGAGTTAACTGGCTCTCCACTCCCGCGACCGTTGGGCTTTTCTTCACTGCGACCGGTCACCACACAAGTATCGTCCCACGACTCCTAACCCATGGGTAACACAAGTCCCATGAGTCACACGGGCTCGGCCTCCCGAGGTCCATGTAGACCCACGAAATACCAGGTCACGTCCTTCGCCGGCGTCGGTCTGCCACCGCCCCCGCCAACGAGAGCGTCAACATGACCACGCAGACGGCAAGCGCGATCCCGAACGCACGTCCATATCCGTCGGGCGAGCATCCGAGTACACCGAGATACAACCCCGATACCGCGGCCAGCGAGATGGTCGCTGACAGGCGCTGAGACAGTTGAAGGAAACCCGCCGCAACACCGTTCGCGCCCGGCGGTGCATATTCGAGAGTCAGCACCCGATTGGGCGCGTCGACCAAACCGCTGGCAACTCCCGACAACACCGCCAGGACCACCAGCACCGGGATCAGATGTTCCCGCGGAATCAGATTGACCGCTGCGATGTACCCGAGGATGACAAGGATCTCGCCGACTATGGCAAAAACCACTGCACTTCGGCCGAACCTGGCAACCAGCCGCCATCCGAAAGCCGACGTCAATGCCATCGCGAGTGAGCTACCGGTCATGATCAACGCCGCACTCAGCGGGGCGAAGCCCAAACCTTCGATCAGATAGAGGCTGAGCACCGCGTTGACGGCGAGGATGGATCCGAACCAGAAGAGTGCAACCGTCGTACCCAGTCGGAAGCCCCGTGAGGCGATCAACGACGGAAGCAGTACCGGCGTCCCGCCGCGCTCGGCGTACCGACGTTCCCAGAACCAGAAGGCAACGGCAACGCCGAACGCACCGATCAGGAAAGCCGCGGCGACAGTAACACTGGTCCGGGTCACGATGGGCCACAACAGGAGCCCGGTCGTAGTCGCCAGCAGACACAGCCCAACCGGATCGATCGACGCGCCCGATCGGGTGGTTCGATCACGGCGCAGAAAGCGAAACGCCAGAATCAGTGTGATCAGAGCAAACGGCACGTTGAGAACGAGAAGCAACCGCCATCCGAAGTCGGCGTCGGAATACTTCAGCAGAACGCCACCGAGGATCGGTCCGGAAACGCCGGCCAGACCACCCGCGGTGCTGTACGCGCCCAACGCCTTCGCCCGAGCCTTTCCGGACACCCGGTCGGTGATGATGCCGAGCACCTGCGAACTGATGGTGCCTGCGCCGATCCCTTGCCCCAGCCGGGCCAACACGATCATCGACGGATCCGACGCACACGCTCCGAGGATTCCCATCACCGCGAAAATGCTCAGGCCCGCCAAGAACAAGCGTCGACGCCCGACGACGTCACCGAGTCGGCCCGCCGGCACCAGGGCCAAGCCGAAAGTCAGCGAATAGCTCGCAAGGATCCACTGCACCTCCGAGGTCGACGCGCCCAGCGACGCCCGGATCGACGGAACCCCGATTCCGAGCACCGCCGAATCGAGAAGGGTGGTGAAACCCGCAGCTACGCAGACGACGATTTCCCAGCGGACGGCCGAACCGAACTTGGTGGATTCGGCCGTCGCTGTGACTGTGTGGGACAGGACCCGTTACCCCGCAGCTTCAGACGTGGCCCGACGCGTGAGCGGCGGTCGCAACCCCAAGTGCTCTCGCAGCGTCGACGTGGAGTACTCGGTGCGGTACGCCCCACGCTCCTGCAGTTCCGGGATCAACCAGTCGACGATCTCGTCGAGCCCGGTCGGCACCAGGTACGGCGAGATGTTGAAGCCGTCCGAAGCTCCGTTGCGCACCCAATGGACCAACTGATCTGCGACCTGCCCCGGAGTGCCCGCAAAACCCGAACGCTGCGAGGTCTCGATGGCGACCTGACGTAGGGACAGATTCTTTGCCTCGGCAAGAGCACGCCATTCACGTGCGATCGCAATGGGGTCGTTGCCGTCCCGCGCGGAACCGCGCGTCTCCGAAACCGGGCGGGCAACCGGATCTTCCTCGGGGAGTGGACCGTCGGGGTCTCGATCGGAAAGGTCCTTACCCCACACCAGTCCGACGAGAGAGAGGGCAGTCTGACCGGTGAACTGGCCTTCGAGGACCCACCGTGCCTTCTCCTCGACTTCGGACTCGTTCTCCGCCAACACGATCTGCGTGCTGGGCAAGATCTTGACGTCGTCCTCCGGTCGCCCGGCTTTACGCAACCGAGCCCGAATGTCGTCGGCGAAGTCGAGCGCGCCGTCGAAATGAGTCCCGTGTCGCGAGAAGATGACGTCGGCATGGGTCGCCGCGAAATCGCGTCCACTCGGGGAATCACCCGCTTGGAAGATGACCGGATGCCCCTGGCGGCTTCGGGGAAGCGTCGGCGTCACGGAGATGTCGAACTGTGAAGTCTGCCTGCGCACGTCGCCGACGGCACCCGGAGTAGACCAGTTCTCGGACGTGCGAGAATCCGAGATCGCGTCGTCGGCCCACGAATCCCACAGTGCCCGCGCGGTTTCGATGAACTGCCCGGCACGCTCGTAGCGCAGGGAGTGGTCGAGGAAACCACCGCGACGGAAGTTCTCTCCCGTCCACGCGTTGTCGGTGGTCACCGCATTCCAGCCGGCCCGTCCGTCGGAAAGTAGGTCGAGGCCGGAGAGTCGACGCGCAAGGTCGGCCGGTTCGTTGTACGTGGTGTTCTGTGTCGCGACCAACCCGATCTTGTCGGTGATACCGGCGAGGGCGGCCAACTGCGCAATGGCGTCGGGTCGGCCGGCGATATCCAGATCGAGAATCTTGCCGTTCTGTTCCCGAAGCCGCAGGCCTTCACCGAGGAAGAAGGCGTCGAACAGACCTCGCTCGGCGGTGAGTACCAACCGCCGAAACGTCTCGAAGTCGATCTGGGATCCGCTCGCGGAATCGGACCAGATGGTGGTGTGGTTGACCCCCTGGAAGAAGACGCCGAAGTGAACGTGAGCGTCGGGTCCAGGTACGGCGGAGCGTGATGCAGTCATGGCCGAAATATCCTTAGCGCGAAGTCAAGTCAGGAGGAGTGGGCGAATCGATTTGCGGGCCGCTGCAGACCGAGGTTGCCCCTCAGGGTCGATCCCGGAACCGGGCGTCGCGTCAACCCGGCCTTGGACAGCGCCGGAAGCACGAATTTGGCCAGCACCGGAAGGTCCTCGTCGATCACGAGAGCATGGAAATGAACACCGTCGAGGTGTCCGGCCAATTCCTTCAGAACCACGGCCGCTTCCCCCGGATCTGCAGCCAGGAGCAGTCGGCCGGTGACGACGGCATTCCCGTACGAGTTCAGCTCGGTCTTCCGCTGCGCCGCAGACAGATTCGGCGCATCGAATGCCACATCGACCTCGGCGACCACCAATGACGCGCCCTCATCGCGCGCCTTGGCAGCCGACTGTGCAATGGTCTCCACCGAATCACCGGAAACGAGAACAACATCCGGCTGGCGTGGATCGATTTCGCCGTAGCGGCCGAACACCACCAACTGGCCTTGAGGCGGCCGCGGAACGATTGCGGGCCCCTTCACCGAGAACGTGTCGCCCTCGAAATTGACGTAATGCAGACGATCACGCTCGAGGAAACGCCCACTGAGATAGTCACGAACGACGGCGTCGTCCTCCCACGAGTCCCAGAGATCGGTCACAACGGTGACCGAATCCCGCTGCTCTTGCTGACGCGCCGACTCCGTTGTTACCGAAGCCCTCCCCCACGCCCTCGCCGCGGCATCGTCTTCGACCGGAACAGCAAGCCAGCCGCCACGCCCACGCGAGGAGTAGTCCAACGTCGCCAATTGCGAGGACGTATGAAACGGTTCGGCGTACGTGGTCCCGACGACGGGGACCAGCCCGATCGCGCTGGTTGTCGCCGCCACGTACGACGCCCTCGAGACGGCATCGATGCGGCCGACGACGTCACCACTCGGGGGGAGGATGGAATCGTCGAACGTCGCGAACGTGAAGCCGGCATTCTCGGCAGCCGCGACGCGATCGCGCACGGCTTTGCCCGTGAGCAGCTGGTCCGGGCGGTGTGAGCTTCGGCGCCAGGCAGCGGGGTGAGTGCCCTCGCCGTCCAGTTCGATACCCACGGCAAATACAGTCATGTGTCCTCCATCGGTCCTGGCGGTAGCACCCACACTGCGGTTAGGTAGCGGGTTGCTGCGGCATCATCGAGCCAGGTCTCTCAGCCACTCTGGATGGTGGATGCAATCTATGCGGGCCACGCTGGGCAAGTCAAATCACGCTTGTCGAATCACATTGACCTACAACATATTTCAATACAATCATCCTGATCGAAAGGGTTGCGCAACGCTAGCCGACGTAGACACGAAAGAGCCCCGCCCGACTCGCGTCGGACGGGGCTCTCGGTGTGCGCTGGAACGCTACTTCGCGCCCATCCATGCCTGATCGAACAGCATGATTCCCGTGGCAGTGGGAACGACACCGTGAACATTCTTCTGCCAAGCCCAGAACGACGTCAGCCCGCCGATCGGCGCCGATGGAACCGTCTCGTTCCACAGCGTCTGAATTTTGCCGATGATCGCCAGGGTCGACGAATTGTCCTTGGCCTGTTGTAGATCTGCGATCAGCTGATCCATCGCCGGGTTCGCATATCCAGCAGTATTCGCCATCGAGGTGCTGTTGGTCGTGGAGAACAATCCGAGATCGAGAATCGACTCGTACATTCCGATGCCCGCGTGCGCGAGGTCGAAATCGTGCTTGACGTAGACGTTCTGCACGATGTCGCCGGCGTTGTTGGCCAAGATCAAGTTCACCTCGAACCCGACGGCCTGCAACAGTGACTGCACGGCGAGGCCGATCGCGTGGTCCTTCGGCTCACTGAGAACGACGTAGTCGAGGCTGCCGTCGTACCCGTCTGCCTTTGCCTGATTCAGAAGTTCCTTCGACTTTTCGGGGTCGTAGGCAATACCCGGTGTGTCTACATGCCATTGAGACGTCGGACCGAACAACTCCGAGCCCGGCAGTCCCTCACCGTTTTCCACTCGCTGATCGATCAACGTGGTGTCGAGCGCGTAGCCGATAGCCTGACGGACGCGAACATCCGAGCCCGGTCGGCCCTCACGGTTGTTGACAATCTCGGCACTACCGGCATTGAGCACGTCGATGTAGCCGGGGTAGCCAGCGGACTTGGCGGAATTGATCGCCGACGTGAGGCCGCGAATGTAGGCGACATCGAGCTGACCGCTGTTCAATGATTCGAGATTGGCCTGCGGACCGTTGAGCGCAACCATCCGCAACTTGTCCAGCTTGGGGGCGCCGCCGTAGTAGGACGGGTTGGCCTTGAAGATTCGCTCGACGCTCGGTGTGAAGACATCTTCGGTGAAGGGTCCGGCTCCGACGGCGGTGAACTTGTCGCCCTGCTGCGAACTCGGGGCGACGATCATCCCGTGCCCGAGAGCGAGCATCGACGGAAAACGCATCCACGGCGTCTTCAGCTTGAATTCCACTGTCGTCGGACCGCTTGCCTGCGCCGATTCCACCGAAGCCAGCCACAGTTCGGCGCCATTGCCCTTGCCCGCGTTGTACCGATCGATGCTCGCGATCACGGCGTTGGCGTCGAGGGTGGTGCCGTCACTGAACTTCACACCGTCGCGAAGTTTCAGCGTCCAGGTGGCTCCGTCGTCGGCTGTCTCGAGCGATTCAGCCAACTTGGGCTCGAACTCGCCGCTCGCAGTGTCGTAACTCATCAGGACGTCGTACACAGCAGCGAAGGCCTCACCGCCGGAACCGCCGCGCGCGGCCGTCTTCGTCGGGTCGAGTGAGGGAACGAGCACCTGTACGCCGTACGTCATGGTCCCGCCGGCCACCGCAGTTCCCCGATCGGGCTGCTCGTTGACCATGCCGGTCACGACGTCCGCCGACGCGGTCGTCGTATCGGTCCCGCTGTCGTCACCGTTGCTCGCGCAGCCCACCAACAGAACCCCGGTGCCGAACAATGCGACGGCGACCCGGCTGACTTTCCCGATGCGCCAAGATCTCGAGTGCGACACGGAGATTCCACCTCACTTTCAGTAGACGCAGCCACGGATCGGCCGCAATCGGCTAATAGTGATGTCCTCTGTGGAGTGACGCCCAGCACGTTCCCGGTGACCGGAAACATTCACGGAGACAAAGGATGCGCATAACTGAGATGATCGGGCCGAGTGGTTGACGGCGACTGACATCCGAATACGAAAAAGCTCCAACCTTATGTTCGAAGAACATGAGATTGGAGCTTGTCGAAAAGAATTATGGTGGCCAGGGCCGGGATCGAACCGGCGACCTTCCGCTTTTCAGGCGGACGCTCGTACCAACTGAGCTACCTGGCCGGACGGCACCCGAACCGAATGCCTATCGCATTGCTTTGTTCTCAACCGATTGATTGAGAACAAAGCTTTGCGACCCTGACGGGACTCGAACCCGCGACCTCCGCCGTGACAGGGCGGCGCGCTAACCAACTGCGCCACAGGGCCTTGCTTTTTCCTTGCTGTGAAACCGTACTACATCTTCGAGCCGCTCCCAAACCACTGTCCTGGCCTGGCATTTGTGCATCTCAAAGCGTGTCGTGCGGGTCAAACCATACTGCATCGTTTCGCTTTCGCAAAACGTACCCCCTACGGGATTCGAACCCGCGCTACCGCCTTGAAAGGGCGGCGTCCTAGGCCGCTAGACGAAGGGGGCCCGCCGGATCTCTCCGAACTAGTACCCCAACGGCGTTCCGTTGGGAGCTTGGATAGCTTATGGCACGGCATTCGGAAATCACAAATCGCCTGTTCACGGGCAGAAAAGTGCACTATTCAGTGTCAGGGAACTCGACTTGGGGCCACCCGTCACGATGGAACGTCTCCAACCACTGCGGCGTAGCCATGGCTTCGAGGACTACTTCGAGAGACTCCTCGAACCACTCGCCCAGATCTCCACTGGAGGCAATCAGGTCTGCCATGTACCGCTGACCGGCAAGGCTCGCTGCCAGTACACGCGTGAATTTGTCCGGGTCGGCGTCCTCTCGGAGCAAACCGTCGTCCTTGGCACGCAATGCCAACTCATAGGCGGTCTTTCCCCAGACCTGCCCACCACCGGACTGCACATCCTTGTAGAACTCGGGCTCGATGATCAGCCGGAATTCCGCCTGCACGATTACCTCGGCACGGAAGACCTCGGCAATGTCGAGCACGAGACCGTGCAAAGCGACGAATGGATCGAGGTCTGTTCTCTTGGCCCAACGATCAGTAATTCCAGTGAAGGTTTCGATAGCCGAGGTCAGAACCGCTCGCGCCAACTCTTCCTTGGACTGGAAATGGAAATACATGGCGCCTTTGGTGGCGCGGGAGCCCTCGAGGATCGTGTTCACCGACGCAGCTGCATAGCCGCGCTTGGCGAATTCGACTGCAGCCGCTTCGACCAGGGCGGCGCGGGTACGCCGCGCACGCTCTTGTTGACGTGCCATTTACGGTGTTGTGCCTCTCGCAGAGTTGGTACGCAGAGCCGCCGTGGTCGGCGCCTGTCATCCCCCGAAACTTCACAATATCCCCTCCAACACACCCTACGTAAGGACTAGAGCCATACCCGCCAAAAGTACTAGACGCAATCGGCTGTTCAGGGGACAAGAACCGACTTTATGCCCAAAAGACACCAAGTGGTATGGTTTTGGCCGCTCGGGTGCGCCGCAGGGGGTGCGCATCCGAGCTTTTTCGTGCCCGAGATTCTGATAATTCGACCTCGCAGACGGAACTGCTTCGCCGACCGATGGACAGCAGTCCCAAGGTTTTAAACAACTAGTGCAATTGTTTATTCCCCCTTTTCCGTCGAAACCGTGCTGGCAGCATCGAAACAACACAGTTAGACTGTCTAAATGAACGTTGGAGAGGGTCGCAGCAAGGCTCGAGACGAGATCGACGTACTTTGGGACGATCTGGGTGCCTTCGTCCGACGTCTACGCACCAAACGCAACGACCACAAGCTCACGCCGAGCCAGATCCAAGCCCTCGGCCACCTCGACCGACAAGGTCCGTCGACCGCCAAAGAGTTGGCAAAATTCGAGCGCGTCACACCGCAATCAATCGCAAAGACCGTGGCGGCGCTCGAAGAACAGGGCATGGTGACGCGAAGGGCGGATCCATCGGACGGCCGCGCGGTCTTGGTCACGATGACCGAACTCGGCACATCGACCCTTCACGAAGACCGAACGAAACGAACAGAGTGGCTGGCCGAGGTCATCGACGCCGAGTGCACCGAAGCCGAGCGTGACTTGCTTCTGATCGCCGGCCGAATCCTGCGCAGACTAGGCCAGGGCGAGTCCCCAGCATCGACATCGATATCAGAGGAGTCACTGATGAACTCGTGACCACCGTCGTCGAAACGCCGACCCCCCAAACTCCCGTTCCACTGAAACTGAGTCTTGCTCTCGGCTCCGGAACCGTTCTTCAAGCGCTGAACTCGTCGATGATTGCCGTGGCAATCGTCCCGATCGCCACATACTTCGGTTCCAGTTCAGGCACAGCGTGGGTCATCTCGGCCCTCTACATCGCGACTGCGGTCACGGCGCCGGCGGCTGGTCGACTCGGATCGATCCTCGGCGCCAAACGCGTCTACCTCGCCGGATTGGGCCTGATCGCTGCCGGATCGATCCTCGGCTCGCTCGCCCCGTCGCTGGGCTGGCTGATCGCCGCACGAATCCTGCTCGGAATCGGCACGGCGACACAGTATCCGAACGCGATGACCGTCATCCGCGAATACGCTGACCGCCACCGGACTCAAACCCGTTCAGCTATAGCAACACTCACCATTTGCGCTCAATCGGTCGTCGCGCTGGGGCCCACTCTCGGCGGGTTGTTGGTCGGCACACTCGGTTGGCAATCGATCATGTGGGTGAACCTCCCGCTTGTCGTCGTCACTGCCGTATGGGTCTTCTTCGCCGCCCCGAGCGACTCCGCCCTGCCCGACCGGGCCGGCGCCGCTGCGTTGTTCAAATCTCTCGACCCACTCGGCATCACCCTGTTTCTCGCTCTGACGACATCGACGATGCTCTTTCTCCTCTCTCTCGCCGAGCACGCGAAGTGGTACCTCGTCCCGTCGACGGCCCTCTTCGCGTTCCTGTTCGTCTGGTGGGAACGTCGAACGGCCTCGGCGTTCGTCGACGTCCGCGCCGTCGTCCGAAACCGCGCACTGAGCATGACTCTCGGCCGGACCCTGCTGACTTACACAGCGTTCTACTGCATCTTCTTCGGACTCCCCCAGTGGCTACAGGTAGCCCGCGGAATGTCACCGATCAGCGCCGGGCTCTTCATGCTGCCTGTCGCTGCGGTCGGGATCTTCGCGACCATGTCCGCGTCCAGGGTGTACGGGAAATTCGGCGCACGGATCACCCTCCTGATCGGCACCGCCGCGTTGGCTGTCGGCGGGATTCTGATTGCCTTTGTCGAATCGAGTTCGACTCCCCTTGTGGCACTCCTGCTGATTGCGGCGATCCTGGGCATTCCCAACGGCTTCAACAACATGGGAAACCAGAACCTGATCAACTCGGTGACCACCTCCGCCGACGTCGGAACTGCGATCGGTCTGTACCGAACAATCCAGTACATCGGCGCCAACCTTGCTGCCGTCGTCATCGAGTTGACCATGCGCGGAACCATCGACGACGCGGGTCTGCATCGCACTGGCGGGACCATCGCCGTCATCGGAATTGCCCTTCTGGTGGGGGTGGTGTTTTCACGGACTCTGCGGTCCCGTTAGACTCTGCGCCGCGCCCCTATAGCTCAGTTGGTAGAGCTACGGACTTTTAATCCGCAGGTCGTAGGTTCGAGTCCTACTGGGGGCACAAACACAGACCCGGCGCCTCATTCAGAGGCGCCGGGTCTTGTGCGTTCATGCCACATCAATTCGTGCCACATCAATGCATCAGCAGGTCATCGAAGCAGGAACTCGAGGGTCACGCGCTCGAATGCCTCCTTGGCTTCGATCATCACCCAGTGCCCGCAGTTCGGGAATACGTGCAGTTCGGCGTTCGGAATCAGTCGCATCGGAATCATCGGCATGTCCGGTGGACACTGCCGATCATCGAGCCCCCATGTCAGCAAGGTCGGGCATTGCACCTTGTGCATCATCGACCAGTACGGCGGCACATCCGAGTTGGACATCATCTGCTGCTGAGCGGCAAAGGCTTTGGATCCGTACATCGCGGTCAATGCCTGGTGCGAGGCCGGATCGTTGGCCGTTTGCCATCGTTCCTCGATCCGCTCCTCGGTGATCACGGATCTGTCGTAAACCATGCACTCGAGCCAGCGAACCAACTTCTCACGGCTGGGAGCGTCGGCGAATTCCTGGAGGAGACGCGTACCTTCGCTCGGGTTCTGACTGAAGATGTTCGGGCCCACGCCTCCGATGGTGACCAATCTGCGGACGCGGTCAGGGAACCTCATCGCGACGTTGACCCCGACAACTCCGCCCATCGAATTGCCGATCATCGCAGCGGATTCGATTCCCAGCGCATCCATGAATCGAACCACCGCCGAGGTTGCCGTGAGAACTGGATGACCGTCGACGGCATCGCTCACGCCGAAACCCGGGAACTCCAGGAGGTAGCAGTGGAAGTGCTTTGCGAACACCTCGAGGTTCCCCCGGTAATTCCGCCATCCACTCACGCCGATCCCGGAGCCGTGCAACAGGATCAACGGCGGACCATCGCCCGCCTCGTGATAGCGCAAAGTCCCCCTGTCGGTAGCGACTTCGCGTTTGGTCCCTTCGTAAGTCACGTCCATACCGCAAGATTAGAACGTGTTACAGATTTGCGACGGCTGATTGCGGAACTTCGCAATCACTGTCAGAAGCATCCCCCGCTGCCTCGACGCCCACTGCGATTCGTGGACTTCTGCTCGCTCGGTTTCGACTTCCCCGTCCCGGCCTTCACACACCGGTTGGGGCGCCGCACCTGCTCGAAGTGCCCGGCGCTCACCACATGACCGGCCACGCTGACCTTGACCGGCGCATCCGCGCGGGCGGTTCCGACTTGCGCCGATCCCAACGTCAGGGCGCAAGCAGCCACAACGACCAGCGCTACCTTCTTCGAGATCTTCATATGCACGGCCACTTCGACACGGGTCCACTCCAGATGCTGAACAGGTGCGCGCACCGAAGGAACACGCTCGGCGTCGACGATATTCAGTCAGGGTGGCCGGCCGCGATCCTTTTGCTCACCAGCATCTGAACAGTCGACGACAAAAGTTTTGGCGGCACGTCAACATCCCGAGGGCGTCAACGAGCCGACGCCCAACGTACGCACCGTTACTGAGAAATCCGTAAATCCGGGCAACCACACAGCGACGGGCGTGGACGTTCGCGTTTGGACTCGCTACGCCACAATCAAACGCCGAACCGCCTCGACTGCCGCCTCCCGACGTCGAGGGATGGAACGAGACGACTTGAGCGCGAGCATCCGGGCGATATCCGTGATCAGCAGGATCAACTCCGTGGGATTCCACGCGGGGTCGATGTGTCCCTCGAGCTGCCCCTTGCGGATTTCCGCAACTTTAGGCCGGAAGGTCTTGCTTCGTATGTCGTCCTCGCTCATGACGTCCGGCGCTTCGAGATCCGCCCATTGCTGCAATCGGGCGTTCTCGGGATGGGCAACGTAGTTGTCGAAGAGGCGACCTGCATAGCCCGGCAAGTCGTCACCTCGAAGTGCTGTCTCCGCTGTTGTTTCGGACGTCCACTGTTCGGTCACGGCAGCGAACAACTCTTCCTTGCTTGCGAAGTACGCATAGAGACGGTCTTTGCTGGCACGCGCTTGCGCGGCGATCCGATTGATTCGCGCGCCGGCCAGCCCGTACGTGGCAAATTCGTCCTTTGCGGCCGCCAGAATGCGGTCCCTCGTAGCTTCCCCTGCTGAGCGCATGTTCACAGCCTAGAACGAATCGGCCGTTGCCGAACCATCCGGTTCGGCGTAGCGTGCAGAGTTGACGAACAATTTGGTTCGCGAACAAGTCGTGCCACTTACCGTCAACTCGAGGAGAGACATGAATCTCGACGAAGCCCGAACTGCTTTCGCCCGGCTCCGTGCTGCGGAAAGTGGTGTATCACCAGCAGAACTCGACGAAGTGTGGGCCGCGCTGGAAACCGTCGCCGCCGAAGAAATCCTCGGCGAGTGGAAGGGTGACGACTTCGCCACCGGTCACCGTCTTCACGAAAAGCTGTTCGCGAGCCGTTGGTACGGCAAGACCTTCAACTCGGTCGAGGACGCCAAGCCGTTGATCTGCCGAGACGAAGACGGCAACCTCTACTCCGACGTCAAGAGCGGCAATGGCGAGGCAAGTCTGTGGAACATCGAGTTTCGTGGCGAAGTCACGGCGACGATGGTCTACGACGGCGCGCCGATCTTCGACCATTTCAAGAAAGTCGACGATTCGACGCTCATGGGCATCATGAACGGAAAATCGGCGTTGGTTCTCGACGGCGGACAGCACTACTACTTCCTGCTCGAGCGAGCGTGATTCGCGCCGAACAGAATTCGACGTCCGCCATGCAGATGACAGCGGCGCTCTCACACGGCCCGCACTCCCCCTTCACACTCGACACCGTCGAGATCGACGAACCCCGCGCAGACGAGATCCTGGTTCGCATCGTCGCAACCGGCCTGTGCCACACAGATCTGTTCACGAAGTCGGTGCTACCGGAACGACTCGGCCCCTGCGTGTTCGGGCACGAAGGGGCGGGGGTGGTCGAGGCCGTCGGCTCGGCGATCGACAAGGTCGTGCCCGGCGATCACGTGTTGTTGAGCTATCGCAGTTGCGGTGCGTGCAGGCAATGTCTCAGCGGTCATCGGGCGTACTGCGAAAGCTCACACGCGCTCAACAGCTCTGGCGCACGCACCGACGGCTCGACGCCGATCCGGCGAGACGGAACCCCGCTACGGTCCGCCTTCTTCGGCCAGTCCAGCTTCGCGGAATACGTCATCGCCTCTGCCGACAACACCGTCGTCGTCGATCCTGCGGTGGACCTGACCGTCGCGGCTCCCCTCGGCTGCGGATTTCAAACCGGCGCGGGTGCAGTGCTGAATCTACTTCGCCCCGAGCCCGACTCGACGTTTGCCGTTTTCGGGGCAGGCAGCGTCGGACTCGCAGCGCTGCTGGCGGCGAGGGCTGCCGGCGTTTCCACCCTGGTCGCCGTGGACCCCGTTGCGCAGCGGCGCGAACTCGCCGAGGAATTCGGCGCCGTCACTGTCGATCCGACCACCGAGGACGCGGTCGAAGCAGTACGCGCCGCCACCGACGGAGGTTCGACACATTCCCTCGACACCACCGGAATCGGCTCCGTGATCAATCAAGCCGTCACATCACTTCTAGCACGGGGAACACTGGCGGTAGTCGGACTCGGAGCGTCCACGGTCGAGATGAACATGGCCGACATCATGCTGAGCGGAAAGACAATTCGAGGATGCATCGAAGGAGAGTCGGAAGTCTCGACGTTCATCCCCGAACTCGTCGAGCTCTTCACTGGTGGCCGGTTTCCGATCGACCGCTTGGTGACGCGCTACGCGTTCTCCGACATCAACAAAGCCGTCGAAGATCAGGCGTCGGGCCGAGTCGTCAAACCCGTTCTCGTGTGGTGAGGGGCGAAATGTCTCATTCGTCGACCCGACGAAATTCGCCCTAGACTGCGCTCCTGCACTACACGTCGGAGCAAGGTGGGGACGATGACAGAACACACCAGTACAGGCGCGGGCCACGGCCGGGCCGTAATGCCGATCATCCGGATGCGCGCACGCAGCCGCGACGAGGACCATCGAGCATCGACGCCGCTCGAACTGTTCTTCGACCTGTGTTTCGTGGTTGCAGCCGCACAGGCCGGAGTTCAACTGGTGCATGCTGTCGCCGAGGGCCACTACGCCGACGGCATCGCCGGCTATATGTTCGTCTTCTTCGCGCTGTGGTGGGCGTGGGTGAACTTCACCTGGTTCGCGTCTGCCTACGACACGGACGACGTCCCCTACCGGGTCGCGACCTTCGTACAGATTTGTGGCGTCCTCGTCTTCGCCGCCGGAATCCCCGACGCATTCGACGGAACCGACCGTACGACGGCCATCGTCGGCTACCTCATCATGCGAATTGCGCTCACCTGCCAATGGCTTCGAGCCGCCAGCGGTGAATCCGGTGCAGCGCGAACGACTGCTCTGCAATATGCCGCCGGGCTCGTGATCGTCCAGGCCGGCTGGATCGTGCTGCTCCTGATGCCGGCGTCGGCGTGGATTCCGGGCTTCTTCGTTCTCATGATCGCCGAACTCGCGGTGCCGGCGATCGCCGAACGCAACCACCAGACGCCGTGGCACCCGCATCACATCGCCGAACGCTACGGCCTCTTCACCATCATCATGCTCGGCGAAACCATCGCTGCCGCGACCATCGCGGTCCAATCCGGCATCCGGGATTTCGACGCCGCCGATCTACTGATTCCGATTGCCGTCGGCGGAGTTCTGATCGTGTTCTCCGCGTTGTGGATCTACTTCGCCGTCCCGATCCACGAGTACCTCGCAGACCAGGGCAATCGCGCCGTCCTGTTGTGGGGATACGGGCACTACTTCGTATTCGGATCCGCTGCGGCCATCGGCGCCGGCATCGAAGTAGCCGTCGAGGAAGCAGTTGGCGAAGCGCACATTTCGACGTTCGCAGCATCTGCCGCGGTCACGATTCCGGCCGCGATGTTCCTGATCTTCGTGTGGCTCATGCATTCACGCCACTTCAAGCGCGACAGGATCGAGCAGGCCGTTCTACCGGTGAGCGCAATCCTGGTTCTCGCCTGCACATTTGCCGGACACTGGGCGGTCCCGCTCGCCGGACTGGTGGCGGCGGGAACCGTCGGAGTCGGTGTCGGCCTGAGTACTCGGTCGAAGAGCTGACTCAGATTTCCGGAGCCGGAGCCTCGCCCTTGCTCTGCGGCTCGTGCTGCTTGAGCTCACCGCGCATCTTGTCGAGATCCTTTCCACGCTTTTTGTACATGTAGCCGAGCGCGACAAGTCCAAGGAACAACGCAACGCCCAGGACGGCACCGACAACGGATGCCCCGCGGAATCCGGGGCCGTCGACGTCGAGGATCCGCTCGCCCGCATGCGCAGCGTTGTTGTTGCCGAGAACAACTGTCAGAGAGAGCAGATTCGGCAGCGCGAAGATCACACCCAACGCGAGAGCCGTGATCTGCATGATTCGAGCATGCTTGCGCTTGCGCACCTGCCAGACCGCCCGGAAGAAGATGAGCGGGACCAGGGTGCACACGAGACCGAACAGCAACCCCCACGCGATTCCGGCGCTGAAACTGCCGTTCGCCAACGACGCAATGCGCTGCGCCCACCAACGCGGAAGGAAGGCGGCAAGGATGAAGTAAGCGATGACCAGGACCACCGCCATCACTGCGATCCCGATGGCCTTCTTCGCCCACGGCGGCATGCCCGGTTTTGCGGTGGCCGGTGAAGTTTCCGGTGTCGTCATGACAATTCCTCGTCTAGTCGGCGTCTGTACTGACGAATCTATCCGTTACGGGCGTTCCTCATCCGCATCGAGAACGATCCGGGCAAGCCGCTTCGGCGCAACGAGGGTGAACGAGGTGTAGATCCACTCCTCCAGTTGCGACCATTTCTCCTCGGAAACGTCGGTGCCGATGTCGAGTACAACCCACCCGTGTCGACCGAGTCCATAGCCCGCAGCACTTGCGCCTGGTTCGGTGGCCACCACCGCTTCGGCTTCCTCCTTGCTCAGCTTGACGGTCAAGGAGGTGGCTTCGAGGTTGCAGAACACGAAGTTCTTGCCGCGGACCCGGAACGTCGGGTGGCCGTCCCACGCTTCGATGTCGACGCGCTCTGCTTCCGGCAGCGACAGCGAGATCTCTTCGAGTCGACGCATGTTGTCGGGCATGGAGACGATTCTGCACGCTCGATACCGAGCTTGACACCCGCGACACAGCTAGGCTCGGCGACGACCGCGTCACCGAACTCCGAACACAGGGAGACTGGCATGCGCACGTTAGTTCATCTCGTTCTGCTCATTTGTGGAATCGCCGTTGCCGTCGGCTCGTTCATGTACGTACTGGCCGGGGTCAAACCCGACAACGTTCGCCTCGAGGACCTGCGGGACGGCTTTCCGGCCGGGTGGGCAATCGAGCAACTCGGCGATCAGTCCGTGACCTTCTACCGGTCGATGGCGATACTTCTGCTCGCCGCCGCCGTATTGATTCTGATCGCCGCTTTGTTCGGTTCTCGTATCGCAGCGTGGATCGGAATTATCGTGGGATTGGGGACTCTTGGCACGTTCTACTACCGCGTGAACGATCAGTTCGACAATGTCATCAGGGAAAACTACTCCACGATCCTGACAAATCAGACAGGATTCATTCTGACGGCCGGCGGACTGATTCTCGCTCTCCTAGCGTGCCTGGTCCCCCGCGAGAAGACCCGAGCCTGACCGCTCGGCAACCGGAGGGTTACCGTCGACGCCGACATTCACTAGTGTCTGCAACAGCCGGGTACTGACGAGTAGTACCCCAGAAGAGGTAGGGCATCAATGGCATCGCTTGACGACCTTCTATCCCAGATCCCCATCGACCAGATCGCGCAGCAACTCGGCGTCGACCAGGCAACTGCCGAATCGGCGGTCAAGACTGCACTTCCGACCCTCGTCGGTGGCCTCGGCGCCAACGCTCAGGATCCCGCCGGCGCAGCCTCACTCGAAAGTGCGCTGCAGTCGCACGCCGACACCAGCCTTCTCGACGACGGCGTCGACATCAGCAAAGTCGACACCGCTGACGGTCAGAAGATCGTCTCGAACATCTTCGGCGGCAACACCGATCAGGTCGCCAGCGCACTGGGCGGTGTCGGTGGCGGCGGTGGAAACGATCTGGTGAAGCAGTTGCTGCCGATCCTCGCTCCCATCGTCCTGGCTTACCTCGCCAAGCAGTTCACCGGTGGCGGAGCCGGCGCGCAGACCCAGGCCTCCGGTGGCGGCGGACTCGGGGACCTCCTCGGCGGAATTCTCGGCGGCGGCGGCAATTCCGGCGGCGGCATCGGCGGAGCACTCGGCGGTATCTTGGGCGGATCCGGGGGCGGCGGCCTCGGAGACCTGCTCGGCGGCCTCCTCGGCGGCGGCAAGAAGTAATTCGCTCGACAGATTCGCACTGCGGCGATCCCGTTCGGGATCGCCGCAGTGCTCGGTTCAGTCAACCGTCGAAGATCGAAACATCCTCAGTGACAAGGCAAACGCAACCAACAGCAGCGCGCCCACAAAAGCACTGACCCCGACCCAACCGCCACCCGCGTATGCAAGACCCGCGAGGGCGCCCGCCACGGACGAACCCGCGTAGTAGGCAAACAGATACAACGCCGACGCCTCGGCCCGGTGATCGGTAGCGATCAGCCCCACCCAACCGCTGGCCACCGAATGTGCGGCGAAGAATCCTCCGGTGAAGAGCAGCATCCCCACGAGCGTCAACGCCAGATTGTCCGGAACGGTCAGTGCCAGGCCGATACCGATGACGACAACCGACCCGAGCAGCACGCTGCGCCTACCCAGTCGGTCAGAGGCCCCGCCGGCTACCGCCGAGGTGAAAGTTCCGGCAAGGTAGAAAAGGAACACCAGGCCCACAAGCGCTTCAGGAAGGCCGAAAGGTGCTGCCGTGAGCCGAAACCCGAGGAAGTTGTAAATCGACACGAAGCCGCCCATCAGGATGAATCCCAAAGCGAAGAGTGTTCGCAGCGACGGGTTCGCAAGGTGGCGTCGTAGATTCGACGCGATCGTGCGCACCGATATCGGTTGCGGGCGAAAGAACTTCGACGCGGGAAGCCGCCGGATCATGTTGAGCGCGAACAATGCCGACAGCGCGGACGCAGTCAACAGCGCCCAACGCCACGTACTGAAATCGACGACGGCCGACGGCACGAGCCGTCCGATCAGCCCACCGATCGTCGTGCCGGCGACGTACCTTCCCATCGCTGCACCGAGGTCCTTCCGATCGACCTCCTCGGCCAGATAGGCCATCGCCACCGCCGGGACACCGGCCAGAGCTAATCCTTGTGCTGCGCGTCCGACCAGCAGAACCTCGATCGTCGGACTCAGCGGCAGAAACAAACCGATCACACAGGACGCCGACGCCGACGCGATCATCACCCGTGTGCGACCGAACCGCTCGGAGAGCGCACTGGCCGGAATGATTGCCAACGCCAACATGCCCGTCGTCGCCGAGACGGACAGCGCAGACACCGCAGGCGAGACGTGGAAGTCTTCGGCGAACGCAGGCAGCAACGCCTGTGCCGCGTACATCGAGATGAACGTCGACAGCCCGGCCGCGAACAACGCAACGGTCACGGTTCGATATCCCGATGTTCCGCGGCGAAGCGGCATCACTTCGGATTCGATCACATTCTCGACAGTCACCACGTACCTCCAGGCATCACTTACCTCCGGCAAGAATCCTCCCGCCCAGACTCGGCAAAAGAAAATGCATAAACTTGATGTTCTATATGCTCTGGAGGTATATAGATTGGGTTCGTGATGCTGACCGAAGACCTCGAATGGTTTGTCGTGCTCGCCGAAACCCAACAGGTGACCGCTACCGCGGATCTGACTCACCTGTCGCAACCGACCCTTTCGCGCAAACTCGCACGCCTCGAACGACAGATCGGCGTGACACTCTTCGACCGTCAGGGACGCCGACTCGAACTGAACCGGTACGGCGAGATCCTCTATCGACATGCTCGCATCGCACTGCGTGCCCTCGACGCCGCGCAGACCGAAATCCAGTCGCTGGCGAGCCCAGAGAGCGGCACGGTCCGGCTCGACTTCCTCCACTCGTTCGGCACCTGGTTGGTGCCGCACATGCTGCGCGGATACCGCGTCGAGCATCCCGGAGTGCGATTCGAACTGCATCAGGACAGCGCGCAGTTCCTGGTCGACAGAATCGCCGCCGGCACGTCCGACCTGGCCGTCGTCTCGCCTCAGCCGCGCGATCCGCAGGTGGCGTGGATGCAGATCGCCCAGCAGTCACTGGCATTGGCTGTTCCGGCTGATCATCGCTTTGCGAAGTTGCATTCGGTCGAGCTTGCGGACGCGGCCGACGAACCGTTCATCGGTATGCATCCGAACTTCGGGATGCGAAGAATTCTCGATGAACTGTGCGCGGCCGCAGGATTCACTCCGAATTTCGTCTTCGAGAGCAGCGAGCTGGCAACGGTCGGCGGACTGGTCTCCGCGTCCTTCGGTGTCTCGGTCATGCCGGTTCAGGATCCACCGATCTGGGCCGAAGGAGTCGTCTACGTACCGATCGAAGGAGCACAGCGAAAAATAGGGCTGATCTGGTCGAAGAGCCGCGAGCTGTCCGATCCCGCCCGGACGTTCCGCGACTACGTCGAAAGAACGACTTGGTAGTGAAAGTGCCCCCGGATAACTACGGATCGGTAACATCCCTCGAGGGGAGCAATTTTCATGCCATTCTTTTCAAACCTACGGTGCCGTAGGCTGGGGCGAAGTCGCGCATTCACTCAACATGGAGGCAAGAAATGACGAGGATTCTGACGCAGCTGGAGCTGCTACAAGAGCTGCAGCCGGTTGCCGAGGAGAACGTCAACCGCCACATCTCCATGGCCAAGGAATGGCATCCACACGACTACGTTCCGTGGGACGAGGGCCGTAATTTCGCAGCCATGGGCGGCGAAGACTGGAGTCTCGAACAGTCACAACTCGGCGAGGTAGCTCGCGCCGCGATGATCACCAACCTGCTCACCGAGGACAACCTGCCGTCGTACCACCGTGAGATCGCCGAGAACTTTTCGCAGGACGGTGCCTGGGGAACGTGGGTCGGCCGGTGGACCGCCGAGGAGAACCGCCACGGCATCGTGATGCGTGACTACCTCGTCGTCACGCGCGCAGTCGACCCCGTCGAGCTCGAGCGCTTCCGCATGGAACACATGACAAACGGTTACAGCGCACCCATCGACGAGGGCGACGCTGGCCTGCTGCACTCGGTCGCCTACGTGACCTTCCAGGAACTCGCGACGCGCGTCAGCCACCGCAACACCGGCAAGGCCTGCGACGAGCCGATTGCCGACAAGATGCTTCAGCGCATCGCCGCCGACGAGAACCTGCACATGATCTTCTACCGCAACATCTGCGCCGCCGCGCTCGATCTTGCTCCCGATCAGGCGCTCAAGGCTGTGGCGAACATCGTCCAGAACTTCCAGATGCCCGGTGCCGGCATGCCGAACTTCCGCCGTAACGGCGCTCTGATGGCCAAGCACGGCATCTACGACCTTCGCCAGCACCTCGACGAGGTCGTCTGGCCTGTCCTGCGCAAGTGGAACATCTTCGAGCGCAACGATTTCAGCGCCGAAGGCGAGAACACGCGCGAAGAGTTGGCGGCCTTCCTCGAGACACTCGCCGCCAACGCGACGAAGTTCGAGGAACAGCGCGATCGCATGCTCGCACGCGAAGCCGCCAAGCGCGAACAGCAGGCTTCTTAGTTTCACCAGCTATTCTGTGCCCGGTACCGGATTCGGTACCGGGCACTTCCAATTGTCACAAGTATTTGTTCAGAGGTAGACATGTCATCCCTTCGTATCGGTTCACTCGAGCTGCACAGCCCCGTGGTCCTCGCACCCATGGCGGGCGTCACCAACGTCGCCTTCCGCACGCTGTGCCGTGAACTCGAACTCGAACGTGCAGGCAGCACGTCCGGGCTCTACGTCTGCGAGATGGTCACCGCCCGCGCGCTCGTCGAACGCCAACCCGCCACGATGCACATGACCACGTTCGGTCCGACCGAAACGCCCAGGTCGCTGCAGCTGTACACCGTCGACCCGGATACGACTTACGCCGCGGCCAAGATGATCGTCGACGAGAACATGGCCGATCACATCGACATGAACTTCGGCTGCCCGGTACCCAAGGTGACCCGCAAGGGCGGTGGATCGGCGCTACCGTACAAGCGTCGACTGTTCGGTCAGATCGTCGCGGCAGCCGTGCGCGCCACCGAAGGCACCGACATTCCGGTCACCGTCAAGATGCGCGTCGGCATCGACCCCGAACATCACACGCACCTCGACGCCGGCCGGATCGCCGCAGCTGAAGGCGCCGCTGCCGTCGCACTTCACGCACGTACCGCGTCGCAGCGCTACTCCGGCACTGCTGACTGGAACGAGATCACGCGCCTCAAGGAACACGTCACCGACGTGCCGATCCTCGGCAACGGCGACATCTTCGACGCCTCGGATGCTGCCCGCATGATGAACGAGACCGGCTGCGACGGCGTCGTCGTCGGACGCGGCTGCCTCGGACGGCCATGGCTGTTCGCGGAACTCAGCGCAGCTCTCAACGGACAACAGATCGCCACGCCGCCGACGCTCGGCGAAGTCACCAAGATCATCGCCCGTCACGCCCAACTGCTCGCCGCACATCACGGTGAAATGAAGGGTCTGCGCGAACTTCGCAAGCACGTCTCCTGGTACATGCGTGGGTTCCCGGTCGGATCGGATCTGCGGGTCTCGATGGCTCTGGTCAGCACGTTGTCCGAACTGGACGATCTGCTCGGACAGCTCGACCACGACGTCCCGTTCCCCAAGGACGCCGAAGGCCCGCGCGGACGCCAAGGCTCACCCGGTCAGGTAGCACTCCCGGAAGGTTGGCTCGACGATCCCGAAGACGACCTTGTGCCGGTGGGAGCTGACATGATGCACTCTGGTGGCTAGCGAAAACACGCCGTCGGATTACTCACATCACTTTCTGAGTGAAGCACTCAGGATTCACCAGTAATATGGCTCCAGCTTCGTCGACAACCGGTTGACGCCGGCATCTGAATGACGAGTTACTGACAGTCGACGACGGGACAGGTTGCATCGGTGGGTGATGATCACGATTCGGGCCCACCTCCGCCCGAGAGCCGCGCCCCCTGGGAACGTCCGCTCGCAGACAAGCGCTTCCGCAACGCCCGACCGGACCAACCGGCAACGCCCCAGCGCCCTGCCACACCCCAGCGACCAACACCGCAACCACCCAGTCCCCCGGAGCGTCGCAGCAGTGGACGTACCGGGCGACGGGACTCGCCTCCGACCGACGACTCTGTTTCGGTCGCCGAGTTGGTCCGTCGGGTAGGCGACAAGAAGCCGCCACCAGCCCCGGCTACGCCGCCCAAGCCGGCGCCGAACAAATCCGTACCACCCAAGACTCAATCTTCAGCAGCGTCGTCGCCGCCCCCCGCCCGGCCGATTCCCGCCCGTCCGACCGTTCCGCCCGCCGCTGCGGACTGGATCACCGAAGAACATCCCGTCACCTCCGCAGTGCCGCGGGTAGTCGGTGACACCGGCGCCACTCGTCTGGCGCAAAGCAAGATTCGCCGCCGCCATCGCGCAAAAGTGATCGGCCGATCGGCAGTAGCGTTCCTGGCCGTCATGTCTCTCGCATTGACCGGCGTCGTGTGGGGCTATCTGCGCTCGGTCGAAGGCGGATTCGATCAGATTGCGGCACTCGACACCGAGTCCGACGACATCATCGACGCCGGTGGTCAACTCGGCGACGAGACGTACCTGATCATCGGCACCGATACCCGCGCCGGTGCGAGCGGTGAGATCGGCGCCGGAACCGTCGAAGACGCCGAAGGCGCCCGAGCCGACACGGTCATGCTGGTGAACATTCCCGCCGACCGAAGCCGCGTCGTCGCCGTCTCCTTCCCGCGTGACCTCGACGTCGAACGTCCGATCTGTCAGGGATGGGACAACGACGCCGGCAAGTACACCAGCGAAACCTTCCCGGCAGCGAGCGGGGACAAACTCAATGCGACGTACGCACTCGGTGGCCCCAAATGCCTGGTCAAGGTCATCCAGAAGATGTCCGGCCTGAAAATCGGGCACTTCGTCGGAATGGACTTCGCCGGTTTCGAGCGCATGGTCGACACCGTCGGCGGTGTGAACGTCTGCTCCCCCGGACCGATCGAAGACGGCATCCTCGGAACCGTCCTCGCCTCCGGCGGCACGCAGATGCTCGACGGCCGTACCGCCCTCAACTACGTGCGTGCTCGCCACGTCGAAGCCGAGGGCAACGGCGACTACGGGCGCATCACCCGCCAGCAGAAGTTCCTGTCGGCGCTGCTCCGCTCGGCCCTGTCCAACCAGGTCCTCCTGAATCCGAGCAAGCTCAACGGATTCATCAACGCCTTCACCAGCGACACGTTCGTCGAAAACATCGACACCAAGTCACTGGTCACCCTCGGTCGCTCGCTCCAGAACGTCGACGCAGGCGCGGTCACGTTCTTGACGGTCCCCACGGACGGCACCAACGACTGGGGCAACGAGATTCCTCGCACGGACGAGATCAAGTCCCTCTTCCAGGCGATCATCGACGACGATCCGCTTCCGGGTGAAGAGCGCGAGGACACCACACCGTCGTCGACCAGTTCCACGACAACCGCTCCTACGTCCAGCACGCCGCCGGCCGCCACTTCCGTCGAGGCAATGAGCGCCTACAACATCTCGGTCGACGTCTCCAACGCCTCGGGAATCGCCGGGCAGGCCGCGACAATCGCCGACAGCCTCGCGGCCTACGGTTTCCAGATCTCCACAGTCGGTAACTTCAGCGCAGCCACCGGCCTGGCGAATGCCCAAGCGTCGACCACCGTCGTGCGCTACGCCGCAGGTTACGAGGCTGAAGCGGTGACCGTCGCGTCGTCGATTCCCGGCGCGGTTCTGGTTCTCGCTCCGAGCATGGGAGACATGATCGAGGTCGTCGTCGGAAGCAATTTCGCCGGCACCGTCGTCGCCCCCGCGGACCCGGGAACCATCCTGGCGGCAAATCCGACGTCGGTCGACACCAGCACCTCGACGGCTCTGCCCGCCGACATCGCCAGCGTCAACGCCGGCGACACCACCTGCGACTGACACGCGTTCATTCACCTTGCGTTCACCTGGTGCTTGTGACTTGGTCTTTCACGGCACGTAGGCTCTGACCTCATGCGCGTGGCTTACAACGAACAGATGACCGAGCTTGCAGACACGCTCGGCGAGATGGCAGGACTGGCAGGTGCCGCTATGGAGCGCGCCACCCAGTCCCTGCTCCAGGCAGACCTGTCCCTGGCAGAACAAGTAATCGGCGAACACGACAAGATCACCGAACTCAGCACCATCTGCGAGGAGCGCGCGTTTGCGTTGCTCGCCCTGCAGGCTCCCGTTGCCGGAGATCTGCGCTCGGTGGTCAGCGGAATCCAGATCGTCGCCGACATCGACCGCATGGGCGCACTCGCCCTGCACGTCGCCAAGATCGCGCGCCGCCGACATCCCAACCACGTGCTTCCCGAAGAGGTCAACGGCTACTTCGCCGAGATGGGACGCATCGCTGTCTCCATCGGTGCGGCCGCCAAGGTCGTCCTCGAGACCCGCGACCCCGAGCGCGCTGCCCGTCTGCGCGAAGAAGACGAAGCGATGGACGACCTCCACCGCCACCTCTTCACCGTCCTCATGGACCGTGAGTGGAAGCACGGCGTTGCCGCCGCAGTCGACGTCACGCTGCTCGGCCGCTTCTACGAGCGATTCGCCGACCACGCCGTCGAGGTCGGCCGACGTGTCATCTTCCTGGTGACCGGCAAGCTGCCCGAAGAGCCCGAAACCACCGAGAAGGTCGACAACCTCACCTCGTACCCGGATCTCTGAACCCAACCGTCCACGTGAGTAAAAGGCGGCCGCGCACTTGCGCGGCCGCCTTTCCTATTCAGTTCTCGTGCAACCAGGTTTCCAACGTGGGTCCTGCAGTTGTGGATCCCGGCGCGGGCAGCAACGCCCCACCCTTCATCGCCTTACCCGCTCCCGGCATCGAGATCGGGATCAGCCACTTACGTCGGCCACGGTATTTCAAGATCTCGCGCGTCATGGCCGGGATCTCGAGGAGCTCGGGCCCGGCCAGGTCCGGAGCCCTCCCGGTCGGACCGTTCTGAGCGCAGGTCACGAGCGCCTCGGCAACGGTCTTCGCTGCCACCGGTTGTGACCGCATCCGAGGAACCATAGCGATCGGCCCCAGTCCGAACAGCGCGATCGTCTTCTCGCCGAACTCGAACCACTGAGTGGATCGCAGGATCGTGAAGGGAATACTCGACGCTTCCACCGCGCGTTCCTGCGCAGCCTTCCCCTGGTAGTAACCGAAGGACTTCAATTGCGGATCGTCGCAGTTCACGATCGAGAGCAACACGTGGTGCTTCACGCCGGCCCTGGCTTCGGCCGCGGCGATGTTCTTCGCTGCCGTCTCGAAGAACTCGATTGCCTTCTTGGCACTGTTGGTGACGTGATCACTCACGTCGACGACCACGTCGGCACCGACAAATGCTTCGTCCAACCCCGCACCCGTGGAGATGTCGACTCCCGTCGATCGAGCGGCAGCGACCACGTCGTGGCCCCCTGCCTTTGCCTGCTCGACGACCAGCTTTCCCATCTGGCCGGTTCCGCCCAGAACAACAATTCGCATGATGCCTCCGTCAAACCTGTGCGCCCGGCTCTCTTCGGCCTGGTCACATACTGGACGACGCAGCCTCCCGAAGTGTGACGGTAGGGCGAATCAGTCGGTGTACTCCTGCGAAACTCGCCCACGCCACTGCGACCAGATCGGATCCAACGCTGCGCTCGCCTCATGTGCGTGATCGGCAACGGCCCGTGCCAGCATCCCTGCTCCCGCCAGCGGCGTCACGTGCCCTTCGACGTCGTCGGTAGTCTTCATCCCCAACAGCATGGTCGTACCGAGCACGCGATGGCCACCGAGAATTCCCGGCAGCGAACGGCCAGGAACGCTACGCAGGTCGAGAGTTTCCACGAGCAGCGCGTCACCGTCGACGGTAATGCGCTGATCCGAGCGAAGCGCACCGCCGGTTTCGCCGGTCCGGCCGAATACGATCATCTCGTCGAGCAGCGCAACGGCATCGGATTCCAGTGAAATATCCACGCGCCTGGTCACATCCGCGCCGCCGGCGACGACAAACGGTGCCGCACGCCAGATCAGCGCCGCACCGGCACCGACGCTCGCCGAAGCCGACCACGACGCCCGGCCACCGCGTGCGTTGTACGCGACGGTCCCGGACGGCTCGATCACCTCGAGACACGTACCGGGTGCGACCACGAACTCGATACGCAGGTCGTCGCCGGCCAACAGCGTTGCGCTGTGCCCTACCAGGGCAATTCGCACGGTGAGCCCGCGAGCGTCGACGAACCGCGGGGCCAGGAAGTCGCCCGAGATCAGCTCTCGCGCAACAGCGGTGTCACCCACTCTCTCGACGACGACCCGCGTAGCTCCAGTGCGCATCAGTGAGCGTGAGAGTGGCTGTGCCCGTGACCGTGACCGTGGTCTTCTTCATCGGCATGGAAGTGCGGCGCCATCGGCCCCGGATCCTGCGGGGTGTGACTACCCGCGCGATGAGATGCGATGACCTGGCGGAGCCACGCACTGAGCTGGTCGATCGTTGAGTGATCCTTCTGGCTGAGCGCGAGAACGGGAAGTCCGTCACGCGCGGCCGTGGCATCGGCAACCATCTGGACCGCGTCGACGTCGACGTACGGGGCCAGGTCGATCTTGTTGACCACCAACAGATCTGCCCGCTCGATTCCGGGACCGCCCTTGCGTGCGACGTCTCCGCCGCCCGCGACGTCGATGCAGAAGATCTGGGCGTCGACCAGTGCCGGGCTGAACGTGGCGGTCAGGTTGTCACCGCCGCTTTCCACGATCACCATGTCGAGGGGATGGAACTGACGCTCGAGGTCTTCGACCGCAATGAGGTTCGGCGTGACGTCGTCACGAATAGCCGTGTGCGGGCACGCACCGGTCTCGACTGCGACGATGCGCTCGATCGGCAGAACGTTGGCCGCGCGCAACAGTCGCGCGTCCTCGTCGGTGTAGATGTCGTTGGTGACCACCGCGATCTCGTACTCCGCCGCGAGTTCGCGGCAGATGGTGGCGATGAGGGTGCTTTTGCCGGTGCCGACGGGGCCGGCAACGCCGAGCCTCAAACCTCTTGCAGCAGTGGTGGTGTTGTTCAGGTTGTCAAGCACGGAAAATCCTCCTGGATCGAGCGTGGTGTTCGAGTGACCATTGTTCGACCAACGGCCCTGTTGTTGCGGGTATATCTGCGACGCCCTCGACGGCTACGGCAGCCGCGGCGACGGTTTCGATGGTCGGGGCTGCTCGGAGCAACCATTCGACCGGTTCTGCCGGATCCACCGGCAGTAGCTTCAATGCCGCCGACGCCACCGTTTGGGCGTCGTCGTACAAACAAGATCTGGCTGCCTGTAGGTCGTCCATCCCGGAGACCGCCGTGAAGACGCCCAACGCGAGCGGACGCATCGGATGCCCAGGCAGCGCCATGAGCATCTGCACCGCGGGGTGCTGCGGCCACAATCGCGACGCCAGTCTCGCCAGCCCACGGCCGAGCTGAATCGACGCCTCACGCAGCGGTGCGCTGGGAGTCCGAGCGAGCAGTTCCCTCGAGATGTCCTCGAGTTCGCCTGCACTACCCTCACTTACGGCCCAGCGGCGCGTGACCACCGTTGAAGCGGCCTCGACAAGTCCGACTGTTTCGAGTCGACCGCGAATGAAGTCAGGGACCTGACTCTGCAGGAGTCCGCCCGCCAGTGCCGGTTCCAACCCCGACGAGTGCGCGTGACCGCCGGTAGGCAGACGCCCGTCTGCCAAGAGCATCGATGCTATCTCGGCAGACGCCGTCTCGATCGACATGGTTTCAGAACAGCATGTAGCGCTGAGCCATCGGCACTACGTCAACGGGGTTGGGCGCGATCAGGTCGCCGTTGACCTTGATGGCAAACGTCTCCGGATCGACGTCGATGGACGGCAGCGCCGTGTTGTTCGGCATGTCCGCCTTGGAGAGGTGTCTCGTCGGACGAACACCGGTAAGGGTGCGGGTGAGACCGAGACGATCGGCCAGACCGTCCTCGATGGCCATCGGAGAGACGAACGTCGTGGACAGGTGCGGGGCCGATCCCGGAGTCGCCGCGATGGCCGGGCGAACGAACACCGGCTGCGGGGTCGGGATAGCAGCATTCGGATCACCAAGCGGCGCAGCAACTATCGCCCCGCCCTTGATCACGGCAGAAGGACGGACTCCGAAGAACGCGGGATCCCACAGCACCAGGTCCGCCATCTTCCCTGCCTCGACCGAGCCGATCTCGTGATCGATACCGTGCGCCACCGCGGGGCAGATCGTGTACTTGGCGACGTAACGCCGCGCACGCTCGTTGTCGGCCGGCATGCTGGTGCCCAGCTTGCCGTACTGGGCCTTCATGACGTGAGCCACCTGCCATGTCCGCAGGGTCACCTCACCGATACGGCCCATCGCCTGGGCGTCGGACGAGGTGATCGAGATGGCTCCGATGTCGTGCAGAAAGTCTTCTGCTGCAATCGTTGTCGGCCGGATCCGGGACTCGGCAAAGGCAAGATCCTCCGGAACCCGGGGATTGAGCGCATGACACACGATGAGCATGTCGAGGTGCTCGGCAACCGTGTTGACGGTATGCGGCAACGTCGGATTGGTCGATGCCGGAAGAACGTTCGGCTCACCTGCCGTCACGATGATGTCCGGTGCGTGCCCGCCGCCGGCGCCTTCCGCATGGAACACGTGGATCCCGCGTCCGGCGATCGCATCCAAAGTGTGCTGTACGTAACCGGTTTCGTTGAGGCTGTCGGCGTGCAGCGCTACCTGGAGGCCGAACTCGTCGGCTGCGCGCAGAGCTGCGTCGATCGCAGCCGGAGTGGAACCCCAGTCCTCGTGGACCTTGAATCCGCCTGCGCCGGCGAGAGCTTCCTGACGCATGGCCTCATGGCTGACGGTGCTGCCCTTGCCGAGGAGAAGAACGTTGAGCGGGATGTGGTCGAGGGCGCGGTGCATCATCGTCAACGACCAGGCGCCGGGTGTGACGGTGGTTGCCTTGCTTCCCTCGGTTGGGCCCGTTCCGCCGCCCGCCACCGTCGTCGTACCGGTCGCGAGCGCCTCCATCATCTCGATTTCACTGAGGAAGTGCACGTGAGTGTCGATCGCACCCGCGGTGAGGATCTTTCCCTCGCCGGCGATCACGTCGGTGCTCGGCCCGATGAGCAACTTGGGGTGTACGCCATCCATGATGTCGGGGTTACCGGACTTGCCGATCGCAACGATGCGTCCGTCGCGAATTCCCACGTCTGCCCGGACGATTCCCCAGTGATCGAGAATCACCGTGTTGGTGATGACGACGTCGAGAGCACCCTGGTCGCGAGTGGTCAGGCCCTGGCCCATCGACTCGCGGATGCTCTTACCGCCGCCGAAGACCATCTCGTCGCCGGTCGCGGTGTAGTCGTGCTCGATCTCGATCCACAGATCTGTGTCGGCCAAACGGATCTGGTCGCCTGCGGTCGGGCCGTACAGGGAGGCGTAGCCGCGTCGATCGATCCTGCTCATTCGGCTGTCCTCTCAACTGTCGTCGCGGCGTCGTCCGGTGAATCCGCCTCGACTGGAACATCACTCACTCGCACGTTCACCGAGGACGCTCGCAAAGGTTCTTCGACCTCGACGCCGGGCGTGCCGAAGGGCATGACGGTCTTGGGCTCGCGCGCATGTGTCGGTAGGTCTTCGTCCGGCACGATCTGCAGGCCCGGAACCCTTTTGAGTCCGCCGAGCGCGATCAGGGTCACCGTTCTGCTGACCCCGGGTTCGAACCGAACCGACGTTCCCGAGGGGATGTCGAGCCGGAAGCCGTCTGCCGCTTCGCGATCGAAGGTCAACGCCGGGTTGGCCGCGGGAAGGTGGAGATGTGAACCGATCTGAATGGGGCGATCGCCGTCGTTGACGACGACCATCGTGATCTTCTCCGCGTCCGTGCCGAACTCGAGCGGTTCGGTGGACACACGTACCTCGCCGGGAATCATCGAATGGGCTCCGTCACGGTGACCAGCTTGCGACCGTCCGGGAAAGTGGCCTCCACCTGGACGTTTGCAATCATCTCGGGTACCCCTTCCATCACGTCGTCGCGGGTGAGCACTTGCCGACCGGCGTTCATCAGTTCCGCAACCGTCATTCCGTCACGCGCGCGCTCGAGAATCCAGCACGAGATCAGTGCCATCGCTTCGGGGTAGTTCAGCAGTACCCCGCGCTCGCGGCGGTCACGGGCGACCATGCCCGCGACGCTCAGGAGCAGCTTTTCGGTATCTGAAGGGGTGAGGTGCACTGACAAGCCCTTCCGGTTGTGAAACGACATCGATCGACAGCGTGCTGTCGGGCCGAGATTAGCATTGTCCGAAGCGTCGTCAGTATCCACGAGATTCACGTCGTCGGCTACTTCAGCGCCCACTCGGCGCACTTGCGCTGCTCATCGAATTATTCGGGCGCCCAACGACGCTCAGCTCTGCGCACCGGAGTGGGAACTATCACCACAACCAAAAAGTTTCACCCCCGTCTCCTGTTGGAAACGGGGGTGAAACATGATCGTGCAGGGTTGATCCCGGGACCTATCCGAAGCGGCCGGAGATGTAGTCCTCGGTGGCCTTCTGCGTCGGGTTCGAGAAGATCTTCTCGGTGTCGTCGATCTCGACGAGCTGACCGGGCTTGCCGGTTGCCTCGAGGTTGAAGAATGCCGTCTGGTCACTCACACGCGCAGCCTGCTGCATGTTGTGCGTGACGATGACGATCGTGAAGTCCTTCTTCAGCTCGGTGATCAGGTCTTCGATCGCGAGAGTCGAGATCGGGTCGAGCGCGGAGCACGGCTCGTCCATGAGCAGGACGTCGGGCGAGACCGCGATGGCACGCGCGATGCACAGACGCTGCTGCTGACCGCCTGAGAGGCCGCCACCGGGCTTGTCGAGGCGATCCTTGACCTCGTTCCACAGGTTGGCACCGCGCAGCGAACGCTCGGCCACCTCGTCGAGCTTCTTCTTGCTGCGCTCGCCCTGCAACTTCAAGCCCGCGACGACGTTGTCCTTGATGGACATGGTCGGGAAGGGGTTGGGTCGCTGGAACACCATGCCGATGGTCTTGCGAACACCGACCGGATCGACGTTCGAGCCGTAGATGTCCTCGCCGTCGAGCAGCACCGAACCCTCGACGCGCGCACCGGGAATCACTTCGTGCATGCGGTTGAGTGAACGAAGAACGGTGGACTTGCCGCAACCGGACGGGCCGATGAAGGCGGTGACGCTCCGGGGCGGGACGGACAGGCCCACATCGGCGACGGCGTGGAACTTGCCGTAGTAGATGTTGACGTCCTTGAGATCCAGACGCTTGGCCATTACCGGCTCCCTACTGAGTTGTTGACGCTGTTGAGTACGAACATGTTCCGAGGCCGCATCACTTACTTCTGACCTGTGAGAAGTGACCGATCAGCTTCGCGACGATGTTGAGGATCGCGATCAGCAGGATCAGGGTCAGTGCTGCGCCCCAGATGCGGTTGGTGCCGGCGTCGGTGGGGTTGTTCATCTCGGCGACCATGACGGAAGGCAGTGTGCCCATTTCGCCGTTGAACAGGTCGAAGTTGATGAACGGTGCGTAGCCGACGAGGATCAGCAGCGGTGCGGTCTCACCGAGCACGCGGGCCAGCGCCAGCATGACGCCGGTGATGATGCCGGGAAGTGCCGTCGGCAGAACGATTTTCGAGATGGTCTTCCACTTCGGCACACCGAGCGCGTACGACGCCTCTCGCAGATCCATCGGGACGATGCGCAGCATTTCCTCGGTGGAGCGGATGACGACCGGGACCATCAGAAGGACCAGAGCCAGTGACACCGCAAACGCGGACTTGGGGAAGCCGAAGGTCGCGATCCACAGGGCGTAGATGAACAGCGCAGCCACGATCGACGGAACACCGCTGAGGATGTCGACCATGAACGTGGTCAGCTTGCCCAGCTTCGACTTCCGGTCGGCGTACTCCACCAGGTAGATCGCGACGAAGATACCGAGCGGGATGGAGAAGACCGCGCACACGATGCCTTGCAGCAGGGTGCCGATCAAGGCGTGATAGATACCGCCGCCGTCGGCCGACGCCGTCAATCCGCTCAGCGAGTTGGTGAACCAGGTAGGCGACGTCAGAGCGGGCAGGCCCTTGGCGATGACCGTGAAGAGCACCCAGACCAACGGGATGAGCGCGATGACGACTGCCAGGCTCACCAGGATGGTCGCGATGACGTCCTTGGCACGACGACGAGCGCCGACGCCTTGGAAAGTGGGGGCCTTGACCGGCCGGTCCAGAGTGGAGGTCATGGGTCAGTCCTTCTTTCCGGCGATCACTGCGCGGGCAGCCGCGTTGACGACGAAGGTCAGTACGAACAGCACCAGTCCGGCCGCGATGTACGCGCCTGCCTGGATGTCGTTGTTGAACTCCGCGTAGCCGAGGGCGATCTTGGAGGCGATGGTCGAGCCGCCGTCGAACAGCGACCAGCCGAAGGCCTGAGAGGTGGTGCGCAGGATCAGGTAGAGCGCCATCGTCTCACCGAGTGCGCGTCCGAGACCGAGCATCGAGCCGCTGATGTAGCCGGACTTACCGAACGGGATGACCGTGGTGCGCACAACTTCCCAGCGCGTGGCGCCGAGGGCGAGTGCGGCTTCGATCTGTGATCGCGGGGTCTGGATGAACACCTCGCGGGTCACTGCGGTGATGACCGGAAGGATCATCACGGCGAGGACGATGCCTGCGGTGAAGATGGTGCCGCCGCCGGTGATCGATCCGCTGCCGTCGGCGAAGAGCGGGAACCAGCCGAGAGTGTCGTTGAGCCACACCGCGACCGGGGTGATCGCCGGAGCGAAGACGAGAAGTCCCCACAGGCCGTAGACGATGGACGGCACAGCTGCCAGAAGGTCGATCGTGTACGACAGTGGCCGCGTGAGCCACTTGGGTGAGTACGAAGTCAGGAAGATCGCAATGCCCAGTGCGATCGGCATCGCGAGCACCAGTGCGAACAGCGAGACCAACACCGTGACCTGGAAAAGATCGAGGACACCGAACGCCATCGCGTTGATGTTCTGCGTGACCCATTCACGGCTGGTCAGGAAGTTGACCTGGTTCCGGCTCAAAGCAGGAACAGCACGCCAGATCAGGAACGCGCCGATCGCCGCGATGACAACCGTGATGAAGATTGCCGAACCGGAGGCGAGCGAGCTGAAGATGCGGTCACCCGGACGGGTCACCGTCTTGCTGTTGCCGCTACCCGGACCGTCACCCTTCGGAGGATGCTCGGTTTCTGGAGCCTTGGTGGAAGTAATCGTGTCCTCCGTGGTGCCGTTCGGACCGCCCACCCCGGCCCCGCTGGTTGCGGGGCCGGGAGAACGAGATGTCGAGGTGATGGGCGCGTCACTCATGCGCGCTCACTTCCTTCACGTCTGAATGTAGATCCATGAGCTTGTCCGCACGAGTCTCTAGGTCAGCTGATTGCCGTGATGGACGCGTTGAGGCGATCCTGGACGTTGGACGGCAGCGGGACGTAACCCTGCTCGGCCAGGTTGGCCTGACCCTCGTTGGCCGCGCTCGTCAGGAACGACTTCACTGCTGCGGAGGTGTCCGCGTCGTAGCCCTTGGAGCAGACGATCGAGTACGTGGCGAGAACCAGCGGGTAGGCGCCGGCTTCGTTGGTCTTGAAGATCGACGCGAGGTCGAGCGTCAGGTCGCCGGTTGCGTCGGACTTGAACTTCGCGCCTGCGATCGACTTCGCGGCCGTGTCGTTGGTCAGTGCGACTGCCTCGGAGCCGGTGTTGATTTCGGCAACCGAGAGCTTGTTCTGATCGGCGAACGACTTCTCGACGTAGGTGATCGAACCCGGTGCCGTGGCAACTGCCTGTGCAACGCCCGCCGAACCCTTGGCGCCCTCACCGACGCCACCGGTGAAGTCGGACCCTGCGCCCGACGTCCAAGCACCGTTCGATGCCGCGTCGAGGTACTTCTGGAAGTTGTCGGTGGTACCCGAGGAATCGGAGCGGATCACGGTGGTGATCTTCTCGTCGGGAAGCGATGCACCGGAGTTGAGCGCGGCGATTGCCGGATCGTTCCACTTGGTGATGCCGCCGTTGAAGATCTTCGCGAGAACCTCTGCGTTGAGAACGAGCTTGTCGACGCCGTCGAGGTTGTATGCAACTGCGATCGGGCCGAAGACGAGGGGAAGGTTCCAGGCTTCGCCGCCGACGCAACGCTCCTTGGCCTTGTCGGCCTGCTCGTCCTTGATGGCCGAGTCGGAGCCGGCGAAGTCGATCTGGCCGGCGATGAACTGTGTACGACCGTCGCCCGAACCGCTGGGGTTGTACGCGACGTTGACCGTCTTGCCCTTTTCCTGGCACACGGAGATGTAAGTGGCGACGAACTGGTCCATGGCGTTCTTCTGTGCCGAGGAACCAGCGGCAGAGAGGTTGCTCTTGCCTTCGCACGTTGCGTTCGATGCGGACGCGTCCACACCCGTCGACGACGAGTTGTTGTCGCTGCCACATGCGGCCAAGGTCATGGCGCCCACGGCCACTACACCGAGCAGGGCACCACTGCGCTTGAGATTCACCAAGATCCTCCGGAAATCGCTACCGCCACGCCCACGATCGGGCGGCGACATGAGACGCAGAATGATTGAAATCTGCATCAGGCAACACGGCGCTGCCCACAGAGAAAAGTAGGCGGGCGCGGTGTCCGGCTGGACCACACATGGTTAACGGAGAATGAACAGACTGGACATTTCTGCGTGTCCGACTGTGACGTCAGAGCGCGCGAGCGTAAGCCATGTCCACGTGGAAGCGATCGAAGCCGAGTCGTTCGTACGTGTGGAGGGCGGCCGTGTTGTCGCCTTCGACGTACAGAAGGACGGTTCCGAGGCCGCGATCACGCAGGTAATGCATGCCCGCGAGAGTCAGCACTCGGCCGAGGCCGCGTCCCTGCGCCGCGGGATCGATCCCCACGACGTACACCTCCCCCAGCTCCGGATCGTCACCTTCGGGTGCGTGCACCTTGGTCCAGTGAAAGCCGAGAAGAGTATCGGGATCGGTGTCCGCGAACGCCATGAACAGACCAGCAGGGTCGAACCAACCTTCGGCCGTTCTCTCGTCGATCTCCGCCTGGGTCCAGCCACCCTGCTCGGGATGCCAGGAGAAGGCCGCATTGTTGACGCGAAGGATCTCGGAATCGTCTTCGGGTCCACGATACGTCCGAATCGTCACACCTTCGGGCACAACGATTTCCGGAAGCTGCGGAGCATCGAGCGGTCGACGCAGCTGCAGGAGTTCACGGACGCTGACCAGATCGAGGCTCTTGGCGAATTCGACTGCGGCGTCGACGTTTCCGTGCGCCCAGACACGCGTGCCCGGCCGGCCCTCGTCGAATACCGCTGCGGCAAGCCTGGTTCCGATGCCGCGGCGCCGCGCCTGCGGGTCGACCACCAACTCGGCCATGTCGGGATGCTCGTCCGAACCGGCTTGCAGCTGCGCATAACCGACGATTGCATCGCCGTCGAGTTCGAGGAAGTGTCGCGCGGCACCGCGCCCGGCAACGGCATGGCGCCCCTGTTCCGACACGGGCGCCTTGCCGTCGAACTCGGTTGCGCGATCGAGAAGCGCGGAAACCTGCTCGGCGAATCCAGCCGGCAGTGAATCTGTCCAACCCACGTCAGACCACCGATCCGTCGGCCGCGTCGTAGTCGACGTCCTCGTCGTCCTCGAACTGAACGGGAGCAGCTGCGCCACCCTTGGCCCTGGTCGGACGCACTGCCTTATATCCGACATTTCGGACTGTACCGATCAAGGACTCGTATTCGGTGCCGAGTTTCGCCCGCAGACGACGCACGTGGACGTCGACCGTCCTGGTGCCGCCGAAGAAGTCGTAGCCCCACACTTCCTGCAGCAGCTGCGCCCGGGTGAATACCCGTCCGGCGTGCTGCGCGAGGTACTTGAGCAGCTCGAATTCCTTGTAAGTCAAATCAAGGGGCCGTCCACGCAGTCGTGCCGTGTACGTCCCCTCGTCGATAACCAGTTCGCCCAGCGTGATCTTTCCCGACGCTTCCGGACTGGCCACACCGCCGCTGCGGGCGACCAACAACCGCAATCGGGCGTCCACCTCAGCCGGACCGGTACCGGGAAGCAGGATGTCGTCCAACCCCCAGTCGGCGTTGACGGCAACGAGTCCGCCTTCGGTGAGGACGGCGACCACAGGTACTGCGGATCCTGTGCTTCCGAGCAATCGACACAACCCGCGTGCGGCAGCCAGATCGGTGCGCGCATCCACCAATGCCACGTCCGCGGAACTTGCCTCGAGTAGCGAGGAAACCTCTGTGGGGGCAGGCCGAACCGAGTGCGCCAGCAACGCCAACGCCGGTAGTACAGCTTCCGGGTTGGGGTCGGAGGTGAGGAGGAGCAGTTCCACACGGCCTCCTATCTAGTAGCCCGCGCAACCCGTGAGGGCAACGCTCGAGTAGTTCGACGCTTTTGGTCGGTCCCTACATTAGCGTGCCTGGTACCGGGGCCGTCGCATCGAACCCCGACCGGAGTCCGTCACAATGGTGCGGTGCGCAAACTGATCATCGGCATCGTCTTTCTCCTCGGCCTCGGACTGGTGGCCGATTTCGGCGCGGCCGCGTACGCCGAGTACCGGGTTTCCCGCGAGCTCCGAACCGGCGCATCACTCGAGTCGGATCCGGAGGTCACCTTCAACGGGTTCCCCTTCCTCACCCAGGCACTCGGCGGGAAATACAAGGACGTCTACGTCAGAGCTACCGGCGTCCAGAGCGACGTGGTGGGCGAAGTGACCGTCGAGGCCGATCTGCGCGGGGTCACCGTTCCCTTCTCCGACATCGTGAACGGCAATGTCACCCAACTCCCCGTCGACAAACTCGACGGCCGGATGGGAATCAACGCCACCGACCTCGGAAAGCTGCTCAATATCCCTGACCTGCAGGTATCTTCGCCGCCGGCCAACAAGTCGGATGGCACCGGGGGCAGCGGCGGAACCGGAGCGAGCACCGCGGGCGCCGTCGTGCTGACGGGAACGGTTGCCGTCGGTCCGGTCGAGACTGCAGTGAGCGTGCAGGCCAACCTCGTTCTGGAAGGTGGGCAGGTCAAGATCGTCGCCAGCAATCTGTACTTCGGTCCGGAGGGCAAAGCCGATTTCTCGATCCCCGCAGCACTCGAACCCGTCGTCCTCGGCTTGTTCAGCTACACGATCGATCCGCAGGCACTTCCCTACGGAATTCAGCCGAGCCTGGTCTACGCGGAAGGCGGAAGAATCGTGATCGAAGGCAGCGCCGAAAACACGACGATCGATCTCGCAGAGCTGCAGAACCGATGACCGGGATCACAATTCTGCTGGTCGCGCTGGTCGCCGTCGTCGCGGTCGGGCTCTTTCTCAAGTCGCGCAACGGAAAGGTCCGAGTCACCACGCCGGCCGCGACCGGCGCGGCGGACAGTCGCCTCGAACTGCTCCGCACTGCTGGAGTCTCTTCGCCGAACGGCGGACCCGTCGTACTGCATTTCTCTGCCGACTGGTGCGGACCGTGCGCGGCAGTACGCCGCGTCGTCGGTCAGGTCGTGATCTCGATGGCCGACGCTCCCCGTCCGCCGGTGGAGATCGAGCTCGACATCGACAAGGAACCGGCTCTGGCACGCGAGATGAGTGTCCTCTCGCTGCCCACCACCTTCATCCTCGACGGTGGCCTGGAGGAACAGTTCCGGGTGTCCGGAGTGCCATCCGCAGCCGATCTGAAAGCTGCACTCGTACCACTATCCGGACCCCACGAGCCAAAATCCGAGAATTCGGGGTAAACTCGCCGACGTGCAAACCCGCCACGAGCTGATGCTCACCCGACGCCGCGCAGTAGACCTGTGCCGCCTCGGGGGCTGTTGCTGTACCTGTTGCTGATCACCTCATCCGTCAGATCTCTCTGACCTTCGAGCTTTCGCTCACGTGATCAATCCACCGAGTGGGACTTTGACGTCCCGTTTTCTCGGTCCAGGCACAGCATCATGCAATCCAGCGCAGGAGCACTCCCGATGTCCACAACCACACCCCAGCTCGAGCAGGTCGACGTCCGCGGACCTCGATTCGCCGCGTGGGTCACCACCGGCGTTCTCGTACTCACGCTCATCCTCTCGACCTTCTCACTGCCCGCCGCCACCGTCGTTCTCGCACTACAGGCCATCGTCTTCGCGGTCGGAGCGGTACTCGGCCCCAAGCGCAGCCCGTACGGCCAGATCTTCGGCAAGCTCGTCGCCCCGCGACTCTCGCCGGTCAGCGAACGCGAACCCGTAGCGCCGCTGCGCTTCGCGCAGTTCGTCGGCTTCGTCTTCGCATTGGCAGGCACGGTCGGTTTCCTGGCCGGGTCGACGATCGTCGGCACCGTTGCCACCGGCTTCGCCTTGTTCGCGGCCCTGCTCAACGCCGCGTTCGGCATCTGCCTCGGCTGCCAGATCTATCCACTCGTCGCAAGGCTGCGAAATACCGGCCGCGCTACCACCGCGTGAAAACGCTTGCCCCACAACCCTGCTGAACCCCTGCTAGATAACGACCGATGCAAGACCACATCGAAAGGAACACCATGGCTCGCTCCGACGTCCTAGTCTCCGCTGACTGGGCTGAGCAGAACCTCAACACCCCCAAGACCGTTTTTGTCGAGGTGGACGAGGACACCAGCGCATACGACGGCGGCCACATCGAGGGTGCAGTCAAGCTCGACTGGCGCAAGGACCTCCAGGACGGCGTCCGACGCGACTTCCTGAACCAGGAGCAGTTCTCGGATCTGCTCTCCGCCAAAGGCATTGCGAACGACGACACCGTCGTTCTCTACGGTGGCAACAACAACTGGTTCGCCGCTTACGCGTACTGGTACTTCAAGCTGTACGGCCACCAGGACATCAAGCTGATCGACGGCGGCCGCAAGAAGTGGGAACTCGACGGACGCCCGCTCTCCAAGGACGCAGTCAACCGCGAAGCCACGCAGTACAAGGCCGAGACCCCCGACTTCTCGATCCGCGCATTCCGCGACGAGGTCATCGACGCCATCGGCAGCAAGAACCTCGTCGACGTTCGTAGCCCTGACGAGTTCTCCGGCAAGATCCTCGCTCCCGCCCACCTTCCGCAGGAGCAGGCGCAGCAGCGTGGCCACGTCCCCGGAGCCATCAACATCCCGTGGAGCACCACCGCCAACGAGGACGGCACCTTCAAGTCGGACGACGACCTCGCCAAGCTGTACGCGGAAAAGGGCTTCGACGACACCAAGGAAACGATCGCCTACTGCCGCATCGGCGAGCGTTCGAGCCACACCTGGTTCGTCCTGCAGGAGATCCTCGGCAAGAACAACGTCAAGAACTACGACGGCAGCTGGGTCGAATACGGCTCACTCGTCGGCGCACCGATCGAATTGGGAGCCTGATCATGTGTGGAGCACCTACCCAGGGCCAGACCCTGCCTGCCGGCGTCGACGTCGAGAAGGAAACGGTCATCACCGGCCGCGTTCTCGCAGCTGACGGCCAGCCCATCGGCGGCGCATTCGTGCGTCTGCTCGACGGCTCCGGAGAGTTCACGGCCGAGGTCGTGGCATCGGGAACCGGCGATTTCCGCTTCTTCGCCGCTCCGGGCGAGTGGACCGTGCGTGCACTGTCCAGCTCGGGCAACGGCACCTCCACCGTCGCTCCCGAGGGCTCGGGCGTGCACAACGTGGACGTGACCGTCAGCAAGTAATTCCTGCTTTGTCAGGCGGCCCCGCACCCCTCCGGTGCGGGGCCTTCTGCATTCCGGCTCCCGATTTTTCCGGTCGGTCGCCGCGGTCTAAGATGTACCCGTGGTCATTTTCTTCGAGGTACTCCTCGCACTCGCATCCGTCATGATCGCTTGGTTCTCCGTGTACGTCGTGTACCGCTTGGTCACCGACGAGTCGTGAGTCAGGCTCCGGAGTCAGGCTCCGACGCGACCGCTGACGATTCCGCCGCTGCAGGTGCCGTGAGGCGCGGCAGCGGGGACGAAGCTGTCGCCATCGCCGTCGAGCGCTCCAAGTCGACGGCGTCGCTCAACATTCCGACCCTGCCGGACCTTCCGTTGCCGGAGGACACCGCAAACCTGCGCCTCGGCCCGGACATCAATCCCGAACTCCTCGCGCTTCTCCCCCTCGTCGGTGTCTGGCGCGGCGAAGGTGAAGGACACGACGAGAACGGCGACTACGCCTTCGGTCAGCAGATCGTCATCTCGCACGACGGCGGCCCGTACCTCAATTGGGAGTCCCGGTCCTGGCGCCTCGACGCCGAGGGCAAGTACGTGAGCCCCGATCTGCGCGAGAGCGGTTACTGGCGCATGGGCGGCGACGGCATCCCGGGCAGCGTCAACCAGGAAGTGGTCGAACTCCTGCTCAGCCACAGCTCCGGTGTCGTCGAAATGTACTACGGGCGCGCACTCACCCAAGCGTCGTGGGAACTTGCCACCGACGTGGTGATCCGCAGCCAGTCCGGTGCACTGTACGGCGGCGCGAAGCGTCTGTACGGCATCGTCGAAGGCGGCGACCTCGCGTACGTCGAAGAGCGGATCATGTCTGACGGTGGCCTGGAACCGCGTCTCTCGGCCCGCCTCACCCGCTACATCGGCTAGCTCTGCTGTGCGCCTTTATTAACCCCCGGCGGTTAATAAAGGCGCACAGCAGATTTATCCACAGGCACCGACAAATTCCACAGGCGGGCTCTGGAGCGGCAGTTTCGACCGATTCCTGTCGGACCGCGATCTCACGGTATTCGCATGAGCTGCGACTACATCGATCCTGATCTCCGAAGACTCTTCGACTTCCAACACGGACTCGCGACCAATAAACAACTACGCCCTTTCGGCTATTCACCGCGGCGCATCCAACATCTGGTCGAATCGGGTAATGGACTTCCGTCCTCCACGGCGTTCAATCCAGCACCAACGGCCCACTCAACCGAGCAATGATTCTCGAGGCCGCACTGCTGTTCGGCGGCGGAGAGACCTACCTGAGTCACCGGACGGCAGCTGAAGAGTGGGGACTCACGCACATCGAGTCCGAACTGCCGGTCCACATCACGGTCCGATACGGCAGATCCTCGCGCTGTCAGAGTCCGACGGTCAGACCCGAACGCTCCCCGGCGCGCCCCGTTCCGTTGGGGTGGTCCACTGCCCATCCCGGAGTGATCGTTCATCGTTCACGCGCTCAGGCCCACATCGGCGTTGCCACTCAGCCTGCTCGTACTTCGCTGGCCGACACCGCAATTGACCTGGCGGTTGCAGAGCCGTCGGCTCGCGACGCCGCTCGTTCTCTGGTTCGCTCCGCCACGGCGTGCAAAGTGTCACGGATGGAATTGCGCACCCGAATGGAATGCCGCCGGCCGAGGCGATATGTCAAAGCGCTGTCCTCGACATTGGACCTGTTGGATCGCGGTGTCCAGTCGGTACTCGAGCATCGCTACGCAATCGAGGTCGAGCGAGCACACGGTTTGCCGGAAGCACGACGGCAATCGCCGGTCCTCGTCGATGGGAGAACTCTCTACGAGGACGTCGACTACCGCAATTGCGGTGTCGCACTGATCGTTCGACTCGACGGATTTTGCCTTCCACTCTTCTCGAGCGACTGCACTGCGTGATCGTCGGCGAGGAAACGCATCCGAACTGTCAGGCAACGCCACACTGGTCTTCGGTTGGGAGGAGGTGGAGGGGGCCTCGTGCCGAACTGCAGCCGAGGTCAGAGCGATCCTCGAGCGCGGTGGATGGTGGGGGCCTAATCCTTGTCCACGCTGTGCGCCTTTATTAACCGCCGGGGGTTGATAAAGGCGCACGGCACGAAGCGACCCCCGAGCCACACCCACGCTTTCGCGCGGATCCCGGTCGGACTGATCGGGGGCTCGGGGGTCGGGTGGCTGCCTGGGATTCGCCGGCCGCTCACGCGGTAAGTGAATTCCATCAGCGATTGCGGCTAGCTGGCAGCCACCTCACGCGTCCGTCTGTACTTCAATTTCAGACCACCTCCTTCCTTGTGTACAGGAGAAAGTACGCCCACTTCACGATGACGGCAACGTATTTTCCACAGAAACTTTTCCGACGCATATCACCTGGTCAGCTGCTGTGCCGTCCGGAAGTTGGTGGGTGACGACAACAACGGTTCGCGAAGAATCGACCAGCGTTGCGTCACGACTGAGCAACTCGCGGAGCAACTGATCGCCCGCCTCCGCGTCCATGTGCTCGGTCGGCTCGTCGAGCAGCAGCACCTCCGCAGGCGAGACGATCGCGCGTGCCAACAGCAACCGACGACGCTCACCGCCCGAAACCGCTCGCATACCGCCGACCAGGTAGGTATCGAGCCCTTCCGGCAGTTCCGACAACCAGTCGCCGAGACTAACTGCGGCAAGTGCCTTCTCCGCGTCCTCGGCGGTGAGGTCACCCCGCGCAACGCGCAGGTTCTCGAGTACCGACGTCTCGAAGAGGTGTGCGTCCTCGGCGAAGTACCCCACGTGCCGACGCAGCTCGGCCGGATCGATATCCGAAACGTCCACCGAGTCAACACGAACTGTTCCCGCGACGGGCGGCAGCAGTCCCGCCATCGTCATCAGCGCAGTGGTCTTTCCGGATCCGCTCTCGCCGACGACGGCAACACGAGCACCGCGAGGAAGATCCACCGACAGCGGTTCGGTCACCTTTCCCCCGGGCCAACCCGCCCGCAACGCGTGCACACTCAGGACCCCGTCCTCCGGCCACGCACGATTTCCTTCAACGTGTTCGGCGTCGGCTCGATCGAGTACCGCCATGATGCGTGCCGACGCCAGCCGCGCCTTGGTCAATGCCACCGCCGCGCTGGGCAGTATCGCGGTTCCCTCGAAAGCCGACAGCGGAAGCAGTACAAGGATTCCCATGGACATCGGTGACATCTCGGTGGTTCCGTACAGCGTAATTCCGATCAGCAGGGCACCGAGGACGCTCACTCCGATTGCCAGGGGCGTGGCAGCGGCGGCAAAGGCACTCGGGACCGCCGCGCGATCGGTTGCGTCGACCACATCGTTCTCGGCGGACACAGCCTCGCTCACCGCCTGATCCAAGCGACCCGATACCCGGAGCTCGGCGGAATGGTCGAGGGCGGTCACCGCGGACTCACTGAATCGCGCTGCGGCAGCAGAACTGTCGGCCTCGGCGAGTCGAGCAGCACGAGCCGACAGCCAGGGTGCCGCGATCCCGGACACCGCCAGCGCAACAGCCAGGATGAGCGCGGCCGGAACCGAGATGAACAACAGGATTCCCACCGCAGCAAACGCGAGGACAATCGAGACCGCAATCGGGATCAGTGCTTTGACGACGACGTCGCCCAGTGCATCCACGTCGGCGCCCGTACGTGAGAGCAGGTCACCGCGTCGTAGTCCGGCTGCTGCCGCGGGATCTCCTGCGGCCAACTGCTGGTAGATCCTCGATCGCGCCGCGGTGGTTCCGCGCAACGCGACGTCGTGCGTCGTCAATCGTTCGAGATAGCGGAAGACACCACGTGAGATTCCCAATGCGCGTACGGCAACTACCGCAACACTGAGATCGAGAACGGGGGGCATCTCCCAAGCACGCGTGATCAACCATGCGGACAGCGCGGCCAAGGCGAGTGCGCTACCGAGTGTTGCCACACCCGCCGCTACCGCCGTCAGTACGCGTCGTGGCCGAAGTTCCAGTAGCCGCAGAGCACGCAGAAGCGGATCGTGAGCGTCACTTCTCATGAGCGCGCACCTCGACGATCCGGTCAGCTGCGGCAAGCACACTCGGACGGTGGCCGATCACGACAACGGTGTCGCCACGCTCCGCCCGTGCTCTCAGAGAAGCCAACACTGTCCCTTCCGAATCCGAGTCGAGGTGAGCGGTGGGTTCGTCCAGGACAAGAACTGCGCGGTCCGAGGCAAGCACGCGTGTCAGTGCCAGCCGTTGCCGCTGCCCCAAAGACAGACCTGTACCGCCGACGCCGATCACGGTCTCGACGCCCGCAGGCAGCTCGGCCAGTACCGCGTCGAATCCCGTCGCAGCAGCGGCGTGGGTCAGTGCTTGCGCATCGACGACCCCGGTGAGATCGAGATTTTCACGAACGGTGCCGGGTAGGAGGACCGGATGCTGGGGAAGCCAGGCCAACTGACTCCACCACGCGTGCTCGTCCAGGTCTCGGACATCGACGCCGGCGACCGTCACACGCCCACTGCTCGGTTCGATCAACCCGAGCAGCGCGTGCACTGCCGTCGACTTGCCGCAGCCGTTGGGACCGGTGAGCACGGTGATCGCCCCTGGCGATGCCACGGCGGAAAGTCGAGACGGTGCGACTCCCCCACGAGAGGCCACACCGAGTCCGCCGAAGACGATGTCGGCGCCTCGAGCGACCACCGTCGTGCTACCACCCTCCGGCGCGGCAGAATCCGCCTCGATAACCTCGAATGCCTTGTCGGCTGCCGCCATTCCGTCCTCGGCGGCGTGGAACTGGGTTCCCACCATCCGAAGTGGCAGGTACACCTCGGGGGCGAGGATCAACGCGACTATCCCCGGCTCGAGTGACATGTCGCCGTACACCAGTCGCAAGCCGATACTCACGGCCACCAACGCGACGCAGAGCGTTGCGAGCAGTTCCAGCACCATCGAGGACAGGAACGCGACGCGGAGAGCTGACATCGTCGTTCGCCGATGAGCGTCACCGAGTTCACGGACGCGCTCGGCAGGACCTTGCTGACGACCGAGCGCCCGCAGCGTCGGCAAACCGGCAAGGAGATCGAGCAGTTGCGAAGACAACGTGGTCATCGCTGCCAGCGTCTTCTCCGACTTACCCTTTGTCAGCAGGCCGATCAGAATCATGAAGATGGGGATCAGCGGCAGCGTCACGAAGATGATGACCGCAGACGTCATGTCCTGCACCGCAATGACTATCAGGGTGATGGGTGTCAGCGTCACCGACAAGACCAGGGCCGGAAGGTATCCCGTCAGGTACGGACCAAGGCCGTCGACACCTCGGGTGACCACGGTCGCGATCTCGTCACGCCGCGGATCCAGATCGCGAGGACTCATCGCCGTCGCCGACGTCAGCACGCCGTTCTTGATCTCGGCAACGACGCGAGTCGACGCCCGGTGCGCATACCTGGTCTGCAGCCAGGTCCCCAGAACTCGGACCGCCACAGCTGCGGCGAGAACAACCAATTCGGTTGTCCACGAGGAAACATCCACAGTTCGAGTGGTGATCACTCCGGCCAGCACCCGGCCGATCATGAGCGCCGCGACGATGACCATCACGACGTTCACCATCGACAGAGCAACAGTCAGGATCAGGTAGCCGCGCGCAGAAGCGGAATGTCGCCACAGCCGCGGGTCGATCGGCCCCCGGCGACGCTCCCGAGTGGTGGGAGCGTCGCCTACTTCGATTGTCACGTGAATTCGACCGTCAGTTCTTTCGTGTTTCGAATGTGTCGTGATTCAGGGTTCGTGACTACCACGTCTTCTCCTTGAATCGGAGACCGATCGACGCCGGAATCTGCTTGGAGGAGATGCGCTGTCGGAACACCCAGTACGTCCAGCCCTGGTAGATGATCACCACCGGTGTCATGAATGCCGCGGCCCACGTCATCACCTTGAGCGTGTACGGACTCGACGACGCGTTCTCGATGGTCAGGCTGTACGCCGGATCAAGCGTCGACGGCATGACGTTCGGGAACAGCGAGGCGAACAGCAGCACGACAGTGGCGATGACGGCCACACAGGTGAGAACGAAAGCCCAGCCTTCGCGCTCGGCCCGCGTCAGGAAGACGACGCCGATCAGTGCGGCAGCAGCGGCGGCTACCAGAATCCACGTCCATCCCTTGCCGTAGGCGAGTTGCGTCCAGAGGACGAATCCGCCGGCGACCGGAATAGCCGGAATTGCCAGTCGTGCGGCAATTTTCACGGCGTCTTCACGAACCTCGTCGGCACTCTTGAGTGCCAGGAACACTGCGCCGTGGAGAGCGAACACCAGCGCGGTGGTCAGACCGCCGAGCAGCGCGTACGGATTGAGCAGATCGAAGAATCCCGACTCGACCTGCTTGTCGGCGTTGATCGCCACGCCCCGAACGATGTTCGCGAAAGCCACGCCCCAGAGAACTGCCGGGACCCAGGAGCCGAAGATGATGCCCCAGTCGCAACGCTGACGCCATTTGTCGTCGTCGATCTTGCTTCGCCATTCGATGGCACAGATACGAACGATCAAGGCCACCAGGATGATCAGCAGCGGTAGATAGAACCCGGAGAACAACGTCGCGTACCACTCCGGGAATGCCGCGAACATCGCGCCACCGGCGGTGATCAGCCACACTTCGTTGCCGTCCCACACCGGGCCGATCGTGTTGAGCGCCACCCGTCGACGCGTATCGGCCGGGAGGTCACTGCCTCTGCCGACGATCGGCATGAGCATCCCGACACCGAAGTCGAACCCTTCGAGGACGAAGTACCCGATGAACAGTACTGCGACGAGCACGAACCATACTTCTTGAAGTCCCATGATCGCCTCCTAGTACGCGAACGACAGTTGTTTGGGCTTGTCCGGATCTTCCGGCTCGTCATGATCTGCATCGCCTGGTGGATGCATGTCGTGCTCCAACGGGCCTTCCTTCGCGTACCGCACGATCAGCTTGAACCAGACGACTCCCAGCGCTCCGTACAGCAGGGTGAAGGTGATCAGCGAAGCCCAGACGGTAGCCGACGCGTGGTCCGAAACACCTTGGTCGACAGTAAGTCTGATCATGTCGACGCCGGTCGGGTTGGGATGCACCACCCAGGGCTGACGGCCCATCTCGGTGAAAATCCAACCGGCGCTGTTCGCCATGAACGGAGTGGGGATCGCGACCAGGCTGAGTATTCCGAACCACTTCTGGTCCGGGACCCGCCCCTTACGAGTGACCCACAGTCCCGCGAGAGCCAGTGCTGCCGAACCGGCGGCGAGGCCGATCATGGCGCGGAAAGACCAGTACGTGACAAAGAGATTCGGTCGGTAGTTACCCGGTCCGAAGTCCTGCTCCGCCTGCTCCTGCAGTTGGTTCACGCCTTGCAGTTCGACGCCGGTGAACTTGCCCTCGGCCAACCATGGAAGAACGAACGGCACCTTCAGAACGTGCGTCACGCTGTCACAGTTGTTGTGAGTGCCGATAGTGAGGATCGAGAAGTCCGGATCCATCTCGGTGTCGCACAGCGATTCCGCCGACGCCATCTTCATGGGTTGCTGCTGGAACATGAGCTTGCCTTGGACGTCACCGGTGTAGATGATTCCGATTCCGGCCACGATCATGACGAGCAACGCGAATCGTGTTGCCGGACGGTACATCGTGCGCGCGTCGGACTCGAGGCGTTCGGCTTCGGCGGCCTCAGCCTGCTTGGCGCGGCGCATGTTCCGCACCATCCACCAACCACTGATGCCGGCAACAAACGTCGCCGCCGTCAGGAAGGCGCCGGCAACCGCGTGCGGGAAGGCAGCGAGAGCGGTGTTGTTGGTCAGCAGCTCCCAGATACTGGTGAGCTCGGCACGACCCGTTTCAGGGTTGTACGTCGCACCGACCGGATGCTGCATGAACGAGTTGGCCGCGATGATGAAGAACGCCGACGCGTTGACGCCAATCGCCACGAGCCAAATGCACGCCAGGTGTACAAGTTTGGGCAGCCTGCCCCAACCGAAGATCCAGAGTCCGATGAAGACGGACTCCATGAAGAAGGCGACAAGGCCTTCCAATGCGAGCGGAGCTCCGAAGACGTCACCGACGAATCGCGAGTACTCGCTCCAGTTCATGCCGAACTGGAACTCCTGCACGATGCCGGTGGCTACACCGAGTGCGAAGTTGATGAGGAAAAGCTTGCCGAAGAACTTGGTGAGCCGATACCAGTGGTCCTTTTTGGTGACCACCCACATCGTCTGCATGATCGCGATCATCGGCGCAAGTCCGATGGTCAGCGGAACAAGGATGAAGTGGTAGACGGTAGTGATACCGAACTGCCACCTGGAGACGTCCAAAGTATCCATTGGCTACTCCGAGAGTAGGGCCCTGGGACAGGCTTCGGGGTTCGAGACGCGGGCAGTCGCTCGGCCCCTGCGGACACGGTACTGCTGTCCGGTTTGGACCGCAGGACTTTGCTACTACCAAATGTAGTAGAGACCTGTCGCGATTCCTATTCGCCTATCGCCCTGCTGAATCCGAATCAATTGCACGTTCAACCAATTCCGCGAATTCCCCGGAGACCTTCGGCTCTGGCAATGTGAGCCCGTCGAGTGTATGGACGCGTGCGGCCAGCGTGACGCTCGAAACCATCCACACTCCGTCGGCCGCAATCAAATCCGCAGGTCGGAGGGTTTCGTATCGGCAATCGAAGCGAGCACTGCCGGCAACGTCGAACAGGGCGCGCTGCGTAGTGCCCATCAAAATGCCCTGTGCGGGAGGCGGTGTGATCAAAGTCCTGTCCCGAACGATCACCACCGTCGAGCGTGGTCCCTCCAACACATTGCCCTCGGAACTGACGAAGATCACATCGTCAGCACCCAAATTCGCCGCATATCGAAGCGCTGCCATGTTGGTTGCGTACGACAACGTCTTCGCGCCCAGTAGCTGCCAGGGTGCCCGGGCAGAGAGATCGACAGAGAAACCTCGCTCGAGAGTCATCACCGATAACCCCGATTCGCGGACCTGTCTGACCCGATCGGCCACCGGACCGACCATCACGAAGGCTGTCGGCTTGTCGCCGCTCTCACGGCCGCGGGTCAGAACGAGACGAAGGGCGCCTTCCTTCTCGGTCCCCCATTCCTCGGCAGCCATCTCGATCGCCAGACGCCAATCATCGAGAACCGGAGCGGGCAGGCCGAGTGCCCGTGCGCTCAGAACCAGTCGACTCAGGTGTCCCTCGACCACCCGGGCGCGGCCGTCGCGTACCAACAGCGTCTCGAAGACTCCGTCGCCGCGCACCACCGCCAGGTCGTCGGCGTGCAGAAACGGTGCGTCAGCATCGAGCACCTCATGGTCGAGAGTCACCAATACGCGATCAGGCATGCCATCAACCCTAACGATCCGCCAAGCCGCCGGGGCCGCCCTGTAACCGCGATCCCGCCCACACTCCTAGACTGGTCTCGTGGTCGACAACGCTCTTGTGCCCAACAGCCCACTTCTGACTTCCCCCGGCGCGGTCACCGCACCGGACGGTTCGGCCGACATCGGTGTCGCGTGGCACTACGGCGATCCCCTCGGCGAACAGCGAACCGCGCAGCGCGCAGCAGTGGTGGTCGACCGCAGTCACAGATTCGTGATCGCCATTCCCGGCGACGAACGCCTCACGTGGCTGCACACGATTTCGAGCCAGCACATCACCGCGCTCCCCGACGGCAAGAGTGCCGAGAACTTGAGCCTGGACGTCAACGGACGCGTCGAGCACCACTTCGTGCAGACGGACCTGGCAGGTGTCACCTGGATCGACACCGAGGCGAACCGCGGACCCGACCTTCTCTCCTTCTTGAAGAAGATGGTGTTCTGGTCCAAGGCCGAACCTCGAGACGGCAACGAACTCGCGGTCCTGAGCCTGATCGGACCCGAAGCGTCAACTGTCCTCGCCGCACTCGAGGTTCAGACACCCACCGAGGCCTACGACGCTCACGCCTTGGCCGACGGCGGATTTGTCCGCCGCATGCCGTGGCCTACCGAGAACTCTTTCGACCTTCTCGTCCCACGTGAGCAACTGGCAGCGTGGTGGACCAGGCTGACCGATGCCGGCGCCAAGCCCGCCGGCAGTTGGGCCTTCGAGGCACTGCGCGTCGAAGCGACGAGGCCTCGCCTCGGACTGGACACCGACGAACGGACCATCCCGCACGAGGTCCACTGGATCGGTGGGCCGGCCGAGCACGGCGCCGTCCACCTCGACAAGGGGTGCTACCGCGGTCAGGAAACCGTCGCCCGAGTTCACAATCTCGGCAAGCCCCCGCGCCATCTCGTCATGTTGCACCTCGACGGCAGCGCCGAAGCCGTCCCGGAACCGGGTGACCCGATCACGGCGGGCGGACGGGCCGTCGGACGCGTCGGGACCGTCGTCAATCATCACGAGCTCGGCCCCATCGCACTCGCTCTGATCAAGCGCAACATCCCGGTCGACACCGAACTGATGGCCGGCCCCAGCGCTGCGTCCATCGATCCGGATTCGATCGTGGCGGACGACGCACCCCAGGCCGGACGTGAGGCTGTCAACCGATTGCGCGGAAAGTGACGGGCATGGTCGACGCGGTCTGCGTCGTCCACACCGAACGTGACAGTGGCGTCAGGCGAGTCCCCCGTACGGCGATCGACAAGCGTCCCGTCGACGGCCGCGTCGCGGTCGGCCGACTCGGTCTGGGTGGCGACTACGTCTGCGACACCGAGTTCCACGGCGGCGCCTTCCAAGCTGTCTACGCGTATCAGCGCGACGAAGCGCAGCGCTGGTCGGACGAATTGGGCCGACCTCTCGGCCCCGGATGGTTCGGCGAGAATCTTCACATCAGCGGGATGCTCGTCACGGACGCCGTGATCGGCGAGCGTTGGCACATCACCGGAGCCGAGGCGTCGGACGTTCTCGAACTCGAAGTGACCGCTCCCCGGGTCCCGTGTGGCACCTTCGGCATCTGGGCCGCGGAAAAGGGCTGGGTCAAAAGATTCACCGAGCGGACCGACGTCGGCGCCTACCTTCGCGTCAACCGGACCGGCACGATCGCCGCGGGCGATTCGGTCACCCGAGTCCACGTACCGGATCACGGAGTGACTGTTCGAGAGGTCTTCGCCGGAACGGATCCTGAGCGGCTTCGACGGCTCCTCGCAGAACACACCGACCTTGCACCGAACGTCACCGCGCGCGTCCAGAGGTTCATCGAACAAGCAGAAGCGCAGGTGCACTCGTGAGTATCGAATTGGTGGAAGTGGTCCGCTCCGGATTCCGCGAATGCGTGCATCGCGGATCGGCCGTCATTCTCGGCGCCGACGGCGAGGTCGTTGTCGGACTCGGGGAAATTCACACACCCATCTACCCGCGCTCGGCGAACAAGCCGCTGCAAGCCGTCGCTGCGCTTCGTAACGGCTTTGCACCCACCAGCCCGGAAGAGCTGGCCGTCGCGTCGTCCTCACATGCGGGCGAGGCCGATCACATCGAACTGGTCGCAGCGCTTCTCGCTCGCTACCAACTCGGTGTCGACCAGTTGCAGTGCCCCTCCGATCTGCCGGGCAACGAACTGGCCCGAGCCGAACTGATCGCAGCGGGCGAGCTTCCCAGCCCGATCTACATGACCTGCTCGGGCAAGCACTCCGCGATGCTCGCCACGTGCGTCGTGAACGACTGGCCGCTCGAGACGTACATGGAGCCGACTCATCCCCTCCAACTCGCGATCCAGGAGACGATCTTCGATCTCAGCGGCGAGGAAGAGCAGGAACTCGGCATCGACGGTTGTGGTCTCCCGATCGTGCCGCTCTCGCTCACGAACCTGGCTCGGGCATTCGGACGCCTGCCCTCGGCTGAGCCCGACTCACCCGAACGAGCTGTGGCCGACGCGGTCCGCGAGAACCCCTTCCTCGTCTCGGGCACCGGCCGCAACGATCAGCGCCTGATGTCCGCCGTGCCGGGTCTGTTCTCCAAGACCGGATACGACGGCATCTACGCCGGAGCGCTTCCCGACGGTTCCGCTTTCGCCCTCAAGATCGACGACGGTCACGAGCGGGCGCTCCTGCCCTTGGCGGCAGCTCTGCTCAAGCGGATGAACACCGAGTGGACCGAGGAGTTGGCGGCTCTCGCATCCGCTCCGGTCTTCGGCGGCGACGCCCGAGTGGGGACGATTCGCGCAATTCCCGGAAACTTCTGAGCAGTTCTCACAAAGTTCTGACGAGTTCTTTCAGCATCCTGGCAGCTCGCGGCCATAGTGAGAGCAATCAGACACGGCGGTGAGGCCTTCGTGGAAGCGGAAGCGACTTTTCCACGCTAGAGTGTGTGTCAGGAAACTTACACACTCAAACGGGGCCGCCAAATTCCCCAGGCCGCCCCGCGAAAGCGCGAGGGGGTCAGCCATGGGCCGCGGCCGGGCTAAGGCAAAGCAGACCAAGGTTGCACGCGAATTGAAATACAGCGTACCGACCACGGATTTCGACAGCCTGCAAAGAGAGCTCGCAGGTGGATCGACCAACTCGCATCGGAGCAGTGTCCGATCGGACCAGACTTCCGATAGGGAAGGGCATGCGCGAGAGGACGACTACGACGACTGGCGGCGTTGACCGCGCACTGCCACCGCGCAGACTGTGAAATGAGGAAGAGCTGATCGCTCTTCCTCATTTTTGCGTTCCATTTTCCGCCTCGCGTCTGCTTGCACGGACACACAAAACTGCCCCACCGGATCTCTCCGATGGGGCAGCTGACGTTGCGGTCTAGAAGCGCGGGTGGTCTCCGGCCAGGAACGCACGCTCTGCAGCGGCGTCCGACGCCTTCTTGACGCTACCGAGCGTCCAGCAGTCGATGTGGCGTGCGGTGAGGACGGCAAGTGCGCGGTCGACGTCCTCGGGTGCGACGACGGCGACCATGCCGACGCCCATGTTGAACGTCTGCTCCATCTCGGCGCGCTCGACGCGTCCGCGCTGCGCGATCATGGCGAAGACCGGAGCGGGGCTCCAGGTTCCGCGATCGAGTTCGGCGACCAAGCCCTTGGGCATGACGCGCGCGAGGTTGTTGGCGAGGCCGCCACCGGTGACGTGGCAGAACGTGCGCACGTCGGTCTCGGCAGCGAGTGCCAGGCAGTCCTTGGCGTAGATCTTGGTGGGCTCGAGCAGCTCCTCACCGAGCGTGCGGCCGAACTCGTCGACGTGTGCGCTCAGGTTCATGCGGTCGATCTCGAGCAGGACCTTGCGGGCCAGTGAGTAACCGTTGGAGTGCAGTCCCGAAGAACCCATCGCGATGACGACGTCGCCGGGGCGAACGCGATCCGGTCCGAGCAGCTTCTCTGCCTCCACGACGCCGACACCGGTGGCGGAAAGGTCGTAGTCACCGTCGGCCATGATGCCGGGGTGCTCGGCGGTCTCGCCGCCGAGGAGAGCGCAGCCGGCCTGGATGCAGCCCTCGGCGATTCCGCTGACCAATTCCGCGACGCGCTCGGGGATGACCCGGCCGACGGCGATGTAGTCCTGGAGGAACAGCGGCTCGGCGCCACAGACGACGAGGTCGTCGACAACCATGGCGACGAGGTCGAGTCCGACCGTGTCGTGCTTGTCCATCGCCTGCGCGACAGCGAGCTTGGTTCCGACACCGTCGGTCGATGCGGCGAGCAACGGCTCCTTGTAGTCACCCTTGAGGGAGAACAAGCCGGCGAAACCACCGAGGCCACCCATGACCTCGGGGCGGCTGGCCTTCTTGGCCAGAGGGGCGAAGAGTTCCACCGCCCGGTCGCCTGCGGCGATATCGACTCCTGCTGCCGCGTAGGAGGCGCCTGCGGTGCGGTGACTGTCCTCGGTCATCGGGTTACTACTCCAGCCTTGTATTTCTCGCGAGCACGTATTGCTCGTGCACAGGTAAGTGGTCTTGCAATGTGAAGTGTTTGCAATCCTCGTGACGCGAGATGGATCGTTCGACTCGAGACCCAGAGCGCGCACACAAATACCGACGATTACGCCCATACGCTACCGGACCGGCCCCCTCGGTGAGACCTCGCGTACCCCGAGACGTCAGTTCTGCAGCCGCGCACCGATCGAGGCGTGCAGTGCGCGCAGACTGTTCTGCCCGAGTGCGACCGTCTCGGATTCGATGTGTTTGAGGAGGTGTCCGTCGTGGACGACCTTCTCGCTCGACTGGATCAGTACCGTCCCGGCTCCGGTGAAATCGAACTGGCGTTCTTCGCCGGTATTCGCGCCGAACATGCTTCCGCGAACCGCGCCCAGGAAGCTCTGCATCCAGTCGGCATCGAAGTGGTGGGACGGCGACGGGCAGTCGGCCCAACCCACCAACGCCTGCGGGTCGATGCGCAGCGGCGGCTCCGCGAACATGACCGGGCCATTGGACGACGCCAGGAACTTGCCTGTCCCCAGTAGCGTCAAAAAGCCTGGGACGATGGACTGTTTGAGGTCCAGGCTCGTCTCGAAGGCGAGGAGATTGGCCGCGCGAATCGTGAGGTTGCCGTCGTCGAGGTCGTAGGAATTGATGTTGAATCCGCGGTCCCCGAGGATCAACTTGCCCTGTCCCTGAGCGAGCACCCAGTCGTCCGCGTAGAGCGGTGAAGAAAACCTGGCCGCGACGATCGCCGTCATGCTCGTGCGCCCGAGCGGCTCGAAGTTGATGTTTCCGTAGTACGCGATCATCGCACCCTTGGACGTGAACCACGGTTGTCCGGCCATCTCGACGCAGAAGGCGTAGTCGTTGCCCGGGACGTTGTCGTTGGCGGGCAGAGATGCCGGATTGTGAATTTCGATACCCATGCTCTGTGCCCTCTCAGAACTTCTGCTCGGACGCCTGGACCCAGACGGTGCCGGCGCCGGTCATCTTCAGCTGGATGGACTCCCCCGAGCCCTTGCCGACGGCCTCGCGCCAACCGACGTTCGCGGAGATGTCGACGTTGATCTGACCGATGTGGCACACGTATGCCTGCGGGTCGACGACGACCTGAGGATTGTTCGGACCGACCTGCAACGGAATCGCGCCCCCGTGCGAGAGAACCGCGACGCTTCCCTGGCCGTGCAACTGCGTCGTGAACAGTCCTTGACCGGTCATGGCGCCGCGTACTGCTCCGCGCACACCGCCCTGCGACGTGAGAGCGACTATCGAACTCTGGAGGTAACCGTCGTGTGCGAGGAGTCGGTCGGCTTCGACGGTGAGCATTGACGACCCGTCGAGGTGGATGACCTCGACGTACAAGCCGGCGTGCCCGTAGAAGACCTCACCGTTTCCCTCGGCCGCCATCATGCGTGCGTGTTCGCCGGACATCATGCGGCCGGCCATCCCGGCGATCCCGCCCATGTTCGGCATGGCGCCGGGCCCACCGCCCATGCTGTGCGGGATGAAGCGGACGTCACCGGTGTAGTAGAGCATCGACCCGGTGCGGGCGAGCACGTTCTGGCCCGGCGCGAGGGTCGACTTGACGACCTTGCTGTTCACCAATTCCAACGGCATGGTTCAGCGCTCCTCGGGCTGGATGTAGACGACTCCGGATCCGTCGAATCGCAGCGAGAACGCTTCACCGCTGCCACCGCCGATCGCAGAGCGCCAGGTGACGTCGGTGACGAAGCTCTGGTTCAGCTGGCCACGGTGAGCGACGAATGCGTCGGGATCGGCAACCAGCGGATACTGCGGGCTGACTTCGAGCGCGATGATCGGTCCGCCCTTCGACAGCACCGCCACCAGACCGGTGCCGCTGACGACCGTCGTGAACAAGCCCTGTCCGGAACCTGCGCCGCGGAGACCGGCAAATTTCACGTCGGTTCGCAGTTGGCCGACCAATGCGAGCAATTGCGAGGCTTCGACGTGCAAAGCGTCGTTGTTGAGCTCGATAATCGTGATGTCCTGGGCGTCGACCGCGAAGTAGACGGTGCCTTGACCGCTGACTTCCATCAGGGACAGTGATTCACCTGCCGCCTTCTGTTTCAGCGCGGCACGTAACCCACCGCCACCGCCCATTCCGGCGTTCTTGAAGGTGATCGCACCCTCGTACGCCACCATCGAGCCGTTGATCGCTTTGATGGTGTCCCCCACCAGGTCTGCGACCAGGACCCGGTGCCCATCCATTCTCAGTTGCGCCACGGAGGGCACTATGCCAGATGCTCACGACGTATGCCGTGTCGTGGAACAGAAAGTCGTGAACAGAAAATCTGCCGCCCACATGCTGTGGACGGCAGATTCTCGGCTGTCGAATTTCAACGATTCTGATGTTCAGGGGCGGCTGAGCGCGCTCGCGTTGTCGTTGTCGCGAGTGGCCGTCGAACCTGCGGTGCTCTCGAGCATCCCCTCGAGGACGTTCTTGCCGATCGAGGTTTCCTTGGGAAGCGCGATCGGGTAGGTCCCGTCGAAGCACGCGGCGCACAGACGGCTGGCCGGCTGCTCGGTGGCGGCGATCATGCCTTCGGTGGAGATGTATCCGAGCGTGTCCGCTCCGATGGAACGACGCACGCCGTCGAGCATCTCCTCGAACGTCGCGTCTTGTCCGCCCGCGCCGTTGGCGATCAACTCGGCTGGTGAGGCGAAGTCGATGCCGTAGAAGCAGGGCCACTTGACCGGTGGCGAGGCGATACGGACGTGAATTTCAAGGGCGCCGGCTTCGCGGAGCATCCGGATGAGCGCACGCTGGGTGTTGCCGCGGACGATCGAATCGTCCACCACCACAAGGCGCTTGCCGCGGATGACTTCCTTGAGCGGGTTGAGCTTGAGCCTGATACCGAGCTGACGGATCGTCTGCGACGGCTGGATGAAGGTGCGGCCCACGTAGGCGTTCTTCATCAGACCCTGGCCGTAGGGGATGCCTGAGCCCTGTGCGTATCCGACGGCTGCGGGGGTGCCGGACTCGGGAACGGGGATGACCAAGTCACCTTCGGCGGGATGCTCGCTGGCGAGCAGACGGCCGATCTCGACGCGGGTCGAGTGGACCGAACGGCCACCGATGACGCTGTCGGGACGCGCGAGGTAGACGTACTCGAAGACACAACCCTTGGGAGTCGGGTTCGCGAAACGCGAGGAGCGGACGCCGTCGGCGTCGATCGCGAGTAGCTCACCGGGTTCGATGTCGCGAACGAACGACGCACCGACGATGTCGAGGGCTGCGGTCTCGCTGGCGACTACCCAACCGCGGTCGAGTCGACCGAGGCAGAGCGGGCGGATGCCGTGCGGATCCCGCGCTGCGTACAGCGTGTGCTCGTCCATGAAGGTGAGGCAGAACGCGCCCTCCAACGTGGGAAGCAATTCCATTGCGGCCTGTTCGATGGTGCTGTCGCCGGCAGCGTGTGCCAGGAGACCACCGATGAGGTCGGAGTCGGAAGTCGCTGCGTTGGGGCGCTTGTCGTTGACCAGGCCGGCTGCACGGGTGCGGCTCGCGAGTTCAGCGGTGTTGACCAGGTTGCCGTTGTGGCCGAGCGCGATGCCGGTACCGGCAGTGGTGGTACGGAAGATGGGCTGCGCGTTCTCCCACGTCGTGGAACCGGTGGTGGAGTAACGGCAATGTCCGACGGCGACGTGACCTGGCATCGCTGCGAGGGTCTGCTCGTCGAATACCTGGCTGACCAGGCCGAGATCCTTGAACACCAGCACCTGGGAGCCGTCGGCTACCGCAATGCCGGCAGCTTCTTGACCACGGTGCTGAAGTGCGTACAGGCCGTAATAAGTGAGCTTCGCCACATCCTCTCCCGGCGCCCAGACGCCGAATACACCGCATTCTTCGCGGGGCTCGTTCTCGTCCTCGTCGGACGGGTTCGAAGCGAGGAGATTTGGACTGTTGACCGACAGATCGGCACGAGTCACCGGGCGCTCCCTTTGTGGGCAGGGGTTGGGGGGCATCCACAGTCTACGGCCATTTTGGGACTCACTTCCCCTGAGGGCTGCCTTGGCTCTCAGATCACGCCGAAGCGAACCGGATGGTCTCTCTCTGTTACTGCGTCAACCACTCTGTCACTACGCCAACCCCTCTGTTGCTAGGTCAACCGCAGCAGTGGGAGCCAGTGCGCAATTTCGGGAGCGCGGCTACCTGAGGCGTCGACTCGTCCGTCACCTGAGGCCTCGGAGAACTCGAGCAATCCGGTGACCATCTGCAACCACGTCCGAGCGTCCGTCTCGACGACGTTGGGCGGGGTTCCGCGCGTGTGACGCGGACCTTCGATGCATTGCACCGCAACAAACGGTGGGACCCGCACCTCGACGCTCGATCCGGGGGCGATCTGTTCGAGAGTGCGCGCACTCATCTTCACTGCCGCACCGAGTTCACTGCGCGAAGGCTTCGGCAGTTCCGGATCTCGAAGCCACGGGCCGACGGCCAGGACGGCGGCACGAAATTCGGCGGGGTCGACGGCGCGGCGGGGCGGCATCAGTTCACTCCCTGTCTGCGAGTAGCGATACGAACGGCAAGTGCGCCACCGGCATTCGTGGCCAGGTGCAGCAGGGCGGGGGCAAGCACGCTGCCGCCCCGGCGGTGCAGCCACTCGAACAGCAATGCCGAAGCACCGGTGAATGCCACTGCTGCGGGAACGTTGTCGCCGGCGCCGCGGGCGGGGGCGACGTGCCACAATCCGAAGGTCAGTGCGTGAACGGCCTGCGCGGTCGGCCTGTTCAGTTCACGGTTCCAGACCGCGGACATCGCGCTGCGGAACAACAGCTCCTCGGAGAGCACTGTGCCGAACGGGATGTGCAGGATGATCCATTCGAGGAAGTCTTCGCGGCCGTCTGCTCGCTCGTCGGCAGCGAGAGTCGCGCGCAACGAGGGAACGGCTAAAGCGACGCTGTAACCCGTAAGCACTGCGCCGGCCGCGGCTCCGCCGAACCGGGCGCCACCACGAATGCCGGTGTGCGCCAAGCCGAGTTCCTCGCGGGTGTAACCACGTGCGAGTAGGACTCCGATGGCCGACAGACCGGCCGCGGTGTTGACCACGGCGCGGGCTCGGGGCGAAAGACCGAATGCCGGAAGCACGACGTTGCTCCAGGTGATCGCGGTAGCGCAGAGCGCGATCGAGGCGACTCCCCTCACTTCTCGGGGCCCTCTGATTTCACGGCGACAACCAATGCCGACCGCACTCGCTCGGTTTCTGCGGCCGTCCACCCCTCGGGCTGGGCGACGCTGATCCAGGCGTCCAGAACGGAGGTTCCGTAATTGTGACCGTGACCGTCGGGAACTCCCGCAGCGTTACCGAGGTCTGCAGACACCTGCCAGAACGTCACGACCGGGAACCATTTCATCGACGGCGAGCGGTCGAAACCGGGCACTTCCTTGAGCCACTCGGGCCGATTGAACATGAGGTCGGGTGACCACCACACCACTGGATCGGAAGGGTGCTGGACAAACAGAACCCGCGGCTGCGGCCACGTCGTCCCGTCGGTCGGAATGTCTTCGGAGCGATCCGCGAACCGCACGCCGGCCAAGCCGTCCGCGTAGACGGGAGCTACTTCGGGAGTGCCGGGATCGCGCCTCTTCTCGATCGAACGCCACAACTGCGTCGCGTTCGGTGGGCCAACCCACAGAATTCCGTCGGCGGTATCGCGCGCCGCTTGCAGTGTGTCGAAGGCTCCGGCGCCGGCCATGACGCCGAGGCTCTCGCCGTAGACCATGAACTTCGGCCTGGTGGCTTCCGGTTCCTGGAGCCATCTTTCGTGTACCCGCTCGATCAACAGGCGTCCGGCAGCTTGCGCCTTCTCCTGGTCGGCGAGGAATGAGATCCAACTCGGCAGGTACGAGTACTGGCTGGCGACAAGAGCAGTGTCGCCGTCGTGCACAAGTTCGATTGCCTGCGCCGCAGTGGGATTGACCCACCCCGTACCCGTCGTCGGAATGACCACGAGAACCTTGCGCTGGAATGCGCCGGTCCTCTCCAGCTCCTTGATGACCAGATCCATACGCTCTTCGGGATCTTCGGCGCTTTCAAGTCCGGCATATACGCGAATCGGATCCATCGCAGGCTTACCGGTTGCCGCTTCGAGTTCCTGCGCGTCGAGTCCGCGCGAGACGAAGTTTCGTCCCTCGAACCCCAATGTGTCCCAGGGAGCGGCTGATTCGGGGCTACCCGATTTCATCGGATCCTGCGGTTCGACGACGCCGTCGCGAGTGGTCGAGTTCTGCAGACTGAAGATCGAGTTGGTCGCTGCATAGATTCCGCGGACCAGGACGCCGTCGACCAGCATGAAGAACAGGACGGTGACAACCAGGACACCGACGCCATTGGCCACCGACCGTGACCAGTGGAACCGCCGCATCAGCTGTCGGGCAATCAGTTTCACCAGATCGTGGAGGACCCGCCAGATCGAGATGAGCAGGCCACCGACGAGCAGGCTCAGTCCGAGGGTTCGGATGTAGCCGGAAGTGGTCGTGCCTTCGGCATCGGTCAGTGCCGCGATTTCACGTTGCCACCCGGCCGCGTAGACCAGCATGATGATCGCCGCGACGATGGACGCGACCGGAACGAAGACCTTGATCGCGGAAGGCACCGGCTCGGGCAGTGGCCACCACCGTCGCCCGCTGAGCAGGTATCGCTCGACAGCCCAACCGATCGCAGTACCGACGCCGTAGCCGATGGCCGAGTTGATTCCGCCGATCAGACCTTGGAAAAGCCAATCGCGCGGCAACAGCGAAGGGGTCAACGACCAGCAGAAGAAGAACGCGGCAAACGCGATGCCGGTGAAGTCGAGTTTGAGGAGCCCCCACGCCCACTCGGTGAAGCGGTTGTCGAGCTTCTCGAGGGGTGCGGGAACAGCCAGCCGCAGGTGGTGTTCCTGCGGCTGGCTGTCAGAAGAAGTCAGTTCTCCGGAATCGACCATCTATCACCCGAACAGTGCGGGCAGCGTTCCCTCGAAGGCCTCACGGAGCTTGGCCATCGTGACGGAGAAGTGTCCCTGGACCTCGACGGAGTCGCTGCCCTCGTCGACGACCCCGATACGCGTCCACGGCAAGCCGCGGGCGGTGCACATACCGGTGAAGCGAGTCTCCTCGGTACGCGGAACTGCAACGAGGACACGTCCCGACGATTCCGAGAACAAGGTCACGAACGGATCTGCGCCCTCGGGAATCAGGATGCGGCAACCGGTTTCGCCGGCCAGCGCGGCTTCGACGACTGCCTGGGCCAGTCCACCCTCGGAGAGGTCGTGGGCTGCGGTGACGAGACCGTCACGCGAGGAGGCGAGCAGAATGTCGGCGAGCAGTTGCTCACGGGCGAGGTCGACCTTCGGCGGCACGCCACCGAGGTGACCGTGCTCGACCTGCGACCAGATGGAGCCGTCGAACTCGTCGTGGGTGTCGCCGAGCAGGATCAGCGTCTCGCCGGGCTCGAGTCCGAGGCCCGTCGGGATGCGGCGGTGAACGTCGTCGATCACACCGAGGACGGCAACCACCGGCGTCGGCAGGATTGCCGTGGATCCGGTCTGGTTGTAGAAGCTGACGTTGCCGCCGGTGACGGGGATGCCGAGGGTGGCGCAGCCGTCGGCAAGGCCGCGAACGGCCTGCTGGAACTGCCACATGACACCCGGGTCCTCGGGAGAACCGAAGTTCAGGCAGTTGGAGACGGCCTTGGGCGTTGCGCCCGTGACTGCCACGTTGCGGAAAGCCTCGGCCAACGCGAGCTGCGCACCGGTGTACGGGTCGAGCGCGGTGTAGCGGCCCGAAGCGTCGGTGGACAGTGCGATTCCGCGTCCGGTCTTCTCGTCGATGCGGATGACACCGCCGTCGGCGTTCTCGGCCAGGACGGTGTTTCCGCGGACGTAGCGGTCGTACTGCTCGGTGATCCACTTGCGGCTGCACAGGGCAGGCGAGGCGATCATCTTCAGCAGGGTCGCTTCGAGCTCGGCGTCGGTTTCGGGACGCTTCAGTCCGGCAGTCGTATTCGCGATCAAGGCATCCTGCGTTGCCGGACGCTCGACGGGGCGGTGGTAAACCGGACCCTCGTGCGCGACGGTGCGCGGGGGAACGTCGACGACGGTCTCGCCGTGCCAGGAGATGGTGAGGTGCTCACCGTCGGTGACCTCGCCGATGTCGGTGGCCAGGACGTCCCACTTCTTGCAGACCTCCATGAACGCATCGACGTTCTCGGGCGTGACCACGGCGCACATGCGCTCCTGCGATTCGCTAGAGAGCACCTCGGCCGGGGTCATGCCGGTGGCGCGCATCGGAACCTTCTCGAGGTTGATGTGCATGCCGCCGTCGCCGGCCGCGGCCAGCTCGGAGGTGGCGCAGGACAGCCCGGCGCCGCCGAGGTCCTGGATGCCGACGACGAGGCCGGCCTTGTAAAGGTCGAGACAGCACTCGATGAGCACCTTCTCGGTGAACGGGTCGCCGACCTGAACCGCGGGCAGCTTCTTACGTCCGCCGGTGTCTCCACCCTCGTCGTCGAACGTCGCCGACGCGAGGACCGAGACGCCGCCGATTCCGTCGAGACCGGTGCGAGCACCGAACAGAATGATCTTGTTGCCTGCACCCGAAGCGAAGGCCAGATGCAGATCCTCGACGCGCATGACGCCGGCAGCGAGGGCGTTGACCAGCGGGTTACCTGCATAGGACTCGTCGAAGACCGTCTCGCCGCCGATGTTCGGCAGGCCGAGGGAGTTTCCGTATCCACCGACACCACGCACGACACCGTCGACGACGCGACGGGTATCGGGGGCGTCAGCAGCACCGAACCGAAGCTGATCCATGACGGCGATCGGACGAGCACCCATGGCCATGATGTCGCGGACGATGCCGCCGACACCGGTCGCCGCACCCTGGTAGGGCTCGACGTACGACGGGTGGTTGTGGCTCTCGACCTTGAACGTGACTGCCCAGCCGTCACCGATGTCGACGACGCCGGCGTTCTCACCGATACCGGCCAGCATGTTGGCGCGCATCTCGTCGGTGGTGGTCTTGCCGAAGTATCCGAGGTGGACCTTGGAGGACTTGTACGAGCAGTGCTCGCTCCACATCACCGAGTACATCGCCAGTTCGGCGTCCGTGGGACGGCGGCCCAGGATCTCCTTGATGCGTGCGTATTCGTCGTCCTTGAGACCGAGCTCCTTGAACGGCTGAGCGGCATCGGGATCAGCCGATGCGTGCGTGACGGTATCGACCTGGTGAGCAGACACTGGAGAGTGGTCCCTTCCCTACGGGAGTCAAGAGGCAAGCCGGCGCGGAGCGGGACACCACGAATGTGCCCAACGAAAGAACGTGCCGGGGGACAGTCTATCGGTGTGGGCCGACGACTTCCGCAGACGGCAGCACCCGCAACACCTCCGGGCCTGCGAAGTATCGCCGGTCACACCCGCCCCGGTTGGGTGATCCGGTCGGTTTTCCTAAAGTCAGGGCCGGCCCACTCTCTCCCTCGAAAGGTCTCGCATGCCCCAGGATGTTCGTCAGTCCGACCTCACGGCACAGTCCCAGTCGGTGACCACTCCCCTCACTCCGGCTGCGATTTTCCTGGTCGCGACCGTGAATCCGGGTGGCGAGAACACCACACGAGAACTACTCGCCGACGTCGCCGGCCTACAGCGCGCCGTGGGGCTGCGCGTCCCCGGATCAGGTTTGGATGTGGTGACAAGCATCGGTTCGTCGGTTTGGGATCGACTGTTCGCCGGTCCGCGCCCCGCGCTACTGCACCCGTTCACCGCTTTGCAGGGCGACGTTCACTGGGCGCCGTCGACTCCCGGCGATCTGCTCTTCCACATCCGCGCGATGAGCATGGATGCGTGTTTCGAGGTGGCTCGGCAGATCACGAAGCGACTGCACGGCGCAGCCACGGTGGTCGACGAGGTTCACGGCTTCCAGTACTTCGAGAACCGCGACCTCATCGGCTTCGTCGACGGCACCGAGAATCCGGTGGGCCGCGACGCCGTCGCCGCCGTGACTGTCGGAGACGAAGATCCTGCGTTCACCGGAGGAAGCTACGTCCATATCCAGCGCTACATCCACAAGATGCGGGACTGGGAAGCAATCACCGTCGACGAGCAGGAACGTGTGATCGGACGCAGCAAGCTCGAAGACATCGAGATGACGTCCGAAGTGAAGCCGGCCAACTCGCACGTAGCCCTCAACGCAATCAAGGACGAGAACGGCAAGGCTCTCGAGATCCTGCGTGCCAACATGCCGTACGGGCGCCTCGGCGACGACGAGATCGGCACCTTTTTCATCGGCTACTGCCGCACGCCGGCGATCACCGAACGGATGCTCGAGAACATGTTTCTCGGCAACCCTCGCGGCAATTACGACCGTCTGCTCGATTTCTCGACGGCCGTGACGGGCTCGATGTTCTTCACTCCGAGCGCCGACTTCTTCGAGGATCTACCGGCTACACCCGCTGGGCTCTCAGCCGTTTGACTGCCCGCTCCCAGCTACCCACCCTCTAACTACGCGGCGTGAGGAACGCACCGAGCGCGTCGGCATACATGCGGACATCTGCCGCGCCCATCAGCTCGCGGGCAGAGTGCATCGCGAGCTGAGGCGCGCCGACGTCGACGGTGGACAGTCCGGTGCGTGATGCCGTGATCGGTCCGATGGTGGAGCCGCACGGCAGATCAGCGCGGTGGACGTAGCGCTGCATCGGCACTCCCGCCTGATCGCACGCGAGCGCGAATTCGCCGGCACCGGCCGCATCGGTGGCGTAGCGCAGGTTCTGGTTCACCTTGAGTACCGGCCCACCGTTGATCTCGATCCGATGAGCGGGCTCGTGGCGGTCCGGGTAATTGGGGTGCGTCGCGTGTGCCATGTCGCCCGACGCGCATACCGAGCCGGCCATCGCCTGCAGGAATTCTTCGCGGCCACCACCGCGTCCCAACACGATCCGCTCGAGCACGGTGTTCAGCAGGTCCGAGAAAGCTCCGCGATCGGACATGCTGCCGACCTCTTCATGATCGAAGAGAGCAAGCACTGGGACCTGCTGACCGGGCGACTCAGCCGCGGCCAAAAGTGCTTGTGTCCCTGCATAACACGTGCCCTGATTGTCGAGCCTGGGGGCGCTGACCAATTCCTTGTCCACCCCCACGACTGCGCTGGGCGCAAGGTCGTGTGTCATCAATTCCCAGCCGAGAACCGACGACGCGGCTACACCCGCACGCTCGGCGACAAAGCCGATGAACGACTTGGGCTTCGAACCCACGCCCCAGATTCCGTTGACGTGCCTCTGCGGATCCAGCGTCACACCCTTGCGATCTTCGGACAGGTGGATAGCCAGCTGCGGAACACGAAGAATCGGGTCGTCGATGCGAACCAGCTTCTGCTCCACAGTGTTTCCCACCCGGACACTCAATCGTCCGGAGATACCGAGATCGCGGTCGAGCCAGGAGTTCAGCCACGCACCGCCATACGGTTCGAGGCCCACCATCTGCCACCCGGCCGAAGTGAGGTCGGGATGCTGTTTGACCCGCAGGTTGGGGCTGTCGGTATGACCTCCGACAATCCGGAACGGAGCGGTACTTCCCACGCCCTCGGTGCTCCAGGCGATCAGCGAACCGCCTCGCATGAGGAAGTACCGTCCGGGCTCGGCTGGCCACGACTGCGTTTCGTGGACTTCGACGAACCCGCCGGCCGTCAGCTCGGTCGCCACCGTCGCGCACACATGGAACGGCGACGGTGACGAATCGACGAAGCTGCACAAGCCGTCTGCGTCGGCCCCGGTCGGAGAAGCCGCCCCGGCCCGAGCCGTCCGAGAAGTCTGAGAAGTCATGCCTCTCATCATGCCCGAACAGGTGTCCGGGATATCAGTGGCCACGAATCAGGTGGGCACAGAATCGGTTAGCTCAGGCGTGAGGACCGGATACGCAGAACTGATTCCCATCAGGATCGAGGAACGTCACCCAGCGGAAACCGTCCATGTTCTCGCGGTGGTGCTCGGTAGCTCCGGCCTCGACGAGCCGCGCCACCTCGGCGTCGAGATCCGGACTCCCCAAATCGAGATGGATGCGATTCTTGCCGGCGGTGGGGTCCGGGACCTTCTGGAATGCGAAGTTGGTGGCGCTGTCAGGGACCGAGACGATGTAGAACCAACCGTCGTTTTCCTCGACGATGTTTCCGCCCAACTGCGCTGCCCACCACGTTGCGAGCGGACCGGGATCGAGACTGTCGAAGGTGATCATGCCGAGTGTGAGAGTCATGCGCACACGCTAATGGAAGCCACCGACAAAGACTCTCGATCTCGGGCTGAGATGAGACGATCGTCGAGTACGACTCACAACGCTGCGCGACCGTGTTGCAGAACCACTCTTCGCCGTTATCCACTTCGACCTCGAGCCGAACCTGATCACCTTCACCGCAACAGGTCTTGCCGTCGGCCTTCTCGCGGCCGCCCTGCTTTATGTCCGGAACTACTCGCTCACACGAACGAACTAGCGGGCGCGGAGATCACTCGACCGCTTCGAGTTCCGCGACACTCCCGTCCGAGATCACCCGGACGTGGCGGGTGATCTTCTCGATCGGCCAGTCCCACCACGCAATTCGCACCAACTTCTCGATGTCTTCGGCACTGAAGCGGCGCTTGATCTCCGTTGCCGGGTTGCCGCCGACAATTGCGTAGTCCGGGACGTCGCGCGTTACGACGGCGCCAGTGGACACGATCGCCCCGTGACCGATCCGGACACCGGGCATGACTGTCACGTTCCCGCCGAACCACACGTCGTTCCCGACGACGGTGTCACCGCGTGACGGCAGATCCTGCACCAAATCCATGTGCCTGGCCCAATCACCGCCCATGATCGGAAACGGGTAGGTGGAGACACCGTTCATACGATGGTTCGCGCCGTTCATGATGAAGGTGACACCGGTGGCCAGGGCGCAGAACTTGCCAATCACCAGTTTGTCGGGACCGTAGTGATGCAACACGTTTCGAGTCTCGAACTCTTCGGCGAACTCCGGATCGTCGTAGTAGGTGTACTCCCCTACCTCGATCAACGGGTTGTCGATCAACGGCTTCAGCAACACCACTCGCGGTTGCCCGGCCATCGGATGAACATTTGTGGGATCCGGCGCGTTCACTGCTTACTCCGATCCGTCGGCGCGGTGTCGCCGACCGCAGCAAGACTATCTGGTTCCTGCTGCGATCGACCGACAAGCGAAAACGTACCGGTGTCAGCCCAGGAGACCCTTGGCGATATGGGTGACCTGAATTTCGTTGCTGCCCGCATAGATCATGAGCGACTTGGCATCACGCGCCAACTGCTCGACTCGGTACTCGGCCATGTAGCCGTTTCCACCGAACAGCTGCACGGCTTCCATCGCGACCTCGGTCGCTGCGCGCGAGGAGTACAGCTTCATCGCCGACGCCTCCGCCAGGCTCACTTTGTCTCCGGCTGCGGTGCGCTCGATCGCATTGAAGACCATGTTCTGCACGTTGATTCGAGCGACCTCCATCTCGGCGAGCTTGAGCTGGATGAGCTGGAACTGCCCGATCTCGCGTCCCCACAGTTTGCGGGACTTCGCGTATTCGATACTCAGACGGTGGCATTCGTTGATGATGCCGAGAGACAGGGACGCGATCCCGATGCGTTCGGCGGCGAAGCTCTCCTTGGCGCTGGATTTGCCGTCCGACTTTCCGCTGTCCTCGGTCTCGCCGAGCAGACGGTCCTTGGTGATGCGGACGTTGTCGAAGAACAGCTCACCTGTGGGTGAGGAGTTCATGCCCATCTTCTTGAACGGCGGGCTCTGGGTGAGACCCTCCATGCCCTTGTCGAGGATGAAGGCGAGCACCTTGCGATCGCGACGATCAACCGACGCATCGCCCTCGTCGAGCTTTGCGTACACGATCATCACGTCGGCGTACGGACCGTTGGTGATGAAGGTCTTGTTGCCGTTGAGAATGTAGTCGTCGCCGTCGCGGCGTACGTAGGACTTCATGCCGCCGAAGGCATCCGAGCCGGAGTCCGGTTCGGTGATCGCCCAGGCGCCGACGGTCTCGAATGTCACCAGGCCGGGGAGCCAGCGTTCCTTCTGCGCGAGTGTGCCGCGGCTGCGGATAGTTCCGGCGGCCAATCCGAGGCTGACACCCAACGATGCGACCAGGCCGAGGCTGACTCCGGCCAATTCGCTGTTGAGCACGACGCCCATGCTGCCGGCGCCGCTGAAGGCGCTCGACTTCTCACCGTCACCGGAGGGCGCATCGCCGCGCTCGCGTGCCAGCGACTTCTCGAGGCCCTCGCGTGCCATGTCCGCCAGACCGAAGGTCGAGTACAGCTTGCGAATGATGTCGAACGGCGGCAGCGCACCGCTTTCGAGCTCGTCGACGTGAGGTCGCACCTCTTTGTCGATAAAGCCCCGCAAGGCGTCGCGGAACATCAGGTCGGTGTCGGACCACTCGTACATGTGCCTGAACTCCAGTCGGTGAACGATCGAGAGACTGCCGAACGACAGCCACACACCGAATATAGAACACGTTCCAAAACCGGAACAGGATTCAGCTGATCAGTCCCATTCGCTGCGAGATCCACGTCAGCTCCTGCTCGACGCCGGCCGACCACACCGAAAAGCTGTGACCACCGGGAAGCTCGAGATACCTGGCGTCCATTCCGGCCGCTTTGGCCGCTTCGTACACCTTTTGCTGACCGGGCTTGAACTCATTGTCATCTGTTCCGACGACGAACACTCCGCCCGAGTTCGGGAACTTCCGAGTCGCCAGCAGGTCCATCGGATTCACCTTCACGAACGCCGCTTCGTCGCCGCCGAATATCTCGTCGACGGTTCGCTGTCGGTCACCGAGCGAAGGCTCCAATTGACCGGACAGATCGAGGAATGTCGGGTACACCTCGGGGTAATTGGTCGCCATCTGCAGTGAGCAGGTGCCACCGTAGGAGAGCCCGCCGATTGCCCACGCTCGCGGATTCGTGTCGATCTGGAACGCATTCGCCACCGCAGCGGGCAAGTCCTTTGCCAGATACGTGCCGACCTTGCCCTGTGACGAGTCGGTGCACAGCGGATTGGCCATCTGCGACCCTGTTCCATCGGCTATCACGACGACTGGAGCCAACCCCTCGTGATCTCGTGCAAAGGCATCCATTGTCGCGGTCAGCTTTCCGCCCTGGAGCCAGTCCTCGGGCTTGCCAGGCTGACCTGCCATGAGCACGAGCACGGGAAGAAGCGGACGCGGATTGGTGAAGTACGACGGCGGCAGATACACCTGCGCGTCGCGCGCGGAGAATCCTGAAATCGTCCCGGGGACAGGCAAAGTCGTGACCCGTCCGCGAATCGGCATGCCCTCCGGCGCTTTCCACACAGTGTCGGTGGGATCGCCGGTGACAACAGGATCGGTCGGACCGGGAACTTCACTGAGTGAGATGCGGTCGAAATCGTCGTGTCCGAACGCAATTCCCACAGTCGGATACGCGGCGAAAACCAGATTGATCTGCGTCGCGGCAGTGATGACGACCAGAACCGTCGCGATCACGGACAGGAGCGCTTTCGCGACGGTTCCGCCCGCCTTGATTCGCGGCCCGAGAAGTAGCAGCGCGTAGATACCGAGACCGATCCACACGTAGATCGACATCTCGATGGGATCGGGGAACGGCACGATCACCTTTTCGACGGTGATCCACACGGCGATCATGATCACCAGCGCAATCAGCCCCGCGATCGGCACCGCTCTGCGGTAGTACCAGCGCACGTTCGAACCGAGCAGCCACACGCCACCCAGGACCCCAAGGACAGTCAGGATCACCGGCAGCGGTCCCGAGATCAAACTGATTCGGTAGAGCCAGTCCACGTCAAACCTCTCGCGCGTAGAAATGTCGCACGCACGAGGCTAGACGACGACGCTAGTACTCTGTATCAGGTGACATTCATCAAGGTCTGTGGCCTACGCGACGTTGACACGGTCGACCTCACGGTGGGCCTGGGCGTCGACGCCATCGGTTTCGTCTTCGCCGAGAGCGTCCGCAAAGTCGACCCCACACTCGCAGTCGCTCTGCTCGCGCGAGTTCCCGATCACATCCGTGCAATCGGAGTCTTTCTCGGCAACCCGATCGGACAGATCCTCGAGATCGCGAAGATCACCGGGCTTCGCACCGTACAGGTTCACGATCTTGTCGACGCCGAGCAAGTGCAGCGGCTGCACGATGCCGGCCTCACCGTCATCCGCGCGGTCGTCTCCAGCAACGTCCGCGACGGTTACAATCTCGACCTCGGCGAGGACGAACTCCTGATCGACGGCGCAGACGCCGGATCAGGGGTGCCGTGGAACTGGGCCCAACAGCAATCGCGCCCGCAAGGCAAGTGGATCCTGGCGGGCGGACTGTCCCCGGACAACGTTCGCGACGCACTCGATGCCACCGGAGCCTGGGGCGTCGACGTCTCCAGCGGCGTCGAATCCTCCCGCGGCGTCAAGGACCACGCGTTGATCGAGAAGTTCGTGAGCGCTGTCCGCCAGACCGATCACTCGAAATAGGACGCGTAGTCACTGAAAGCGACTTGACCGGTGGGACTCGCTTTCACGGCGTCGGCAACGGCAGGCGGAATGGGAGCCCAGTGCGCAGGCATGGCCGCCGCCAGTGACGGCTTCAAGATGTAGAGCAGTGCGAAGTTCACTATCCAGAGCGGCGGTGCCATCGACATGCCGACTTCCGAATTCACATCGCCTTTGGTGTTGGCCACCAGCTGCGCTGCTCCCGAAATCTGTTGCGCTGCAAATCCGTAGACTGCCTGCACCGTGTATGCCGACTGATAGAGCGCAATCAGAGTGTGCGTTGCACCGTTGTTGCGCAACCAGGTGCCCACGAAACCGGCAGGGGCGATCAGCGTATTCACCTGTCGCGTCGGCGCATCCGCGTTGGCCGGACTCTCCAGCAATCCGTCGGGATTCACGTACAACCCGTAACTGGCCAGAACCGACGGCGTAGTGCCGGAATAGAGGGGCCGCCCGTTCGTATTGGTGAGAATCCGGGCGCATTCGTCGATCACCTCGGCATCCTCGAGATTGCCACCGACCCCACCACCGGCCATGAGGTCGCGATACTGCTCCTCGGTCAAAGCGTCGGCTGGCTCGAGTCCGATCTGCGCGGCAATCTCTTCCGCAGTCTGCTGACCGAGTGGCTGGTTGAGTTGATCCGGAGTAGTCATCTGCGTGGGCGCGACGCTCTCGTAGACCGGTGCCCCGGCAAAAGGGATCACGAACCCGGTATCGACATTCTCTGCAACCGGTTGCGCGCCGGCCATCTGAGTGGTGGCAAACGAAAGTACGCACACCCCAACCAAAGCCAGAACCGAGACGGTCCCGCGATGAGACCGTGCTCGGTGAGATTCTTGTCCACGTCTACAGCCCTCGCCTGAGAAAGCCTTGCCTGCAATTCCATTGCCGCGCATAGGTCAACCTCCCGGGACACAGTCCGGCGAATCAACTCGAGCTTGCATCTCAGTCAAACGCTGTGACCAGCGCCGTGTCAAGACACTGGTCAGGTCGAGGCACAGCGACAGCTCGCTCGATACAGGCGACAGCTCGCCCGCTACAGTGATGCTTCCATCTGAAGTGACCTCACCCCATTTGAATTGCAGGACATCTCTGGAGGCGAGCAGTGTCTGACAAGCGCGGGACCGTATTGATCACCGGTGTCGGTCGGAGCAAGTCGATCGGAGCGAGCCTCGCATTGGGCCTTGCCGAGGATGGTTGGGATCTGGCTATCGGCTACTGGGAGCCTTACGACGAACGCGTCGGGTTCGGGCGCGGAGCGCACGATCCGCAAGACATTGCCGAGAAGTGTCGCGCACTCGGAAGCCGTGTCGACCTCGTTCCTGGAGATCTGGCCTCGCCCGACGTGGCCGATCAGCTCGTTGACGCTGCCGCAGCGCGGAACGACCTCCGTGGGCTGGTGCTCTCACATTGCGAAAGCGTCGACAGCTCGATCCTCGATACCACCGTCGAGAGCTGGGAACGACATTTCGCCGTCAACACTCGCGCCTCCTGGCTGCTGATCAAAGCGTTCGCTGAACGGCTTCCGGAACAGCGCGACGTCAGTCAGGTGGCCGGGCGGATCATCGCACTCACCAGCGACCATGCGGCCCACAATCTTCCGTACGGGGCCAGCAAGGGCGCTCTCGACCGCATCGTCATCGCCGCCGCAGTCGAACTTGGATCACGCGGCATACGAGCCAACGTCGTCAACCCAGGACCTATCGACACAGGATGGATGACACCCGAGATCAGACAGGCCACAACCCTCCAGACTCCTGCCGGCCGGCTGGGTACTCCCGGCGACACTGCAAACCTCGTTCGGTTTCTGATGTCCGACGCCGGAGGCTGGATTACGGGACAACTCCTTCACTCCAACGGCGGATTCAGTACGAACTGAGCCTTGGCCGGACTCAGTTCAGGCTTTGTAGGTCGGTAGCGTCTGCCCGAGCCTCTTACCCATTTCGGCAGCCAAAGCCGCGAGCCCGCTGGCCGGACGCACCATGACCTCGAAATCGACGATCTTGCCGTCCTCGTCGAATTCGACCATGTCGATTCCCTTGAGACTCTTGTCGCCGATGTTCGCACTGAATTCGAGCACGACCTGTCGACCGTTGGCTCCGGCGAACTGACGGTGGTACTCGAAGTTCTCGAACACCTGGATCACCGTATTGAGAATGAGCACAACGGCATCCGCGGACTGGTACGGCTTGAATCCCGTGGGCGATCGGAACTGCGCGTCGGGCGCGACGATCGTCGGTAGCGCCGACAGATCGCCGGTTTCGATCATGGTGTGCCACAACTTCAGTGCAGCTTCGACTTTCGGTTCGAGCGTCAATTCCGTGCTCATGCTTCTACCCTTCCCTCGACGTTACCTGCCGCTTGATCTACCGGCACTTGACTTGCGACGGACCACGCACTCAACACAGTTCGCACCCCGGTCACGAGTTGCAACGGCTGATCGATCATGACGTGATGTCCGGCTTCGGGAATCTCCGCCACGATGGCCTCCGTTCCGAACAATCCGCGCATGTGCTCCATGAGTCGATCGGACACGATGCCGTTCTCGGCTCGGAAATAGGCTACGCGGCAACGTGGTTCGCTGTCGAGGACATCTTCGGCGCCTACTCGGAGAAAGAAATTCGGATCGAACTTCCACGACCAACCGCCCTCGACTTCCTCCATCGACGTGGCCGCCACATGGTCACGCACCGCAGGCAGACCCGAATCCTGCGGCGGAACGAAGCGGAAACGGCCCATCGCGTCTTCCCTGGTGGGATAAACCTTCTTGGGGCCGAACGCATTCTGGCGTCGAGCCGCCTCCTCTTCGGGCGTACGCGCCTTGAGCGGAGAATCGATGATGACAACCCCGTCCAACAGTTCGCCATGCAGATGCGAGGCCACGAAAGAAACAATCCCACCCATACTGTGCCCCACCAGAATCGGCTTGCCGTCGATTCCCCCGGCCTCGGCCGCCGCCAGCACCTCGCGAGCCCACTGGGACATCGCGTAGGCGTCGCGAGTGTCACTGTCGCCGTGGCCCGTCAAGTCGAGAGCGACGACGCGGCGCCCCTCGGCGAACTGCGGCGCAATGTGATCCCACCAGCGACTGTGGGCTGCGCCGCCGTGAATCAGCACGATTCCCGGCCCCGCCGGCCCCCAAGCCCGAAAGTGCACCGAGGCACCCTCGACCTCCACCGACCCCGTCTCGACCGGCGCTGCCAACGCCCGAGTGAACCAACCAGGCGCGTCTTCGACCACATTGCTCATCGATCGAACATACATAGTCGTCAATCGGTTCATCCAACTCTTCCCAGTTCGTGATCCATCACCTATATTGAATCCGGCCTCAAGTTCAATTCGTTTCGCCGAAGGGGAGAGATGACCAACCGCCAAGTACGCCTCGCCGCCCGCCCGACAGGACTTCCCGACGCTTCCACCTGGGAATACGTCGATGCCGAGATCCCGTCCGCCGGACCGGGCGAGTTTGTCGTCAAGGTCGAATACCTCTCCCTCGACCCCGCGATGCGCGGTTGGCTCAACGACGTCAAGTCGTACGTTCCGCCGGTCAAGCTCGGTTCCGTCATGCGCGCCCACGGCGTCGGACGCATCACCGAATCACAGCACCCCGATTACCAGGTCGGGGACATCGTGGCCGGATCCTTCGGCGCTTCCGAGTACGGCGTTTCCGACGGTACAGACGTCACTCGGGTCGACGAATCGATCGCTCCCCTACCGACCTGGCTCGGCGCTCTCGGTTTCCCCGGCGTCACTGCGTATTTCGGATTACTCGACGTCGGAAAGCTGAAAGACGGTGACACCGTCGTCGTGTCCGGTGCCGCGGGTGCGGTCGGCAGTCTGGTCGGCCAGATCGCAAAGCTTCACGGATGCAAGGTCATCGGCATCGCCGGCGGTCCGGAGAAGTGCGCGTGGCTCACCGAGGACCTCGGCTTCGATGTCGCCATCGACTACAAGAACGAATCCGTATACAAGGCGCTCAAGTCCAACGCTCCCGACGGTATCGACGTGTACTTCGACAACGTCGGCGGAGAAATTCTCGACGCCGCTCTCTCCCGTCTGCGCCTCGGAGCTCGGGTGGTCATCTGCGGCGCCATCGCGGGCTACAACGCCACCGAACCTCAGCCAGGCCCTGCTCACTACCTGTCACTTCTCGTCAACCGCGCCACGATGGCCGGCTTCGTGGTCTTCGACTACCTCGATCGCTACGCAGAAGCACAAGAGCAGATCGGAAAGTGGATCAAGAGTGGCGAATTGACTGCTCGCGAGCACGTCGTCGACGGCGGTATCGACGCGTTCGGCGACAGCCTCAATCTTCTCTTCGCCGGAGCGAACACCGGAAAGCTGGTCTTGAAGGTCAGCTGAGTCGGCCACACACGCAGATCGGCCACCGGTATTCCGGTGGCCGATTCGCTTGGGTCAACTGACTCCGGACGGAGTGGGAACGCTGTCCTCCCCCAACCGCGGCGGGGCCGACCGATAGGTTGCCGGCGTGCCGCTCATCCGAATCGGATTGGCTACCTGCCGAGTCGGTGCATCGCGACGCGGGTCGTCGATGGACACCACCGGATCGAGATTCAGCCGTTCCGCCAGCGCTATCGCGTCGGCGATGTCGTTGAGAGGCCCACACGGAACACCTCGCTCGGTCAGTGCCTCGAACCACGAGTCCGCAGAGCCCTTGGCCAATGCAGCAGTGACGGCGTCGAACAGTTCTTCTCGATGCGCAACCCTGTCGCTGTTGGACGCGAAACGCGCATCAGCGGCAAGTTCGGAAACTCCGAGAACCTCTGTCAACGAACTGAATTGCCGATCATTGCCGACCGCGAGGACCAGCGGACGGTCCGCGGTGTCGAATACCTCGTATGGTGCGATGCTCGGATGCCGGTTGCCCATTGCCTGCGGCACCACGCCCGCGGCCACGTAGCCGGACGACTGGTTGGCCAGTGCGGACAGCAACGAGGACAACAGATTGACCTCGACGTGCTGCCCTTCGCCTGTGCGATCGCGATGGCGCAGCGCTGCAAGGATTCCCACGCTGGCATGCAGGCCGGTGATGACGTCGACCACCGCGACACCGACCTTGGTGGGAGTCTTGGGATCGGGTCCGGTGATACTCATCAATCCGCCGACCGCCTGAATCAACAGGTCGTATCCCGGCAGAGAGTTGTTGCCACCGAAGCCGCTGATCGAGCAGTAGACCGCACGCGGATTCATTTCTCGGACAGCGTCGTAGCCCAGCCCCAGACGGTCCATCGTTCCCGGCAGGAAGTTCTGCACCACGACGTCCGCATTGCGAACCAGCTCGCGTGCACTCTCCAGATCCTCGCGCTCGCGCAGGTCCAGAGTGACCGACTTCTTGTTACGGTTCACCGACAGAAAGTAGCTCGACTCGTCCCCCACCCACGGTGGGCCCCAGCTGCGAGTGTCGTCCCCGACACCCGGCCGCTCGATCTTGACGACCTCGGCACCCAGGTCGGCGAGAATCATCGTGGCGTACGGACCGGCGAGGACGCGGCCGAAATCAGCGATCACCAACCCGTCGAGCGCTCCGACAGCGTCTGCCGTCACCGGAAAGCTTCTTCACCGGTGAGAGCGCGGCCGATCACGAGCTGGTGAACCTCGGACGTGCCCTCGTAGGTGAGAACGGATTCGAGGTTGTTGGCGTGCCGGATCACGGGGTACTCGAGCGTGATGCCGTTGGCGCCCAGAATGGTTCGGCATTCACGGGCGATCTTGATGGCCTCGCGGACATTGTTGAGCTTGCCGGTGCTGACCTGCTCGGGGCGAACCGTCCCGGCGTCCTTGAGGCGCCCGAGGTGGATGGCGAGCAACTGCCCCTTGCCCAATTCGACTGCCATGTCGGCGATCTTGGCCTGGGTGATCTGATACGCGGCGAGCGACTTGTCGAAGACCTTGCGATCACGTGCATATGAGATCGCAGTCTCGAGGCAGTCACGTGCTGCACCCATTGCCCCGAAGATGATGCCGAAGCGTGCCTCGTTGAGGCAGCCGAGCGGGCCGGACAGTCCGCGAGCCTTGGGCAGCATCGCCGAGGCAGGCAGACGCACGTCCTCGAGCACCAGTTCCGAGGTGACCGACGCCCGGAGCGACATCTTGTTCTTGATCTCGGGGGCGGAGAATCCCGGAGTGTCGGTGGGAACGACAAATCCGCGCACGCCGTCGTCGGTTCGAGCCCAGACCACGGCGACGTCCGCGATGGAGCCGTTGGTGATCCACATCTTGGTGCCGTTGAGGATCCAGTCGTCGCCGTCGCGCTTGGCGTTGGTTCGCATACCGCCGGGGTTGGATCCGAAATCGGGTTCCGTGAGACCGAAGCAGCCGATGGCTTCACCCGCCGCCATTCGCGGGAGCCATTCTTCCTTCTGCTCTTCACTTCCGTTGTGGTGGATCGCGAACATGGCGAGCGAGCCCTGGACCGAGACGAGGCTGCGAATGCCCGAATCGACAGCTTCGAGTTCCTGGCAGGCCAACCCGTACGCCGTGGCGCTCATCCCGGCACAGCCGTAGCCCTCGAGGTGCATGCCCAGTACGCCGAGCGCGCCCAGTTCCTTTGCCAGCTCACGAGCCGGCAGTGCTGCCGCTTCGAACCATTCACCTACGTGCGGGCGAATGCGATCGTCGACCATCTTGCGGACCGTGTCGCGGATCGCGATCTCCTCGGCGTCCAGCAGGGTGTCGATGGCAAAAAGCTCGGACAGGGACTGCGGCGTGGTCACGGGGCCTCCAGTGTTCTCGGGCGCAATCCTTTGCGAGAACGATTGCGCAATCGTTTGCATCGCCTAGAGTAGAGCCCGGTTGCGCACCCGTCAATCCCCGAACTGCCGACCGACACCGAACCAACTCAGAACCGACGCAGACCAGGAGCCACGACGCAGATGACGCCCGATCCGTCGAACCGCAGCAACGGCCGTCCGCCGACGCTGCGCGAAATCGCCGACCAGGCCGGGGTCCACATCTCGACGGCGTCGCGGGTCCTCCGTCAGCCCGAGCCCGCCGACGGTTGGTCCGACTCCGCACTCCGAGTTCGTCAGGTTGCCGAGGAACTCGGTTACCAACCGAACCTGTGGGCGGCCAGCCTGCGTACCCGCAAGACCACCACTATCGGCGTCGTGATGCCGAGACTGACAGACGTTGTAGTGGCCACCATGTTCCAAGGCATCGAGGAAGCCGCCACCGCAGCCGGGTACTCCGTCTTGCTCTCCAGCCCGCCCGACGATCTGGAAGCGCAACGCAAAGCGGTCGAGTTCCTGGTGAGCCGACAGGTCGACGGTCTCATGCTGAGCAGCATCCACCTGCCGGGTACCGATTTCGTCGACTCGCTCCCCCTGCGCTCACTGCCGATCCTGCTGCTGAACCGGCACATCGACTCGGCGACGTCATCCGTCAACCGAAGCCTTCCCTTTGTCAGCGGCGACGACCGCCTCGGCGGCTACCTCGCGGGGAGGCATCTACTGGACTGCGGCTATCGCGATCTCGGAGTGATCGCGGGGCCGGATCACGCCAGCACGTCGCGGGAACGCGTCGCGGGTTTCCGCGACGCCCTGACCGAAGCCGGTCTGGAACTGCCGCCGAACCGAATAGTGGCGTCCGAGTTCGAAGTTCAAGGGGGCGTCGATGCGGCGGCCACACTGCTCAGCGGGAACACGCGCCCTGACGCCGTTTTCACGGTGAGCGACACCATCGCGATCGGCGTACTCGGTGTGGCCCGTGATCTCGGGTTGAGCATTCCCGACAATCTTGCGTTGGTCGGCTACAACGACATTCCGGTTGTCTCCCAACTCCCGGTGCCCCTGACGACGGTCAGGTCCCCCGCTCGAAAGATCGGTGCGACCGGGCTCGAGCACCTACTCGCACTGATCTCCGGCAAGAACGTCGAATCCGTGAAACTTCCCGTCGAACTGATCGCGCGAGCCTCCACCAGAAAGCCTGCCAGTCACAAACTCTGAGCAGCTACCAGACCTGAGATTCGTCGATGCCCAACTGTCGCGCGTAACCGGAGTTGAGTGCGTCCCAGCCGTACTCGCGCGCCCGTTCACCCACGATCGGCCCGAAGGGCTCGCCTGCCAGAAGGGCATCGAGTACGTCGAAGCACAGATGCCACCCCGCAGCGAGCGCCGACGCCATCCCCTCGGCGCGCGACCTCTGCGTCAGCACGACGCGGGTACCGCCTTCGATCGGGGTCAGGTCCCACACCAATTCGTCCGGGCCCCACTCGTGTTCGAGCCGCCGAGTGGTCTCCACGACGTGAACGGTGACCGGCAGCGACATTTCGGGGGCGCCGTCCTCGGTGAGCATGGTGATCACCGCATCACCGGTACGGCTCAGATTCCGATCGGCGGTGTACGGCGTCCATTGCGCCAACATCTCCGGGTCGGTGATCGCCTCCCACACCTTCTCGACGGAATACGGCAGCACCCGAGGAAAGCTGACGACTGTGTCGTCACCGTCGACGCTCACCGTGACGTCGGACAGGGCACTGGGCTGATACGGCTGGGCACTCATGGTTCGATCTCACCAGGAACCACCGACACGGGCAACCGCCCGCTCGGCGTTCAGAACGCAAACACCGCCGATGCGGCCGCGATTGTCTCCTCCACCACCGGAAATTTCACCACGGACAAGTCGTGTCGAGCTCCTTCGAACTCCACCAGACGCGTCGCGGCGGGAATCAAGGCGAGTGCTGCCCGCATCTCCTCCGTTGTCGCGAACTCGTCCTTCGATCCGTGGACGACAACGGTCGGTGTGTTCAGGTCGGGCAGGTGTTCGGTTCTGAGCTTCTCGGGCTTCTTCGGTGGATGCAGTGGATAGGAGAGTAGGACCAGGCCGTCGGCAAGTCCCGGGTTCTCCACCGCAAGCATCGACGCCTGCCGACCGCCGTACGAATGTCCGCCGAGCAGAACGGGTCCGGGCACCGAGTAGTCCTTGCGAACAGCAGCAATCACCTCGGCAATGCCCGCGCGATCCTCTGCAGCACGCGACGGATGCGGAGGCCCCGAAGCTCGACGCACCCGAAACGCGAGATCGAAGCGCAGAACTTGCACTCCTGCCGCAGCAAAGCCGTCGGCAACAGCACGCAACAGCACGGTGTCGCAGTTACTTCCCGCGCCGTGAGTCAGTGCAAGCGTGGCGACGGGCGACGCGAAGGACACAGATGCAGGTCGATGAAGGAAACCGTGCACCGCACCTTCGTCGACCGTTTCGACAGTAGTCATGGACGCATCCTTGTCCGGCCCGCTCGGGCCTGTTCGACCGCGGCAGTCATGCTGCCCTCGTAAACCGGACCGTGTCCGGGAAACAGCACGCCGGCAGGTGCAGCGGCGATATTGTCCAACGCCTGGTCGGTCGCTTCACGGTCATGATTGAAGGGGCACACCAGAAACTGTGGTCCGGCGACGCTCGACGTCGCGTGTCCGGTCACCAGAGCGTCACCCGACGCGATCACTCCTGCGTCGGGAACAAGGTAAGCGCTGTGGCCGTCGGTATGCCCATGAGTGGGAATCGGCACGATCCGACCGGGAACGTCCAGCGCACCACCGGACGCAAAGGACTGTGCCCGAGGCAGTTCCGCACCTTTCAACGCGCCGACTCCGATCACGTCGCGAAGCCATTTCGGAGCACCTCGCCGCCACAACAGCAACGGAACTCCGGCCGGCGACAACTGTTGCAGATACTCCCTCTTCGCATGAGGCACTTCCAACGGATCCATCAGGACCGGAACTTCGAGCCGAGTCACGATGTCCGCGATCCCACCGATGTGATCGATGTGCGCGTGAGTGACGAGAATTGCCCGAACATCCCCGAGCTGGTGACCGATCTGTTCGATCGAGCGTTCGACGTCGGTGCCGTTGGCCGGATATCCGCCGTCGATCAAGGTCAGATCGGACCCCTCTTCGACCAGGACCCAATTGGCGTGACCGCACCGAACCAGATGTGTGTTCTCGATCTGCGTGATCGACAGTGCCGCAGTAGTCATGCTTGGTAGTCTGCGCCACGTGTCGGAATCCGTGAAGCAGGCCAGCAGCCGCAGCATTCGAGATCGCGCCGAAGCATCCTTGGTGGCAGCCGCATTCGCACTGCCCAGCGCGGTGAAACGTCGAATCACCGGACCACCCGTCGTCATCGAGGGCAACACGCTCGACGCCGACGCACACCTTCTGCTCACGCTCGCGAGGACGCGGCCACTCCCCTCGCATTCAGCCGATCCCCAGTCACTCGCCGCTGCTCGCGCCAATCTCACCCGAACCGCGATCATGATGGGCGGCAGGCCCACGCCCGTCCACACCGAGGAGATCTCCGTTTCGGGTGCCGACGGCCCGCTTCGCGCCCGGCTCTACGTCCCGACAGCCGACACCGGCGCTCTGCTCGTCTACTTCCACGGCGGCGGGTGGGTACAGGGCAGCATCGAATCCCACGATGCCCCGTGCCGCCTGTTGGCCGAAACCTCCGGCGCACGGGTCATCTCGGTCGACTACCGGCTCTCACCCGAATTCGCTTTCCCCACACCGGTACACGATGCCTACGCCGCCTACCTCGATATCGTCGACCGCGCCGACGAGTTCTGCGCAGACCCGACGCGCATCGCTGTCGGGGGCGACAGCGCGGGCGGGCATCTTTCCGCAACGGTCGCGCTGCGTGCCCGCGACGACGGCAAGACCCCACCGGCGGCGCAGCTGTTGATCTACCCCGCGACCGACTTTCACGAGAAGGCCCCCTCGCGAACGACGTTCGGTGAAGGTTTCTTCCTGACCGAGGCCAACATGAACTTCTACGAGTCCAGCTTCCTCGGCAGCAATGCCGATCGACTCGATCCGATGGTGTCGCCGCTACGCGCCCCCGACGCGACCGGACTGCCGCCGGCCATCGTGATCACGGCGGGATTCGATCCACTCCGGGACGAAGGCGAAGCCTACGCAGCTCGATTGCGCGACAACGGTGTTCACGTGACCGATCGACGCTATCGCGGGTTCATCCACGGCTTCGTCAACGTTCTGGGACCGAGCGTGGGTTCGCGCACCGCCGTCGCCGAGATCGGCGGAATGCTCCGCGTTCTACTCACCCACCCAGCAAAATCTCCCGCAACGTATCCACCAGCGGATCAACCGGCAGCTCAGGGCTGATCGCACGCTGTAGCCCCAAACCGATTCCGACGCTGAGTATGCGCAGTGCCGCGGCGTTCGGGTCCAGTGCCGGCGTCACGCCGTTGGACTCGGCAAGATGTTGCACCACTCCGGCAATCAATCCGCGCACCTGATCGGCACCCGTCGCGATCTTTTCGCGGATCTCTTCGCTGTGCCGCGATCGCACCGAGAACTCGACTTCGAGCAACGTCCATCTCTTGTCCCCGATGGTTCGCTCGGCCCATCGCGCGAACTCGGCCACCGCGTCGTCGAGCGTCGAATTGGCTCCGAGCTGTGAGGTGATCTCGCCGACCTTGGTCAACCTGATTCGGCCGAGCACCTCGGCGCACAACTCGTCCTTGTTCTTGAAGTTCGAGTACACCGCACCTTTGGAATAACCGGCATCCTCGGCGATCTGATCGAGCGACGCGGCGGCGTACCCGCGATCGAGGAAATGTTCGACGGCCGTCGCCAACAAGGTCTCGCGGGTCATCGCCTGCGCTTCCTGCCTGGTCAATCGCGCCATCGGAACCTCCTCGCGGTTCTGAGTATCGAGATTCCAACGGTAGCCGAATACCGGAAGCGCACCGCAGGCGCACTCCCGAAACCCAAATTTGGGGTACCCACGTTATTCAGATACTGATAGTCTCCGAAATATGACTTCAGAAGTGAGCGGCACCACCGCGCCCGGGTCCGGACGACACAGCGCGCCTAGACGGGGATTGGCAATCGGATGCGGCGGCACCCTCGGCTTCGCCTGGACCGTTGCTGCCCTCGCCTCGGTTCGGGACGCCCTCGACTGGGATCCCCGCGAAGCCACCGCCATCATCGGCACGTCCGCCGGAGCCGAGTTCGTGACAATGCTCGGCAGCGGAGTCGGCGTCGACGAGTTGGTAGCCATGCAACTCGGAGAGCCCGCCGCACGTCCCGAACTCCTCGCCCACACAGCATCGGCGCCCGGAAGAATCCCGCCACTTCCGAGTTTGGGGATCGGCAATCCACGACTGGTGACGCGTCGAGATCTTCCCGTTCTGAGCCGGATGAGCGGTATCGCACCGCGTGGTGGCGGCGACCCGTCCTGGCTCACCACGCTCGCCGAATCTCTTGCCCCTGGCGATTCGTGGCTCCCACATCCGTGCGCGTACATGGTATCCATGGACTACAGAACCGGGCGACGGGTCGCGTTCGGGGCACAGGGGGCTCCGAAAGCGACAGTCGGTGAAGCGCTTCGAGCGTCTTGGGCGATTCCCGGCTGGTTCCCACCTGTCACCATCGACGGCGTCAGGTACATCGACGGCGGCGCGGCGTCCACGGCATCGGTAGACCTCCTGCTCCCCCTCGAACTCGACGAGCTGGTTGTACTGGCGCCCATGGCATCTCGAACACTGAAGCCGGCGCGCGGCGCCGCCCGTATCGAACGCGGCGCCCTGCGGAACTCCATGTCCAAGGGCCTCGACCGGGAAATCGAACTGGTGCGCGCTGCGGGAACCAGGGTCTTGCGCATAGACGCCACCGACGACGATCTCGCCGTCATGGGCGCCAACTTCATGGACGGCCGACGGCGGCTCGCCACCTTCGAATCATCCCTACGTACAACACGTGCGAGCGTGAAACGCGAACTCGATGCGCGCCCGTTCCACTCCACCCCGTCCCACCAGTGAAAGCGCAGACTCAGTGAACAACAGAACTGACCACTTCGAGGTCGTGATCATCGGTGGCGGGATCTCCGGGATCGGTGCAGCAATTCACCTGCAGCGCCTCGGGATCGACAATTTTGTCCTGCTCGAGAAAGCGGACTCCCTCGGCGGCACCTGGCGCGCCAACACCTATCCCGGTTGTGCCTGCGACGTCCCGTCCGGCCTGTACTCGTATTCCTTTGCCGCCAATCCGGATTGGACCCGACTGTTCGCGGAGCAGCCGGAGATCCGCGAGTACATCGAGGACACGGCCGTCCGCCACGGGGTCGACAAGCACGTTCGCTTCGGGGTAGAAATGCTCTCCGCACAGTGGGACGCATCGCAATCACTCTGGAAGATCACAACTTCCAGCGGTGAACTCACTGCTCGTTTCGTGATAGCCGCCGCCGGCCCGTGGAACGAACCCTTGACGCCGGCGATCCCCGGGCTGGAAACGTTCGAGGGCGAGGTGTTTCATTCCTCGCAGTGGAATCACGACTACGACTTGACCGGAAAGCGCGTCGCCGTCGTAGGTACCGGCGCTTCCGCAGTCCAATTCGTGCCGCGCATCGTCTCCGACGTGTCCGCCCTTCACCTTTACCAACGCACAGCTCAATGGGTCCTTCCCAAACCCGATCACTACGTACCGCGGATCGAAAGGTCCGTCATGCGATTCGTACCGGGAGCGCACAAGGCTCTACGCAGCATCGAATACGGAATCATGGAAGCGCTTGGATTGGGGTTCCGCAATCCGTGGATCCTGCGTATCGTGCAGAAACTCGGGTCGGCCCAATTGCGCTTGCAGGTGCGCGATCCGAAGCTACGCAAGGCGCTGACTCCCGACTACACCCTCGGTTGCAAGCGACTACTCATGTCGAACTCGTACTACCCGGCCCTCGGCAGACCCAACGTGACCGTCCATGCCAACGCAGTCGAAGAGATCCACGGCAACACCGTGATCGGAGCCGACGGAGTGGAATCGGAAGTGGACGCCATCATCTTCGGAACCGGCTTCCACATCCTCGACATGCCCATCGCATCAAAGGTATTCGACGGAGAAGGTCGATCACTCGACGATCATTGGCAGGGAAGCCCGCGGGCGTACTTCGGTTCCGCCGTCAGCGGATTCCCCAACGCGTTCATTCTGCTGGGCCCGAGCCTCGGCACCGGACACACGTCGGCCTTCATGATTCTGGAAGCCCAACTGAACTATGTGGCACAGGCGATCGGCCACGCTCGTCGGCACGGCTGGAAAACCATCGACGTGCGCCCGGAAGTACAGGCAGCCTTCAACTCTCAAGTTCAGGAGGCATTGGGTACCACGGTCTACAACGCCGGTGGTTGCGAAAGCTATTTCTTCGACGTCAACGGCCGCAACAGCTTCAACTGGCCGTGGTCGTCAGGAGCCATGCGTCGACGGCTACGGGCCTTCGATCCATACGCCTACAACCACACGCTGTCCGACAACCCTGCGTCAGACGACACCCCCGCTGAGCCCACCACCACCCCCGAACCGGAGTACACCACATGAGCCTTTTCGGCACCACCTACCCGCCGATCGATCTCGACGGAGCAGTCGTCGTCATCTCCGGAGGTGGCCGCGGAATCGGCCGGGCCACAGCGGAGTTGTTCGCAGCTCGCGGCGCACTCGTCTGCGTCGGCGACCTCGACGAGGAGACGGCCGTCGACACCGCCGCATCCATCGGCGCACGGGCCCGCGGGTACGCTCTGGACGTCACCTCACGCGAATCCTGGGATGTGTTCGTCTCCACAGTGATCGGCGAATTCGGTCACATCGACATTCTGGTCAACAATGCGGGCGTGATGCCGCTCGGCAGCTTCCTCGACGAGTCCGACGCCACCAGTCGAGTAACCCTCGACGTCAATGTCTGGGGCCCGATTCACGGGATGCGCACCGTGCTGCCCGGCATGGTGGATCGGCGACGCGGTCATGTCGTCAACATCGCATCCATGGCAGGCAAGCTACCGGTGCCAGGAATGGCCGTGTACAACGCAAGCAAGTTCGGTGCGGTGGGCCTTTCCGCCTCTGCTCGTGTCGAATTCGCAGATTCCGGCGTCAGCGTCAGCGCCATCCTGCCCAGCGCGGTGCGCACCGGGCTCTCCTCCGGTGTGCCACTCGGAAAGGGCATGCCGACGGTTGAACCCGAGGTCGTGGCCGAAGCTGTCGTCGACACGGTCGCGCACCGGCGAGCCGAAACTACTGTTCCGCGTTACCTTGCGGGCTGGGACCTCATCGACGCTGTAGTACCCGAATGGATGATCAACATCGGACGCCGGGTGATCGACGATCGCCGCGCGCTGACATCGGTAGATCCGAACGGGCGTGCGGATTACGAAAAGCGAGTGGCACGTCAGGCCGAAAACGAGGAGCACGATCGGAGATGAAGCGGGTAGTTTCGTGGCCATGTACATCCGCCGCGAAACTTCTTCCGACCGTGACGCAATCTATTCACTGCTCGGGGCGGCGTTTGCCGACCAAGCGCCGCCCGGCGAGTCTCCCTACGAGATCGAACTGACACGTCAGCTCTTCGCCTCGAACGACTACTTACCGAAGTTGTCCCTTGTCGCCGTCGCCGGTGATGAGATCGTTGGTTTCGTGATCGGAACACGCGGATGGGTCGGTCCCGTTGAGGCGGTTGGCCTCGGCCCGTTGGCAGTCACACCGGACAACCAACGCAGCGGCGTCGGTTCGGCGCTGATGCACGCGGTGATCGGTGCGTCCGACGCTCTGGACGTGCCACTGCTCGCCCTCCTGGGCAGCACCGAGTACTACCCGCAGTTCGGGTTCGTCACCAGCACGGACGCCGGGATCGAGTCTCCGGAAGCCGAGTGGGGCGAGCACTTTCAGATCAGGACCCTCACCACGCACCGCCCCGATCAGACGGGGAAGTTTTCATACGCAGCGCCGTTCGGGGTCGCTTGACCCTCAGCGCGATGTAAGAGTTCTTTGACATCCAGCGCACGTAGACCTACGCTCAGGCATGTCAAAGAACTCTTACACCTGGGAGGCTTCATGAGCACCACGGCACGGTGGAGCCTGATCATCGGTATCGGCGTCGCAGCAACGCTAGCCTTCAGCTTTTTTGCAACATTGACCGCCGATGATCGGAAGACGTTGGCCTTCATCGTCTTCGCAATCGTCATGGCACCGGCTTGTATCGGGTCGGCGTGGGCCCTTTTTCCATCGGAGAACGACAAGGCCCCCGCCTACCCCGAGGACACCGTCGAAACAGAATGGAGTCGCAAGGCCGGCTTCGGCGCGTTCACCGACTTGATCACTGCCATGGGGATCGCGCTGATCGCGCACAATGTCTTCGGCGCTCCCGAACTGCCGCTCGTAATGTTTACAGCCCTCGGTCTGGCCGACTTCGGAATCCGGTACTGGGCAGTGTCGAGGGACCGCACCCCACATTCGAGATCTGACGAGATCTGATGCGCAACAACCTTCAAGAACTTCGTACGGCAGCCGGATTGTCACAGCAAGCGTGCGCCGACGCGCTCGGCATCACACGCCAGACCGTCATCTCGATCGAGAAGGGACACTTCGACCCGCGTCTGTCACTGGCGTTCCGAATCGCCGAATACTTCGACAAACGCGTAGACGACATTTTCTCCAGCTGACGCCGTCTCGAACTGACGGAAGATCAGTCGAGCTGCGGTTTCAGTCGAGCTGCGGTTTCAGTCGAACAGAGTTGGCGATCCGTTTTCGTCCTTCCCGTCTTCGACGGCCGTTGCCTTCTTGCCCGAGCCCTTGCGGACGACGGTCAACGTCGTCGTTCGACGCGACAACCTGTGCCCGTCACTGTGTTCGAGCAGCGCCATCCCCTGGCGAACTTCGACTACCGTCCACGGACCCGCATGGCCGGCTGCCTGCACGAGGTCACCGGACTCCACCTCAGTTGCCATGACCACTCCTTGTTCGTCGTGTCCTGCACGTTCTCCTTCCCATTATCGACGCGGCCACCTGGTAGTCGACGCGCAGGGTACCTACGCTGCAGCTGCAACCTTGACCGCATGGCCGACTTCGGCTCGGAATGCCGCGTATTCGGGTGAGCCTCGGAGATCGTCGGGATCGACGCCGGTTCGTGGCAGATCGATTTTCAGGTCGAGCGCGACCTTGCCCGGTCGGCTTGTCAGAACTACGACGCGGGAGCCGAGAAAGGCCGCCTCGTCGGCACTGTGAGTGACGAAGACACTTGTTCGCCCCGATTCGGCACTGACACTGCGCAGGTCCTCCTGCAGACGCTCGCGAGTGAGGGCGTCCAGCGCGGCAAAGGGTTCGTCCAACAGGAGCAACGACGTTTCGGCCGCCAAGGCACGAGCAATTGCCACCCGCTGCTGCTGCCCCCCGGAGATTTCCCAGATACGCCGGTCCGCAGTGCCGACCAGACCGACGCGGTCGAGAAGCTCGTCACGCCTTTGCCCGCGTTCGCTCTTCGCAACGCCGGCGTATTTGAGTGCCAGATCGATGTTGCCGCCCACCGATTTCCACGGAAAGAGCCGTGGCTGCTGAAACACCACTCCCGCACTCGACCCGGGAATCGGGTCGGATCCGGAGACCTGAACCGTTCCACTGGAAGGACTTTCGAAACCCGCGATCAGCCGCAGCAATGTGCTCTTGCCGCAACCCGACGCTCCGACGAGAACCAGAAACTCACCAGGTGTGACGTCGATCGATACGGGCCCGAGTGCCGTGACGGACTCTCGACCGTGGCCGTACCTGTGTGAGACGGTGTCGATTCGGATCGCGCCCGGGCGGTCGGGGGCGAATCCACCCGAGGCCTGCTGCGCGGTCACGCTACTGGTCAAGGACATCGGGAAGCCCCTTCACATAGAGAGCACTCTGAAAGACCGTCAGGTCAGGCACACTGTCGATCTGCTTCTGCTCGGCCAGGAATTGCGCTGCACTCTGCAGGTTCACTGCCAGATTCCCGGGAGCGCCCTCGGTGCCCAACCATTCCGGCGAGGAGATCTGCTCCGGAGTGAGGAACACACCCTGTTTCAACTGCGCTGCCGCGTCTTCCTTCGAGGCGCCTAATTGTGCGGCAACAGCTTCCGCTGCCGCGTTCGGATCAGTGGCGATCGTCGTGAGCGCGCGGGCCTGAACCTGGCGCCAGGTGTCGACGATCTCGGGGTGATTCTTGGCAAACGCAGTCGACACCACACCAAGATCGAGTGTCGGCTTTCCTGCTGTCGCGAGCTCACGGCTGGCGATCAACTGTGTTCCGTCCTTACGGAGTTCGTCGAGCGTGGGCAGCCAGGTGTAGACGGCATCGATGTCACCGCGCTGCCAGGCTGCGAGGGATGCTTGCGGCTGGAGATCCACCAATTGGACGTCGTCGGCACTGAGTCCGGCCTGGTTCAGCGCTGCCAGCAGACTGTAGTGCGCGGTCGAGGCGAATGCCGTGGCCACTTTCTTGCCGCGCAGATCTGCGACGGTCTTGATTCCGGTTGCGTTGCGCGCCACCAGGGCTTCGTTGTCGCCGGCCACGTCCAGAACAAACGCGACCTGATACGGAATGTTCAGCGGTGCCGAGAGTCCACGAGCAACCGGACTCGAACCGATTGCGCCGAAATCGATTTCACCGGCGATGAAGGCGGTGTTGATGTCGGCTCCCGAATCGAACTTCGTCCACTTCACGTTGTACTCGGGCAGTGCGTCTTCGAGCCAGCGATTGTTCTTGACTATCAAGTCGCCGCTCGGGAACGACTGGTAAGCGATACGGATCGTTTCCTTGGACGAATCCTGGCCCGAATGATCAACCGAGCACGCACCGAGAACAAGGGCAAGGACGCCGATCAGCACCGTGAACGCCGTCCGGGCAGCCCTTCCTTCATTGGGCGTCGAATTACTGCTGCGCTTCAGATTGCTGCTGGCGTGTTTCTGATTGTCAGTCATACTTTTCCCCTCCAGGGAACGGCGCGGCGCTCTGCAGCCCGCAGCAGTCCGTCGATGATCAGGCCGGAGAATCCGATGGCAAAGATCCCCACCAGCACGACCGGTGTGTTGTTGTAATTGCTTGCATCCTTGACCATTCCGCCGATTCCGGGGATGCCGTTGAACAGTTCGGCCGCGACCACCGACGAGTACGCCATACCTACCGACAGCCGAATGCCCGTGAAAGTTTCCGGTAAGGCCGACGGGACGACGACGTCCCGGATCACTTGCGCCCGTGAGGCTCCCAGGGCCCTGGCCGCTTCGACCAGTCCGACCGGCGCCGCGACCACAGCAGCTGTGGTGGCCACCGCTGCCGGCGGAAGAGCAGCGAGCGCCAGCAATGTAATCTTCGGCGCCTCGTCGATTCCCAGCCAGATCACCAGCAGGAAGAAATACGCCAGGGGCGGCAGTGCGCGCAGGAACGTCAACCACGGTTCGAGCAGGCTCCGCAGCCATGTCACCGATCCCATGGCCAAACCGAGGATCACGCCCACTCCGACGCCGATGATCACACCGACCAGCACCCGTCGCAGCGTCATGTAGAGGTGCTCCCAGAGCAGGTAGCCCTGGTAGCCGCGCACTCCGTCGTGCGTGGTCATCGTGTTGACGAAGGCATGCCAGACCGTGCTCGGGAACGGCACGAAGGTCTCACTCCAGGTGCCGCTCGCGGCAGCGACCTGCCACAGGGCCAAGAATGCGATCACGGAAAGCACCGGCAGTCCGACAGTGGTCACACTCGAAGTCCACGGCCGACGCGGCTCACGGTTCGGTTCCGTGACTGATGTTGGTTCTATTGCTTCGACAGGAGTCGACATCGCTGTTCTTCCTCGACGTACGGAAAATTCCGGCACACATGCAGCAACGGGCGCATATGCAGGGGCGAAGGCGCACAGAGCGGCGCCATTCTCACTCAGGAGAGTCGGAGGGAATCAACAGCAACAGCAGTTGGCACCAAGACGGCACAGGTCGACGGCGATGCGTCGTGTCAGTGGCGTCGAGGGCATGGGGGTAATTACTACCTGTGTCTGCAATTACCCGCAAATGCGGGGGAAATAGGCGTCAGTCGGCCAAGCGAACCGACAGCGAATACATGAGCGGGATCTCGGGTCGTCCGGCCGGGACTCCCCAACGCTTGCCGCCGAGTTCAGCCATCTCCTCGAATCCTTGCCAACCGTTGGCGTACGGGTACTCGTCGAAAGACTCGAGCGTCAATCCGGCGCGCCGCAAAGCTCCTAGCACCTCGGAAATGGACCAGTTGAATTCACATGAGGGGAAAGGATTTTCGAAGTTCTCGACTCCGTTTCCCTCAGCGCCTGGCAAGACGAGATCGGCCGAGTCTGCCACGTAGTCGCCCACGCCACGGGGTTCGGTCACGGGAGTCCCGCCTCCGTACGGGTATGTCAGCGACCACTTCTCGTCGAAACACATGGCAAACGGATGAAACTCCACCAGAACGAATCGACCGTTCGGCGCGAGAACACCGGCAATCCCCTCGGCCCACTCGTCGAGATCGGGTAACCAGATCACCGTTCCGTACGAAGAAAAGACTCGGTCGAACTTTCTCTGGCCAGCGGCAGCAGCGCGGAGCCACGCAGATACATCGGCACGCTCGAAATCGGCGGCAATTCCGGATTCCGCGGACAAGGTTCGGGCGAAGTCGATCGCGGAATCCGCGATGTCGACGCCGGTCACCGCGGCACCGAGAGCGGCCAAACTCAACGAATCCTGACCGGAATTGCACTGCAGATGAAGAATCGAGGAGCCGTCGATCTCGCCGAGCAGCGCCAGTTCTTCCGGATACAAGGTCGACCCGCCGTTGCGAAAGAACTGTGCCTGGTCTCCTTTGTGACTGTTGTGAGCGACGGTCGCCGCATTCCACGACAACCGATTCATCTCCGCTGCATCCATCACTACTGCATCCACCTCTACTGCATCCACTTCTCGACCCACAACAAAGTCCGCCCGAGTTCACCACGTCCCCGGTCACGTCGGCAATCGATTTACTGGGCTGGAAACCTATCCGAACGAAGATGCAACAGGTTACAGTTTTTCGACGGACCATCGAAGGAGAACCAGTGCGCTACGGACTCAGCCTGTTCACCAGTGATCGCGGCATCCGCCCTGCCGATGCAGCAAAGGCTGCGGAGGCGAATGGATTCGACGCCTTTTACGTTCCGGAGCACACTCACATCCCCGTCTCGAGGGATTCCGATCACCCCGGAACCCAGTCGGCCGAATTGCCCGACGACCGTTACATGCGCACACTCGACCCCTGGGTTGCCCTCGGCACCGCCGCGTCGGTCACGAACACCATCCGATTGGGCACCTCCGTGGCCCTCCCCCTCGAACACGATCCGATCACTCTCGCGAAAACCATCGCATCGCTGGACCATCTTTCCGGCGGACGCGTGGTCTTCGGCGTCGGATTCGGCTGGAATGCAGAGGAACTCGCCGACCACGGCGTACCGCCCAACAAACGCCGGACCGCACTCCGCGAGTATCTCGAAGCCATGGGCGAACTGTGGTCGAAGGAAGAAGCGTCGTACGACGGCCAATTCGTGAAGTACGGACCCAGCTGGGCGTGGCCCAAACCAGTTCAGAAGCCCCGTCCTCCCATCCTCTTGGGCGGCGGCGGCAACGAGAAGACTTTCAAGTGGATCGCAAAGTCTGCCGACGGGTGGATCACCACACCCATCGAGCAGGAGATCGACGGAAACGTGGAACTGCTCCGAAAGATCTGGGCCGAAGCAGGTAGAGTCGGCGAGCCTGAAATAACCGTCCTGGCAGGCAAACCCGATTCGGAGAAGCTCGCCCACTGGGAAGACATCGGTGTCACCGAAGCAATGTTCGGCACTCCGGACAAGAGCCCCGACGAGGTTGTCGGATACATGGAACGTCTGGCAGCCAAGCTCGGACGGTGAGGTCCGCCACAGCATCTTGACCTCAACTGCACTCGAGGTTTTAACGTCGGTATTGCACAAGACAGTGCAACGGCAGCAAAACCCGAGACAGAAGAGGGGCGAGGAGTGACCACAAAACTGGTTGGCACCCAATCTGTTTCGGACGACTCTGTTGATGCGGAGCCGTCCATCCGAAACTCCTTCGTCGAGGCGTTCCGGAACCATCCCGCCGGCGTCTCGATCATCACCGCAACGGGCGATGACGGCCCGGCCGGCATCACGTCATCGTCGGTGATCTCGATCAGCGCCGATCCTGCAGTTCTGGCGTTTTCACTGCAGTCGTTGCGAGGCTCTGCGAGCGTCATCGCTTCCGCCCGCAGTTTTGTTGTTCACCTGGCAAATTCGGCGAACGAACGACTGGCTTCCACGTTCGCAACCCGCGGCGCTGTGCGCTTCGGAGACGATATGCCCTGGTCGTTTCTCTCGACGGGTGAACCGTTCCTACATGGGACAGGCCACGCCCTGCGTGCGGTTCCCTTGAATGCCACTACATGTGGCGCCGCAGTGATCGTCACTGCACGCGTCGTCGACGTCATCGATCCGCAGCACATGTCAGCGCCGCTCGTCTATCACAATCGAACCTATCGGAATCTCTCGACTCACAACATTTCCTCAAAGGAAGGCATGTCACATGACTGAATACGTTCTCCCCGAACTGGATTACGACTACGCCGCTCTCGAACCGCACATCTCCGGCGAGATCATGGAACTGCACCACAGCAAGCACCACGCCACGTACGTGGCGGGCGCCAACAGCGCAATCGAGCAGTTGGCTGCTGCGCGCGAAGACGGCACGATCACCGCGAAGGCGCCGCTGCTCAGCAAGAACCTCGCCTTCCACCTCGGCGGCCACACCAATCACTCCATCTTCTGGAAGAACCTCTCCCCCAACGGCGGTGAGCGGCCAGAGGGCGAGTTGGCAGCCGCAATCGACGAGCACTTCGGCACCTTCGACGCATTCGTCAACCACTTCTCCGCTGTAGCAACCACTTTGCAGGGGTCCGGCTGGGCCGTACTGGCCTACGACACGGTCGGGCAGCGCCTGGTCATCGAGCAGCTCACCGACCAGCAAGGCAACATCAGCATCGGTATCGTTCCGTTGCTCATGCTCGACATGTGGGAGCACGCTTTCTACCTGCAGTACAAGAACGTCAAGGCCGACTACGTGAAGGCCTACTGGAACGTCATCAACTGGGAAGACGTTGCACAGCGTTACGCAACGGCCACGGCGGCGACGGGCTTGATCGTCCCCGCCTGATCGTCCCCACCTGATCACTGCCGCTTCACCCCGATCACCCCAGCTCGGCACGGTGGCTCCGTTGCCGAGCTGGGTTTCTGCACCCACGAAGTCGATGTATGTGAAGGCAGGTAACATACACCGAGCGCGGCTGACTCGGCCGTCCGCCGATTCGACTCCGAGGGGAACCAGTGCTCGATATCAGTGGTTTGATCGCGACATGGCGTCCGACGCTGGACACCGCAGCACGCAATGCATGGGGACTCTCGTTCGGCGACGGTGTCGAGAAGACCGAACGCACCCCGTCCGTACTGATCAGCGAAGGTCCACACCGCGATCTGTATCGCTTCGGCGCATTGTGGAGGCCAAGAGGTAATCCGGTTCTCCTCGTACCGCCCCTCGCGGTTTCAGCCGACTGTTACGACCTTCGTGCGGGCCAAAGCCTCGCCGCGCACCTACTGGATGGGGCGAACACGCCCTACCTCCTCGACTACGGGACCATGCGGTACTCCGACCGCGGGATGGGTTTCGAGGCCTGGGTCGACGACATCATCCCGGAAGCGATCCGTACGATCTCGGACCTACATGACGGCGCACCGGTTTCGCTGATCGGGTGGAGCCTCGGCGGGACCATGTCTCTGCTCACGGGCTCCGCTCACTCCGACCTGCCGATCGCATCGATCACGGCAATCGGAACGCCAATCGATTACACGAAGATTCCCGCTATCAGCCCCTTGAGGCTGATCGGCAAATATACGGGCGACACCCCACTCACGTCCGCGACCAATCTTGTCGGCGGACTACCTGCTCCACTCGTTCAGGCGAGTTACAAGGTGACGGCGTTGCAGCGCGAAGTTCTCAAGCCATGGTTCATCATGCGCAACCTCCACAACACCGAGACACTGGCTCGCATGGAATCGATAGACAAGTTCATGGCAGCCATGCCTGGATACCCCGGCAAGGCTTTTCAGCAGATCTGCGAACAACTCATGCTGGGCAACAATCTCTTCAACGACACCGTCACGCTTGCCGGACGCGAGATCAAACTGTCAGCTCTGAGCGTTCCCGTTCTCGCGGTCGGCGGCACCACTGACGTGATTGCACCCATCGCTTCGGTGGAAGCGATCACGTCGGTCCTCACCGGAGCGCCGTCGGTCCGGTTCGAGAAGGCGCCGGGAAGTCACCTCGGGCTCGTTGCCGGCCCCACCGCGAGAGACTCCACCTGGGCGCACATCGACGAATTCTTGAAAGAGAATGCACCGCAGTTGGTTTCGACTAGCTAAATCACGGCGTTGTGATGCCCGCGGCTACAGCTGCCTTGTGCCAATCCGGGAATTCACTCAGCAAACGGGTGTACAACTGGGCGTCGTCGACGGTGTCGATGTCGTCCAGCGCGAAGAATCCGGCATTGTCGACCACCCTGCCGTCGAGGTCGTCGAGCTTCTCCAGCACTCCGTAGTTGGCCTTGCCGATTCCGACGAACTGCCAAAAGGCCGGGAGCCCAGACGCTTCGCGCATCAATTTCGTGATTTCCTTGCGCTCGCTGAAGCCACCGTCGGTGAAGAACAGGACGAGCGTCGGCGCGGAACCACGTGTCAGGCCGGAAAGAATCTCAGTCATGATCGGCACTTCACGATTTGCGGCGCCGATCTTGTCGTAGTTGAATCCGCCGTGCGAGCCGCGCAAGTGCAGGTAGGTATCCGACCACTCTTCCGCGTCATGGACAGAGATCTCGGGGAGTTTGACGAAGCTGACTGCATACAAGTACGGCTCCAGCTTGCCGTCGTCATCGAGTTGGATCGCAACGGGAATCATGCGTTCGACAACACGATGCACCACTCTGGTGCGGTACTGCTTGGCCATACTTCCGGTTTTGTCGATCACCAGGACCACCCGTGCCCGAATTCCGTTGCCACCCTTCGTCAGCAGGACCTTGGCCACTTCGCGCTTTCGGAGGTCCAGCTTCTCCCGCTTCACCATGGAGAGTTTGGCTTCGTCGGGCACGGTCCGAATGCCGTCTGTCGTTTCAGCAGAGCCGGCGGGTCGAGCCTGCGGTTCCTCGTCGACCGACACTCCGAATGCTGTTACCAGGTCCGCCAATCCGCTGTCCCAGCCAGCTGACACGTTTCGCAGCTTCCAGCCCGCGCCGCGGCGATAGATCTCGACGAGAACCGCTGCCCTCTCACTCGTCAACCCCAAAGCCTGAGCCACGATGGCGGTGGAACCAACCTGCTCCACCACGACCCCAAGGCCCCCGACAGCAGACAGGGTTCCGTTTGCCGCCGCATCAAGTGCCACGGCAACACTCAGCTGATGGATGTCAGCGGGCAACCTCGCAATGTCGATTTCGATGACGCCGCCGGGCTCCAAGCGCACCGCGCCTTCGGGTGAGACCGGCTGATTGAAGAAGACAAAATCTGCGTCGTCCCGTACTTTGTTCCGTTCGTCGAGCTGGAACACCATCAGGTCTACCGTGCCCGGAGCGCTACCGTTCACCGCCACCTTCAGCGAAGTTCCCTCAACGACTGTGTTCGCTCCACGCGCCAGCTCCATACCGGAAGATTAGCTGGCCACCAAAGAATCCACGGCCCCGCGGTCGGAAGAATCACAGCACACTTTCAGCAATCGCGAGGATTCTCGAGGCAGACTGTTCGTGGAAGATTTGTCGCACGCGGGACCAAGAGCCTGAACATCGACAGAATCCTAGGGTCGATCAGGAGGTCAAAATGCCGCACGGCCAGACGCGCACCATCCCGATGTTGCCACTGTTGCCACCTCTGACGAATTTCGACGACGCAAGTCGCTCGGTCGTGTCCTACCTCGACGAATATCTTCCGCTGGCACTGTGGTCGATCACGCGGTTCGACGGGTCCAATCAAATCTTTCTCACCGTCTCACCCAACCCACTTCACATCGAAGTCGGCGAGACCCGGGCTTGGCCAAACACCATGTGCAGCGAGGTGGTACTCGGAAATGCGCCGCCAGTCTCATCGAATCGCGCGCTCGTGCGCGCACTGTCCCGTGATGGCAGGTGGGAAGGCATTGGCGCATACGTCAGCATCCCAATCCTCCACAACGACGGCAGTCTCTTCGGCACTCTGTGTGGCGCCGACCCGAGTGCGGGCGACTCCGCACTCGAGGACAACCTAGCCCTCCTCAATCTCCTGTGCCGACTTCTCGGAACCATTCTCGATGTCGACTATCAGCGCGCGCAGTCAGTCCGACTGGCCGAAACTGCGCAACTCGATGCCGAGACCGACCCGTTGACAGGTCTTCTCAATCGGCGCGGGTGGAATCGCATCCTCGAGGCCGAGCAAACTCGGTACCGCCAATTCGCCGATCCGGGAGCTATCATCATCGTCGATCTGGACGGCATGAAGACCATCAACGACGAACTCGGCCACGCCGCGGGCGACGAATACGTTCAAAGGGCCGGCAAGATCTTGGCAGCGTGCGCGCACCCTGGTGCGGTGGTTTCACGGTTGGGCGGAGACGAGTTCGGAATCGCTCTGCCCGATACACAGCCGCGCGCCGTCGACTACCTGCTCGAGTGTTTGGAGAAGGCGTTCCGGAATGCCGACGTCTGTTGTTCGATCGGTCGAGCCGACTTTTCCATGACCCAAAGCCTTTCCGAGACTTGGGATACGGCCGATGCGGAGATGTACCGCCACAAGCGCTCGAAGCACTGATTCGACTCCTCCACGGCCGGTTGGCACCGCATCGGGGGGATCCCTTCGATGCGGTGCTCGGCCGTGTTCTGTTGTGCCTGAGGTTCGTTCTCAGGTTTTGAAGGTGGTGTTCGCTGGGCGCGGTTGCTGCTGCGGGTCGATCGAGGGTGGTGGGATGAACCAGGGTTTGTTGTCGACCCCGATGCGGATCGCCCATTTCCCGACGAACCCGGCTTTGCGGTGCATCAGCCGGTGATGTGAACGGCACAGCAGGACCAGGTTGTTCATCACCGTCGGCCCGCCGTTCGCCCAGTGCCGGATATGGTGCGCATCGGTCCAGGCGGGCACGCATGTGCAGCCCGGGAACGCGCAGCCTCTGTCGCGGGCAATCAACGCAGTCCGTTGTTCGGCGGTGACCAGCCTCTTTCCTGGTTGCGCATCCAAGGGCGCGCCGTGATCATCGAGCAGCACCGTGGACAGGAAACAATCACAGCCGAGGAGTCTGGTCTGCGACACCGAGAGCGGCCCCAGCCACGGCATGTGCCCGACATCAAGATCAGACACAGCCACTCCACCACCATCAGTTGGTGTGGCGGCGCAGTCCCGATGCTCCGCCAGATCCCGAGCATTGATGTGCACATTCACATGCGGACGCTGACCACCATCGGTGCCAGTCCTCGCGCAGTCCAGGTAACGCCGGATCAGTTCGGTGAACCCGTCCGCGGTCCGCTTCGCCGCCGACCGAGCATCGGGAGTCCCGTCCGGTGCCGGGGTCGGCATCGTCAGATTCGACAACGCCGACAACAACATTTCGCCGGTGAGGGCGTCGAAATCACCACGCACCACCACCCGGCCGTTCAAGGTCGAGGCGATCCGCAACTCATTGAGATCGACATCCTCGGCGGGCGGGATCTCATCGGACTCGAACAACCGCTCCAAGGTCGCGATCACGTTCCGCACCTTCGTGGTCGTCGCCTCCACCCCCGATGCCGCAGCCAACAACAAATCGATGCACTTCGGTAGCGCCTCCTCCGGCATCCCCTTCGGCGGTGACTCACAGAACGCCACGATCAACACGGCATGATCGAACGAGCAATCCCCGCCATCGAACCGAGCCGCCACCGCCGGAAACGGCCGCAAAGCCGCACCCAACGCGGCGATCTTCTTCCCGTCCCGAACCTGCAGCATCGTGTTCGCCGCCAACCACGCACCCACACCGCGGCTGGCAATCACCTGATCATCGGAACGCAACGAAAGTTCGTCGACCACCGCCACACGAACGGCTTCGAGGCGCAGAATCTCCGCACTCGCCGACACCGCAGCAGCGCGCAACTCAGCAGCAGTCAACCGCCACAACCGTCCGCGTAACCCCACCGCAGAACCAGACACCACATCCGACAACAAGACAGTCATTGAATCCCCCGATCCCCTCCCCAAATCATACTCGAACATGCGTTCGAGTCAATACCTCGCTACCAGCGCAAATAAGAGCAGGGAATAGTTCGACCGTCACACGCGTATTATTTGAGTAAGCAATACTTGCGGTCGCAAATAAATGGAGGGCGTCACCGATGACAACTGATGAACACGTACGTGGTCGTGTGTGGCGCGACCTCGTCGTCTCCCACAGCGTCATCCTCGGCAAGATGGAGGCGGACCTTCGAACCACCACCGGACTCACCCTTGGCCAGTACGACGTTCTGCTCCGACTGCACGAAGCTCCGGGAAACACGATCCGAATGGGCGATCTGGCCGAACTGGTCCTGGTCACCACCAGTGGCGTGACGCGCGTCGTCGATCGATTGGTCGAGGCCGGATTAGTGGAGCGCGTTAGACCGGACAACGATCGACGCGTCGTGACGGTATCGATGACGCCTGCGGGCAAGAAGACGCTTCGAAAAGCGTCCGCCATACACACGCGAGGGATCGCCGAATACTTCTCCGATCTCATTGAAACCGAGGAGCTTCCGGTACTCGAACGCTTCTTCTCCCGACTTGCCACACATCACACGAATCAAGGCGGCGCATGCGATGCGCACGTAGAACAGCTTTCCATCACCCCCACGAACAGATAGCGAGAAACAACATGGCTTTCGAATTGGGCGTCTACCATTTCGGTGAACTCACCCCAGACCCCACCACCGGCGCGATGATGAATCCCGGTGTCCACCTTCGTCATTTGGTGGAGCAGGCAACCGTTGCCGATCAGGTTGGACTCGATGTCTTCGGCGTCGGCGAGCACCATCGCACCGACTTCGCAGTCTCAGCCCCTGCCGTTGTGCTCGCGGCAATGGCTCAGGCTACCGACAACATCAAGCTGTCCAGCGCCGTAACCGTACTCAGTTCCGACGATCCCGTACGTGTGTTCCAACAGTTCGCGACAGTCGACCTGCTTTCCGAAGGCCGTGCCGAGATCATTGCCGGCCGAGGTTCGTACACGGAGTCATTTCCGCTCTTCGGGTACGACTTGTCCCAGTACAACGAACTCTTCGCCGAAAAGCTTGATCTACTACTGAAACTGCGCGACGAGAACCCGATCAACTGGGAAGGACAACTTCGCCCACCACTGATCGACGGTGACGTGACGCCCCGCCCGGACCGTCAGATTCCGGTGTGGATCGCAGTCGGAGGTACTCCGGCCTCTGTCGTCCGTGCCGCGAAACTGGGCCTGCCCCTCTCACTGGCCATCATCGGTGGAAGCTACCAACAGTTCGAACCGTTCGTCGATCTGTACCGCAGGGCTGCAGCGGAGTTCGGACACGATCCGAAGAAGCTCGCTGTCTCGATTGCTTCGCCAGGATTTGTCGATACCTCGAAGCAAACAGCACTCGACACGTCGTACCCGTACTTCCAGGCCGGGTGGATGCAGAATCATCATCAGCGGGGAAACGGAGTTCCCATGCCGCGCAGGGCATACGAGGCGCAGGCAACCACCGCGGGTGCGTTCTTCCTCGGCGGCCCGCAGGAAATCATCGACAAGACGATGGCGCAGTACGAACTGTTCCATCATGACCGCATCATGATCCAGATGGGGTTCGGCAACGTGCCACAGAAGGACATGCTGCGTGCGATCGAGATCCTCGGCACCGAAGTAGCCCCCGTTGTGCGTAAGGAAATCGAATCACTGAAGTCGTCCCAAAAATAGGAGTTTCGATGAGCACACCGCTCAAAATTGTTGCCGTTGTCGGCAACCTTCAAAAACCCTCCAAGACTCGTGCCCTCGTCGACCTGATCGTCGAAACCTTGGGAGACTTCGAGCAGATCGACACACGAGTTTTCGAGATCGTGGATCTGATTCCAGGTCTTGCATCTGCTCTGGATCGCGATCACGTCGACTCAGTGACCGCCGAAGCGCTGGCAGCAGTCGAGTCCGCCGATATCGTCATCGCGGCGTCACCGGTGTTCCGCGGCTCGTACGCGGGAATGTTCAAGCATTTTTTCGATCTCGTCGACCAGTACGCGCTTGCCAACACTCCGGTGATTCTTGCCGCTACAGGTGGTAGCGACCGCCATGCTCTCGTGTTGGATCATGCCCTGCGGCCACTGTTCGCTTTCTTCCAAGCGCTGACCGCTCCGGTCGGAATCTATCTCAGCTCAGGTGATTTCGACGGAACGACCATCCTCAATCCCGAGGTATTCGAACGTATCGAGATGGCAGCAAAGGACGTCCTGCCGGTAGCGAGGATGCTCGCGGAGCGGCATCGAGTTGCGCTGACGTGAACGCCCCTCGTCTGCACAACAATGACCCGGAACCACCACCAGCGGTCACGACTGGCAATGCGGCTGATCCAGCACACTTACGCCGCTGATCCACATCGCATCACCGAACACCGTTTTTCAGTGATTCTTCAGCTCCATCGCAGTAGCGTCGAAAGGGCCACCTCATGTCAGGAGCCCCCCATGACCACCCCGGATCAACCCACTGTCCAGCAATCCGTTCCTCAGCACCCGATTCGACCACCCGTCAATGCGGGCTGGGCAGTGGTCTCGCTGCTGTTCTTCTGGCCGCTTTCCTTCTCCGCTTTCACGCACGCCTTCAACGTGTATCCGCTGTGGGCTGACGGCGATGTGGCCGGGTCGCGGTATGCGTCCGATCGAGTGAAACGGCTCGGTCAGATCTCGCTGTGGATCGCAGGCGGCCTACTACTCCTGGTCTGCATCCTGTACGCGATTGCGGCAATCGTGTGGTTCGCCAACGGTGGCCACGATTACGGTCCGCGGCGTATGCGCTGAACAGCCACCCTGGACAACCACACCACCAGGACATCACCTCATCAATCGATCGACGAACTCCATGGTCTGGTCCATCGAAGCGACCGTCGTTTGACCGTGGCTGATTCCGGCGAGTTCTTGATACTCGAACTGCGTTCCCCGCGAACGCATGTCGACCAGTTGCGCCCAGGTAAGGGCGACAGGAACCGTTGTGTCCGACACGCTCTGCACCACGCGCAGTGGACGGTCGTAGCCGTCGACCGGCACCTGCATCATCTCGCGGAACAGGTCGTACATGCGCGGCGTCCATACTGACCGAGAAAACAACGAGCTCAACTGGATTCGTTCGGCTCGAATGTGTCGGCCGAGATCTCCGGCGCACAGTGTCCGAGCCTTTTCCATCCACTCGATCCCCTGCGGCGAGAGAACCTCGCGAATGTTCTCTTCGGGTCGTTGATCGTCGATCCCAGCCAGGACGTACAGCGCATATCCCACCAGCCCGGTGATACCGATGTCGGGAAACAGCGGGCCGCCCAACGGAAACAGCCCTTCCATGTGTGTGGGGCCTGCGACGACAACCGAGCCACGGAAATCCAATTCCGGTGCACGAGTGGTGGCATCGTGTCCCGCGAAGTACGCCGCATGACCACCTTCGGACAAACCCGCGACCATCCACCGCGGACTCAGCACATTGCCGTACAACTCGTGCGCGGCCCGCACGATGTCGACGGCATTCGCCCCGGCGGCATGTCCGTCGAGATAGGCCAGCACCCCGTCGGTACCAACTCCCGAGTAGTCGGTAGCGACCACCGCGTACCCCTGCTCCAACCAGCGTTCGATCGGTTCGATCTCGCCCGGACCGAATCCGGTCGACGAGGGTGCACACTGATCCGCACTGCCCAAAGTTCCGTGGGCATAGGAGATGACGGGCCAACCGCCCGCCGGTGGGGCGCCTTCCGGCAGAAACACGGACCCTGACGACTCTCCCCATCTGTCAGCGGTACGCAGAGTTCGATAGACGACCCGCTGCGTCTCACCGGCGCCGACCGGAAACACTGCGGCCGAGAGTTCGCCATAGGACTCCAGCGCGCCCGCGACTTCCGGTTCGTCCGCCGTCGCCACTGCAACACCTGACCCCCACCCGAGACCCGACAACAGAATGCTCGCCACCACGGCCGCAACAAAGGTTCTACCCGAACGACTCACCACGCCAACCCCTCCCGACCTGTGCAGAGCATGATGTCGATATGCAGATCATCATCACCGGTCACAGCCTGCCCGGACGTAAGTGTTCCGAAACCGCAACCTTCGAAGAGCGCAGCAACATCCACGTCGGCGTTCAGCGCCGAGGCAAGCCACACGAAATCCTCGACCTCGTACCGGGAGATACCGAGACAGTGCGATGGGAACTGACAGCGAGTCTGGAGCGAAAGTCCGGTGCCTGGGACTTACTCGGTCCATACATCCAGGGTCCGCCTCGCGGACGCTTCATCTACCTGTCCTGGGTGACGGTATCCGATGACCAGACGTTCGAGATGTTTCGGCGCGCAAAGCTGATGCTCGACGCGATCCCCGAGCACATCGCCGAGGAGGCCGACGCTTCCGGCACGCTCCACGGAGACCTCGGCCTCACCGACGCCGCAGGTAAACCACTGTGTGCGGCTATCCGACCGCCGACGATCACATGGTCATCCTCGCCTTACTGAGCATCGTTCAGTAGTGTGGAGATCGAACACCTAGTCTGCCCGGTGGCCCCACACGATCGATACGGAGTCCGAACTGATGAGCACCGAACACCTCGATGTCCTGATCGTCGGCGCCGGCTTGTCCGGCATCGGTGCTGCGTATCGACTCCAGACCGAGCTTCCCGGCAAGTCGTACGCAATCCTCGAGGCCCGTGCGAACAGTGGCGGAACCTGGGACCTCTTCAAATACCCTGGCATCCGATCGGATTCCGACATGTTCACGCTCGGCTACCCGTTTCGGCCGTGGACAGATGCCAAAGCAATCGCCGACGGTGATTCGATCCTCCGGTACGTGCGCGACACCGCGCGAGAGAACGGGATCGACAAGAAGATTCGGTACAACCGGAAGGTGACGGCCGCATCATGGTCGTCAGCTGACTCGACGTGGACGGTCACTGTCACGACCGGTGACGAAGATGAAACCCTGACCTGCAACTTCCTCTATCTGTGCAGTGGTTACTACAGCTACGAAGGCGGATACACCCCCGACTTCCCCGGACGTGAATCGTTTGCCGGCGAGGTTGTGCACCCGCAGTTCTGGCCCGAAGAACTCGATTACTCCGACAAGAAGGTCGTTGTGATCGGAAGCGGCGCCACCGCAGTCACTTTGGTCCCCACGATGTCACGGGACGCAAGCCACGTCACGATGCTCCAGCGATCACCGACATACATTCTGGCTCTGCCGTCCAGCGACAAATTATCGGACACCATTCGCGCAGTACTGCCGAATCAACTCGCGCACAGCATCGCTCGATGGAAGAGCATCGTAGTGAACCTGAGTTTCTATCAACTGTGCCGGCGCAGTCCTGCGCGTGCAAAGCGGTTGCTGAACCTCGCGATCAGTCGCCAACTCCCGGAAGAGATCCCACTCGATCCTCACTTCACACCCACCTACGATCCCTGGGATCAACGCTTGTGCGTCGTACCGGACGGCGATTTGTTCAAAGCCCTCCGATCCGGCAAGGCCTCGATCGAGACCGATCGCATCGACACTTTCACCGAGACTGGAATTCGTCTCGCGTCAGGTCGCGAACTCGAAGCTGACATCATCGTCACTGCAACAGGATTGAAGATGGAAGCGTGCGGCGGGATGTCGATCGAAGTGGACGGCGAACCCGTCACCCTCGGTGATCGTTACGTCTACAAGGGCATGATGATCAGCGACGTACCGAACTTCGCGATGTGCGTCGGTTACACCAACGCCTCGTGGACTCTGCGAGCAGATCTCACGTCGATGTACGTCTGCCGACTGCTGACGGAGATGGACAAGCGCGGCTATTCGAAGTGCGTGCCGCACGCGAGCGAAGAGATGGACCAGCAGCCGATCCTGGACCTGGCGTCGGGGTACGTCATGCGTGCTGTGGAACAGTTCCCGAAGCAGGGATCGAAGTCACCGTGGAACATGCGTCAGAACTACATCCTTGATCGTCTTCACTCGACGTTCGGGAGCATCAACGACCACATGACGTTCTCGAAGGCGCCAGCTCGACAGTCGACGCCGGTACCGAGCAAGAGTTGAGCGGACCACGAACAACCAGGTAGAGCAATCGGGCGAAGCCACCAATCGATCCGGCGACAAAGAACACACCCGAACCTGCGACTACTGCACAGAGCGCACCGAGAACGATGATCGCCGACGCCTCTACCATTCGACCGGCGGACTCCGATCCGAGAACGTGTATTTCATCAACTCCTTCGTCCATAAAACTATTTTCAGCCAACCGTCCAGCCGGTTTGTAGGGACTTTAGTCGCGAGTCGGATCAAAATGGACTCATAATTGCAGGTCAAGCGTTCAGTTGGCCATTCCGGCCGGATGATCTCCAGTCCGTTCCGTTGTGATGGTCGGCAACAGAGTGCTGGTCGAATACATGGACGATTCACGAATCGACACGGTCGTATCAAATCTCCGTGCCTCTCCACCCACTCTTACGCAGGGTGTGGCCCAGCAGCGTGACCACCAGTGAAAACATCGGCAGGGCAATGATCACCCTCGCGGCAAACACCCCCGATCTTCCCGGCCGCGTCCTTCGCAGCGACAAGATCAACGAACTCGCGCAGGCCTGACAGCTTGACCTCGAAAGACGAAACCGCGGGCGACGAGTTCCAACGCCACGGCCACCGAGCAGGTTTGTGCCAACAACAACCCTGCCAATACAAGAATTTGCACAGCACCGGCCTGAACGGCCGATCCCGTCGCGAGCAACACACCGACAAAGGCTCCGGGCAATGTCACGAGGCCGACGGTGCGCGTCTGGTCGACTCCAGGCAGCAGAGCATCGGAGGCAGCGGTGCGGGCTACCTCCCACCGCGCATCGCGTTGGGAAAATCCAAGGCTCAGTGCTGCTTCCACTTCCCCGTACCGGTCGTCGACGGCGTCGAGTCCGCGTTTGGCTGCCATCGATGTTGCAGTCATCGCGCCACCCAGAACAATGCCGCCGATCGGCACCAGAGCGACGCCTTGCAGCGGAACCACTCCGGACAGCAGCATCAGTGGCAGAACCACACCGATTCCCGACGCCAACGCGATGGTCAGCCAAACTCCGGACGTCCCCGCGTTCGAGCGTCGTGCCGCGGTGAAAGACGCTGCAACGAACATGCCGACGAGCACGAGGAGCGCCGACCAGATGTGGGCCAAGGCGGCGGCAAGGATCAACGAAATCGCAGCCAACTGAAGAGCGCCACGAGCGAGGGCACCGGGGACCACCCGAACGCTACCGAGATAGGTGAATCGGTAGACGAGCGTGGCGACAAGTGCCATGACGATGCAGAGCACAGCCAGACGGATGCCGGAGTCGGCTATCGAAAGGCTCATGGGTCTCAGTGTTCCCTACGAGCCGAGTCCGATCCGAATTCGAGAACCGCTCAGAACACCCAACCGCGAAGGGCGACGAATCGCAGGCCACCGACAATTCCGCTCACGGCGATCACAAGCCCGGCTTGAAGAAGCCCGTCGGCGCCCGGGAGAAGGAAGCCGAGCGCACTGATGGCGGCAGAACTGGCGATCAACCCGACCAGTGCGAGTCCACCGCCTTCCCACTGCGCGGTGAACCAGTTGACGCGATCCGCGGCATGGAAGGTGAGCCGGCGATGCAGTTCGTTGGCCAGAATGGTGCTCAAGACCGCACCAACTGCGTTGGCGACCAGCGCTCCGTCACCGCGCAGCGCCAGAAAAGCGGCAAAGTACAAGATGTTGCTGGCTCCGCCGACGAGGGCAAAACGAACGAGCTGAGCAAAGGCGCCGTCGCCGGCAAGGGCGCGAAGCCTCGTTGCCGCGAAACCTGCACTCCGCGTACCCACCATCGAGATCGGATTGCTCCCGACCCAGATGTCAGACGTGCTCATATCGGCTTCTCTCATACGGACAATCGGAACCACACGTTCCGCTTAGCAATATAGCACTAACGGAATCGATCATTCCGCTTAGTGCCGTAGACTGTGAGGATGCCGACAACACACCCCGACGCTTCTCATGCGGGGACCTCGGCCGACTGCTCACAGCCGCGCCTTCGGTCCGACGCCAAGGCCAACCTCGAGCGCATCCTCAACTCCGCTCGCGAGGTGTTCGCTGCCCAAGGACTCGACGCCACGCTGGCGGACGTCGCGAAGCACGCCGGCGTCGGCGTCGGCACCGTCTATCGCCGGTTCGCCAGCAAGGACGAACTGATCCAGGCACTGTTCGACACGCGGTGTTCCGAGATCGAAACGATCGCCGCCACCGCCCGAGAGATGCCCGACGCCTGGGAAGGTCTTGTCTACTTTCTCGACGTGATCTCTCTGCGCATGGCAGACAACCGCGGATTCGGCGATCTCCTGATGGACGGACGCTTCACGTCCGACACCTTCGCTCGCGCGCGCGCCGGGATCGCTCGACACACTGCGGTACTTGTCAATCGAGCCAAGGAACAGGGCACCCTGCGCAGCGACTTCGAAGTCAACGACATTCCGCTTCTCATGCAGGTCGTCAAGATGGCCCAGAAGTTCGGTGGCGACGAGGCCCCTCAGGCTTACCGCCGCGCACTCGGGTTCATGATCGACGGACTCTGCGCGTCCCGCACCGACCATCGGGAACTGCCCGTGCCGGCGCTGTCCTCCGAGCAACTCGATCACGTCCTTCATCGGTTTCAGGCAACGCCCGGGAAGAACTGCTGAGTCGATTTCGGGGTCGACGCCATTGCGGCGTCGACCCCGAAATTTGCTGTCAGTGGGCGATTACCGGTTCACCTTCCGGCGAATCCGGAAGCAATCCACTCCGAAGAACCAGTCCGGTCAAGACCGCACCGACCGCGAATATGCCTGCGGCCCAATAGAACGTCGTGGTGTAACTCTCGACGGCGGCCTGCGCCTGAGTCAGCGGATTCATCTCGCGGCCCACCAGATAGTTGGTAGAAGCCGAGGCGGCAATCGTGCTGAGCAGTGCAGTTCCGATCGAGCCGCCCACCTGCTGCATCGTGTTGACCGTGGCAGATGCGACGCCGGCATCTTCGTGATGCACGCCTGAAGTTGCTCCCTGCATCGACGGGGCGAAAATGCTGCCCATGCCGAGTCCGGTGACGACGAGCCCCGGCAGAATGTGTACTGCATAGGTGCTGTCCACGGAAATCTGGGCCAGCAGCGTCATTCCGATCGCCGCGATGACCATTCCGCTCACGATCAGCACTCGCGGACCGACGCGCGGCAGCAAAACCGCTGTCGAAAGCGTTGCCGCTGTCACGATTCCGAACACCATCGGCATGAATGCGAGGCCGGTCATGATCGGGCTGTACCCGAGGATCAGCTGCATGTAGTACGTCAGGAACAGGAAGACTGCGAACATGCCTGCGCCGGAAAGGAAGATCGCCAGGTACGAGCCAGCCCGGATTCGGTCGAGGACCACCCGCAGCGGAAGAAGTGGGTGCTCGGACTTGGTCTGCCAGTAGATGAACGCCGCCATGAACACGACGCCGGCAACGAGCCACGAGATAGTGGGAGTTGCACTCCACCCGTCCGACTCGGCCTTCGAGAATCCGAAGACGATGCTGAACAAGCTGATCGACACCAGGATCGTTCCGGGGATGTCGAGTTTGGGTCGCGAGTCACTGGTGTGCGGCGCGAGCAACAGGACTGCACCGACCAGGGCGATCGCCGCGAAGAAGAGATTTACGAAGAGGCACCAGCGCCAGTCGACCCACTCGGTGAGTGCGCCGCCGAGCAGCAGTCCGATGGCGCCACCACCACCGGCAACGGCACCGAAGATACCGAACGCCTTGGCACGCTCACCTGGATCCGTGAATGTCACGGACAGCAGCGACAGGGCTGCCGGGGCAAGGAGCGCACCGAATACGCCTTGGCCGGCACGAGCGGCAACAAGCATTTCGAAGTTGACGGCTGCGCCACCGATGGCGGAAGCGACTGCGAAGCCGATCAGGCCGACGATGAAAGTTCGCCTGCGCCCGAACAAGTCGCTCAATCGACCGCCGAGTAGCAGCAAACTGCCGAACGCCAATGCGTATGCCGTGATGATCCACTGGCGGTCCGAATCACCGAACTCCAGTGAGCGCTGCGCAGCAGGCAGCGCGATGTTGACGATGGTGGCATCCAAGACCACCATCAGCTGCGCAATTCCCAGAACCGCGAGAACCAGCCACCGCTTTGCGTGGTTGTCCCCTGAAGGCGCCGAGGACTGCTCGAATTCAGTCCGTTCAGCAATGTCTGACATAGTCCCTCGCCCAACCTATGCGGAGATGGCTTCTCCGGTTAGCAAAAACGCTACACGAAAACGGAGAGGCTGTCTCCACTTGGCGGGTAGAGTGGGGGCATGAGTACCGCAATGGAGCGCCCCCTTCGCGCCGATGCTGCACGTAATCGGCAGTTGATCATCGACGCCGCACGTGAATTGTTCGCCGAAGAAGGGATCGACGTCACACTCGACGACGTCGCCCGGCGCGCGGGGGTCGGCGTCGGAACGGTCTATCGGCGGTTCGCCAGCAAAGAAGAATTGATCGACGGAGTCTTCCAGCAGAACTTCGCCGACATGGCAGCGGCCGCGGACGCGTCACTTGCCAATCCGGATCCGTGGGACGGACTTGTCACCTTTGCCGAATTCGCCTGCAGCCGTATGTCGGTCAACCGCGGACTCAAAGACGTCCTGAACGGAACCGACGAGGGATGCGAGCAAGTCGCATGCCAACGATCCATCATCGAACCGTCGGTCGAGAGGATCTTCTACCGGGCCCAGGAGGCCGGGATGCTGCGCACCGACGCCGTACCGACGGACCTGTTCGGCCTCATCTTCATGGTGGGCGCAGTCACCGAATTTGCTCAGCCCGTCAACCCGACCGTGTGGCGTCGATACCTCTCGGTAATGCTCGACGGCCTACGCACGGAGGGCCTGCACCGTGACGCACTGCCCCTTCCTCCACTGAGTTCGGAGGAATTGCACGAGGCCAAGCAATGCCTGAAAGACCGCCGCCGTTGAGCGGTTCGGTCAGATCTGCTCACGAGGAATGAAAATCCACATCACGATGTAGATCAGAAACTGCGGGCCGGGCAGCAGGCACGAGAGTACGAACAGCAAGCGGACAGTCGACGACTTCCAACCGAAGTACCGAGCGATTCCGGCGCACACCCCACCGAACATTGCTCCCGAGCGAGCGCGGGTGAGCTTGCGGGTATTCATCGGGGAGGTCATGTGTTGTTTCCTTTCAACGGAACTCGCGGTTCATCCGCGTCGACCTCCACTATCCGCTGCCGATCCACCTGTGCGCATCAGGCCATGGACCCATCTTTTCCGACGCGGTGTGTCCTCAGGTACGAGTCCGTCCCCGCGTCTGACTCAGGGTTCTCCCCCACACCCCGGCCTCGGACCTCAGCTTCGCACCTCAGCAGGGAAACATGCGTCGAAGCCGTTTCGGAGCCGCAAAAGGTTGCCAGTTGTCGACGTCCTGCGCCAGACGATCGGCAACGGTCCACAACGCCGACGGGTTGTGGGTCAACCCCATGTGACTGCCTTGCACCGCAATGCTTTCCGACAGGCCTGCCGAGGTTTCACAGCACGCTTGCCATGGAACGATACCGTCGTGCCTGGAGTAGACCGACGTGGCGGGAACAGAAATAGGCGATCCCTGTTCGGATTCGATGCCGTCTACCGGAGGCAGTATCGCGTGATTGCCGGACAAACGAGCGTAGAGAGATCCGACTCTCGTCTGCTCCAGACTGGTGAGACCGAAAGGACTTCCGAGTGTCACTACTTGACGCACCGAATCCGGCAGGTCCCTCGCCAGCTTTCGAGCGTAGATACCGCCCAGACTCCAGCCGATCACCGACACCTTCTGCTCGTATCGATCTGCTACCTCGGCCAATGCGGCAGGCAGTCCGTCGACCACCGTCGCCGTCGGACCGGTGTTCAGACCCAGATTCCAACCGTGAACCCGGTAGCCGAGAAAGCTCAAGTATGTCCTCAAGGCGAGAGTCGAAACGTCCGAAGTCAGCAATCCGGGGAGAACGAGGACCGGATGCCCGTCCCCACGCGGCGATCGAAGCAACCACGGAGCCGCGAGAAGCAGTGAAGCGATGTCGACCAGTCCGCGCGTCGGCTCGCTCAGACACATCGCCAAGGATGGTGGCCCCGGAACGAGTGGGTCGACTTCACGAATCAGCGTCGATCGCTGCGCCCAATCGAATTCGGTCTCCGCGAAATCGATCGCCGAGACTTCCGCAACTACGGACACCTGAACTCCTGTCGGCCGGTGCCCTCGTCGGGGCGTGTGGTGGGGCGGTTCCGCGAGCTGTGTGCTCAACCCGCGGAACCTTGTCCTCATCCACCACCGGTAGCGAACTAGGACCCGTTCTGCCCACAGATTCGTGACCAAAGGCCTCTCGACCACACGAACACTGTGTGATCCAGAACACTAGTTTTGGTTACGTTGCATCTACGTTGCGTAGATGTTTCGTCGCTACCAAGGAGAAGCTCGACAAGTCTTGTCAAGCACTGCGGCAGGCCGTTTCCTCCGGCAGAGCCGTCGGCGCTGCAGGTCCGAAGGGTCTGAGTGAAGTCACGCGGCCAATCGGTTTCGGCTCGATTGATCCCCTTTTCCAGTCGCTGCAACCAGCCTGGAAGCCATGATCGGTACAGACAGCGGTACCCAGATCCGACAGTTCGCATGCCGGATCTGTTTGTCGCGACGTTTGTCGGCGCAGACATTCCCACCGATCCGCAAGACAGCTGTCAGCCTGAAGCCTCGAAAGTCCAGTTCCGGCAGTGGGTCAGGCGCCTACGGCGATGTGCCAGGCCTGGCGTCCCGGCGCGTGACTGATTTCCATTGGCGACCGGATCGGGGCAACGAGAACAGCAGCAGCACAACTACTCCAGCGAGCACGATACCGATCAGATTGACACCGAGCTGAGCCAGCGAACTCAGCACGACATTCCACTTACCTGCGAAGACCGCAACGACCGCCAATCCCGCAGCTGGCACCGTCGTCACCGAGATGAACACCCCCACCAGGACCGTAGAGGTAGAGGTGACCGTTGCCAGCATGCCAGCCGCTCCCGCCAGCAGTGCTACCACCAGTGAGAACGGCCCCACCTCGTAGATGAAGTCGAATGCGCGGGCGTTCTCGACATCGCCGATTCCGACCCAGCCCAGACGAATCCACAGCAAGGTAGCCAGGCCGGTGAGGGCCATCGCGGCCGGAAACGAGATCGCGAGGGTACGAATCGAATTTCGCACGAGATCTTTGTCTCGACGTACCAGACCCACTGAAAGCGCTGCCAGCGGCCGGAACTCCGGCCCCACCACCATTGCACCGACCAGGGTCAGCGGCGACGCCGTGGCAACACCGACTGCCGAGAGCAAAAACGCGATCACCAGGAAGGCCAGGAACGCCGGAGTCAGTCGGGCACCTTCGCGCACCTGACCGAGCAACTGCTCCCACACCACTGTCTCGTCGGGTCTTCTCGGGGCCGCAGTGTCCGCCCGTTCTGCGGAGAAGGACAGCATGGTTCCCGCCGGCTCGAACGAAATACCGCCAGCCCTCACCAGGTCCAGAGCAGTCAACGCGGCAAGCACGTCGTTCGCGCATGCGCGGGCTACATCGGCCTCGATCACATCTCCCGGCGGATCGACAGCGGCTCTGAGTGCGAGTGTCACATGAGTAGCCCCAGGTTCGGCGGCCAACATGTTCAGCACATCTCCGGTCCGCTCACTCGGCGAGATGACACGCAGATGCAGCACAGTATTGTCTCCTTCAGCCGGCGGTGGCCTCGGGTGCAGGCAGCATCGACGGCCGGTCCATCACCGGAAACCATAGCGGGCTCGGACATGTCTCAACACCGTGGATTCTCAGCGCTACGAGCCACACTCCCCCCGGCGCACATACATCTACGGCACTGCGTTAGTCGCTAGGGCGCTCACGCAGTCGCGGCGGTAGTCGGTCCAAGTTGATAGATCGCGTTATCGCGGAGGAGCGCCCACCACACGTTCAGTCTCCGCCTCCCAACGCAAGAACCGCCTGCGTATGACACTGCCCCTCGGCCCGTTTGCGGGTACAAAAAGCCTACGACTGAGCGTTGTGCCGGATACTGTGCTGCGCGGACAGATAGAAGGCCCGCAACAGCCTGCGGTCGTACCTGCGCGGCCGGCGCAGATTTCCACTGACTCGGCCCGAATCTCGCGGCACAGGCGCTAGACCCTGAGATGCCGGCCAATCTGTCTGCGCTTCCGAACGCAGACACGTCACCACCCGTGGCGGCGACATCTGCCCAGCCACCCGCACCAGCTACCCGTTTGCGGCCTCGACCGCGGCGTCGTCAATCCGAGAGGCGTTGTATGCCTTCTTGTTCCGGAACCACACTTCCGACTTCGTCCGGCCGAATTTTCGAAGTCCGTCAGGCGATTGATAGGTCGAGTCGTCGAGAACACCGGGCGGCCGTTCTCCTTCAGCCATGTGAACAGCAGCACAAAAAGAGCCATACCCGGCGTCCCAGGCAGCCCCGAACCGACAAATGTTCGGCCAGTATCGCCCGGGAAAAACGGTAAGGAAATAACAACTGGCAGAAACAGGACCCGCGCAGTCGCTGAACTGCCGTTCGAGCTAGCGCTCAGTTCGAGCAACTCTCGGGTGGCAGATTTTCGGTGGCCCACGTTGTCAGTTCACTGAGAGCGGGGAGCAGCGCCTGCCCCGACGCTGTGAGTTCGTACTCCACGGCGATGGGCGGACCTGCATCGACGCTCCTCGTCACCAGGCCTGCCCCTGCCAACTCCGTCAGGCGTTCCGAGAGCACCGAATCACTGATCCCACCCACCGCGCGCTTGAGTTCGGAGAATCCCGCCGGCCCGTTCAGCAGCGTGCCGAGAATGACGCCGTTCCACCGTTTGCCCAGGAAGCCGAACGCGCGGGCCAGAGCCCCGTCACATGCGCGGGGCTCGTGTCCCGCTTCGCTCTTGCTTGCCACCCCACCATCCTAGCCACAGTGCTAACGTATCCGTAGGCACTATTTTTTTACTAGCAACTAGCTTTACCGGGTGATGCTCGGTCGAGCTACCACGGAACGGAAACCCCCGATGTCTCTCGACGCAGCCACCCCATTCACCGCCCAGCAACTCGACGAAGCCGGCCGCGAGCTCCTCTTCACTGCGGCTCGCACCGCCAACTCCTTCTCGAACGAACCTGTGACCGACGACGAACTGACTGCGATCTGGGAGCTCGCGAAGTGGGCACCGACCGCGGCCAACACCAATCCGCTACGTGTGCTGTTCGTCCGTACCGAGGAAGGCAAAGCACGCCTCGTCGAGCACATGGCAGACGGCAACAAAGCCAAGACCGAGGCCGCTCCTGCAGTTGCCGTACTGGCGGTGGACACCGAGTTCTACAAGCACATCCCCAACCTGTTCCCCATTCGCCCGGAGATGAAGGACTACTTCGAATCCGACGAGGCTGCCGCCAGTTCGACGAGTCGGTTCAATGCCGCACTTCAGGCCGGCTATGTGATCCTCGCGATTCGCGCACAGGGTCTGGTCGCCGGCCCGATGGCCGGGTTCGACGCCGACGGCATCGACGGCGAATTCTTCGCAGACGGACGTTTCAAGACGATCCTCGTGGTGAACATCGGCCATCCCGGTGAGAACCCCTGGTTCGATCGTCTGCCGCGCCTCTCCGATGAGGATGCGCTCAGCTGGGCCTGAGGCCAATTCGGACAAATCAAGCAATGCGGGAGAGTTCTGCGGAACTCTCCCGCTTTGCCATCTCCAGCGCGTTTCAACTCTGCTCGCAGTGGGTACATACCCGCGTCTCGCAAAATCTCACGTCCAGAACAACATCCGACACGCTGCAATCGGAATTAGTTGCAGTATCTCAGTTTTTGGACGACAGTCGAGGGAAACCCCTCGGCCTACGGAGGCTGTGGGGAAAGCCCTTGTGCGCCGGTCGGTGTCGAGGGAAGACGTTCGAGCGAGCAGAAGTCCGAAGAAAGTGGGTTCGGAAATATGGGCGCGCTATGGGATTTTGTCGTTGCACGACGACAACAGTTGTTGACCGACTCGTACCTTCATGTTTCAGCAGTTATCCAGTCCGTGATCATCGCGACGATCGCCGCCGTGATCATCGGCATTCTCGTCTACCGGAGCCCGGCGGGATCCTCCATCGCTACGGCGTTGGCCAGCACGATCCTGACGGTTCCTTCATTCGCCCTCCTCGGACTGCTCATTCCGATTCTCGGTCTCGGCGTCGCTCCCACGATCACCGCGTTGATCTTGTATGCCCTGCTCCCGATCATTCGGAACACGATCATCGGTCTGGATGCAGTCAACCCGGCGATCACGGACGCAGCCCGCGGTGTCGGAATGAATCGCATGCACGTACTGAGTCGAATCGAGCTACCGATCGCGTGGCCGTCGATCCTCACCGGCATGCGGGTCAGTACACAGATGCTCATGGGCATCCTCGCCATCGCGGCGTACGCCAAAGGCCCTGGTCTGGGAAACCTGATCTTCTCCGGACTCTCGCGTGTCGGTAGCCCGAATGCTGTTCCGCAAGCGCTGGTCGGCACCGTACTGATCGTCATTCTCGCTCTGATTCTCGACGGAATCTACGTCGTCATCGGTCGTCTCACTACTTCGAAGGGGCTGCAATGACTGAAACCATTCCGTCTGACGTATCCACAGATCAGAAGGTATCCGGGGTCGAGATCGTCCTGGAGTCCGTCACCAAGCGGTACCCGGGCCAGAAAGCTGCAGCGGTGGACAATGTTTCGCTGACTGTTCCGGCTGGTGAGATCGTGGTCTTCGTCGGACCTTCGGGTTGCGGCAAAACAACGACGATGCGCATGATCAACCGCCTGATCGAACCTACCTCCGGCAAGATCACCATCGACGGCAAGGACGCGCTGTCGATCGACCCGGACAAGCTCCGCCGTGGCATCGGGTACTCGATCCAGCAGGCAGGCTTGTTCCCGCACTTCACGATTGCGAAGAACGTCGCGACTGTCCCGGGTCTGATCGGTTGGGACAAGAAACGTATCGCAGCGCGCACCGACGAGATGCTCGACCTCGTAGGCCTCGATCCCGATACCTATCGCGACCGCTACCCTCGCCAATTGTCCGGCGGGCAGCAACAGCGTGTGGGCGTGGCGCGGGCGCTGGCTGCCGATCCTCCGGTGCTGTTGATGGACGAACCTTTCGGTGCCGTCGATCCGATCACCCGCGGCCTGCTCCAGGACGAACTGATGCGTCTGCAGTCGGAGTTGGGTAAGACCATCGTCTTCGTCACGCACGATTTCAACGAGGCAGTCAAACTCGGTGACCGTATTGCCGTGCTGGGCAATCAGTCCAGCATCATGCAGTACGACACTCCGGAAGCGATTCTCGCCAATCCCGCAAACGACATGGTCGCCGGATTTGTCGGGGCGGACGCCTCGCTCAAGCAGCTGACCCTGACACGCGTGCGCCAGATCAAACTCAAGCAGTGCCTCACCGCCCGCGAAACCGATTCGGTCGATGATTTGAGAACCGCACTCGCAGCGCGTAAGTGGAAGTGGGCCCTGATTCTCGATCAGCGCGGACGGCCGCTTCGCTGGGTCTCGCCCGGCCACCTCGCCCATGCGTCGACTCTTCGAGGTGTCGGTAACGAGATCGGCGAAGCCGTGTCCATCCAGTCCACCCTGCAGGATGCTTTGGAAGCTCTTCTCGCAGAGAGCAATGCGTCCACCGTGGTCACCGGACGGCGTGGCGAGTACGTCGGTCTCATCACCATCGACACACTGGTCAGCCATCTTTCCGAAATGCGCGAGGAGCATGCGCACGACCACGACGAAGAGCCAGACACCGAGAACGTCGAGGGTTGAACATGACTGCCACGACAGAGGAGCGCGTCTCCGCGCCTGAGATGGAACCGGACGCCCCCGATCTGGGTGCGGCCGAGAACGCCGCCACGCGCCGTGCGGAACGGATGCGACTGTATGTGCAGCCGGTCATCGTCCTGATCCTGGTTGCGGGCGTGTTGATCTGGGCATTCAGCCGAGATCTCAACGCGACGCAGAAGGCGAGCATCAACCTCGACAACATCGTCACTCTGACCTGGCAGCACGTACTGATCACCGCCGCCGTGGTCATCATCGTCGTCGCCATCGCGGTTCCACTCGGAACCCTGCTGACCAGGCCGAAATTCACCCGCCTGGCACCGTTCTTCGTGGGAATAGCCAACATCGGAGCCGCAGCGCCTGCCATCGGCCTGCTCGTGCTGTTCTATCTCGCGACAAGAACGACCGGCTTCTGGATCGGCGTGTTTCCCATTGCGTTCTATTCGTTGCTTCCGGTGCTGCGCAACACCATCCTCGGCTACCAGCAAGTGGACAAGACCTTGATCGATGCGGGGCGCGGGCAGGGAATGTCTTCGCTCACGGTCCTACGTCAACTCGAGTTCCCGATGGCCGTCCCGTACATCCTTGCAGGACTGCGTACTTCGCTCGTTCTGGCCGTCGGTACCGCGACGCTGTGCTTCCTGGTCAGTGCCGGCGGACTCGGCATTCTGATCGACACCGGATACAAGCTCCGCGACAACGTCACCCTCGTGGTCGGTGCCGTACTGGCGGTGTCGCTGGCCTTGCTGATCGACTGGCTCGGCGCGCTCGCCGAAACTTATCTCGGGCCCAAGGGATTGCGATGACCAAGACTTCGATCACCAGAACGTGGGGCTGGAAACTCGCGGTTGCCACGATCGGCCTCACACTTGTCGCTTCGTGTGGTCTCGAGTCCGGTGGCGCACTGCCCCTGGCCGTCGGCCCCGGCAGCATCGAGCCGGTTCCGGAGCTCGAGGGTGTGAAGATGACCGTCGGCTCCAAGGACTTCACCGAGCAGATCGTGCTCGGGTACGTCATCGAATTCGCGATGGCCGCTGCGGGCGCGGATGTTCGAGATCTCACGAACATCCAGGGCTCGAACAGCACCCGTGACGCACAGTTGAACGGCCAGATCGATCTTGCGTACGAATACACCGGAACCGGCTGGATCAACTACCTCGGCAACGAGACACCGCTTCCCGATTCGCAGGCGCAGTTCGAGGCCGTCCGCGATGCGGACCTTGCTGCGAACGACATGGTGTGGACCGATCCGGCGCCGATGAACAATACGTATGCATTGGCGATGAGCAAGGAGACCGCTGAGAAGACCGGTGTCAAGACCGTTTCCGACTACGCGAAGTTGGTCGAATCCGATCCCGGAGCTGCGGTGACGTGCGTCGAGACCGAGTTCAACGTCCGCCAGGACGGATATCCCGGCCTGGCAGCGAAATACGGTTTCGACGCCTCTCGTGCCCAACGCCAGATCCTGCAGACCGGCATCATCTACCAGGCGACAGCCGATGGCGATCAGTGCAAGTTCGGCGAGGTGTTCACCACCGACGGTCGCATCATCGCACTCGATCTCGTTCTGCTCGACGACGATCTCCAGTTCTTCCCGAAATACAATCCGGCACTGGTGATGAAAAAGGACTTCGCGGAAGCACATCCGCAGGTAGCAGAAGTCATGGCACCGATCTCGGAGCGACTGACCAACGAGGTGATGACCGAGCTCAACCGGCAGGTCGACGTCGACGGCAAGGAGCCGGCGGACGTGGCCCGCGACTGGCTGGTCTCGGAAGGCTTTGTCACGGCGCAGTGATCGGCTGACCGCAACCCAGCCGAGTAGTTACCGTTTGCGTCCGACGCAGAACACCCGCCGGAACGGAAAGAGCGTTCCGGCGGCTGTTGCGGGGTAGGCCTCCCGCAGCAGATCGGAATACTGACGCTCGAACTCCGGAGCGTCAGCTTCGCCGAGAACGTCGAGCACGGGCCGTAACCCCGTCCCCCGTACCCATCCGAGCACCGGGTCGGCACCTGCCAGCACGTGTACGTACGTCGTCTCCCAGGCGTCGACGTCGAATCCGTGTTCTTGGAGACGCTGCGCGTACTGAACTGGACTGTCGACGCCTTCCGGGCCGCGTAGGACGCCACCCAGTCGCTCACTCCATTCCGCTGATTCCGCGAGATCTCGCATGAGCGCATGGGACGGAGCATCGAAGTTACCCGGCACCTGCCACGCCAGCCACGATCCGGATTCCAGGGTGTCCGCCCACTGGTCGATCAGCTCGCGATGGCTCGGAACCCACTGCAATGCAGCGTTACTGACGACCACGTCGTAACCGGTGGCGTCGAAGGACATGATGTCCCCCAACTCGACGGTGACGTTTCCCGGTAGGTCTGTAGGGGCCTGCGCGACCATTTCGGGAGACGAGTCGAATCCGGATACCGAGGCGTCCGGCCATCTTTCCCCGAGCATCGCGGTCAGGGTGCCTGATCCGCAGCCGAGGTCGGCTACCCGCGTCGGGTCTTCGGTGGCCACCCGTGACACCAGGTCCACGAACGGGCGTGACCGCTCACCCGAATAGCGGCCGTACACTTCGGGATTCCACGTGACAGTGCGCATGAACCCATCCTGCACCCTGTTCCTGAGAATTGCCGCCCGTCAGATCTCGCTCTTCACGATCCGGCCTTTCGAAAATCACCGACGCGGCACCACGGTGGACAGTACGTTCGGCAACCTCGACCAGTCCGCGGTGATGTAACTTGCGTGCTGCCCGGCCAACAGGTCGAGACGCTCGCTCGCCTCGGTTTCGGTGGCATGGGTTCCGTCGATCTGCGGAGCGACCTTGTGCGCGTCGGTCATGACGAGCAGGTAGCCGCGATCGTGGTACCAACTCGGATCCACGACTCCGGCGGTGTAGTCGAGAGCGTCACCGTCGAAGATCACGAACCACGGACGGATCCCCGGGTCGGTATAGCGGTCGAGACGTGGGTCTCCCGGTGATGCACGGTGAACAGCGGGAAAGGCGGCGCCGAGTTCGACGAGCCCGGCGGAGGACAGATCTCGCAGGTGCGTCGCATACTGCCGGTCCGTCCACTCCGTATCGAGAGGGTTTCCCTCCTCGATCGTTCCCGGTATCAGCTCGAACAGAAATTTCCCGGTCATTTCGGAATTGCTCGGCCATCCACGCTCGGTGACGGCGGCATCCGGGGTGGAGTAGGACTCCCCCATCAAATCGGCCGGCGTGAAAACCGCGTCTCCGAGTGTCCCGAGAATCAGGGCGTCGAGATCCGCGGGCCCACGTCCGTACCCGGCAGTGAACCCGTCCTTGATTTCCAACTTGATCATCACCGGCGGGTGCTCGGGATTGGCCTCGTGCCACGCCCGCATATCTGCCAGGCATCCACGGAATCCCTGATCTCGTAGACCGCTTCGCAACCCGGATGCGTCCTGAGCGCCGACGCAGTTGCTCTCGCTCGCCACCGGATTCATGTGCGACACACGCCAGTCCGGACCGCCCACGTTGGTCCACAGGTCCAGCTCGAGCAACGACGCCCCGGAATCCAAAGCGTCGGCGAAGTACGGAAACGTCGCCTTCTCGTAGGAATTGTGGACCCCGACTGACGTGGTCTCGGAAAACGAGCGCACTTGGTTCGTAGTCGTTTCGGCGCCGGCAGAGGGCGCCGAGACGACCGCCACGAACGCACTCATACCGGCTACCAGGATTGCTCGCATGTTCGACACTCTCGCAGAAATCACCCCACGGCAGGATGGAATCGTCAGAGTTAACTGGACAATCGTCTAGATTGCACCGGAGTGGGGCATGATTTCAGGCGGTGGGTAAGGGCAATTGTCAGGCCCATAGCATCAGTGCCGGAACTGATCCGAGTCAGAGCACTCGCCGCACACTCGCAGGAGGAATCGCATGCAGCTGACTCAATTCGTTCACCGATCCCTACGAGCGTCGCCCGAAGCGGTGATGACGATCTCCGACGGCCGAGTGCGCACGTCTCGCGAATCGGTCGACCGGATCAAAAGGCTCGCGGGCGGGCTGCAGACGTTAGGCCTGCGCACCGGTGACAGAGTCGCGATCTTGGCATCGAACTCCGACTACTACCACGAGGCGCTCCTGGCCTGCTGGTGGTTCGGAGCAGTGGCCAGTCCGGTCAATTCTCGCTGGAGCACGGCGGAAATCAGGTACGCCCTGGAAGATTCAGGGTCGACGGTATTACTCGTGGACGAGAATTTTGCTTCCGTCGGATCTACCCTTCGCGAGGCGTGTCCAGGCCTGACCACTGTCGTCTACTGCGGCAACGACCGAGTTCCGGACGGAATGCTCGACTACGAACAGGTGATCGCGGAGGCGATTCCGGTCGACGATCTGCGCGTCGGCGGCGACACGCTTGCACTACTCCTCTACACCGGCGGGACCACCGGAGTGCCGAAGGGCGTGATGATCAGCCATCAAGCGCTGATGACCTCGGCGCTGGGCACTCTCGCGGCAGGCGGCGTGGCAATCAGCAACGGAACGAACCTCGCGGTGAACCCTCTGTTTCACATTGCCGGGATAGTCGGATGGTTGGCTCAGTCGCTGATGGGTGGAACTCAGGTCTTCGTACCGAACTTCAGCCCACGGACGTTCCTCGAGGCCGTGGACCGCTATCGCCCGACAACCGTGGGTCTGGTGCCGACAATGCTCCAGATGTTGGTCGCCCACAAAAACGAAACGGGCGAAGACGCAACCACCTACGATCTGTCCAGCGTCAGGATCCTGAGATACGGCGCTTCGCCCATATCTCCGACGCTTCTCGGGCAGGTCATGCAAATGTTCCCCAACAGTTCCTTCGCTCAGGGCTACGGGATGACTGAAACCGCGCACATCAGCATGCTGAGTCCAGCCGATCACCTCGAAGGTGGTGATCTCCTCCGCAGCGCTGGTCGCGCGCTCCCTCATTGCGAGGTGAAAATCGTCGACCCGGCCGGCTCGGAACTCCCACCCGGCAAGGTGGGCGAAATCGTCACGTTCGGCAGCCACGTCATGCTCGGATACTGGAACAAACCGAAGGAGACCGCAGAAGTGCTCCGCGACGGGTGGATGCATACCGGCGACGCCGGATACCTCGACGCCCGCGGTTACCTGTTCATCGTCGATCGCATCAAGGACATGATCGTCACCGGTGGCGAGAACGTCTACTCCACCGAGGTCGAAAACGCTCTGGCACAACACGAATCCGTCGCGGCCTGTTCCGTGATCGGTCTGCCCGATGCCCAGTGGGGCGAGCGTGTCCATGCCGTGGTCGTCCTTCGGCATGGTTTCGACGCCGACGCCGACGAACTGCGCGCTCACGTGAAAACGCTGATAGCCGGATACAAATCTCCGCGCACTTTCCAATTCGTCGATGCATTGCCGCTGTCGGCAGCAGGCAAGGTGCTGAAGCGCGATCTTCGCTGCAACGCAACGTAATCCTTTACGACGGTCAGGATTACAGCTTCAATGTCGGTTCTGGGTCGGTGATCAAGCGGTGCAGTGACGGCGACGCCGCTACGGCCTCTCCTAGTTGCGTCGCACTCGCGATTTCGTCGCCGAACTCCGATCGCCAGGCGTGCAGTCGACGCGTCAGTTGTTGCAATCGGTATTCGCGGGTCATGCCGATTGCACCGTGTGCCTGGTGGGCGGCGCGGACGCTCACGAGCGCATTCTGCGAAACCACCAATTTGGTTGCGCTCACTTCGAAGTCGGCGTCGCCTCTGATGAGTGCATGTGCAGTGCGATCGACGGCCAGCGTGGACATCGAAGCCATCTGAGCAAGCGTCACGATATGCTGCTGGACTGCTTGAAACTGCGCGACGGGCCTACCGAATTGCACCCGGTCGGACACATAGCGCCGGGTCAACGTCGACGCCGACTCCATCGCTCCCGACATCTGCACCGAGCGCAAGAACGCGCCGAGCTTGCTGAGAATCCGGGCATCGACCGGGTTGTCGCCGTCAATGGTCCGCGCTTCGGAGAACGTCAGGCTCTCACGCGGTTGCCCCGCAAGATCCGTCCCGCCACCGATCTCGGCGTCGGAGATGTCAAGGAGTACGACGCGATCACCGAGAACTGCTGCCAGCACTGATGCGGCACTACCCCACGGCACGTCGTGAAAGGTTCCCGACAGGAAACCGTCGTCGGTCCGGCGCACATCGTCGCGCGGCGAACCCGGGGCGACCGTTGCGATTCCGGAGGGCACGGGTAACCCGCCCGCTGTTGCCAGCCTGCCCGCGAGGTACGTCTCGGCGAGCGGCAGCGGCGCAGCGTGCCTCGCCGCCGCGCGCTGGACAGTCACGGCGTCGAGGAGCGAGCCACCGGAACCACCAACCGATTCGGGAAGACCGACCAGAGGTAACCCTAGTTCGACTGCCGCGCTCCATAATCCGGCGGGCAGACCGCCGATCTCCGCCTGCGCTACCACCTCGGTGCCGGACTTCTCGGCGAAAAATTGCTCGACCATCGATTCGAGGTCGGCGTCGAATGTGTACGCGTTGATCTGTGACCCCGAATTCATCGGTCCAACCCTTTCATGATCACGGTGCGGAGAATTTCGTTGGTACCGCCGCGAATCGACCACGACGGCGCCACCAGCACGGCCCGGGCGAGCAGCGACTCGTACGGATCGTCGGATGCAAGGTCCGGAGCCCGGCCGAGGTGCCGCGCGACGGTCGCAACACAGTCCTGTTCGAAGCGTGTTGCCATCTCCTTGATCAGCGCGGCCTCCGTGACCGGCGAGCGACCGGCGTCGACCATCCGTGCGATGGACAGCGACATCCCGCGAAAAGCCCAGCAGCGTGCGGTAATCGAGCCCAGATCGGCGAGGGCAGCTGGACCGCCTTGCGCTGCTTGGTTGGCCGCGAAGTTCTCGAGGACCGGCATCAGCGACATCCAACGGTCGACGCCACCTCGCTCGAGTGCGAGTTCACCGGTGTTTTGTCCCCAGCCCGCTCCGACGTCTCCGAGGCGACGCGAATCCGGCACGAAAACATCCTGGAACGACACCTCGCAGAAGTCCTCACTACCGTCGATGAACGGAATGGGTGAGACGGTCAGGCCCTCGCTGTCGCGATCGACGATCAGCTGAGTGAGTCCGTTGTGCTTGTCTGCCGAGGTTCGAAGCAGGGCGAGTATGTGTGTGGCATGGAAGGCGCCGGTGGTCCAGATCTTCGTGCCGTTGACTTTCCAGCCACCATCGACACGTTCGGCGCGAGTGCGCACCGATGCCAGGTCCGAACCCGAGTCGGGCTCACTCATCCCGATCGAGAACGAGAACTCACCGCTCGCGATACCGGGAAGGAAGTACCGCTTCTGTTCTTCCGTGCCGTTGGCGGCGATGCTCGGACCCGACTGTCTGTCTCCGATCCAGTGATAGCCGACCGGCGCTCCCCGCGCGAGAAGTTCTTCGACGACGACCAATCGATCCACTGCTGACCGTCCGCCCCCGCCGTATTCCTTCGGCAGCGACATGCCGAGCCACCCACGTCGACCCAGATCTCGCGAGAACACCGGATCCACCGCCCCGGCCATCCCGAGTCCGAGCGAGTAGGTACCGGGGGTGAGTCGCTTGTCGAGGTACTCCCGCACGTCAGCCTGAAGAGCAAGCTCCTCGATCGTCAGTTCTGTTGCGTCGAAACGCATGACGTCTCCGATCAGTTTCGTGAGTCGATCCGCCGCCCGTGGCGCTTACCCGAATTTTTCATGCGCCCAGCAGCAGGGCGCAGCCGATCTCGAAGAGTCTGTCCGACAGGTCGTCGCGACGGCGAAGCCGGCCGATTCGGACGGCGTTCTCCACAACTGTCAAAGTGGCATTGACGGTGATCCTGGCGGTGGCGGACTCGAGGCCCGGACGGACTTCTTCGAGCATCTTGACCCATAGCGCGACGTACTCACGTTGATTCTGTTCACACGTGCGGCGGAACTTGTCCGGTAATTGGTCGAGTTCGCCGATCAACAACCCGATCAAATGACGCTCGTTGATCGCGAAATCGATATGTGCGGCAAGCAATCCGGACAGCGCGTCCTCCGGGCCGGTTGCGGCGCCGAGAGCCTGTGCAACGCCGAGCCGGCGACGCTCGCCGCCCCTCGAGACCGCGGAGATCAGCAGGTCGATCTTGGCATCGAAGTGGTTGTACACATTCGGGCCTGTCGTTCCTGCAGCCTCACCGATGTCCTCGGTATTGACTGCTTGATATCCACGCTCGTCGAACAGCCGAATTGCTTCGGTCAACAAGAGTTCACGTCTGGGTATCACAACGGGCAGGTGACCCGTTGCCGCCACGACTTTCACTTCTGAGCGACCCAGTTCCGCGTATGCAGCGCGGTCTGCCAACTCGACAAGCAGCAGTTCCATCTGACGCCTCGGCAATGACACTCGATGCGAAGACACACTGTTGAAGACTGCGATGACAGCCCAGGCGAGCAGATAGCTGTCTTCTTCGTCGAGGTCGGGACGCTCAATTCGGATCAGCACTGCATCGCGCGAAGCTGCACTCTTGAGGGTCGAACGCATTTCCTCTCGTTGCTCGTCAGGCAGATAGCGTGCCTCTCGCTGCCACAGGAGCGACAGACCCCGACGTTTGGACACCGATGCCGCAAGTTCGGTGATCAGTGTTTTCAGATCCTCGGCACCTGCGACCCGATCGTAGAGCGATTCGATGCCTGCGTTGACCGCGGCGTAGAGGAGATCCGGCTTGTTCTTGAAGTGCCGATAGAGCGCAGGTGCCGTGATTCCAACTGCAGCAGCCACCTGAGCGACAGACACGTTGTGATAACCGTGCTCACGGAAAAGCTCACCTGCAGCCGCAAGAATCTGCTGCTTACGGTCGCGGGGCCTGCGTACGACCATCGTGACTCTCTCCTTCGCGGCAGCGGACAAGCTCAGAGTACCGAGCCGAGGAATGAAGCAATGAACCGAACCGTCTACAGCAGCGACGATCCGATGCACCGTTCACGAACACGGAATCCCGCTCAGGAGTAGATGAACGACTCGACCATCCCTCGTTCGGCGGCTCTGTCTGCAAGCGGCCACGCCAACAGCATCAACACGATCCGAACCACCCACTGCGACTCTTGACCTTCAGGATCCAATCCTGCAAGTTCCAGTGCAGTACGCGGGAGCAACGGCGAGGACACGAGATACTCGTCGATTCCGTTGGCCCGCGCTGCCGCAAGGCCGTGGCTCATGGCAGCGTCGGATCTGATCGCGTCGACGGCGACGAGGATCGACTCCACGATGCGCTCGTCGCCGTGCAGTGATTCGACGGCGGTTGCGACCTGGCTCGCCACGGATGCCGCGCCTCGTGACAACAACCCCTCGCGGATCGCGGACTTGCCACCTACGTAGCGGTAGAGCGTTGCCCTCGAACAGCCTGCGCGGGCAGCGACGTCGTCGGCGTTGAACCGATCGAATCCCTGTTCTCGAATCAGCTCTGCCGCAGCCGCGAAGATGCGCTCGGTTGCGAGTTCACGGCGGTTACCGCCGGCCAACCAGTCGGCGGCGCGGCGCTCGTTTGCACCGGTCACTCTCCGTCACCTCGTCTCACTCTGAGACAGATTCAATCAGAAATCTCAAGGCTACGGAAGGCCGCGAGCCTCTGACCTGGAAGAAGTACGAGGGGGTTGAAGTGCGTGAGATTTTCTCAAAATGCCAGTTCAGAGGCATTTTCCACCTGTTGACTTCTCCTCGACGGCCGTGAAATCTTCCCTTCGTGACACCATCGACGCTCGACATCAACCCTTTCCTGCCGTCGAACATCGACGACCCGTACCCGCTATACGACGTACTCCGGCGCGCGCACCCCGTGTACCGCATTCCTGATACCGACTTCTATCTGGTGTCCACGTGGGAATTGGTCACCGAAGCCGTTTCCCGTACCGACGACTTCTCCAACAACCTCACCGGCGTGCTGGTTCGTACACCGGACGGTTCGGCCGTGACCTTCGACATGAACGGCGGCGGCCAAGCTGTTCACGTTCTCGCGACTGCCGACGAGCCCGACCATCAACACCAGCGCAAACTTGTCTTGCCGACACTGGTCGCCAAACGTATACGAGCACTCGAGCCGGCGATGACCGAGTACACGCAGCAGTTGTGGGACAACGGCTTCGACGGTCGACGGATCGAATGGGTCACGTCGGTAGCGGACACGCTGCCGCTGCAGATGGTTGCCACGCTGATCGGCTTGCCGGCACACGACGTCCCCCAATTGCTGGCGTGGTCGTACGACAGCACCGAACTTCTCAGCGGCATCGTGACCGCACAACGGTTGACAGGCGTCGTCACCTCGGCGGCCGAACTCACCGGGTACCTCTACAGCAAATTTCGTGAGGCACGGGCTCACCCGGTGGATGATCTACTCGGAGATCTCGTCCGTTGCTGTGACACTGGCGAACTCAGCGAAGACGTGGCCGTGCTCATGTTGGTGCAACTCGTCGGTGCGGGTGGCGAATCGACCGCCGGACTGATCGCCAACTCTGCACGGTTGCTCGCCGAGCGCCCTGAGATGCAGACGCAGCTGCGCGAGGACCCTCTACTCGTGGGTGCGTTCCTGGAAGAAACGCTCAGGCTCGAGTCACCCTTTCGCGGACATCACCGACATGTCAACGCGGACACGACACTCGGTGGCATGACACTGCCCGCCGGCAGTCATCTCATACTGCTGTGGGGTTCGGCGAACCGCGACCCCGAGTCGTTCGTCGAACCACAGGTGATGAACCTCGACAGAGTCAATCCCCGAGCACATTTCGCCTTCGGCAAAGGAGCACATTTCTGTGTCGGGGCCGCGCTGGCTCGTCTGGAAGCAAAGACCGCGATCGCAGTCCTTCTCGATAACAGTTCACACTTCACAATCGATTCCGAATCCCCACCCCGTTGGGTCCCCAGCATGTTCGTGCGCCGCCATCAGAGTTTGTGTCTCGCTGTCACCGGATAGTTTCACTCAGTTGTCGAAATTGTGGGCTATCCAGTCGATCGTCTGCATTCCGAACAGATCAGTTCCCCAACCGTATGGATCCGTGAATGCGCGGTCCATACTGCAGTCGGTGGGCTGGTAGCTCACGTCCGTCCCTCGACTCCTGTACGTGTCCGCCAGTTCTCGCGCATCAGCTGCCGGTACAAGTGACATCGGGGAGTCGTCCTTTGCGCACGAAGTTATCAATACCTTCGACGCCGGAGCACCGTGGCCCAGTACGTTGTCGTCGTACGCGCGCTGGAAACTGGGTTCTGTGATCGGATCGATCCCCGGCTCGAAAAGGCTCGCCAGCGGTACGAACGGAAGCGTGAAGTACGCCGGCATCTGGCACTCATCCCGGTACACGTCGGCAATCGCTCGGCCCACGGGATTGAGCTTGTCGTTCAACTTCATCTCGGGGTACCAGGGTTCGAGGCCAAGGAGCGTCGCAAATCCGAAGCCTGCGCCGACCGAGGAATCTGTTGTCTCCATGAATGTTCGGGGCTTGATCACCATGCCCTCGAGGACTGTCGAGACGATATCGAGTTCCGGCGCGTAGGACTGCGCAGATTCTGCGGCGAATGCCGAACCAACTCCACCACCAGCGATTCCGAACAACGCAATCTCCGCATCCGGATTCAGCTCGGAATCCTGCAGCTGAAATGCTGCGCGCACAGCATCCAACTGCGCGTGCCCCGCGAACTTGCCCGCGAAGACGCCGTGAGGATCACGGTCTCCGTTGTTCCCGACGTCGGATATCACTACGGCATAGCCTTTTCCGAACATCAGTGCCAGCGGACCCAACGCCGACCAGGAGGCGCCGTCCAGCGGATCGCCGCCCGTCCAGTGCGAACTCGGATGACAGTAGCCGCCGACGCTGTCGTTGGCCTCCTGGTAGCTGATGACTTTCTTCTCCGATGCCGGTATTCCGTCGATCGGAATCATCATGATCCCGGTGCTCACCACCGGCGTCGAACCGTCGATTCCGGTTGTGACGTACATGATCTTGTAGGCGTCGAGCTGTCCCGGTTTGTATCCGGTGAACAGTACATCCACCTTCTTCGACTTCAGGAGATCACCGAGACGCTCGGCGCCGGTCAACACCGGCTCGTCGTAAAACGGATCATCGGGCGTGAGTGCAGTGAAGATCTCCTCTTCGGATGCGAACTCCCCCGAACTGAGAGCACCGACGGTGAACCCGTTGAACACCTCTCCCAGAGTTGGGGTGTCGGTTCGAAACTCCTCGGATACAGGAGTTTGCACGTCTTTCGGGGCATCACTGTCCGGCACCTCAGCTCCAGCCGTTGCTGGCAGGACCAGCGCAACGGTCAGCGCTACCAGCGGCGCCAACCTTCGGAATGTCGCCGACGACATCACTGAACCGTCACTTTCAAACTGGAGAGGGCCGATTCGAGAGTTTGTGGGAGGGTCACCATCGGGCGGTGACTCTCCAATTGAATTTCGTAGGGAACACTCAATGTGGCTACGAGCCGCGGCCAATCTTCTTCGACCATCGCTCGGTACTTCGGCAAGAGCTGCGAGGTGATGTAGTCCCACCGGTCCTCGTACACCGACCAGTTCCAATCCGGGAGGGGCAGCGTCACTGTCGCGGTGCGTCCGTCCGCCAGTGTTGTCGCGAACTCGAGAGACCGAAACGAGCGAGGCGGTACGACGCCGGCGACCGAAGGTGAACCGGCGACAGTCGATGCGTAAGTGATCGCCTCTCCCACATCACCTTTGTAGGCGCGCACGGTATCCCACTGGTCACGGATGATCATCCCTTGCTCACGTTGGAGCAGTGCTACGTTCCCACGTGCAATCCGATTCGAATCGCCGGAAGCTAGATCACGCCAGGCGTCCATGACATCCTGACCGAACAATCCGGCACTCTGCATTTCCTCCAGCGCGGGAAGTCCTTCATCCACGTATGCCTGATGCATCGGCATCAGATCCGAGAAGATGTTCTTCTGCATCACCAGGATCATCCCCAGCACATAATCCAAGTCGTCCGCTTTGACGTTCCTGCCCACCGCGGCGAGCGCGCGCAGCCCTGCCGGCAATTGGTTCAGCGCTTGCACGCCAACCTGATCCGTGACCTGAGAAACTATCGAATTGGCAACATATTGCAGATTCGGAAACGAGTACACGTCCGCCATCAGTTCGAAGTCGATCAGTCCTCCGCCGAAGTCCGCACCAACCTGTCCGCCCATGCCCGCCCACTGCAATTCCGGGTGACCGAGTTGCAGATCCTCGTAGAAGCGGTACGACTTCACCAGGTTCGTGCGATTGGCCGACACTCCGGCGCGCGGATTCCACGATGACAGATCGATTCCGGCGGCTTCCGTGGCAGCGACCAATCGATACTGAAACAGCAAGGCCGCATAGGATTCCGGACTGCGACCACTGGCGCTGGCTTCTTCCACAAGGGCTTGCAAGGTGCCGAGATCAGTCGGCAACGCGGGATGGACACCGCCCGGACTGTGTTCGGCATTCCGATTCACCAAAGGCAAATTTACGTACTCGTCCAACTCGGACGCCGACGCTGAAATCTGTACCGAGAGCAACGCGGACATCGCCAGCGCACATGCCGTCGCGGCTGCCAATACGTCGCGCGCCCAACGACGTCGCCGAACACCTGCCCCCAGGTTCATCCGCATATCGATCCCTGCACTCAGGTCGGCATAGCCCCGATCGACGCCGACACCAAACACTTACTTTGCAGTAAGATAGCTGAATCTGTAAGAAATACCAAATGCCGAATCAACATCTCCGCAGCGACTGAAGCCATTGCAGATGAGAAGCCTTTACCCCGCATGGCCGGCATCGAAACTCACTCGTCAAGCGATCGACCAGCTATCCGCGCTCCCAATCTGCGGCTCACATCCGCTCCGATCACAGTTCATTTTCAGCTCCCTCCCACTAGATTCGTCAAATTTGCGAAAATTGTTGCACAACAAACAGTTAGCTCTCACAACTCGTCACGCTCGGACGTTTGTCCGACTAGAATTCGGAGTTATGAAAACAATCAGTTACTCATCTCGAAAGCCTGGTGCGCTATGGAGCACAGTCATTGGGATACTCACGGCCCTCGTACTTGCACTGGTGGGCGGAGCGCTGATGCCGTCGCTCGCTCACGCAGCGGACGGTGAGAGTGGAATCATCGAGTACTCCGCAGACCACTCGACCTGGGGAGATACTTCCAAAATCGTCTGGAGCACAGACATACTCATCCCGGGTGGGAAGAACACAACCACATTTTACGTCCGAAACGCATCGGACCGCGCAGGTGAGGCACACTTCTACGTCGGAGACTACGAAATCAGCGACGGCATGGAAGCCTTCCTTCGTGTCGACGTAAACGGCGTCACCGGCAATCCGCTCACCGTCACCGGCAATGCCGCCACACCAGGGACCCAGTTGAACTCGGTCCGCCTCGCACCGGGCCAAAGTGCCAAGGTTGCCTTCGTGATCGGAATGCCCGTCGAGGCAGGGAATTCTTCGCAGAACGGCAGTATTACGCCGAACTGGAGTGTGGACCTCACACTCGATTCCACCGATACACCCGTCACGCCCGGCGGAACCGGATCACTCGATTTCGGTTCCCTGAATTTGGGGTCGGCGAGCTTCGGTTCACTCGACACCGGATCAGTTAAGACCGGATCTACCAGCTCCGGATCGCTTGATGTCGGATCGCTCGGCAAGCCGGTCACATTCATCGGATAACCTCCCCTACAACAATTCACAAAGTGAGGCCGGATAGCAGATTTGCTACCCGGCCTCACTTCTGAACAGCTACAGCGCTCGTGTTGTCCGCACCGACATCATGCGGGAATCTGCACCAGATTCACGTCGAATCGCGCCAAGTTCAACGACTGATCCATCGACAACGCTGTCGCGGAATCCTTGTCGAAGGTGAAACGTATTGCCACGTCGACTATCTTGCCGTCCTTCGCCGTACTGACCACAGTTCCGTCGGCACCGACAGGCACTGGCACCCCGTCGAGCTTGACTTCGGTGACCGGCTTCAGCTGGGCAACCAGCGCAGCTCCGCCGGAGACACCCAGATCACTGGTCGACAGCTTTGCCTTCATTCCAGTTCCCTTGATCTCCAACGCGAAACTGGCGTGGTAGGTCAGAACGTCGCCCGGCACGACAACCATCGTCGACAGATCGATCGGACCGTTCTGATCCGTCCAGGTAGGTGCGGTGACGGTTTTCAGCGCCAACGAACCGGATTCGACCGGAGTAGTCACCACAGGCGTAGTTGTGGCCGGAACGGACGTGGTCGTGGTGGGCTTACCGCCGCCGGACGAACCCAACGAGCCGGTATCAGCACAGCCAGTCAGGAATGCCGCCCCTCCGAGCATGACCAGCGATGTGCCGATCATTTTGGTACGTCGCGTATTCCATCGACTTGCAGGAACGATGCGATTATTCATTCGAACTCTCCCGTTCCCGAATTCCGTCTCTTCTATATTCATCACTTCTGCCCGTCGATCCAGGCAGCGATCTCTGCGGGAGCTTCGCCGGAGGGGTTCTTTTCCGAGACCCCTGTTTCGGCGTTGACGCGATAGACGTTGGCGCCGTCCATGATCCACAGCTCGTCTGCATCGGACTGCCACATCACGGTTGCAGTGGCGCTCACCGGTGTGCTCGACACTTCTGCACCCGAACTGTCGGTGACCACCACCGCGACGCTGGCACCGTCCTGCATCAACGTTGCGTCGTAGCCAGTCAGCGACGTCTCGGCCGCACCCAAAGCCACCGGCGGTTGCTTCGTGGTTGTGGTTGTCGTGGTGGTCGCATCAGTTGTTGTTGTCGGAGTTGTCGACTGAGTCGTAGTGCTGGTCGAGGACTCCGTTGTCAGTGGGGCGCCGGTCGTGGTTGTCACGTCAGTCGTAGTGGGAGCCGTCGTCGACGTTCCTGTCGGTGCACTTGTCGTGGTGGTCTCGGCAGCCGTCGTGGTTGTCGGTGCTACTCCGCGAGCAAGCGGTTCCGTTTCGACGAAAGCCGCTGCCGTATTCCCTGAGTTCCCGCTGCCGCAGACGACGTCATTCGTTGTGGCCTGCCTCAAATTATAGCCACCCCACTCAGTGCCGATTTCGCCGGTGACGCGGTTTACGCTGTAGATTCTCGCCGTGTAATTCCAGTTCGTGTGAATGCCGAGTTCGCCAGCACCTAATTCCACCAGCTGTGATGCACCGATCGCAGCATTGACTCCCGGATCGACGTTCTTTGTATACCGAAGCTCGCTGTTGTCCCTGTAGACCAGCACCCTGTATGTGAATGGAGAGCCCATATGCGGCCAAGTTATCTTGGTCCACCGGAATCCTGCCGATCCGCTGTTGCCGCAACTGATCGACCCAGGCTTGGGGAGGACATTTGAGCTGACCTGCAAAGCACCACTGGTTGCAGTTGAGTTATCCGTGAAAGCCGCTGCGGTGCCACCCACCTGCGTAACACCGATCAGTGCAAATGCTGAAACACCGAGAACCGTAAGCTTTCGGAGCGAGAACGCCGAGCTGTGCCCGCCTGTCCCGCTGCTCGAAGAAACCATCGGAAACTCCATTGTTGCAGCGGCTTCCGTGTCTACGCTGCCGATTCCTCCGCTCGGACCGTCATCCGAATCCTTACGGCGAGAGTTCGGCCGGAACGCAATGATCACCAGTCCGCCGACCAGTGCCCCACCGAGGAAGATCGCTAGTGGGCTGGAAAGCCAGGCAATCGCATAGCCCAAACCGCTTACGCTGAAGAAGATCCGGTCGGCCTCTGTGATGAAGTAGGGCTCCGCGTCAGGCTTGGCGTTTGCGTCGCCTTTGAGAGTCACCGTGACAGAGTTGCCGGCCTGCTGGTCAAGTTCGTACACGCGGTGTGTGATCCGCGTACCCTGGCCGTTAACGACGCTTACGACGTCGCCCACTGCGAGATCAGTGGCGGGCACGGTGTGGGCCAATGCCATTGAGCCAGTGGCGATTTCGGGAGACATCGAACCCGAACGGAAGACGAGCGGCTTGATGCCGAACAGCATCGAGGCCGCGGCGGCGAGAACGCAGATGAGTCCAGCCACCGCCCCTACTGTCAGCGCGAGTTCGCGACCGGCACGTGCCGATCTCGAACTGCCGGGAGTTGTGTGATCAGACATGGTCACCTCAGGCCGTCGTCGCCGCGAACTGGAACGAAACATTCATCGACTTGTTCTGTTGTGCCGAAAGCACTCCCGTATCGAGCGCAACCTTGAAGCACAGAGTCTCAGAACCTGAATTCGCAGCCAACTGGCGTCCCGTGGTGATGATCGGAGTCGCGGCAGTCGTCGACAAGCCGACCGGACCGGCGATAACGGTGGTGCAACTCTGATCGAGAACAGTCACCTTCATGAAGGGGGCGAGCGCGGCCTCGCCTGTTGCGGTTGCTGCCATGGTGTATTTGAACTGTGCCGCGCCAGTGTTCTGCACTGGAAGAGTTGCCGTGACACTGTCGCCGGGCATCATGCCCGTCTTGGTCAACGCGGTGAAGCCGTAAGCAGTCGGATCTCCCGGGTCACCGTTGAGCTTCATCTCGATCGAACCGGTGCTGAATACGCCGGAAGTCGCTGTAGCGTTGTCAGTCCACGCAGCAAGAGTGCCAACGGCACCGAGGCCCAGAACAATTCCCACCGACATGATCGCGCGTGCGCGGCCGCTGGTTGCGCCCCCGACCAGACGTGTACCGAGCGAGGCGGGCGCCTGCTGCTCCTCGTGCTTAGACATGGCTGTGCCTTTCTTGCTGCTCAACTCGAGGCGCCGACGCACTCGGTTCGGAAGGTTGGGAGTCTGCAGACGCAGAACGTCGCCGGGTACGGTCACGGACCGATCCGACGAACATGAACACGGCATAGATCGACAATGCGCCGACGACAACCGTCAGCATCACCGAGCGCATCTGTCCCGTGATGGCGTTGTACACGTATCCGATATACGGCACGCTGTACCACACCTTGCCGCGAATCTGCTCCGGTACAACGGGATTCTGATCTGCTATCGGATTTGCATCGCCTTGCGTGACGAAGGTGAGATCACCGGCGGAGTTGAGTCGCACCATGATGATGCGGTGCGTAACCACGTCGGGCTTCCCGGACTCGATCTGATAGGTGATCGCATCGCCTGCCTGCAATCGGTCAGCGTCCTGCGGTTTCACCACGATGAGGGTGCCGGGTGGATAGGTGGGTTGCATCGAACCGGTCAACACAGTGAAGGGCGTCGACCCCGTCAAACGTGGAACAACGACCGTCGACAACAGAATCGCCAGAACACCCAGCAGCAGAGCCCACGAGACAATATTGCGGATCCACCACCAGGCGCCGGTTCTCTGATCAGAACCCTTCACTGTGTGCGTCATACCGACTCCGCTTCGAACGAGAAATGCACGCTCGTGGAAACACCCGATGCGACGTCAGGACCGACAGTGCCACGCAGGCACAAGATTTCGGTACTGCCAGCAGCAACCGTGCGCCATCCCGAAGCTGTCGGTACCTGAGCGCCGACCATGGGACCGTCGTAGATCGCGGTGCCGGCAGCTGCGCCCTGGGCAGGGCAACCGGCTTCGGTAGTCACTGGCGTTACTACCAACGCGAGCGGAACATCAGCGGAAGACTGCGTGACGTTCTGGATCCGGTAATTGAGTGGAACGCTACCGGAGTTGTGAACTGTCAACGGAGCCTGTGCATATGCGTTGGGGAACATACCGGTGGCGCTCAGAGCAGTGAAGTCGTAACTGCTCTGGCCGCTCCCGGCACTGCCCACCGTCAGGTCGAGGATCCCGGACTGGATCGTGCCACCGGACAGTGTTTCAGCGGCCGTCCACCGCGCGCTGGTCTGTTGCACCGATACGAAGATCAGTCCGATGACCAGCGCGGCGGCAGTTGCCCACCAACGGTAGTGCTTACGCAAGCCTTAGACCTGTTCAAGCTTGACGTTGAAGTTCGCCAAGCTTGCCGTCTGGTCCTGGCTGGCGTTGTTGGCTGTGTTGTCAGGCAACACTGTGCCCTTAGGGAAGTCGAAGGTCACCACAACGTCAACTGTCGTGCCGTCGTTGGCTTCAGTCAGCTGAGTGAGCGGCTGCCCCGCGAGGGTGGTTGAGGTCGTGGTTGTCAGGGCAGTAGCCAACGAGCCGGTAATCGTGGTCGTGTCGGCAATCACTTGAGCCTTGAGATACTTACCGTCGATACCGACCTTTACCTTGCCTGTGTAGGTGATCTTGTCACCGGGAGAAACGCGATAGCTCGCGATGTCGACATTGGTTTCCGTTGTTGCCCCATTGGTGACGGTCCAACTCGGCAGAGCAGAGGGATCGGCGCTGAGAGTCAGATGACCTGCGGTGATCGTTCCGCCGGTCATCGGTGCGTTTGCGTTCCACGCCGCCATGGTTCCCGCGCCACCGGCGAGGAGAAGTGCTGCTGCACCGGCCGCGACTGCGCCCTTGGTTGCCTTGTTCATGGAGAACACTCTTTTCGTCTGGTCCCCGTGGCGGGGAGCTTGCAGGGTGAGAAAGCTGGTCGGATCCAGTCATGTGCGCCCTGGTACGGGCAGAGGGTTTCGTTCATCCGTGGTCAGTGAGGGGTCGTAGCGGTAAGTGCAGAGCGAGAGCGTGTTGCGGAAAGATTGCGAGCCGTTCTCGCGAACGAGTCATTCCTCTCTCGTGCTGTCGACGTCCGCTTGCGTCGTTTAGATTTTTACCACACGTATCAGGAATTTTTGGCGAAAAGCTGGTCGAATGTCCAGAAGCTTGTTGAAACCTGAACTTGACTACAGAATCGCCTCTCACCTGGATCATTTAAAAGACGCAGCACTTTGTTGCAACCCGTTTGCTGAAGTAACCTTCGCCCGGATGGTCCATACAGTCGGAAATTCACCTGAAACAAGTTCTACAAACTTTTGGTTTGTTTTGGGGATCGTTCGATTGCCTCCGCTTTGAAAGCAGCGACAATCGAGCAACAAGCTAAGGCGGAGGCCCTACACCTCGAAGACGGTCTCACCTCCGACAACCGTGCGCAGGACCGACAGTTCATTCAAGTCTGTCGAATCGCTGCGCAGCGGATCTCCGTCGAGCACAACAAAATCCGCCAAAAGTCCCACCGCTATCCGACCTTTGTCCGATGACTCACCGGTGAGACGAGCGGCTGCGCTTGTGTAGCCGGCCAGCGCCTCGGACGCGGAAACCCGTTGCTCCGCACCCAGAACATGACCTTCTCGCGTCACACGATGTACGGCGGTGTTCATCGTGAAGAGCGGGTTCACTGGAGTGACAGGGCAGTCGCAATGCAGCGCGTAGGCAAGCCCCGCCGCCACGACCGACGCCACGGGGCTGATCCGCTCGCCGCGACCCGGTCCGAGAAAACGATCGCGGTGCCGGTCACCCCAGTAGTAGACGTGGTTCACGAAGATCGACGCCACCACCCCGAGTTCGACCATCCGCGCGATCTGATCTTCCCGCAACGTCTGAACGTGCTCGAGGCGATGCGAAACTTCGATGTCCGGGTGCGCCGTCCGTGCCGCTGCAATTGCGTCCAATGCAAAATCGATGGCCTGATCACCGTTGGTATGAATCGCAACCTGTCGGCCGGCGGCGTGATGTTCCTCGACGAGTGCCCCGAGCGCACCTGCCGGGATTGCCATTCCGCCGCAGTGGCATCCGCCCAGATCGTGGTACGGCGCGGTCAGCGCAGCGGTGTGCAACTGAATCGACCCGTCCGAAATGAGTTTGACGCCGCCCACACGAACTCGCTCGGTCGGATCGGCGAGTTCACCCAACTGATCGTGAACCCCGTGGCCGAGATAGAGGCGCGCACGCAGCCTCAAGTCACCATCGGCGTCGAGTTGCCGGTACGCCTCGTACATCTCGGCCGTGACGTACATGTCGTGGAAACTCGTCACGCCCACCGACGCCATGACTTCCTGCGCCCGCAGCATCGCGATCTTGGACGCATCCGGGTTCATATCCGGAACAAGTCCGTGCACCAGAGACATTGCCGGAACCTCGCACAGTTCACCGGTGGGTACACCGTCGCTGTCTCGAACGATGACACCACCCTCCGGATCGACCGTGGTGGCATCGATCCCGGCCTTCTCCAGTGCGACCGAGTTGACATAGATTCCGTGAGCAGACAAGTGCCGCACCAGAATCGGATGATCGGTGGAAGCCTTGTCCAGATCAACCGCGGTCAGGCCTCGATCTTCCGCCACGAGGCTGTCGTCGAAGCCCCACGCTTCGATGGGCTCGCCAAGTGGTGTGATCGCGGCCCGCGCGGCCAACGCCGTGATCAACTTCTCGATGGTCGGGCACGTATTCGTCGTTGCGTCGACCCCACTGAGCATCAAACCCCACATCATCGGATGAAGGTGCGTCTCGATGAACCCCGGCACAACCACCGCTCCGGCGAGATCGACAACGGAGGTTTCGGAATCGGTCAGCGCCGAGATCTCGGCGTCAGTTCCGAGGGCGACAAATCTGCCGTCCTTGACTGCCACAGCGGTGGCGTTATCGCCGACCGCACCGTCCATGGCCCTGATGTCGCCGTTGATGTAGATGTGGTCAGCCGCCGTGGTCATACGCTTGTCTCCATTCGTTTTCCGACAACAGTCGTCGAGGATTTCTTCGCGGGTATCCGCGTCGCCACAACCACTCCGGCCAAAATCATTCCGGCACCCGCAAGTTGGACGAGAGTTGGGGTCTGCGCAAGCAGCACCGCGCCGAACAACAGTGCTGACGCCGATTGCAACACGAGGCTGGCGGCGACTGCACTGGCAGGCAGACGCTGACTGGCGCTGGCTACCAGCAGCCACCCGATCACCTGAGATACCAACGCGAGCAGCACAAGCCAGCCTTGAGCTACGAGCGAAGGGGTCAGATCCAAAGTTCCACTCACGAGGCCGTATGCACCTGCCGTGAGGGCAGTGGCTCCCGTCGAGACGAACATCGGCAACGCCGTTCTGCCCGCCGCCCGAGTAGCCAGACCCATGAGGAAGATGTAGACCGCGTACGCGCCTGCGGCGATCACGGCAAACGACACTCCGACAGCAGGATTCGACCCGGTGAGCGTTGTGCTCGTCCCGGCTACCAGAGCAACTCCGACAAAGAGCAACGGAAGGCTGGCGACCAGTTCCCGGCCGATCCGTTGGCGCAGGACAACGTAGCCGAGGATTGCGACGAACAGCACCTGCAAATTCAGGATCACAGTCGAAAGACCTGCCCCGATCGAATGAATCGACTCGTGCCAGAGCACCAGATCGATTCCGAGGAACGCGCCGGCAAGTAGAGACTTCACGATCCAGGGCGCCGAGACCGAAGGCCGGGGTGACCGACGACGCTGAACGAGCACGAGCATGCCGAGAGGGATGAGCGCATAGAGACACCGAAAGAATGCACCCGTCGACGGAGACACTCCTGAGAGTTCGTAGAGCACCGAGGTCAACCCGAGGATGCATGCACCGGTGACGACTACGCGCAGGTCACGACGGCGTAGTTGATCGCCGGACAGCTCGCGTGGCGATACTTCATCACTCATGGTGATAATGTATCACCGACGCGAAGCCTGTCATACAGGGAAGATGCGTGCATGAGAACTCCGGTTACCCGTGAACGCGTGATCGCTGCCGCAGCCGATCTGGTCGACAGCAAAGGCGCCGACGCTCTGGTACTGAGTCAACTCGCCGAGACCCTCGACGTCCGGCAGTCAGCGCTGTACAAACACGTCGACGGGGTCGACGACGTCCACCATCAACTCAGCCTCCTCGCACGCAGCCTTCTCGCCGAACAACTGCGTGCCGCCGCGGTCGGTCTCTCGCGCGACGACGCCGTCATGGCGCTCGCGGACGCATGGCGTGCGTTCGTCCGAGTACACCCCGGGCTCTACGCCATCACCGACCGCTACCCCACTGCTCCGCATCCCGATCTGGTCTCCGCCGTCGGCGAGGTGGTCGACGTCATCAACAAGGTGATCGCGGGATACGGTCTGAGCCCGGATGATTCGGAGCAGGCGGCGTGGTCTCTTCGCAGTGCGCTGCACGGCTTCTGCATCCTCGAATCGGTAGAGGGACAACCGGCCGGCACCGACCCGGATCGGGTGTATCGACGACTGGTCGAACTTCTCTGCGCCGGTATTGCTCGTATGTAGATACCGGCTCCTGTTATCGTCGGATGAAACGACACAGACCAAAAAGGATCAGACATGGTTGGTGAACTCGACATCTCCGGATAAAACCGGGCATGACGGCCACCGGCAGACGCCTCGGAGCGCTGCCGTCGTGGCCATGTTGTCGTTCACTTACCCGACTCTTCGCGGAGCAGCGTTGCCGCGCCCGCACAACACCTGAGGTCTATTCATGTCCGATACCTACATCGTTTGCTCGAATCTGTCTTTTGCCTGGCCGGACGACACTCCGGTCTTCGACGAATTGTCATTCACCGTGCCCGGCGGCCGAACCGGGCTGGTGGCCCAGAACGGCGTCGGGAAAAGCACTCTGCTCAGATTGATCGCCGGCCAGCTGCGGCCACGCGCCGGCAGTGTGTCCCTCGACGGCGTTCTCGGATACCTTCCGCAGGACCTGCCACTGACGGGCGATCTGACCATTGCCGAGGTCTTGGGCATCGCCCCGACGCTCGCTGCGTTGGACGCAGTCGAATCCGGGGACACACGAGAAGAACACTTCACGACAATCGGGTCCGACTGGGATATCGAGGAACGAACGCGAGCCCAACTCGGTCGACTCGGTTTGGCCGACATGACGTTCGATCGTCGCCTCGACACTCTGAGCGGCGGGCAGGTCGTCTCGCTCGGACTGGCGGCGCAACTCCTGCGACGCCCCGATGTCCTTCTCCTCGACGAACCCACCAACAACCTCGACCTGGACGCGCGCCGCAGGCTTTACGACGTTCTCGACGACTGGAGTGGTTGTCTGTTGGTGGTCAGTCACGATCGAGGACTACTCGACCGCATGGACCGCATCGCCGAACTTCACAGCGGCGAGATCAGCTTCTACGGTGGCAATTTCACCGACTACGAAGCCGCGGCACGCTCGGCTCGCGAAGTGGTGGAGAAGAACATCCGCAACGCCGAGCAAGAGGTCAAGCGCGAGAAGCGCGAACTGCAGCAGGCCCGAGAACGTGCTTCGCGACGCGCAAGTAACGCTGCCCGCAATCTCGGGAACGCGGGCTTGCCCAAGATCTTTGCGGGGACCATGAAGCGCAATGCTCAGGAGTCGGCAGGCAAGGCCAACGAGACACACCTCGCCCGGGTCGACGCGGCGAAGGACCGACTCGACAAAGCGGGCCGCGCTCTTCGAGACGACCAGACGATTTCACTCGAATTGCCTGGCACACATGTACCCGCCGGCCGGACGGTGTTCCTCGGTGAGCGAATGCAATTCGCGTTCGGCGATCATGCGATCTTCGCCGACTCCGGAATCGACCTGGCCATTCGAGGACCGGAGCGTATCGCGTTGACCGGGCCGAACGGCGTCGGAAAGTCGACGTTGCTACGCATCGTCAACGGGGATGTGGCGCCGACTTCCGGTGAGATCACGCGAGCCGACGGTCGAGTGGCATACCTGTCGCAGAGGCTCGACCTACTCGACCCCGCACGCACCGTCGCAGAGAACTTTGCCTTGTCTGCTCCAGGCCTACCGGCACCGGAACGCATGAACATCCTGGCGCGCTTCCTCTTTCGGGGTGCGGGTGCTCATCTTCCCGTCGCTGCACTCTCGGGCGGTGAACGACTGCGGGCTACATTGGCGTGCGTTCTCTTCGCCGATCCGGCCCCGCAGCTGCTTCTTCTCGACGAGCCGACCAACAACCTCGACTTGGTGAGCGTTGCTCAACTCGAAAGTGCCCTGAATGCATATCAGGGGGCGTTCGTGGTGGTCAGCCACGACGAGAGATTCCTGGCCGAGGTCAAGGTCGAACGCTGGCTCAGGCTCTCGGACGGCCGTTTGACCGAGGTCGCCGCACCAGGCGCAGTGGGCTGACACGAGAAGTGAACAGGCGAAAGGCCTTCACACACGATGTGTGTGAAGGCCTTCGTCTGCACTACTGGTCAAGGCGTCCTGGTGTACACCGGATCGTCGAAGGATCGACGTTGCGTCACCCAGTCCGTGGACAGGATGTTCTCGATCACGTCTTCACGGGATTCGTCGAACACGACAATCCGATCGGCGATTCGCCATTCACCGTGGCGCCTTTCGAACCTGTCGACGTAACGGCATTTGATCGTCGCAAGCGTCTGCACCGTATCCGTACCGGAACGCTCTTGCCGCAGAAAGCACAAACAGTACGACTCGCACTGAGCGACATCGCCGTTGACGTCGATCAGTATGTTGGAAATGCAGTGAATCGACGAGTCGATCGTCTTGTGTCTGAGCTTCATGTCTTCGATCAGCCCGTCGACGGTTCCGATGTAACCACCGTGGTTGTCTATCGCGTCGTCGAAGTAGCAGAGGGCCACGCTGTCGAAATCCTTCCGATCGACGGCCCGAGCGTAGCGATACAGAACTTCGGTGATTTCTTGCTTGTCAGCGAGGGACACGGTCAGGCTCCTGTTCTACCCGATGATCAATCAACCTGCAGTTCAACACCCTTGGTCTCCTTGATGAAGAAGACCGTGACGAGGGTGATCACCGCACAGAAGACGAAGTATCCAGCCGGAGCGAGAGAGTTACCGGTCAAGCTGATGAGATAGGTGGCGATGAAAGGCGCGGTGCCACCGAGGAACATGTTGGTGACGTTGTTACCCAATGCCAGACCGCTGTACCGCACAGATGCTTTCAGCATTTCGACATAGGTCACGTACGAAGCACCGTTGACAACGGAAACGCAGATGAAGAGCACTGACTGACCGACAACCGCCTGCCAGATGCCAGAACCGGCCATCATCATGAACATCGGGATTCCGAGAACCACTGCGGCGGCACTACCGGCGAACAGCACCGGCCGACGCCCGTACTTGTCTGCCATGTATCCCGAGATCGGCAACGTGATGACGCCGAGAACCAGTGCAAGAGAGGTGGAAAGGAAAGCAACGCGCGACGAATGACCGCCGGTGGTCTGCAGGTACGTCGCGGCATACACCGAGGCGATGTAGTAACCGCCGGTGATGAGTGCGCCCAGCAGGATGATCTTGACGACGCTGCCACCGGAGGTGCTGAGCAACTCACGGATGGGAAGCTTCTTGGTCTCACCCTTGTCCTGCAGTTCTTCGAACTGAGGAGTGTCTTCCATCTGGCTGCGGATCCAGATACCGATGCCACCGATCAGCAGGCTGAGCAGGAACGGGATACGCCAAGCCCATTCGAGGATCTGCTCTTGCGAGAACACCGACGTCAGGCCGAGGGCCATGAGCGAAGCTGCCAGCGAACCCAGGTAGGTGCCGGTATTGACCATCGAGGTCTGCGTCGCACGCCACCGTTTGGGAGCGGACTCGGAGACGAACGCGTTGGCGCCGCCGAGTTCACCGCCGGCCGCGAAGCCCTGCAGGCAACGAGCCAGAACCAGGATGGACGTCGCCCACACACCCAACGTGGCGTAAGTCGGCAGCAGGCCCATTCCGGCTGTCGCGAGAACCATCAGGAGGATGGTCCAGGACAGCGCGTTCTTGCGGCCGTACTTGTCGCCGATGTGGCCGAAGAAGATGCCGCCGGGCACGCGTAGGAAGAAGGCCACGGCGAATGCTGCAAAGGTACCGAGCAGTGCTGCGTTCGGGTCATGGGAAACGAAGAACAGCGCGGCGATCGTCGTGGCCATGTATCCGTAGATACCGAAGTCGTAGTACTCGACGACGGTACCGACGATGGCCGCGCGAATTACCTTCGTCGTCGACTGTCGTTCGGTTGCCACGCTGCTGCCCTCGGTGGATTCGGCTCTCGCCATGGTCTCATTCTCTGACATGTTGTTCCCTGCCTGGATTGGATACTGACTGGATTCGGTGCCGCGCAGACGTCGGACGTCAGGAGTGCGCGATGGAATGGACCGGTGCGCTCTCAGCGCTGGTCCTGGTGTAATTCGCCGCATTACGTCCCGCTACGCGGCCCATGGTCAAAGCGTTGGCAACCGCATTGCCGCCGCCCACGTATCTCAGTCCGAGGATTCCGGCGCCGGCCTCACCTGCGGCGTACAGACCCTCGATAGGTACTCCGGTGCTGCCGAGCACGGCGGCATCGGTGTTGATCTCCATTCCCGCATGCGTACAGACGAGCTCTGCCGGAAGGATTTTCGCGGCATAGAACGGAGCTGTCGCAATAGGATCCGGATTGCCGACGGCACCCTTGTTCCGCAACGTGCGATGGCGGAGGAAGTCGTCGTCGTGACCGCTGGGCAGTTGGTCGTTCCATCGACGCAGGGTTTGCGCCAACGTCGCAACCGGAACACCCGTAGCCACTGCGAGGTCTTCGATCGTGTCCGCACGAATCGTGCCACCGGCGGCAACTTCTTCCTCGATGCGTTCGGGATTCCAATCCGCATATCCTGGAGCCAGATTCACGCGAGCGTTCTCGTCGAAGATCATCCAACCGTATCCACCCTGATGGTCGATGATGCCGGTCGAGACCGCGTACGAGCTGTCCTCGTCCATGAAACGACGGCCGTCCTGGTTGACGTAGATCCGCGACTTCGGCGGAAAGCCGGCCTGCCAGTGGTGGAATCGCTGGAAGTAGACGGTGGGCAGCATCAGACCCCAGCCGTCGCCCGCCAGGGAAGCACCGAGGTCTTCGGCAAAACGAAGATGGTCTCCGCGGCTCCCCTCGGCTGCGACGACGAACAAGGCCTCTCCGGCCTTGTTCGCGTCCGGGAAGTGGCGTTCCACCAAACCCGGATCTTGCGCGAATCCACCGGAGGCAACAACGACGGCGCCCGCAGGCACCTCGATGTCGTCGGCGACAACGCCGACAACCCGACCGTCTTCCTCGATCAGCTTCTGCACCCGTGTTCCGAAGATGACCTCGATCCCGTGCTTACGACGAGCCTTGTCCAGCACCTGAATCAGTCCGTATCCCTGGTCCTTGGGCACGTGGCCGCGCCAGACGTCCTCGACGCCGGCTTGGGCGAGTCCCGGCTGGTGAGCGTTACCCGAGATCGTCGCGGGAATCTCGACGCCGAGTCCGATGAGCCATTCCAGTGTCGGACCGGCGTTTTCGCAGAACGCACGAATCAATCCGGGTGAGAGCATCCACTGGTTGAGGTCCATGTAGTGCTGGAAGAACTTCTCTGCCGAGTCGTCGACGCCGAGGCCGGCCTGCACGCTCGTTCCGGCGGCCGTGAAGATGCCGGCCGACAGCGCGGTGGATCCACCGAGTTCGGTTTCGGATTCGAACAGCAGAACGGATGCGCCTTCTTCAGCTGCCGACACCGCAGCGGCGAGACCTGCTCCGCCGCCACCGATGACAACGACGTCCCAGTGTTCGGTCATGAAAGTTCTCCAGTCTCCGCGATGATGCGGTGGTAAAGACCGTTCGACACCAACCCGCCGTCGACAGTGAGTTCCGTACCGGTGGTGTAGGTGGAACTGTTCGAGAGCAGGAACAGCACTGCTTCGGTGATCTCGTCGAGAGTTCCCATGCGTCCGAAGGGAACCGACTTCAGTGACGCGGCGACGAAGTCGTTCGCGCCGCCGAGCAGCGCCGTACCGACCAGTCCCGGGTGCACCGAGTTGACGCGAATCCCCCACTGCGCGAAGTTGCCTGCGGCCGACTTCGACAGACCGGTCAGACCCCACTTGCTCGACGAGTAAGCCGGAGAGAAGTATCCGATCTGACCGGCGATGGACGAGATGTTGACGATCGATCCGCCACCACTCTCGCGCATCAGCGGCGCCACCGCCTTCATACCGTAGAACGGGCCGAAGAGGTTGATCTTCATGGTCAGCTCCCAGATGTCGTTCGGGGTGTCCATGAATTCGAGCCGACGCGAGATACCGGCATTGTTGACCAGTCCGCCGAGTTCCCCACGGGTGGTGCGAATTTCGTCGACAACCCGGTCCCAGGCCTCGGCATCGGTGACGTCGAGAATATGAGCGGATGCCGATCCGCCTGCGGCGACGATGTCGTCGACCACGCCGGATGAATCCGAAACATCGGCAATGCAGACATGCGAACCGCGCGCGGCGAGAGTGCGCGCGTGATGCGCTCCCATCCCGGCAGCACCGCCGGTAACGAGAACGACGCCGGGATATGTCGTGGACTCAGACATGCCGCGAACCACCGTCCACCGCAATGCTGTGCCCGGTGACGTAACGCGCGCTGTCCGAGAGCAGGAACAGCAGCGGGCCGAAGACCTCTTCGGGCGAGCCCAGACGATGCAGCGGTACCGCGTCGAGTGCGTTCGCGAGCGCGATCGGATCTTCCTGGACCCACTTCGTCATCGCCGTGTCGATGTAGCCGGGTGCAATGGAGTTGACCCGAATACCCTTGTCGCCGAACTCCACTGCGAGAGACTCCGTGAGGTGCGCAACGGCAGCTTTCGACGTGCAGTATGCGCCCCTCCCCTTCCGCACACGCAGCGCAGACACCGAAGACATGTTGACGATGGCGCCGCCGGGACCGAGGTGACGTGCCGCCGCCTGCGCACCGTAGAGCACTCCTTCGACATTGACACTCAGCGTTGCGCCGATCTGCTCCGGGGTGATCTCCTCGGCCAGCGCAAACGGGAAGATACCCGCATTGTTGATCCAGAAATCGACCCGGCCGAACTCCTTCAACGCCAACTGTGCAAGCAATTCATGCTCGTCGGGCTTGGTGACGTCGACCCGACCTCCGACGACGCGACCCGGCTTGTCCGCCAGTGCATTCGATTCGAGGTCCGTGTTGATTCGTGCGGCCGTGGCGAGCATCTGCTCTTCGTTGATGTCGGCGCCGACGACATGTACGCCGCGCGTTGCCAGTCCTTCGGCGAACGTCGCACCCATACCCTGAGCCGCGCCGGTCACCACTGCGACCTTGCCTGCCAACTCCGGGTACACCGCCGACATCTGCGTCACAACGGTACGGCCCGGGTTCGTCTGGTCAGAGCTTTCGGTCATGATGTACTTCTCCTACTGAATATTGTTGTGCAAGAAACATTTCGGCACTTCAAGCTTGTTCGGACGCTCGGGGCGCGTCGTCGCGGGAAACGGTGCGGCGGGCGATCTTCCACTCCTCACCGACCCGAACCACGTGATCTGTGACAGTTGTCATCCGCACCAGTCGCGAGTCTCCGCCGCGAGCGGTGGCAACGATCTGCAGGTACCCGTGCACTGTGAGAGCACTCTCGTCCACCGCCTCGACGACGAGATTGGTCAGAACGTGGCGATGCACCTCGTCGGCAGCTTCCGCCGCCGCGAAGAAGCGAGCAGCAAAAGCCGCAAGGTCGTCGAAACCGACCACGGGTTCCGGATAACTGGGGGAATGAAACTCACCGCCATCGGTGAATGTCTGCGCCCAATCCTGCTGGCGCCCAGAGTCTATGCAATGACTCTGGTGGCCGTACAGCTGGTGGATTGCGGCAACGTCCTCCGTTGCCACGACGCTGTAGTTGCTCATGAAGGTTCTCTCCGAACACGCTGCGCTGCATCCACCCGAAGGTTGTGCAGCTTCGTAAAGTGTGCGATAATCGCACACACTGTGCGATATGTTCAAAGCGTAGGTGGCATACCTCACAAACGTCAAGAAAGGGATTTGATGTCAGAGCTGAGCGAGGAACACCGACCGCGCAAAAGTGCAGTTCAAGTGGACTCCAGCATGTCGAAAACGCTGCACCACGGACTCGAGATCCTGGAACTCCTGACGTCCTATCCGCACGGCTTGTCGGTCACCGACATCGCCGACGGAGTGGGAGTCCACCGAACCGTCGCACATCGGTTGATCCGCACGCTCGAGGCTCATCACCTGTGCCGCAAGGACTCCTTCAAGCGCGTCACTCTCGGCGCCGGCCTGGTCACCCTCGCCGAACCGGTGGAACAGGATTTGCGCACTCTCGCTCGCCCGATACTTCAAGAACTTGCCGAGGCCACCGAGGCGACAGCGCACCTGGTGGTCCGCGAGAGCGATACCGAAGTGCGCGCGCTGATGGTGGTCGAACCGCGCAGCGCCAAGGTTCACGTCGCGTTTCATCCAGGGCAGGTCGATCCGATCGACCGCGGCTCCGCCGGGCTCTCCATCCTTGCCTCACTCCCGCCGACGAGCGGGGAACGAGAGGAAGTGACGGCGGCACGCGCACGCGGCTACGCAGTGACCGTCGGCGAGGTCATCCCGTCGGTCCTGGGAATCTCGGCGGTGATCCCCGGCCGACGCCGCGACGCCATCTCCAGCCTCGGAATCTCCGTGTTCGACTCCGAGGACCAAGCAGCGCTGGGCGCCGAGGTCATGGCAGCGGCAAAAACCCTCGGCAGCATGTTGCGCTGATCCGAACACCAGTCGAGCCCCGGGAATACCCGGGGCTCGACTTTGTTGACTCCGAATGAGATAGTTGAACAATCAACTACCTGACATCAGCTTCACGGATACAAGGAGTACGACATGCCTGCTGTGACAGTCGAGAACATCTTGGCCCTGCCCCGTCTCGACGAGCCGGCAGAGTCAGCAGTCGACCGCCCCGTCAAGAGCATCACCACCGCACCGGTCGGATACGAAGGTGAAGGCTTTCCCGTTCACCGCGCCTTCGCCGGCATCGACCTCTCCGCCCTCGATCCCTTCATCCACATGGACCAGATGGGCGAGGTCAACTACGCACCCGGAGAACCCAAGGGCACACCGTGGCACCCGCACCGCGGCTTCGAAACCGTGACCTACATGATCGACGGCATCATGGAGCACCAGGACTCCAACGGTGGCGGTGGCATTATCGGCGGCGGCGACACCCAGTGGATGACCGCGGGTGGCGGCATCCTCCACATCGAAACTCCGCCGGAGCACCTCGTCCTCAGCGGCGGCCTTTTCCACGGCGTCCAACTGTGGGTCAACCTGCCTCGCGACAACAAGATGGCATCTCCGCGGTACCAGGACATCACCGGTAACAAGGTGGCCCTGCTTTCCTCGCCGGACGGCGGAGCCTTGGTACGCGTCATCGCCGGAGACATCGCCGGCCACGCCGGACCTGGTTCGACGTACACACCGATCGCGCTCTCCCACACGACTGTGGCCCCGGGTGCGAGCCTGACGCTTCCGTGGAACCCCGAGTTCAACGCGATCGTCTACGTGCTCGCCGGCGAAGGCACGGTCGGGGCAGAGCGTCGGCCCATTCGTGTCGGACAGACAGCTGTCTTCGGACGCGGTGACTCCATCACCGTCGCCGCCTCCGATCGCCAGGATTCACGGACCGAATCTCTCGAGGTATTCATCCTCGGCGGCAAACCGATTCGTGAGCCCATCGCGATGGCCGGGCCGTTCGTCATGAACACCAAGTCCGAGGTCATGCAGGCCTTCGAGGACTTCCAGGCCGGACGCCTGGGATCCATCCCGGCGGCACACGAGACGCTGAGCTGACATGTCGTCGGTAGTCGTCCAGCGAGCTGACGAACGCGCGCATCTCAACTACGGCTGGCTCACGGCGCGTCACAGTTTCCCCTTCGCCGGAAACTTCGATCACGCCGCGTACGCGCATGGACTTCTGTTGGTGAACAACGACGACATCATCGAAGCCGACTACGGTTTCGACACTCATCAGCACCGCGACACCGAGATCGTGACGTGGGTGCTCAGCGGATCTCTGGTTCACCAGGATTCCGCTGGGCACTCCGGGGTCATCCATCGCGGACTCGCGCAGAGAATGAGCGCCGGTACCGGAATCCTGCACTCCGAGCGCAACGATCGCTTCCGGGCCGACGGCTCGCGTGTCACCGAGCCCGTTCACCTCGTCCAGATGTGGATACCCCCGGACGAATCCGGAGTGACTCCGAGCTATCAGGAACTCGACATCAACTCCGAACTCGACGGCGGTGGCCTGATCACCCTGGCGTCGGGGATGCCCGCGCATCGCGATCACAGCGCGATCAGCTTGCACAACAAACATGCGGCACTGCATGTTGCTCGCCTCGAGACCGGTGGGTCGGTATCTCTCCCGGATGCGCCGTACGTGCACGGCTTCATCGCCGGTGGCACTGTCGACGTCGAGGGAGTCGGATTGCTCGGTCCGGGAGATTCGTTGCGACTCAAGGATACTGGCGGTCAACGAGTCGAGGGAATCGGCGATGCGGAGATACTCGTGTGGGAGATGCACGCGTCGACGAACTGACGACACCACCGAGTACGCCCAATGTTCGGACTACACAGCAGGTTCGTCGTAGGGTGGATGCCGGTAGTGGCGGATCCCGATTGTGGTGGATCCCGGTGGTACAGAAGGAGGAGCCATGGCATCTGGTCGAGCACAGGCCCCACGGACGACACCGCACATCGATGTGCACCGCTCCGGCGATCGCTTGAAATCCCGCGTCTCCTGGCTGGATTCGAAACATTCGTTCTCGTTCGGACAGCACTACGATCCGGACAACACTCATCACGGATTGCTGCTCGTCAACAACGACGACACCGTACTGGCGGGAACCGGTTTCGACACCCATCCGCACAAGGACATGGAAATCGTGACCTGGGTGCTTCGCGGTTCGCTCGTGCACCAGGATTCCATCGGCCACACCGGCGTCATCTATCCGGGACTCGCCCAGCGCATGAGCGCCGGTACCGGAATCATGCACAGTGAGAAGAACGATTCGTGGCGTATCGGCGGCGAACAGCATTCCGACCCCGTGCATTTCATCCAGATGTGGGTGGTACCGGACGAAGGTGGACTGACCCCCGGTTACGAACAGCTCGAGATCGACGACGAGTTGCTGCGCGGCGGTCTGATCCCGGTTGCCTCCGGGATGGAGCGCTACAAGGATCATTCGGCGATTCGCATCAACAACAAGAACGCCGCCATGCATGTCGCACGCATTCTGCCGGGCACCTCCGTGAATCTTCCGGGCGCACGGTTCCTGCACGTCTTCGTCGCGCAGGGCACTGCCGAGATGGAGGGCGTCGGCACACTGTACGAAGGCGATGCTGTCCGGTTGAGCGATTCGGGTGGCCAGCAGCTGACCTCCGACGCCGGGGCCGAAGTCCTCGTCTGGGAGATGCATTCACGTATCGGTGGTTGAGACCCGGTCTCGGCAGGACTCGGCGCGCTGGAGATACTCGACAGATGAGCATCGACAACTCCGCCGCGCCCGTCAAGAAGCTTGACCCACTCAACACATTGATGGGTGTGCGCGCCGTTTCGGTCGAGCCCGGGGACCTGGCCTTCGCGCAGGCCGTCGGCGAGCGATTCCACGATCACCGTGGCAAGACCGTGCTCGGTTCCATCGGAGTCATGATCGACGGTGCCATGGGTGGCGCGGTGTACTCGGGACTGACCTCGGGCCATCAGTCCGTGCTCGCGCAGGTCACGGTCAGTGCGGGCGCCGACATCCCCGACATCGCGGACGTCGGTGCCACCGGAACACTCGTGCATCTCGACGACGGCGTCGGACTCGCATCCGGGCAACTTCGCGACGAGAACGGCACCCTTCTGGCAGTGATGGCCGGTCGCGCCATGGTGGTCTCGCGTCCCCCCGTCGTGGGAATCGACGACTACGTAGAGGGCGAGCCGCTGCCCGTCCCGACGCCGGAGAAGACAAGCAACCTGAGCGGGTTGTCCGGGTCCGACGTCGTCGAAGGAATCCGCGACGGCAAACTCGAACGCGGTCCACTCGCCGGTCTCCTCGATCTTGCTGTCGTCGACGTGACCCCGGGTTCCGTCGTCGGTGAGTTCGCAACCGTGGCCTGGATGGCCAACCCGTTGGGCGCCGTTCAGGGCGGTGTCCTCATCTCGGCAGTCGACGCCATCACTGGCCTGTCTGCCCAGACCCTGACCCGCGTCGACCAGGACTATCGCGTCCTCGACCACAAGATCGACTTCCTGCGCTCACCCGACATCGGCGGGCCGGTCTTGCGCGCCGAGGCCTCCGTGATTCGTGCCGGGCGCAGGCTCGCGCTGATCGAAACTCGCATCGTCGACGCCGGCGGACAGGTCTATGTGCGGGCCACTTCGAGCATTCAGATGCTCTCCCAGCAAGTTCACAGCGGATAACCAGTTCCGCACCAGGTCGCCCGTCCACCATTGAGACAACAGCCCACACAATGGAGGTACAGCGGCGTGAACAAAGACATCGAAGCGAGCAGGCTGCGCGTGAGCCGTCGGCGGGCTCTCGCCCTCGGCGGAACCATCAGTCTCGGCGGGCTCATCGCAGCGTGCTCCGGCAACAGTGGCACCGCCACGACGACTTCGGCTGCGGCTGCGTCGACGACAACCACTTCCGGCACTTCCGCCGCGGCCACGTCCGGCGACGCTGTCACCGCACTTCTGGCCAAAGCACCGCAGTGTGTCATGAGCAAGGAAGAGACGCAGGGTCCCTACTGGTTCGACGTCGACTCCATTCGCGGCGACATCCGCGAGGACCGTCCGGGCACCACGCTGCAGGTTGCGATGCGCGTGCAGGACAACAGCCAGTGCAACGTCGACGGCAGCATCGGCGCGGTCAGTAACGCCGTCGTCGAGATCTGGCACTGCGACGCCGGCGGCGTGTACTCCGGCTTCGAATCCGGTTCGCTGAGCGCCAACGGCGGCGGCGGTGGCGGAACTCCCCCGGCCGGCGGGATGGGTGAACCTCCGTCAGGTGCACCCGGAGGCGGAATGGGCGAACCACCGTCAGGCGCCACCGGCGGAATGGGCGGCGGCATGGGAGGGTCCGGTGAGACCTCCGACGGTTCGTACAGCGTCGGCGACACCGAAGCCACCACCACCGACGACGGCACCTACCTGCGCGGCGCCCAGACCACGGATGCAAACGGCATCGCGCAGTTCACCACGATCTTTCCCGGCTGGTACATGGGCCGCACCACCCACATCCACGTCAAGGTTCACATCGACAAGAAAACGGTCCTCACGTCGCAGACCTTCTTCGACGAGACCCTTCTCGACGAGGTGTACTCGCAGTCCCCGTACAGCGAGCACACCGGTCGTGAGAACAACACGAACAACGCCAGTGACGGCATCTACGACGACACCGGCCTCATGACCGTCGAAAAGCAGTCGGACGGGTCCTACCTCGCCGTCATCAACCTGGGTATCGACGCCTGAGGTAGGAGCCCGGTCAGCTGCCGACGTATGCCGCGAGGTGCTTTCCGGTGAGGGTGGAGCCGTCGGCGACCAGTTCCTCGGGAGTGCCCTCGAAGACGATCCGACCGCCGTCGTGACCGGCACCAGGGCCGAGGTCGATGATCCAGTCTGCGTGTGCCATCACCGCTTGGTGGTGCTCGATCACGATGACTGACTTACCGGAATCGACGAGTCGATCGAGCAGGCCGAGCAACTGCTCGACGTCGGCCAGGTGCAGTCCGGTGGTCGGCTCGTCGAGGACGTACACGCCGCCCTTCTCGCCCAGGTGGGTTGCCAGCTTGATGCGCTGACGCTCACCGCCCGACAGCGTCGTCAACGGCTGGCCGATCGTGAGGTATCCGAGCCCCACGTCGACCAGTCGGACGAGGATCTTGTGCGCAGCGAGGGTCTTGGCCTCACCGTCGCCGAAGAACTCCTCGGCCTCGGCCACCGACATCGTGAGAACCTCGTTGATGTCCTTGCCACCGAATTTGTATTCGAGTACCTCGGCTTGGAAGCGCTTGCCCTCGCACTCCTCGCAGAGAGTGGCAACGCCGGCCATCATCGCCAGGTCGCTGTAGATGACGCCGTTGCCGTTGCACGTCGGGCAGGCGCCCTCGGAGTTGGCACTGAACAGCGCCGGCTTCACGCCGTTGGCCTTGGCGAATGCCTTGCGAATCGGGTCGAGCAGCCCCGTGTACGTCGCCGGGTTGCTCCGACGCGAGCCGCGGATCGCGCTCTGATCGACCGACACCACGTCTTCGCGTTTCGCGAGCGAGCCGTGGATCAGCGAACTCTTGCCCGACCCTGCCACACCGGTCACCACGACCAGTACGCCGAGCGGTACGTCGACGTCTACATCTTGGAGGTTGTGTGAGTTCGCTCCACGAATCTCGATTGCTCCGGTGGACTCCCGCACGGTCTCTTTGATTGCGGCCCGGTCGTCGAAGTGACGGCCGGTGACGGTGTCGCTGGCACGCAAACCGTCGACGGTGCCCTCGAAGCAGACGTTTCCGCCGGCGCTACCCGCACCCGGACCGAGGTCGACGATGTGGTCGGCGATCACGATCGTCTCCGGCTTGTGCTCGACCACGAGCACGGTGTTGCCCTTGTCCCGCAGGCGCAGCAGTAGGTCGTTCATCCTCGCGATGTCGTGCGGATGCAGGCCGGTGGTGGGCTCGTCGAAAACATACGTGATGTCGGTGAGCGAGGAACCCAGGTGACGAATCATCTTGGTGCGCTGAGCTTCACCGCCGGAGAGGGTTCCCGACGGCCGATCGAGACTGAGGTAGCCGAGTCCGATCTCCACGAACGAGTCGAGCGTTTCACCGAGCGTCGTGAGCAACGGCGCGACCGAAGGCTCCTTCAGTCCGCTGACCCATTCCGCGAGATCGCTGATCTGCATCGAGCAGGCGTCGGCGATGTTGACGCCCTTGATCTTCGACGACCGCGCCCCCTCGCTCAGTCGCGTCCCGTCGCATTCGGGGCAGGTGGTGAACGTGATCGCCCGCTCGACGAACGCCCGGATGTGGGGCTGCATCGCGTCGACGTCCTTGGCCAGGAACGACTTCTGAATCTGCGGAATCAGACCCGTGTACGTCAGGTTGATGCCTTCGACCTTGATCTTGGTCGGCTCTTTGTAGAGCAGATCGTTCAGTTCCTTCTTGGTGTACTTCTTGATCGGCTTGTCGGGATCGAAGAAACCGCAGCCGCGGTAGATCCGGCCGTACCAACCCTCCATGCTGTAGCCGGGGACCGTGATCGCACTCTCGTTGAGCGACTTGGTGTCGTCGTACAACGCGGTCAGATCGAAATCGTTGACCGCCCCTCGTCCCTCACACCGCGGACACATGCCGCCGGTGATCTTGAAGCTGCGACGCTCTTTCGTCTGACGTCCGCCGCGTTCCATCGTGACCGCGCCTGCTCCGGAGATCGAGGCCACGTTGAACGAAAACGCCTGAGGCGAACCGATGTGAGGCTTTCCGAGACGGCTGAACAGAATGCGGAGCATCGCGTTGGCGTCGGTGGCGGTTCCGACGGTCGAGCGCGGGTCGACTCCCATCCGCTGCTGATCGACGATGATCGCGGTGGTCAGGCCGTCGAGAACATCGACGTCCGGCCGCGCGAGCGTCGGCATGAATCCTTGAACGAAAGCGCTGTAGGTCTCGTTGATCATCCGCTGCGATTCCGCGGCGATCGTACTGAACACCAGCGAACTCTTCCCCGAACCGGAGACGCCGGTGAATACCGTCAGCCTCCGCTTCGGGATCTCGACACTGATGTCTTCGAGGTTGTTCACCCGCGCGCCTTGCACGCGGATCAAATCGTGGCTGTCTGCGGTGTGCAAGGCAGTCATCGTGTCTCCATCTGTCAGTCGATCGCCGACGGTCTCAGCGCAGTTGACGGGCTCAGCGCAGTTCTTGAATACGGATCAGGTTTCCCGCTGGGTCCCGGACGGCGCAATCGCGAACGCCGTACGGCTGCTCGGTCGGTTCCTGGACGACGTCGATGTCGCCGGCCTGAAGCCGCTCGAACGTGTCGTCCAGATCTTTGGTGGCCAGGAGAAGTCCGCCGTAGGTGCCCTTGGCCATCATCTCGATGATGGTGCGGCGCTCCTCGTCGGTGATTCCGGGATCGACGGCCGGCGGATGCAGCACGATGGAGGTGCCGGGCTGGCCGGGCGGCCCCACCGTGATCCAACGCATCCCGTCGTAGCCGACGTCGTTGCGAACCTCGAAGCCGAGCGTGTCGCGATAGAAGTTCAGGGCGGCTTCAGGGTCGTCCTGCGGAAGGAAACTCGAGTGAATGGTGATGTCCATGGCGATCACGTTAATTGCGGCTGCGCGGTCTGCGCTTCTCGATTCCTGATCGGTCTGGTGACTTGTTTGGACACGCAGGACGGCATTCCTGCCGTCGACTGCTCGGCCTCACGCCGATAGACACTGGGCGGAACCCCCACCAATTCGGTGAACTTGCTGCTGAAAGTGCCGAGAGAGCTGCAACCGACCTCGAAGCAGACGTCCGTGACACTGAGGTCTCCGCGCCGCAGTAACGCCATCGCTCGCTCGATTCGCCTGGTCATCAGGTAGGCGTACGGCGGTTCTCCGTATGCCTGACGGAATTGGCGACTGAGATGCCCCGCAGACATGTTCACTCCCCGCGCGAGCGCCTCCACGTCCAGAGGCCGCGCGTACTCCCGGTCGATACGGTCTCGCACACGTCGCAGTCGCGCGAGGTCCTGCAGGTGCGGATCTGCGGCAGGTCTGCTGGTCACGTATTCGATCGTGCCATGCCATACCGACGTTGCCCAGCACAAGAGATGAACTCGGCGTGGAGCGATCGCGCACACACCGAGCAGTTCGTCATGATCGTGTAAGGATGGAGAAATGACCACGGCTCATCGCTCAGGCATCGACCTCACCCACCTCGACGGCGACACACGGGCGCAGGACGATCTGTTCGTCCACGTCAACGGAAAATGGCTCGCCGAATACGAGATTCCGGCAGACCGCGCAGTCGACGGGGCCTTCCGGACGCTCTACGACAAGGCCGAAGAAGACGTACAGACCATCATCACCGAAGCCGCGGAGTCCAACTCGGCCGCCGGTACCGATGCACAGCGCATCGGCGACCTGTACTCGAGCTTCATGGACGCCGACGCCGTGGAGGCCGCAGGCCTCGGCCCCATCGACGACGAGCTCGACGCCGTCGCCGATGCGCCGGACCGGTCGTCGCTGGCCACCGTGATCGGACGCCACCAGCGCGTCGGCGTCGGCGGTGCCATCTCGCATTACGTCGACACCGATGCCAAGAACTCTGAGCGGTACCTGATCCACTTCAGCCAGTCGGGAATCAGCCTCCCCGACGAGTCGTACTACCGCGAGGACAACTACGCGGAGATCCGCGAGAAGTACGTCGCGCACATCGACAAGATGTTCACCCTCGCCGGCGTCGGCTACGACGCCCAGCGTGTGTTCGAGCTCGAGAAGAAGATCGCGGCCGGGCATTGGGACGTCGTCAAGCGTCGTGACGCAGATCTGAGTTACAACCTGGTGGGCTTCGAGGAACTGACCGAACAGAACCCCGGTTTGGACTGGGCGGCATGGCTGTCCGGTCTCGGCGCCGATTCGGAGAAGTTCGCCGAGATCGTGGTCCGCCAGCCCGATTTCCTGCACACCTTCACCGCACTCTGGGCGTCGGAGTCACTGGACGATTGGAAGGCATGGGCGGCGTGGAAGGTGCTTCATGCCCGCTCCCCTTACCTGCATTCGGCCCTGGTCGACGAGACCTTCGCTTTCTACGGCACCACGCTCTCGGGAACCGAAGAGAACCGTGAGCGCTGGAAGCGCGGGGTAAGCCTGGTCCAGGATCTGCTCGGCGAGGCCGTCGGCAAGCTCTACGTCGATCGACACTTCCCCGCAGAGGCGAAGACCCGCATGCTGGAACTGGTCGCAAACCTGCAGGAGGCGTACCGCCGCAACATCTCCGACCTCGAGTGGATGAGCCCGCAGACTCGTGAGGCTGCATTGGCCAAGCTCGAGAAGTTCACCCCGAAGATCGGTTACCCCGACAAGTGGCGCGACTACGCCGGACTCGAGATCTCGGCAACCGACCTGGTGGGCAACTACCGTCGCGGATACGCCGCCGAGTACGACCGTGACCTGGCCAAGCTGGGCGGCCCCGTCGACCGTGACGAGTGGTTCATGACGCCGCAGACCGTCAACGCCTACTACAACCCGGGCATGAACGAAATCGTCTTCCCCGCAGCCATTCTCCAGCCGCCGTTCTTCGACGCGGCAGCCGACGACGCTGCCAACTACGGCGGCATCGGCGCCGTCATCGGCCACGAGATCGGCCACGGGTTCGACGATCAGGGCGCCAAGTACGACGGCGACGGCAACATGGTCGACTGGTGGACCGACGAGGACCGCAGCGAATTCGGCAAGCGCACAAAGGCTCTCATCGAGCAGTACAACGAGTTCGAGCCCAAGGAACTGCCGGGCCACCACGTCAACGGCGAGTTCACGATCGGCGAGAACATCGGCGACCTCGGCGGCCTGTCGATCGCGATCGCGGCGTACAAGATCGCGACCGAAGGTACCGAACCTCCGGTCATCGACGGACTCACCGGCTTGCAGCGCGTGTTCTTCGGGTGGGCGCAGGTATGGCGCACGAAGGCCCGTGAGGCCGAAGCGCTTCGCCGTCTGGCCGTTGACCCGCACTCGCCGCCGGAGTTCCGGTGCAACGGCGTCGTCCGCAACCTCGACACGTTCCACGAGGAGTTCGACGTCAAGCCCGGTGACGCACTGTATTTGGAGCCGGAGAAGCGTGTGAAGATCTGGTAGCAGGGGCAAGCCCCTGTGCGCGCTTAGGGACCCCCTGGACTCCCTGAGCGCGCACGGGGCCGAAGGCCTACCGGGCGTACATGATCACCCCGACGCCGACCAGACAGATCAGCGCACCGGCGATGTCGAAACGATCCGGGCGGAATCCGTCCATCACCACCGCCCACAGCAGTGAACCTGCGACGAAGATCCCGCCGTACGCGGCGAGGATGCGCCCGAAGTTCGCATCGGGTTGCATGGTGGCGACCAGACCGTAGAGGCCGAGCGAGATGACGCCGAGCCCCACCCAGATCCATCCCTTGTGCTCGCGAATTCCCTGCCACACCAACCACGCGCCCCCGATTTCGAGCAGCGCGGCGAGTACGAACAGCAACAGCGAACGTGCGACGGTCATGCCGCACACAGTATCGCTACAGACGTACTCCGGTCTCCGCGGAAAAGAAGTACACCTCGCCGGCCTTGGGCAGCAGATGAAGCGACTCCCCCGGTGCCACCGACATCTTCCGGTCGACGCGAATGACGATTCGACCGGATCGGCTCTGCCACTGCGAATCCGGGGCACCCTTTGCATAGACGAACGATTCGGCTCCCAACTCTTCGAGCAGATCGGCATCCACGGCCAGCGAGCCCTTTCGCCACGCTCCCACCAGATCCCACGATTCCGGGCGCACTCCCACGACGACCCGCTCCCGCTCGGACGCCCCGGTGGGCAGCGGAATCCGCAGATCACCGAGCACTGCGACGGTACCCTCGACCGGCGCTTCGATCAGGTTCATGCCGGGCGATCCGATGAAGGCGGCCACAAAGGTGTTGACGGGGTTGTCGTAGAGTTCGCGCGGCTTCGCCACCTGCTGCAAGCGACCGTCCAGCATCACCGCCACTCGGTCCCCCATCGTCATCGCCTCGACCTGATCGTGGGTGACGTAGACCGTCGTGGTGCCGAGTCGACGCTGTAGGGCGGCGATCTGCGACCGTGTGCTGACGCGCAGTTTGGCGTCCAGATTACTGAGTGGTTCGTCCATGCAGAACACCTTGGGATGGCGAACGATGGCTCTACCCATGGCAACTCGCTGACGTTGCCCGCCCGACAGCTTTGCCGGTTTCCGTCCGAGCAAGGGTTCGAGTTCGAGCATCCGCGCGGCCTCGAGTACCCGCTCCCGGCGCTCCGTCTTTCCCACTCCGGCATTCTGGAGCGCGAAGCCCATGTTCTGCTCGACGGTCATGTTCGGGTACAGCGCGTAACTCTGAAACACCATGGCGACGTCACGTGCTCGCGGAGCGAGGTGCGTGACGTCCGTGCCGCCGATCTCGATCCGACCGTCCGACGCGGACTCGAGACCGGCGAGCATTCGCAGGCTGGTGGACTTACCGCAACCGGAAGGTCCTACGAGTACCAGGAACTCACCGTCGGCGATGTCGAGGTCGAGACGGTCGACTGCCGGTCGATCGGTTCCTTCGTAGCGGTGCGTGACTCCCGCGAATTGCACGTTGGCCATGAGTGTTCTCTCCTACTACTTCGGCAGCTTGGGGGTGATCTGCCGGTCGATGATCTGCTGCAACTGCGTGGCAACGCCGGCGAATGTCGATGCGACGTCGGCCTTCTGGAGAGCGATCTGCTCGAGTCCGGTGCCGATGATCTGATCCCCACCCGGGACGAACACGCGTGCGTAGTCCTGCGAGCGCGTACGCGAGAGCTGATCCACAGCGGTACGGGAGTTGGGGTTCGCGTCGAGGAACGCCTTCATGCTCGGCTCCGAGGTTGCCGACTTGCGGACCGGCATGTAGCCGACGTTCTGCGAGAAGTACGCCGTGTTCTCACCATTGGTGATGAAGTCGATGAATTTGAGCGCGTTCTTCTTACGCTGATCGGAGATCTTGGACGGGATGGCAAGCCCGGCACCGCCGGTGGGGCAACCGGGAGTTCCGTCCACTGCCGGGAGGAAAGCGGTGCCGAAGTCGAAGTTGGCAGTCTTCTTGATGCCGGACAGATCGCCCGTCGACGCGATGGTCGACGCCAGAATGCCGGTACCGAATTCGTTCGCGATGTCAGTGGAGACCGCGGCGTACTTCTTGTCGTGAATCATGCTGGAGAGGAACTGCCCTGCGGCAATGGTCTTCTCGTTGTCGAGCTGCAGATTCCACTGGTCGGAGTACGAGCCGCCGAACGTCCAGATTGGGCCTTCGTAGGTCCAGCCGAGGTAATCCTTCGCGTTGCCCCACCCGTGTGCCAACTTGCCGTTGCCCACGACCTTCTGCAGCTCGGGTCCCCACTCGTCGAACTCCTGCCATGTCGCCGGCCCACGGTCGGGAAGACCTGCCTGCGACCAGACCGCCTTGTTGTAGTAGAACAACGGCGTCGACCGCGCGTAGGGAAGCGCATAGTGCTTGCCCTGGAACAGGTAGTCGGCGAGCAGTGAATCGACGTAGTCGGCCGAGTCGACCCCCACCTCGGAGAAGAGTCCGTCAAGCGGCTCGATTGCCCCGGCCAGTGCATAGTTGAACCACCAGACATCGGACAGCACAACCACATCGGGCACATCTCCACCGGAGAGGGCAGCGTTGAACTTCTGTGCCACCTCTTCGTAGTTCTTGCCGCCGTCCACCAAGTTGACCTTCAGGTCCGGGTACTTGGTCTGGAAGCGGTTGATCAGTTCCTTCTCCACGTCGGTGGACTTACCCGGGTGGTTCGACCAGAAGGTGATGGTGTTGGAATCACCCGACGCACCGGATGTTCCCGCAGCATCAGCGCTCGACCCGCCGGATCCCGCGCACGCGGTCAGTGCGGCTCCGGCGGCGATTGCACCGCCGAGGCTCAAGAATCCGCGCCTGTTCATGTTTGCCATTACTGCTCCTCGAGAAAGAAATGTGACGGGAAAGCTGTCAGCCCTTGACCGCACCGGAGGTGAGGCCCTTGATCATGTGTCGTTGCAGCAGAAGGAAAATCACCAGGATCGGTAGCATCGTCAGCACCGTTCCTGCCATGACCGGACCCCAGTTGGTAAGTCCGTCGTTGTTCTGCAGTTGGGTCAATCCGATCGGCAGCGGCGCTACCGAGGAATCGTCGGACATGAGGAACGGCCACAGGTACTCGTTCCATTCGTTGACCACCGTGATGATGCCGAACGCCACCATCGTGGGTCCGGAAACGGGGAGCACCACGCGCCAGAGCAACCGCCAGTGGCCGGCTCCGTCCATCCGCGCCGCCTCGACGATCTCCGAAGGGATCGAGAGGAAGTGGTTGCGCATGAGGAACGTACCGAAGGCTACACCCGCGAGCGGAACTATGATGCCCTGGAACGTGTTACGCCAGCCCCACTCTGCCACGAGCGCGTAATTCGAGATCACGGTGATCTGGTTCGGAACCATCAATGCGGCGATGATTCCGAGAAAGACGAAGTTCTTCCCCGGGAAGCGCAGGAAAACAAGCCCATAGGCGCTGAGAGTCCCCAGAACGAACTTCGCCGCCGACAGAATCGTCGTGATCACTATCGAGTTCCGCAAGAACATCCAGAACGGGACCGATGTGGTTGCTTCCGAATAGTTTTCGGGATGCAGCGACGACGGCCACCACGTTGCCGGCTGCGTGTAGATCTCCGGGCGCTCCTTGAACGAGGTCATCACGATCCAGTAGAGCGGCAGGACGATGATGACCAACGCGATCACCATTGCCGCATAGCCGAGGATCTTCACACCGACCTCACGCCGGTCCACGCTCTTGCGGTCCGGCCCCGGCCTGACGACGGAAGTCGGAGCAGCGCTTTTCTTTTCCTCTACCGCTGTCATTTCTCTTCTCCCCGATCCATGGCACGAACCTGGTAGACGGTGATGATCAGCAGGATCAGGAACATGATGGTGGCAACCGTCGCACCGTAGCCCGCCCGGAAGTTTCGGAACGTCTCGTTGTACACCTGGTAGACCATCGTCGTCGTCCCCGTACCCAGCGGGCCACCACGGGTCATGACGTTGATGATGTCGAAGACCTGGAGCGAGTTGAGCATGACGGTGATGGAGAGGAAGAACGTCGTCGGGCGCAACTGAGGTAGGAGAACCCGGCGGAACTTGGTCCACGGCTTGGCACCGTCGATTTCGGCGGCTTCGTTCAACTCTTGCCGAACTCCTTGCAGCGCAGCGAGATAGATGACAAACGTGTAGCCGAGGTTCTTCCACATGTATGTCACCGTCACCATGAACAGCGCCCAGTGGGGGTCCTGATAGAAGTCGGGCGATTGGAGTCCGACGCGGTGCAGGAGATCCTGGATCAGACCGAAGTTGGGGTCGAAGACGAACTGAAACGCGACACCGATCGCTGCACCGGAGATGACGAACGGAGCGAAGATGGCCGACCGGACCAGGTTTCGCCCGACGAGCTTGCGATCGAGCAGCATGGCCAACGCCAAACCGATGACCATCGAACCCACCACTGTAACCAACGTGAATATCACTGTGTTGGTGACGATCTGCCAGGTGTCGCTTCGTCCGAACCACTCGCGGTAGTTGCTCAGCCCGATGAACGTCGCCTTCGGGTCCGCAATGTTCCAGTCGAAGAACGAAAGTCGGATGTTGTCCACCAGCGGGCGATAGGTGAACAAGATCAGCAACGCGAGATTGGGGCCGACCAAGAGCGCGAAGAGCGCGTAATCACGCCATGGTCTGCCCCACAGACCTGGCTTGCCTGAAGTGGGCAGCGTTCTTTCCGGACTCGATCTCACTGAGGCAGTCTGACCGCCCGCAACGAATGAATGGTGAACGTACAAGACACTCGAGCTGAACGCGACACGAAAAAGGCCCTGCGCGAATACTTCTCGCGCAGGGCCTTCCTCGTCGATGTCTAGCGGTTCCAGTCACCCAATCCGTCGGCGCCGCTGAGGACTCCACCTGCGGTGTTCTGCACGATCACCGGGTCGCCCTTGCCAGCGTTCTCGAAGAACCACTTGGCATCCTCGGTGCTGACATTGAGGCAGCCGTGGCTGACGTTGGTGAAACCCTGTTGCGCAACCGACCACGGAGCTGCATGGACGAAGATGCCACTGTAGGAAATTCGCGTCGCGTACTCGACGTAGGTGCGGTACCCCTCGGGAGAATCGATCGGAACGCCGTACGTGGACGAATCCATGTACATGTCGCGCAGCTGCTCGCCGACGATGTACGTGCCGTTCGGTGTTTCGTGGCCCGGCTTGCCGAACGACGTCGGCATGGTGCGCACGACCTCGCCGTTGCGGGTGACCGTGACCTGCTTGGTGTTGTCGTCCGCGACGGTGACGAGTGCGTCACCGATGTTGAACGTGGAGTGCGAATCACCGGCGTCGACGGTCACGGAGATGTTCGCCGGCCAGAACTGTGCCGGCTTCCAACGGACCTGGCTGTCGTTGATCCAGTAGAAGCTGCCATCGACCGGCGGATCGGTGGTCACGCGAATCGCGCGCTCGGCCGTCGCACGGTCGCCGACGGCCTCGTTGAAACGAATGATGATCGGCTGCGCGATGCCGACTGTCTCACCCGCGGACGGATTGAGCGACGGAGCGGAGAAGTTGGGGACGCCGATGGGCGCCTGGATCGGCGTACCCGGGATGCCCGGAACCGGAATTGCCGGATCGAGGTACGGAACGCCGGGAATGACGGGCAACGGAATGTCGGGTCCACCGGGAAAGAGCGGAACAGCCGCGGAGGGTCCGGCCAGAGCGAGGCCGGCGGCCACTGCTCCGACGATTGCCACGGCAACCCGTGACGTCCGACGACCCTTTTTGCTGCCCATGTCACTACCTTCGCTCGACTGACCACGTACTCACGTGGATCGTGCGCGGCCGGCATCGATACCCGCCTGGTACCGATGCCGATGCACCATTCGGACGCACCCGCTCGGAGCACACCTACACACCCGAGCACGCCGAAGAGAGCAAACCGCACATTTCCATAGTCATTAACACACAAAAGCGGCAATCGAGCAATTCGGATGTTCGCCCAAACGTTGCTATCCGTCGCTGCGGGCAGCCGCCAACATGGATTCGATGGAGATGAGTTTGGTTCGCGGTCGTCCGGTTGCGGCACCGGATGCGCGTTCTGCCTTGTCGATACGCTGCCAACCTTGATAGTCCACCTGATCCGGCGACCGGTCTGCCAACAAAACCTGCAACTTGTCGGCATCCTCGGTCGGGGTGGCGAGGCGCCCACCAGCGAAGTCGTCGAAGATCATCGACACGGTCTCGGCGGAGCAGTACTTGTTGGTGCCGATCACGCCAGTCGGTCCGCGCTTGATCCAACCCGCGACGTAGACACCCGGGATCGGCGTGCCGGTCTCGGTGTCGATTACTCTGCCGTTCTCGTTGGGGATCACGCCGCGAGCGTCGTCGAAGGGCAAGTCGGCCATCGGTGTGCCGCGGTATCCGACCGACCGAAGCACCAGTGAAGTGTCGATCGTCTCCTCGGTCTCGGTAGGCCGGGCGGAGAGCTGACCGGTCGGCTTTGCCACCAATTCGTTTTTCACGATCCTCACCTGTGAGACTGCACCGTCGCCGAGGACCTCGACGGGAGAGGTGAGGAACCGGAGAACGATCCGCTTGCGAGAAGGATCTGCGGTACGCGAAGCAAATTCCTGCGCCTGCTTGACCTTGAGCAGGACGGACGGCTCGGCGGCATCGCTTTCCACGAACGCCTGACTGGCCTCGTCGAGTTCGGCTTCGATCGGGTCGACGACTACGTCCACGTTCGCCATCTGTCCGAGCGCCAACAGTTCGGGATTGGTGTACGCGGCCTGCGCCGGCCCACGACGCCCGAGAATGACCACCTCACGAATCTTGCTGTTCCGCAGCGCTTCCAATGCATGCTCGGCGAGGTCCGTCTTCGCAAGCTGGTCAGGGTCGGTCACCAGGATGCGTGCGACGTCGAGTGCGACGTTGCCGTTTCCGACGATCACCGCTCGCTCGCCGGACAGATCGAAAGTCCGATCGGCATATCCCGGGTGGCCGTTGTACCAGGCGACGAACTCGGTGGCGGCGTGACTTCCCGGCAGATCCTCGCCCGGGATCTCGAGCTTGCGATCCCCGGCAGCGCCTACCGCGTAGATCACTGCGTGGTGATGGTCCAAGAGTTCCGAATGCGAGATGTGAGTGCCCACCTCGACGTTGAAGTGGCAGCGCACAGTCTTCTTCGCGACGACGGCGCGGAACTGATCGGTGACCCCCTTGGTTCCGGGATGGTCTGGCGCCACGCCGGCGCGCACCAAACCGTAGGGAGTGGGAAGTCGATCGAACATGTCGACCTCGACGCGAGGCTTGCCGGTCAGTTCCATCGCCGCGTAGCAGGCGGCCGGGCCGGAGCCGACGATCGCCACTTTCAGCGTTCCCAGTTCGGGATCGATCTTGGCCATCGTGATCGGCTCGGGCCAATCCGGGCCCATCGGATGCTTCTCGAAGTACGACGCATTCATCTGCAGGTACGGCGCGTCGTCCTCGTCGAGTTCGTTGTCCGGGAAGATCGCCTCGACCGGGCATTCGTCCACACACGCACCACAATCGATGCAGGTGTCGGGATCGATGTAGAGCATTTCGGTGGTCGCGAACGGGGCTTCGTCCGGTGTGGGGTGAATGCAATTGACCGGACACACGTCAACACACGAGGCGTCGTTGCAGCACGGCTGCGTGATCACATACGCCATGACATTCCCCTATCCCTGAAACACGAAGCTCGAACTGGTTCCCAGACTATAACGTGTTCCAATTTGGCGCGAGAATCGTTTTCAGATCACCCCATTGCGCTTCAGCAGCCACACCGCCTGCACGGTGGCGTGACCTCGCCATTCCAACGCCGCGACGGGCGAATAGCTGTCGAAATCCACCGCCCAACCGCCGTCGCCATGTTGTCGCGCAGCGAGCGCAGACAGTTCGGACTCGATCACTGATGCGTCGAACAACGCGCGGGTCGGGCCGCCGGGAAGCGGTGAGAAATCGAGGGGCCGCATGAATTCGCCCTCGGCTCCCCCGTCCACGTGAACCAAGCCGTCAGCCGGGACACGCGAACCAAGAGTGCTCACCAACGACGACGCTTCGGGACTGTTCCGGTGAACCGCGTCGAGAAACTGCAAGGCAAAGGCCAGCTCGAGGGCATGCAGAGAATCCGCCCCGTCGATCGCGTCGAGGCAATATCGAACGGCAGAGGCGAACCACGGATGTTCGGCGACGGCCTCGTCGAATTCGGCAACGCGAGCCGCTGCAGCACACACGATGCTGGTGATCTGCAACGACGGCGCAAACGGATCCGCATCCACCCAGAAGGGCGCACAACCGGCCGGGTCGGCGATCGGGAAGGCGAACGGCAAACCGCCGTCTGCCAGCGAATTGGTCTGCAACCAGTCGCACAGCTCGACGGCTCTGGGCGTCGGCGTTCCGATGTCGGCAAAGGCTTCGAAGGCGTGCAGCGCGCCGCCAGGTTGGCTCGATGCCGAGCGAAGATCCGGTTCGAGTCCCCAGCCGTACCCACCGTCCGGGTTGCGATAACTGTCCACAGCCGCCAATGCCGCGGTCCGGTCCCCCTGTCCGAGAATCAATTTCAGTCGATGCCGATCGAGAGTTCTGGCATGTCCCGCCATGAACCCGACGGCCGCCCTGAGATCAACACTCATGAACGACGACTCAAGATTCGTCGCCGTCGAGCCGGAAGCCGACCTTCAACGTGACCTGGAAATGCGCCACGGCGCCGTTCTCGATGTGACCGCGAGTTTCCACCACCTCGAACCATTCGAGGTTGCGCACCGTCTCGTTCGCCCGGGCGATGGCGGTGCGAATTGCCGCGTCACTGCTCTCGGTGGACGAGCCGACGATCTCGGTCACCCGGTACACGTTGCTGCTCATGGCATTCCCTTCGTGTCAGATTCGACGAACCAACTCCTGCGCCTCGGCGCCGAGCCTCGCAAGGCGAAGATCACCGAGAGCTGTCACAGCACTACCCAACCTGTTGGTGGTGAAACCGAGCGAGAGTCCGCTGGACAGGTCCGCATACGCGCCTGAACCGCCGACTCCGTAGTGGCCTATCGCATTCCGCGGCTGCCGCCGCGCGGCAATGATCGGCGGGTGGTAACCGAGAGTCCAGTTGGGCCGCACCGCCAGCACGTAATCCCGATCGCGAGTCTGGATGGTCGACATCTGGTCGATGGTCGATTCCTTCAGGAACCGCTTCCCGTCGATCACGCCGCCGTTCGCGATGGCGCCGTACATCTTCGCGAGAGCACGCGCGCTGAACACTCCGTTCCAGCCCGGCATGACGGCGTCGTGGACAGCCGGGTTGCGCACCATGACGTCGAAACCGTCCGGCATCGCGGCCTCCGCGAGTCCGCGAGTCGGACCGACGTGTGAGAGCACGGTCGACGCGAAGGCCCAGTTCAAGCCGGCAGGGTTGATATGTGGGAACAGCTTCGCGATCCGTGGACGCTCGGTTTCGGGTACGCGGTACCAGAATTCGTCGACTCCGAGGGGCTTCGCTATCTCCGCTTGTACGACGTCGATGAACGGCTGACCGGACACCCTGGCCACAAGTTCCGCTACCAACCAGCCGTAGGTCACAGCGTGATAGCCGGGGCCTCGAAGCCGACGCGGATCCGGTTTCTCGGCAGCCAGGGCGGCAACGACCGCGTCGTAGTCCATCAGGTCGAGAGGATGCGGCATCAAGCCGCGAACTCGGTGAAGGCCCGCGCGATGTGACATCAGTTCACGGACGGTGATCTTGTCCTTGCCGGCCGCCGCGAATTCAGGCCAGTACCGAGCAACCGGAGCGTCGTAGTCGATCAACCCACGTTCGGCGAGTCGGTGAACGACGGTGCTGGCGACGCCTTTGCCGGTCGAGAACGACAGCGACACCGTGTCGTGGTCCCAGCGCCGATCACGATCGGCATTGCCGGCCCAGATGTCGAGCACTTTCTCACCGCCCAGGTACACGACCAGCGCGCCGCCGCCTTGTTGCGGTTGGCGATACATCGCGAAAAAGCGGTCGGCCAAGGGAAGGAATCGCCGGTCCACGTACAGCTCGGTGCGCGAAGGCACCTCCACCCGGGCGAGCGAACCCCGTCGTGCACTGGGAGTCATCGCGTCCTCCGATCCCCGCTGATCAAGTTGCCCGGTCACCCGATCGGTGGCAGGAGCTTGACACCATTGTGACCACTGTCACGCAAGAGGCTCAGGGCCGGGGTGCCCTCACGGGGTGACCCACGTCGAAGCGCCGTCGCTGAAACATCCCTGACCTGTGGCGATATTGAAAACAAGGGTGGGACCACCTGAGCAGATCGCCCCGACGTCCGCGTCACCCACTGCCGCTCTGCCGCCAGGTCCGCTGAGCACCACGGCAAAGGGTGAGGAGTCGGTGCGACCGAGTGCGAGCGAACCCGGGCCGTACGCGACCGCGGCAAGTAACCCACCGCGCGACTCCGCCGCAGCAACGCCGCCGAAGAGGCCGAGGCCTGCCGACCTGCCGCCGTCTCGAGAATCCGCGACGCCGACGCCGTCGCCCTCGACGTGTGAAATCGCGTAACTGGAGGCATCTGCCACCGCTCGGCATGCGGATGACCCGTCGACGATCGTCTGATCTTGCCCGCGCGCCGAACAATCCAACGTCGCGGCTGACGCTGTTCCGCTACCGAGTGACAATCCGAAGGCGGCAAGAATCACACCGCCCGCCGCTAAGCTTGCTGCTCGCATTTTCCGGCGATCCATATCCAACCCCCACAGTGCATTCGACGTGACCGTACATTCGACGTCTGATCGAATTACCCGATATGTCCGCCTCTGACGCTACCCGTCTTTGTTCTTCCGATCGCGGTCCTTGCTCGGTTGAACACGTTTGGGTTCACCGGGCATTTTGGGATAGTTCGGCGGGTACGGCAGATCGCCCAGTCCTGCCGCCAGATCCTTCTCCCACATCTCCAACAGAACATCGAGGGCAAAGGCCTTGTCGTGCATGGCTTCCATCGGATCACCACGATCGGCGAGCAAGCCGGGAACCGTGGCGATGGTGCAGTCGTCTGGATGCACGTCGCGCAGTTCGTCCCAGGTCACCGGCGTCGACACAGTTGCGATCGGCGTCTTACGAGCGGAATACGCCGCCGCGATCGTCCGGTCACGGGCATTCTGATTGAAGTCGATGAAGATCCGTTCACCCCGCTCTTCCTTCCACCACGCGGTTGTGGCGCGATCGGCACTACGACGCTCGACTTCACGAGCAAGGGCGATACCCGCGTGACGGACCTCGACAAAATCCCAGCGCGCCTCGAGCGGGATGTAGACGTGAAGGCCTCGGCCACCGGACGTCTTGGGAAATCCTTCCAATCCCAACTCAGCGAGCAGAGGGCGAAGGACCTCGTCCGCGATGGCAACGGCCTCGTCGAACCCGGTCCCCGGTTGCGGATCGAGATCGATGCGCAGTTCGTCCGGGTGGTCGGTGTCCGGGCACCGCACGGCCCAGGGATGAAACGTGACAGTCCCGAGATTGGCGGCCCACACGATGTTCGCAGCACTTCGCACTCGAAGGACGTCGGCCTTGCGACCCGACGGGAACGTGACCTCGCAGGATTCGACGTGCTCGGGCCGTTTTGCCGGCAGCCGCTTCTGGTAAACCTCTTCGCCCTCGATGCCGTCGGGGAATCGCTGAAGATGCGTGGGCCGATCTTGGAGCGCCCGCAACGCTGCACCCTGCAGCGCCACCGTTCGGTAGTACTCGACAAGATGCCGTTTGGTTCCGCCGTCCTCACCCAACTGCGGATAGTAGATCTTGTCCGGGCTCGACAATCGGACCGCGATCCCGTCGACGTCCAGTTCCTCTGCCGGGCTCGCCATCACTTACCGCCTGCAAGAACATCCGCGAAGTCGTATCGCACCGGAACCTCCAACTGATCGAATGTGCATTCGTCGGGCACCCTGTCCGGACGCCAGCGCAGGAATCGTGCAGCGTGCCGAAAGCGTTCCCCTTCCATCTGGTCGTACGCCACTTCGAGCACCCGCTCAGGACGAAGCGGAATCCAGGAGCGGTCTGCGGCCGATCTCCACCGGCTGGCCTCTCCCTCGGCTACAACGTCGTCCCCGAGGCGCAAAGGTTCGAGTTCGGCCAACAACTCGATCCGCCGCGCCGCGGTGAAAGCAGAAGCGCCACCGACCATCTTCAATTCGGAACCGTCGTACAGACCAAGAAGCATCGACCCGATACCTGGCTGACTCTTGTGGGGACGGTAGCCCAGCAGTACGACATCCGCGGTCCTGGCGTGTTTCACCTTGATCATCTCGCGCTTGTTCGGCAGGTACGGTCCCGCCAGCTTCTTGGCGACAACCCCGTCGAGACCCGCGCCTTCGAAGGTTTCGAACCAGGCCATTGCTTCGGCGCTGTCGGCCGTCGCTGCCGTGACGTGGCAACTCGGCCCGCCACCGATGCAATCGAGGAGCAGCGCACGTCGGACCCCGAAGTCCTCGATCGAGACGTCGCGATCGCCGAGCGCCAGTAAATCGAACCCGACAAATTGCGCTGGCGTCTGTTCCGACAACAATGCGACGCGGCTCGCGGCGGGATGAATCCGCTCGGAGAGCGCTTCCCAACTCAGACGCGTCACACCGTCGATCTCACGGGGAACCACCAGTTCTCCGTCCACGACACATTTTTCGGGCAATTCAGACTTGACAGCTTCCACCGCTTCGGGAAAGTACCGCGCCAGGTCCTTTCCTCCTCGCGACCCGAGCACCACTTCGTCACCGTCACGAAAGATGATTGCTCGAAATCCGTCCCATTTCGGCTCGTACGACCACGTCGGGTCACCGGACTCGGGCTGAGGCGGCACAGTGGCCGCAGCCTTCGCGAGCATCGGGGCAAGCGGCGGCATCAGGGGTAGCTCCACCTACCCATACTGACAGTCCGGTTGGCAATTCGACTACCGATGTATTGGAATAGGTCCCGAACAATCCACGAACCAACAGAATTATCCAAGAATCAACAAAGGGGTCCTTATGTCCGGAATCGTCCGGCGACTTTGCACTGCGGTGATCGCAACTTCTGCAATCGCCGCCTTCACCGTCGGTTGCGGTTCCGACATCGAGCCGAAAGCCATTGCGGAATCATCTTCCTCGGTTGCCGATTCGACCACTACCTCCGCGGCCCCGACCACCTCGAAGATCACCGGCCAGGAGGGTTCGGACGACGGCGGCGACGTCGACATCGACGTGTCGATCGGTGATTGCGTCAAGCTCGGAGGCACCACGACGGCCGCAGAAATCGACAACGCGGACTGCGGTAGCAAGGATTCCAACTACAAGGTGGTCGCCAAGGTTCCCACCTCTGATCTGTGTGCCTCCGACGTCGACTCGTACTACTACGAGACCCTCGCGGGTGACGAGCAGGGCGCTGTCTGTCTCGACGTCGACTGGGTAGTCGGCGGATGCATGGACCTCGGCAGCGGAATGGACGAGCCCGCCCGCATCGAATGCTCGGATACCAGCGGCACCAATGTCGTCGAGGTCGTCGAAATCCTGCAGAACTCCACGTCGATCGACGAATGCGGTTCGGGGGCAGACTCGGGATTCGAGCACCCGGAACGTAAGTTCACGGTCTGCGTCGCAACGCTCTGATTCGAGCGCCCTCCCGAAAAACACCTGTGCGCCTTGCCAACCGATCTCGGTTGGCAAGGCGCACAGCGCTTTCTACAGCCGGCGCTTTCTACAGCCAGCCCCGACGCTTGAAGATCGTGTAGAGACTTCCACAGGTCAGGAACATCATCGAGAGCGCAAACGGATAGCCCAAGTGCCAGTGCAGTTCCGGCATGTCGTCGAAGTTCATCCCGTACACGGTTCCGATGAGCGTCGGCGCGAAGAGAATTGCCGCCCACGCCGAGACCTTCTTGATCTCCTCGTTCTGCGCGTAGCTTGCCTGCGTCAGATTGCGCATCTCCTCGTTCTGGTTCTGCGACACCAGAGTTGCGTTCACCGTGAGGATGTTTCCGAGCAACTGACGAAAGCCGTCGGCCCGCTCCACCACAGTCGTCGCATGGTCGGTGACGTCGCGCAGGTATCGCTGGAGTTCCTCGTCCGTGTGGTACTTGTCGAACCCTGCCGACAACCCACGCAGCATTCCCAGCAGCGGACGCGTCGCCCGCTGGAATTCGATCACCTCACGGGTCAGTTCGTAGATGCGACGCGAAACTCCGGGATCGCCACTGAATACTTCGGTTTCGATCTCGTCGATGTCGTTCTGCAGGCCGGCCACCACCGGGGCGTACCCGTCGACGACTGCGTCGAGAATGGCATAGAGAACGGCCTCGGTACCCAACCGCAACAGGTCAGGATCGTTCTCCATGCGAGTCCGCACCGCCGACAGATCCGGCGATTCACTGTGACGGACGGTCAGAATGAAGTTCGGACCACAGAAGATGTGCAACTCGCCGAATTCGACCCGCTCGGTCTCGTCGCGGTACCGCGCAGCACGCAGCACCACGAACAGTGTCTTGCCGTAGCGCTCGAGCTTGGGGCGCTGGTGCGCGACGATCGCATCCTCGACCGCCAGTTCGTGGAGGTCGAAATGTTGTGCAGCGGCATACAACTGGGCGTCGTCGGGCCGGTACATGCCGATCCACGCCATCGACTGCGAATCCGGAAGGCATGACAGTGCTTCCGCCAGCGTGGACGGTGACGCTATCCGCTCGCCGTCGCGGTACACGCCGCTGTTGACGACGGTCGATTCGACGGGCGCCACCGCCTCGGGCGGGGCAGCCTTGACGACGGTGCGTGCGGCACGCGAGTGTCCGGGATGTGAGTCACCGAGCCCCGCGGAACGACGCGGCAGTACCGAACGTGAACGACGAAATTCGCGCATGCTGAACAGCTTTCGAGGGAAGAGTGAACGACGACGCTTGCTTCACAGCAAAGCCGAAGCCGATGAACACACGATGAAGCTGCAGCAAAATACCGGATCAACCCGGGCGGCTACAGCTTCAGTTGGTACTCGGAGGTTGGCCACGCATTACAGCCACACCTCCTCTTCCCTGAATTCCTACGCAAGTCCGCGCACGACGCCAACATGCTACCCCGACTGTCAGAGCGGGACAAACCGAACGACAAGCCGCAGGACAGCACGAACCGGTCGGAGGAAACCCGCTCGACGAATGCAGCTTTCAGTCAGTTCGCAGCGCGCAATCCGCCGATCAACAGTTCGACGATCTGGTCCGCCAACGACTCCGTCTCCGCCAAAGTCTGCCCTTCACGCCTTCGGTACCAGAGGTCGATGCCGTTGAGACTGCTGAGGAGGACTTTTGCCGCCATTCGAGGTGAGCCCGCACGAATGGAACCATCCGCGACACCTTCGGTCATCACGTCGACGAACAGATTCTCGTAATCGAGTCGCAGCGAATTCAGTTCCACGAGGACTTGCTGTTGTCTCGGTTTGAGCGCGGAGTTCATCTGGCCCCGGACGCCTTGGTGGATCGTGTGGTGGTACCCGAGATGTGTCATGAGATTGACCAGGTGGGCGTGCGACATCGCTTCGAGACGCGCGAGGCCGCTTTCTGCCCCGCCCATCCGAGACTCGACCTCAGCGCGGAGCAGGCTCATCCCGCGCTCGTAGATTGCCAGGTAGATGTCGAACTTCGAACGAAAGTGGTAGTAGACAAGACCTTTGGTGGCGCCGATTCGATCGGCCAGTAAATCTACAGTCGTGGCCGCGTAACCGTCTTCGGCAAAGGCGTCGGCGGCGCTGGTGATGATCGCGGATCGCACGTCCGGAAGATCACTACTCATTCGACTTCCACTCCCATTCACACTGCCTGCCGGCCCTTGACTGTTTCCACGCCATCGCATAGTAATACTGAGTAGTATCCCAGATCAGAGAGGTTTTCCAATGTCGTTGGATTTTTCCGGCAAGGTAGCGATCATCACGGGCGCAGGCGGCGGACTCGGCCGTTCACACGCATTGGCCCTCGCCGCACGCGGCGCACGCGTCGTCGTCAACGACATGGGTGGCTCGGTCAACGGCAGTGGCGGCGCTGATACCGCAGCAGCCAAAGTAGTGGCGGAAATCGTCGAGCTGGGCGGCGAGGCCATCGCGGACCACTGCGACATCACCGACGTCGACGCCGTTGCCGCCATGGTCGCGACGGCCGTGGACAAGTGGGGCCGCGTGGACATCCTGATCAACAACGCCGGAATCCTGCGCGACAAGTCGTTCATCAAGGCCGAGCTCGACGACTTCCGCAAAGTCATCGACGTGCATCTGATGGGTTCCGTCATCTGTTCCAAGGCAGTCTGGCCGCACATGGTCGAACAGAACTACGGACGCATCCTCATGACTACGTCAGCATCGGGAATTTACGGCAACTTCGGCCAGGCGAACTACGGCGCCGCGAAGTCCGGCGTCGTCGGCCTGATGAACGTTCTCGCCATCGAGGGCGAACGCAAGGGCATCCGCGTCAACTCGCTGGCCCCGACCGCCGCGACCCGCATGACCGAAGACCTCCTCGACGAGAAGACTCTCGCTCTGCTTGCACCCGAATCGATTTCACCCGGCGCACTGTTCATGGTCTCCGATGACGCACCGACGAAGACCATCCTCAGCGCCGGCGCCGGCGTCTTCGCGATCGCTCGCATGGAAGAGTCGCAGGGCGTCTACATCCCCGAAGGCGCACTCTCGCCCGAGGTCGTCGCCGAACGGTGGTCCGAGATCAGTGACATGACCGATTCCGTCCAGGTGCCCGCGGCGTTCGATCAGACCCGCCGGTTCGTCGAGAAGGCCGTGGCGGAGCAGCCCAGCAACTGAGCAGGGCAACCAGACAACTGATCGACCCCGCTCCCCCTAAGGTGTGGTGGTGACCACACCTACGGGAGTATCGATCGTCGACATCGTCGACAGACTGGGAATGACGTTCCTCAGCGGTGGCGACACCGTCGACGGCGCCCGCACTGTCAGCCGCGTGACCCTGCACGAAGGGTCCGAAGCTACCCAGGACAGTGCGGGCGCCGTCGTACTCGGCGCAGGTCTCGCAGGTTCGGCCGATATCGCAACGGCGGTAAGAGAATACGGCTCGGCAGGTGCGGTAGCGCTGATCGTCAAAGAGCCCCTGGACTTCGACGGCCTCGTCGAGAAAGCGGTGGCCGACACCGACGTCGCACTCCTCGGAATGGTCAAGGATGCAAGCTGGCTGCAAAGCGCGTCGTTGATCAACGAGATCCTCGAATCCGGCAACAACGGGGACCGCACGTCGGCCGCCGACGCCGACCTGTTCGATCTTGCCAACTCGATCGCTCAGGTATTGAACGGCCCGGTCACCATCGAGAATCAGTCGAGCCGGATCCTCGCGTTCTCGGCGGATCAAGCCTTCGGCGACGAGGCACGTAAGCAGAGTGTCCTCGGACATCAAGTGCCGCAGCACTATTCCGATCGGCTCAGGTCAATGGGGTATTTCAACAAGATCTACGGCTCTACCCTGCCGGTATTTCTACCGGGTATCGGGCCGGGCATCAGGCCCCGCGTCGGCATGCGAATACATGCGGCATCGCAGATCCTCGGTTCGATCTGGGTGATCTTGGACGAGGAGCCGAACGAATTACAGGTCAAAACGCTCGTCGAGGCTGCGGGCGTGGCCGCCATGAGTTTGCTTCGCGCCAAACTGGCCGCGGATTCGGCACGACGACTGAGGTTGGGCGAGGTGATCACGTTACTGAGTGGCGGCACTTCAGCGAAGGAAGCGGCCGAGCGACTGGGCTACGGCCGTTCGAAAGCAAACGTGCTTGCGGCCGGCTTCCGTAGCGGCGCCGGTGCATCGTTGGAGGCCGAAGCCGACGTCGATCAACTGGCCCTGACACTCAATACCTATCTCGACCAAGTATTTCCGCTGTCGGTGGCGGCAGCGATCGGCGGCACCGTCTACGCCGTCATCCCACACACCCGGCATCAGACCGACGACGACTACGTGCGTCGGATCGCGTCGGAGTTTGCAGACCGTTCCCGTTCGGAAAAGTCGGTGGTCATCGGAATCGGTGCGACAGTGGCCGACGTGATGACGCTGGAGAAGTCACGCGACGAAGCCGACCGAGCACTTCGCGTTCTGAGGTCGACGTGGAATTCTTCGGGCCGGACCGTCGCGTGCGCCGACGACGTGCAGATCAATTCCCTACTTCTGCGCCTCTCCGACGCCCTGGCGGACGAGAACGAGACCGCATCGGGTCCGCTCGCGGTGCTGCGTGAGTACGACCGCAGTCACGACATCAACCTTGTCGACACTCTCCGTGCCTGGCTCGACACGTTCGGCGACATTCCGGCTGCTGCGTCCTTGGTTCACATCCACGTCAACACGTTCCGGTACCGCCTCAAGAAGCTTGCCGGGATTGCCGGCATCGATCTCGATGATCCGGAAACTCGATTCAGCCTGATGCTCCAGCTTCGTCTCTTCCATCCGACAATGTTGTAGCGATCTACCAAGTCTCACGAAACATTCGTAAATCCGGACGATGTTCTCGTTCTTTTGTTGGGTGAAGATTCAAGCAATCGTCTTTTGCTCCTGACCCGACAGACCTCGCGTCGTTCGGGTCGGGACTTCATCTCCCGGAGGCACCATGAAACAACGGTCCTACGCACTACTGGCCGCGGCAACCGGCACTGTCCTTGCCCTGACCGCATGCTCGTCGGGTGGATCATCAGGTTCGGGTGGGAGTGAGCCGCTCACCGACGGCACCTTCAAGTTTGCACTCGTGGCCGACCCCGGCGCTCTGAATCCGCTGATGACTGCCGCTTCACCGGCACACGCACTGGCACGTCTGAGCTATGACTATCTGCTCAACCCAGATCCCGATACCGGCGTCACCAAGCCGTGGCTCGCCGAAAAATGGGAAGAGACAACTACTTCCGCGTCGTTCACCATTCGCGACGGCGTCACCTGTACCGACGGATCCGCCCTGACTGCTCAGACTGTCGCAGACACCGTCAACTTCATCACGAACGCCGCAAACAAATCCGCTCTCCGCGGGGTGTACGCACCGGCAACTGCAACTGCCACCGCCGACCTGGCAACACGGACAGTGACTGTTACGACTCCGGAGCCCTCGCCCTTCCTGCTCCTCAATCTGGCGCGGATTCCGATCATGTGCGAGGCAGGGTTGAAGGATCCGACGGCGGCGAACAAAACGACCATCGGATCGGGCATGTTCCAGATGACCGAGGCCGTGGCGAACGATCACTACTCCTACGTCCGGCGCGACGGATACAACTGGGGACCTGACGACACCACCTCCGACACCGCCGGAGTGCCCAAGAATGTCGTCGCGTCCATCGTGACCAATACGAGTACGTCTGCGAATCAGCTGTTGTCCGGTGATCTGAATGCCGCCGCCGTCTCCGGCGCCGATCAGGACCGATTGAATGCCGCGAATCTGAACACGGTCAAGCAGCCGGCTCCGGCGGGCGAGATGTTCTTCAATCACAGCCCGGGTAATCCGACGAGCGATCCAGCCGTACGCAAGGCGCTGGTCCAGGCGCTCAATCTCGACGACCTCGCCGAGATCTTCACCGCCGGCCGCGGAACCCGGTCTACCACGATGGTGTCCATCGAACCGCGGGCCTGCATCTACGACTCTGTCGCCGGAAACCTGCCGGCCTTCGATCCCAGCGCAGCCGCAGAAACTCTCGAATCAGCGGGCTGGAAAATCGGTGCCGACGGTAAGCGCAGCAAGGACGGCACACCGCTCCGACTTCGGATGGTCTACGAAACGTTCGGTGACTCGACCGATGCTGCCGCCGACGTCGCACTCAACGCGTGGAACAATCTGGGCGCAACTGTCGAACTCACCAGCGGAGACTCGAACAAGATCCTCGATGTAGCACTCAGCGGCAAGGACAACACCGCGTGGGATGTTGCGTGGGAGCCGATCAACGTCGCGCTGCCCAGCATGCTCGTACCCTTCCTCTCCGGTCCGGTGCCAGCTGCGGGACTCAATTTCTCGTCGATCTCCAACCCGGCCTACGACGCAGCCGTCGCCAAGGCTTCGGGACTGACCGGCGAGGATGCTTGTGCCGCTTGGGCAGACGCCGAATCAGAGATCATCAAAGCAAACTCCGCGGTACCTTTTGCCGACAAGATCACGACTCTCTACTTCAACAATGCGGGTCTTGCATTCGGCCGTAATTTCACCGGTTCGGCCCTGCGCCTGTACCAGTAGACCGCCGGTAGCGACCGGGGAAATCGTCGTGTTTCGCCGGTCGCTGTCGGTATACGGACAGGTATTCACTGATCCTGACGGTTTTCGTGGGAGCGGACGAAAATCGACCCGATTTTCGTGAGGATCGACAGAGATGCGCGTCACGTCATGCGCCAAGATTTAGCAGTCAACACTCAACCGCGCCCTCACGTTTTTCGCTCGGGCCCCTGCTCCATCACGGAGGCACCATGAAACACCGCTTCTATCCAACACTTGCGGCAGCCGCAGGGCTCACGCTTGTGTTGTCTGCTTGTGGCTCGGGAGGCACGTCCTCGGGCGCCAGTGGCGGTGAACCGGCCACCGACGGGACCTTCCGTTTCGCCCTGCAGGCCGATCCGGGTGCTCTCAACCCGATCATGTCGGCCGCCTCGGCGACCGCCGAGTTGTCGCGTTTGGCGTACGACTACCTGATCTACCAGGATCCCGATACCAGTGAAGTCGGACCGTGGTTGGCGGAGAAGTGGGAGGAGACCCCGACCTCGGCGTCCTTCACCATCCGTGACGGGGTGACCTGTACCGACGGATCGACGCTGACACCGCAGACCGTCGCGGACAACATCAACTTCGTGGCCAACCCGGACAACGGTTCACAGTTGCGCGGGTCCTCCGTGCCGACCGGCGCCACTGCGACTGCCGATCCGGCAACGCGCACTGTCACGGTGACCACTCCGGCGCCGAGCCCGTTCCTTCTTCTCAACGTCGGTCGCCTGCCGATCCTGTGCGAGGCCGGATTGAAAGATCCGACAGCGTCGAACAAGAAGTCGCTCGGCACCGGCATGTTCGAAGTCACCGAAGTTGCCGCCAACGACCACTACACGTTCCAGCGTCGCGAGGGCTACAACTGGGGCCCCGACGGCACGACCTCCGACACCCCGGGCGTCCCCAAGACGGTCGTCGCCGCCATGTCGCCGAACGTGAGCACCGCCACAAATCAGCTGCTCTCGGGTGAACTCAACGCAGCTCCGATCGCCGGTCCGGACAAGGACCGCGTCGCGGCAGCCAATCTGGACTCCGTCGGTCGGCCTCTGCCGGCAGGCCAGATGTACTTCAACCAGATCGCGAGTAATCCCACCAGCGATCCCGCAGTGCGCAAGGCCCTGATCCAAGCGGTCGATCTCGACGACCTCACTCAGGTCATCACCGCCGGACACGGGGTCCGGGCAACCAGCCTCGTCGCCGTCGAACCGCGCGCCTGCGTTTACGACTCTGTCGCAGGCAACATTCCGGACTTCGACCTCACTGCCGCCAAGGCAACACTGGACGGCGCTGGTTGGACCGCCGGCGCTGACGGCAAGCGAAGCAAGGATGGCAAGCCGCTCAATCTCCGCCTCGTGTACGACGGCACCGACGATCCGCGCAACGCGGCGGCCGAACTTGCTCAGTCGGCGTGGTCCGAACTCGGCGCAAACGTCGAGGTGACCGGGGGCGACTCGAACAAGATCATCGACGTCATTCTGAGCGGCAAGGACAACTCTGCCTGGGACATCGCCTGGGTCCAGGTCAACTCCTCGCTGCCCAGCACCTTCACTGCGTACTTTGCCGGGCCGGTTCCCGCAGCAGGCAAGAACTTCGGATCGGTCAGCAACCCCGCCTACGAAGCAGCAGCCACCAAGGCTTCCGGTCTGACCGGTAGCGACGCTTGTGACGCCTGGGCCGACGCCGAGTCGGAGCTCACCAAGACGATCGCGGCCGTGCCCTTCGCAGACTCCGTCATGAACGTGTACTTCAACAAGGCCGGACTCTCATTCGGCAAGTCGCTCAACGGTTCTGCGCTGCGTCTCTACCAGTAGGCCGTCCGCCCACTCTGAAATATCTTCCCGCCCCAGCATCCCGCCCTCCGGAAAGACAGCCCATGAGTCAAACTATTGAAGCCGCGAAACCAGAAGCGGCGCCTCAGGCTCGAGCAAAGTGGCTCGAGTCCGACAGCTGGCCCGCATATCTTCTGCGTCGTTTCGGCACCTTCGTGATTTCACTCTGGGCGCTGGTGACTGCGGCGTTCCTGATGCTCCAACTGATTCCGGGAGACCCGGTTCGGTTGGCACTGGGAATGAACGCACCGGTCGAACTGGTCGAGACAACGAGGTCTCAGCTCGGTTACGACCTTCCCTTGTGGCAGCAGTACTTCCGATTCGTCGGCGGGTTGCTGAGCGGGAATCCCGGTGACTCGATCACCTTGAGGACTCCGGTCTTCGAGGTGATCGCGTCCCGCCTACCGGCAACACTCGAACTGGCTGTACTCACAGTCGTCACGGTGCTGCTAGTGGGCATTCCGATCGGCCTCATCTTTGCTGCACTGACCCGCAACGGTCGACGACGCGGAGTCGAGATCGGTTACACCGCAACGTCGGGCACCATCGCCGTGATCCCCGAGTTCATGTTCGGTACGGCGCTGGTCTACCTCTTTGCCGTCACGTTCCCTGTTCTGCCCGTCGCCGGCCGAGGTGGACCGGAAAGCTACATCCTCCCGGTCGCGGCCATGTCGATCGGTGCCATCGCCTCGATGTCGCGCATCGTCCGTGCAGAGGCGCTCGGCGTGTTGGACATGGACTACATCCGTACGGCGCGCGCCAAGCGAATGCCCGTGGCACGAATCTACTTCCGTCATGCAATGCCCAACCTCATGACGTCGACGCTGACGCTCGCCGGACTCCTCCTGGGTGGTCTGATTGCCGGCACCGTGCTCATCGAGAGCATCTTCGCCTGGCCCGGCATGGGCATGGCGCTGGTCAAGTCCATCACCGAGAAGGACTACCCGCTCGCCCAGACACTGGTCGTGATCTACGGCGCCATCGTCCTTCTCATCAATTTCATCGTCGACGTGGTGCTCGCTCTCATCGACCCACGATCCACAATTCGGGAGAACTGAGTTGAGCACCTCACCTACGGCCCCCACTGCGGCCCCCAAGACGCCCCCGCGACGACACTGGATCGTCGGAACGTTCCGCACCCCATTGGGAATCCTGGCCCTCACCTTCCTGACCGCTCTGATCGCCCTCGTCATCTTCGGACCGATGATCTGGGGTGACGCCGCTGTCGCAGCCAACCCGAAGGCACTCTCTCAGGGACCGAGTTCCGAGCACATCTTCGGCACCGACGCCGGCGGGCGTGACGTCTTCGCCCGCACGATGACCGCCGCGAGACTGTCGGTGCTCATGGCTCTCGGAGCCGTCGCACTCGGTGTCACAATTGGCCTGATACTCGGTACGCTCCCGACGCTCGCTCCCCGCTGGGTCGGACGAATGGTCGTGGCATTCCTCAACTTCGCCATCGCATTCCCCGGACTGCTCCTCGCGATCTTCCTGTTGGTCGTTCTCGGACAGGGTGCTGGCAGCGCGGTGATCGCCATCGGTCTCGCCCTGGCCTCGCCGTTCGCGAGGTTGACGTACGCACTGGCTTCGTCGGTCAACGGACGCGACTTCATCGACGCAGCACGCATCCTCGGGGTTACCAAGCCGGGGCTGCTGTTCCGCCACATTCTCCCCAATATCCGTGAACCACTCATCGTCAATGCCAGCATCGCTGTCGGCAGCGGCCTCGTGGTCTTCGCCGGACTCTCGTTCCTCGGCTTGGGCATTCAGCCGCCTGCATTCGACTGGGGCCGGATGCTCAACGAAGGTCTGTCGAAGATCTTCGTCAACCCGGCCACCGCACTCGCCCCCGGCATCGCCGTCGTGCTCGCCGGCTTGACCTTCACGCTGCTCGGCGAGGCCATTGCTCGCGGCGCGGGAGTTCGCAGCCCGATCAGCAGTCGCCTGCCGAAGTGGAAGCCGATCAACCGGAAAACTGCCCAGGCCGATTCGGCGCCCACCGACGAAGACGCGGTACTGACCGTCCGCAACATGTCCGTCGCAGTCCCCGCGGGTGACGACTGGCGTCGCCCCGTCGACAACATCAGTTTTACAGTTCACCGCGGCGAAACCGTGGGCATCGTCGGTGAATCCGGGTCCGGAAAGTCACTGAGTTGCATGGCAATCGCGCAGCTGACCGACCACCCCACCGTGGTCGATGCCGGGCTCATCGAGTTCGACGGCACCGTGCTGATGAAGGACGGCAAGCGGCCGGACGACGCGGCTTCGCGCAAGGTTGCCCGCCAACTCGGCACACGTATGGCGATGGTGTTCCAGGATCCGATGTCGTCCATGAATCCGTCTCTCAAGGTCGGATACCAGGTCGCCGAGATCGGTTGGCTCCACGAAGGTATGAGCAAGGCCGACGCGAAGAAGGCGGCAGTCGAGCGACTGAACGCCGTCAAGATCCCCGACGCGCCCAGGCGTGCGAAGCAGTACCCCCACGAGTTCTCCGGCGGTATGCGTCAGCGCGCGATGATCGCCATGGGTCTGATGGGTAAGCCCGCTCTGATCATCGCGGACGAACCCACCACTGCGCTCGACGTGACCGTTCAGCGTGAGGTCCTCGGGCTGCTCCACGAGGTTCGCGAAGAAACCGGCGCCGCAATCCTTCTCATCTCGCACGACATGGCCGTCATCACCGGCATGTGCACCCGTGTCCTGGTCATGTTTGCCGGCGAAATCGTCGAAGACATCGCAGTAGACGATCTGATTGCCGGCCGTGCAAAGCATCCGTACACCCGCGCGCTGATCGCCGCGGTCCCCACCATGAGCACCGATCGCGACAAGCCGCTTGCCACCGTCGACGAAGCCTGGCAGGTGGAGAGCCTCGACGCCGAGGAGAGCACCGCCGACATCGAGTTGGAAGAACTGTTGGCTGTTGCAGAGGAGATCCGATGAGCAGACTCGAATTCCGTGACGTCAACGTCCACCTCGGTAGCGGTTCGAAAAAATTCCACGCCGTCAAGAACATCAATCTCGACATCCCCTCCGGATCGGTGGTCGGTCTCGTCGGTGAATCGGGTTCCGGAAAGTCGACACTGGCGCGAGCAACTGTCGGCCTGGCCGAGCCCAGTTCCGGCCAGATCCTTCTCGACGGTGTGGACGTCGCTCACGCCCGCGGCGCGACGGCTCGTCTGCGCCACCGGATCCAGATGGTCTTCCAAGATCCGTACTCGTGCCTCGACCCGCGAATGACCATCGGCCAGTCACTCGCCGAGGCGCTGAGGTCCACCGAGCGTCGTGACAAAGCTCGGCGCAGCCGCGGCGACCGCGCTGCCGAGGTCGCTCGACTCCTCACCACCGTCCAACTGCCGGTGGAGAAGGCGCACGAATACCCATCGTCGTTGTCGGGTGGTCAGCGCCAACGCGTTGCCCTCGCGCGGGCTTTGGCAGCCGCACCGGCAGTTCTGCTTGCCGACGAAATCACCTCTGCTCTGGACGTGTCCGTGCAGGGCGCGGTTCTGAATCTGTTGGTGGATCTGCAGAAGCAGCTTGGTCTGACGGTTCTGTTCGTCAGTCACAACCTGGCGGTGATCCGCTACGTCTGTGACCACGTCGCAGTCATGCTCGGCGGCGAGATCGTCGAGCACGGGCCGGTTCTCGACGTGATCGATTCGCCGAAGGAGCCGTACACGGCAAAGCTGTTGTCCGCGATCCCGACATTCGGGGAGCCGATGTTCCAATGACAACGCCGACCACTCTCGACTCCCCCGCTGCCGTAGCCCGTGCCGAAGAACGTCGTTCGGCGAGAATCCAGGATTACGCGTCCGTGGTTACACCGACCAGCATCGCCGTATCGGCGTCGGGACGCATTGCATACGTACGTACCGAAGCGAATCCGGCTGCGGATACCAACGAGCACTCGATCTGGTTGGCTTCCCCGCAACTACAGCTCACCGCGGGACCTGCCGACACCTCGCCGGCTTGGCATCCCGTTTCGACGCTGTTGGTCTTCGTTCGGCCGGATTCCTCGGGCACACCACAACTGTGGAAGGTCGACGCCACCGGGGGCCCGGCAACACAGCTGACCACCACGGCGCAGCTCCCGCTCGGCGCGGGGGCACCGGTGTTCTCTCCCGACGGCGCTCGGATCGCCTTCAGCGCCCCCGTCGACCGCACTGCCGCCGGATCGTCATGCCTCTTGGTGGCGAAGCGCCTCAACTACAAGGTCGACGGATCCGGTGTCCGGGGCAGCGTTCGGGCGCACTTGTTCGAGTTCGATCTGGCCGCCGGCTCACTACGGCAGCTGACGGACGGCGATTGGGACGCTTCGCATCCCGCGTACAGTCCCGACGGCACCGAACTGGCTTTCACCGCGGCGATGGACGGCGACGCCGATCTGACGCGGGCGAGTTCCGCCTGGACCGTATCGCTGACTGATCTCGCCTCCGCTCCGCGGATGTTGGGGCACGCACGCGGCATCGCAGGACCACTTGCATGGACACCTGCCGGCGACGCGGTCGTAGCCGTCGGTTGGCACACGCCGATCATTCACAACAACGAACTTCTTGTCCTGCACCGCGACCAGCGAGCGGAAGACCGCAGCCTGACGTCCGGACTCGACCGAAACGTCATGCCGGGCGGGACCGGTTATCCCGGTGGCGCACCGAGTTTCACCGCCGACGGCGACATCGTCTTCTGCATCCGCAACCACGGCTCCACCGAACTGCACAAGGTCGATTTCGGATCAGGCTCCGTCTCACCACTTCTCACCGGCGAGCAGACAGTGGTCTCAGGCCTTGCCCTGACGTCCGGGCGAGCCGTCGTCGCGCTGGCAACGGCGACATCCTTCGGCGAGGTCGCCGTCATCGACCTCGAGACTCGTGCAGTCGAAACGGTCACCGAATTGAACACGGAACTGACAACTTCCGTCGCGTTTCCAGTCGCCTCCGAGCGTTGGTTCGACATCAGCGACGGCACCCGTGTTCAGGGTTGGATCCTGCGCGACCCGAACGTCACGGGCGCCGGTCCGCTGGTTCTGGACGTCCACGGCGGACCACACAATGCCTGGACCGGAACGCCCACCGTGATGCACGCATACCACGCGGAACTGGTCGCGCTGGGATTCACGGTCTTGATGATCAATCCGCGCGGAAGTGACGGCTACGGAAACGACTTCTTCGACGGTGTGCGGGACGGCTGGGGTGAGGCGGATCGTGCCGACCTGCTCGAACCGGTCGAAACCCTTGTCGCCGAGGGGATGGCAGATCCGGAGCAACTGGTGCTCACGGGCTACAGCTACGGCGGATTCATGACGTGCGCCCTGACGTCCGTCACCGATCGGTTTGCCGTCGCAGTCGCCGGTGGTCTCGTTTGCGACATCGCGAACACGGCCGGCCCCTCAGACGAGGGCATCTTGCTGCAGACGGTCGAATTCGACCCGCAGTCATCTCGGGTACAGGAACTTTCGCCGCTGGGGCGAGTCTCCCAGGTGACGACACCGACGCTGATCCTTCACGGCGGCAGCGACGTCCGTTGCCCGGTCAACCAGGCCGAACAGTGGTTCGGTGGACTGCGTTTGGCCGGCACCCCGACCGAGTTGGTGGTTTTCCCGGACGCGTCACATGCCTTCGTGTTGACGGGTCGGCCGTCCCACCGACTGGAGTACAGCACTCGTCTCGTCGACTGGATCGAACGGCACCTCTCCCCCAAGCCCGCACTGACCACGGTCGATCCCGACTACTGGCAGTACCGACTCGACACCCTGAGTGCGAAGTACGGGGTGCCCGGCGCCTCACTGGGAATTCTGACCACAACCCGCAGCGGATTCTCCCGCACCGTGGTCACGTCCGGTGTAGTCAGTACCCGCACCGGCGTCGCGGCTACGCCCGACACGCTGTTCCAGATGGGTTCGATCAGCAAGGTCTGGACGGCCACCCTGATCATGCAGCTCGTCGAAGAAGGATTGCTGGATCTCGACTCACCTGTCCGGAACATCTTGCCGGACTTCGCAGTTGCCGACGCGGTAGCCACCGAAACGGTCACGACTCGCCACCTGTTGACTCACACCAGTGGCATCGACGGTGACGTTTTCATCGACGGCGGACGCGGCGACGACTGCGTCGAGCGATACGTCGCAGCACTGAAATCAACGGTGCAGCTCTTCGCCCCCGGCACCGATTGGTCGTACTGCAACACCGGCTTCGTGATCGCCGGACGAATCATCGAGGTTCTCCGAGGTAAGAGTTGGGACGCGGTTCTGCGCGAGCGGATCATCGAACCGCTCGGCCTGACCAAAACCACGACCCTGCCTGAGGAGACGGCACTGCACCGCGCTGCAGTCGGGCACGTCGGCGCTGCCGACGACCTCGAGCAGACACCACAATTCCTCATCCCTCGCTCGATGGGCCCCGCCGGTCTCATCAACAGCACCGCCGAGGACCTTCTTCTGTTCGCGCAGGATTCGATGCGCGAGGATCCGATTCTGCTTCAGCGGTCCACCCATCTGGCGATGCTCGAGGAGCGCCGCCAGATCGGTGACGTGTCGTCAGCGGACATCATGGGAACCACGTGGCTGCTGCACAATTGGGGCGGGGTACTGGCTCATGGCCACAATGGCGGAACTCTCGGCCAGCAGTCGTTCTTGCGAGTGGTGCCGTCGTGCGGTCTAGCCGTGGTCCTGATGGCCAACGGTGGAGCAATGGACGCTCTCTCCGGCGATCTTCTGGCTGAAGTAATCGGTTCCATAGGCGGCGTCAGTGTGACACCGGCATTCTCGCCTGGTGACCCCCACACCCGCGTCACGTCCTCACCTGAAGAACTCGATGCGCTGTGCGGCCTGTACCGCGATGCCGCAGCCGATTTCGTCTTGGAAAGGACCGGCGGTTCCCTGACCGCCCGCCGCACCGATCACATCGACCCTTCGGTCACCGCCGAAAGCGCAGAGTCCGTCTCTCTCAGCCTGATCGAAGTTCACCCTGGAGTATTCGCGACCCAACTACCTCAATCAGCGGGTTGGATCCGGATCACTTTCTCCGACAACGGGAGTACACAATTGCTACACGTCGGAAGCCGCGCGTATCCGCGAGTGAACAACCGATGACCATTCTCCGCGATCTGGCCGAGCGCCAACTTCCTCAGATCCTCGAGGACGCCATCGCGCTCATCGAAGTCGAGTCGCCGTCACACGATCTCGAAGCTGTTGCCCGCAGCGCGAAGTGGACGTCAGATCTTGTCCACGAACGACTCGGCGTGACACCGGAGTCGATAGTGACGGAAGGCCGTACCCATCTGGTGACCCGTTTCGGCAGCTCACCGACGCGGCTGATGCTGCTCGGTCATCATGACACCGTGTGGCCGATCGGCACCCTGACACGCCTGCCCGCAGCCGTCACCGACGGAGCGCTCCGAGGTCCGGGCGGACTCGACATGAAACTTGGTGTCGTTCAGGCAATCCACGCCCTCGCTATCGTCCGGGAGCTGCACGGCGACGATGCACTCGACGGAATCACACTCCTCGTGACCGGTGACGAAGAAATCGGTTCACCCACGTCGCGGTCCCTCATCGAGGAACTTGCGGCAGGCGCGGTACTGGTTCTCGAGGCCGGCGGTGACGGTGGCGAACTGAAGACTGTCCGCAAGGGAGTGTCGCTGTATCGGATCCATGTTGCCGGTCGCGCCGCCCACGCCGGGCTGGAGCCGGAAAAAGGCATCAACGCTGCAGTAGAACTGGCTCGTCTCGTGATCGCGATCAACGACTTGTCCTCGCCGGCGCAGGCAACCACCGTCACCCCGACTGTCATTTCAGCCGGAACCACAACCAACACCGTTCCGGCAGAAGCCTTCGTCGACGTGGACGTGCGCGCAACCAGCGCCGCCGAGCAGGAGCGCGTCGATGCGAATATCCGAGCCCTGCAGGCAATCCACCCCGAAGCCGTAGTCACGGTCTCGGGTGGTGTCAACCGTCCACCTCTCGAAGCGACGATGTCCGCACCGTTGCTGGCGTTGGCGGAACGCGTTGCGCTCGAGCATGATCTGACTCCGCTCGTCGGCCTCGCCGTCGGCGGAGCCTCGGACGGAAACTTCACTGCCGGTATCGGTATCCCCACCCTCGACGGCCTCGGTGGCGTCGGCGGCGGTGCACACGCCGAGACCGAGCATGCGCTCGTGTCCGCAATCGCTCCGAGGACGGCGTTGGTTGCGGGCCTTATTCGTTCGATCACGTCTGAAGGGGGCCCTCGTGTCGAAAAGCAAAGCGGTTGAGTTTCGAGAACTGGTCGATACCCGCGAAATAGCCGATCTATCCGCCGTTTTCGACGAGATCTGGGCTACCAGTCCCGGACCGGCTCATTTCGGCACTGCGATGTTGGTTGCGCTTCACCACGGTGGTCACTACGTGGTGGGAGCCTTTTCCGAAGGCGAAATGATCGGTGGTTGCGTCGGATTCTTCGTCGAGCCTCTCGGCGAGGTTCTGCACTCACACATCGCCGGAGTACTACCGGGACACGCAGGCAAGGGAATCGGCCGCGCCCTCAAGCATCATCAGCGAGACTGGTGCATCGAGCGCGGCGTCAGGACGATCCGGTGGACCTTCGATCCACTGGTCGCACGAAATGCCTATTTCAACATTCAGCGTCTCGGAGCCGAACCGGCCGAATACAACCCGGATTTCTACGGGTCGATGGCAGACGGAATCAACGCAGGCGACGCCAGCGATCGTATGCTCGTCAGTTGGGACCTCGACGTCGATGGATCTCCGAGTTCTACTGTGGCCGTGAATGATACATTCAAGGTGCTTCAACCCACCGAAGACGGTACGCCTCGAATGCTCCCGATCCCACCCGACTGCGTCGATATCGCAGTCGGAATACCCAGAGACATCGAGCATCTGAGAACAGTCGACCGCGCCTCTGCCTTTGCCTGGCGACACGCGCTTCGCGAGTACCTCGAACCACTGATCGCCTCGAAGGAATGGCAATCGACCGGCTTCGACCCCAGCGGCTATTACATGTTCACGAAAATCTGCGAGACAACCGGAGAAGAGCAAGTCCATGCACATTGAGTCCGTCGAATTGCGCGAACTGCGCATCCCTCTCGTCTCCCCCTTCACCACGTCATTCAGCACCCAGCTCGAGCGCAACACCCTCGTCCTGAAAGTGAGCGGCACCACCGACGGCCCCAACGGTCCGGTGGAGACCGTCGGCTGGGGCGAGTGCGGCTCGCTCAGCGATCCGTACTACAACTCCGAATACACCGCTGGTGCGCGGGCGATGCTTCGCGAGTATCTTGTTCCGACGCTACGTAAGTCGCAGTCGGATCAACCGCTCTCGGCCGAGACGGTCGGCAGCGTACTTCACCACGTCGTGGGTCACCAGATGTCGAAGTCGGCTATCGAAATGGCAATCCTCGATGCTGAATTGCGGGCTCGTGGACAGTCTTTCGCTCGGTACCTCGGTGCCACTCGCACTCGGGTGCCCTCGGGAGTGTCCGTCGGCATCCAGGACAGCATTCCGCAGCTACTCGAAACCGTCGGCAACTATCTGTCGCAGGGTTACGTGCGAATCAAGCTGAAGATCAAGCCGGGCTGGGACATCGCTCCCGTGGCTGCGGTGCGCAAGGAGTTCGGCTACGACGTTCCTCTGCAGGTCGACGCGAATGCCGCGTACACCCTCGTCGACGCGCAGTTGCTGCGCCGCCTGGACGAATTCGCATTGCTCCTCATCGAACAGCCGCTGGCCGAGGACGATTTGGTGCAGCACGCCAAGCTCGCCCAGTCCCTCTCGACTCCGATCTGCCTCGACGAGTCGGTCGAGTCGGCCAAGGATGCGGCGGATGCCATCACGCTCGGTGCCGCTTCGGTCATCAACATCAAGCCGAGCCGTGTCGGTGGATATCTGGAAGCCAAGCGCATCCACGATCTCGCCTCGGCACACGGTATTGCGGTGTGGTGCGGCGGAATGCTCGAGACCGGAATCGGCCGCGCCGCCAACGCGGCCCTCGCGGCGCTGGACGGGTTCACGCTGCCCGGCGACATCTCGGCTTCCGATCGCTTCTACAAGGAGGACATCACCGAACCGTTTGTCATCGAGGACGGCCACATCGCTGTGCCGCAGGGACCGGGCTTCGGTGTGACTCCACGTGAAGACGTCATGGATCGCTTCACGGTCGGAACCGAGATTCTGTAGGTCCGTCACACAGTCACGCAGCAGCCACCTCCACCGTCACCCCGGAGGTGGCTGTTCGTCGTTTGTGTCGGTAGGGAGGTGCATAGTGATTCGGACATGACGTTCTGCACCGAAAGGCCCCCGATGAGTAGCTGGTCCGATCGCCCGATCTGCGCGTTCGACCTCGAGACCACGGGGCGGGATCCGTCGACCGCTCGTATCGTCAGTGCCTGCGTCGCGGTGATCGACGGTTCGAGTGTCGAAACACGCACGTGGCTACTCGATCCCGGCGTCGAGATCCCCGCCGGCGCCTCGGATATTCACGGCATCAGCACCGAGTTCGCGGCGCAACACGGCCAGGATTATTCCGAGGGCTACGAAGAGATTCGCGAGGCTCTGCACAATTCCTGGGCGCGCGATCACGCCGTCGTGGCGTTCAATGCCTCCTATGATCTGACGGTCATGCATGCCGAGGGTCTGCGCATCGGCAAGCCTGCATTCGTTCCGGGGTTGGTGATCGATCCGTACGTGATCGATCGGGCGATGGATACGTTCCGCAAGGGCAAGCGAACGCTTGCGGCCGTGTGCGAGCACTACGGAATTTCATTGGAGTCGGCGCACGAAGCCGAGGCCGATGCCAAAGCTGCGGCAGCGTTGGCCCGCGAGTTGGCCGTGAGGTTCCCCGACATCCTGGGGCTCGATCTCATGGTCGATCAAGCCGATTGGCACGCAGAGCGGCAACGCGATTTCGCCGAGTACCTTCTCAGCCAAGGGAGGGACGTGGCAGATGTGAACGGCCAGTGGCCGATTCGCATCATCGCCTGACGTCCTCCCCGGCTCGGACGACCGCGCGCTACGCCGGGACCGGCGGCCACACCGGCGCAATGGACCACGGACGGGCTGTTTCGAGCTGCGACGCAACCTGAATCAGCAGATCTTCACGGCCGAACGCGCCGACCAACTGCACGCCGATCGGAACGCCGGCCGAGTCATGACCCATCGGCAAGGAAATCGCCGGCTGACCTGAACTGTTGAACGGACTGGTCAAGCCGCTGTACCCGGCCGAATGCTCCCAGATCGACATAGGATTCGCCGTATCGAGCAGACCGAGCGGAGCTGCCGGCCGAGCCATCGTCGGAGTCAGCAACAGGTCGTGATCGACAAAGAACGCACCGATCACCTGGGCGGCCCGCTCGAGTTCCTGCAGCGCCTTGACGACGTTCGTCGCACTTTCGGACTTCGCGCGGTCGTAGATCATCCGCGCCATCGGCTCGAGGTCGTCGTCACGGATCGCGCGGTTCAGGGCGTCGAGTCGTTCGTCGACCTCGATCGTCATCGGAATGCCCATCAACACCGACAGCCCGGCAGTGAGCGCATCGAGCGGAAAGTTCGGGGCGCTCTCGGTGACATCGTGACCGAGTTCTTCGAGCAGGCCAGCAACACCGGTCGCGACGGCCGAGCACTCCGGGTCCACCGGTGTGCCGTCAGGAAGAGCGTTACTCAGACCGATCCGCAACCGTCCGGGATCGGCAACCACTTCCTCGATGTACGGCCGCTTCGGCGCCAGGATCACGTAAGGATCGCCCACTGTCGGCCCGGCGGACAGATCGAGAAGCAGCGCAGTGTCGCGGACACTTCGGGTGAGCGCGTGATGAACACTCATCGGCGACGAGAAGAGCGTGCGCGCCGGTGCCGTCGGAGTACGTCCTCGGCTCGGCTTGAGGCCTACCAGGCCGCAGGCCGATGCGGGAATACGGATCGATCCACCACCGTCGCTGGCATGCCCGCCTGGCACGATCCCGACGGCAACAGCTACAGCCGTGCCACCCGAAGATCCGCCGGGCGAACGATCAAGGGCGTAAGGGTTACGGGTGGGTCCGAACAGCGCAGGTTCGGTACTCGCGTTCTTGCCGAACTCCGGGGTGTTCGTCTTGCCGATGACAACCAGACCAGCCTGGCGGTAGCGCTCGACGAGCGTCGAATCTTTTTCTGCCACAGCGTCGGCGAACAATCGAGATCCATTGGTGCTCGGCAATCCTGCGACGTCCATGCCGAGGTCTTTGATCACGAACGGGACGCCCTGCAGTGGACCATCCGGCAGGCCGCCTGATACCTCGTTGCGCGCTTCCTCTCGGCGCTCACTGATCACCGCGTTGACTGCCGGGTTGCGCTCGTCGAGCCTGTCCAGACTGAACTCGAGGACTTCCTTGGCGGAGACGTCGCCGCTCTTGATCGCTTCGGCCAGGCCGGTCATGTCGTTGTTGTCGAACAAATCCTGCATCGATGCCCTCATCACTCGTGTCGAACTCTGCCGATAGTGAGGTCCGTCATATCAACCGGAGTGGCGACGCAGTTCCGAAATTCCGCTTGGCGGGACCGATCAGAGAATCAAGCCCTCACAGAATCAAACCCTGCCGCCGCGCTTCCACGACCGCTTCGTGACGACTGCGGACGTCGAGTTTTCCCATCAGATTCCTCATGTACGTCTTGATCGTTTCGACGCTCAGGGACAACCTCTCGGCGATCTCGGCATTGCGCAGTCCGAGAGCGACGTACCCCATCACCTCCCGCTCGCGTGGCGACAGGACAACGGTGTTCGCGACTGGAGTGTTCGCGGAAGGTTTCGGCGACGCCAACGACCGCAACTTTGCCTCGACCGCGAGGACCTGCGCGCTGAGAGCCATGTCCTCGAGGTTCGCCGCGATCTCGCCGAGCGCCAGGACGCTCTCGGTCAACCCTTCGGATATCTGGGCATCGCGGTTCGAACCATGTTCCACCGCAGCGGTATCGAGCATCGCCACCCGACGATCCACTTCGTCGCGAATCTCGAATTCTCGGGCCAACGCGTACGACGATCGCATCATCGTCTCTGCGATCACGTCGCCGATCGGCAGGTTGGCACGCAGTCCTCCGTAGATCGCTCCGCGAGTAACCCCGCGAACGACGATCGGGACTGCCATCAAGGATTCGATCGCTTCGGTGCCCACTTCGTAGTCGTAGTCGTGAGTGATGTGCGACGAGTTCGCGTAGTCCTGGACCGCGCCCGGTCGTTGTTCTGCGATCGCCCGACCGCCGAGTCCGCATTCGGCGTCGATCCGCAGGTTTCGCAGGATGTTGCTGCGCGTGCCGACGTGACCGGTGATGGTCAGCGACCGGTCGCTGACGCAGCCGCCGAACAGAACCGGCAACTCGGTTTTGGGGTGCAGCCGACGCAGTTCGGCGCGCAACGCGTCGTCGTCGCTCGGTCTCAGTACCCTGTTCACTCTCACCTCCACGTACCCAATTCAGAGGGTAGCGGCACCTTTGGCTGGGCAATAGCGTGCATCCAGGCCATTTGTAGTGCCGATCACACTTATCGTGACACCAACCGTGCCACGTCGCCTTCGGAGGAACCGTGTCTGTCCCGACAGCTGTTGCAGCCAACAACACCCCGCTCAGTCCGCTGCGTTTTCTCGAGCGCAGCGCCGCGGTGTTCCCCGAGCGCACCGCCGTCGTTCACGGCGACCGGACCTACTCGTACCGAGAGTTCGGTGACGAGGTCGCGGCTCTGGCCCGCGTCCTGCGTGAACGCATTCAGCCCGGTGACCGCGTTGCATACCTGGCGCCGAACGTACCCGAGATGCTGTTCGCGCATTTTGCCGTTCCCCTCGCCGGCGGGGTCCTGATCGCCCTGAACTCACGCCTCGCCGGTCCCGAACTCGAATACATTCTCGATCACTCGGGAACCACGATCCTGTTCGTGGACTCCGAATTCGTCGGTTCGGTCACCTCGTCCAAGGCAAACGTGGGGAGCCTGCGTGAGATCGTCGAGATCCCGGACTCCACCGTCCCCTATCCGGACGTTCCCACCGGAATCGTCACCGGGCAGTACGCCGATCTGATTGCCGAAGGCGAAGCTCTCTCCGATCAGCCACTGCACTGGGGCGTCGACGACGAGCAGCAGTGTATCGCCATCAACTACACCTCGGGTACCACCGGAAAACCCAAGGGCGTCATGTACTCCCACCGCGGGGCGTACCTGAACTCGCTCGGCGAGACATTCCACAACGGCTTCGACGGAGCGACGAAGTATCTGTGGACACTGCCGATGTTCCACTGCAACGGGTGGTGCACGCCGTGGGCCGTCACTCAGGCCGCGGGCACACATATCTGCCTGCGCGCGGTCCGCGCCGATGCGATCTGGGACGCCATCGACAATCTGGGCGTGACACATCTGTGCGGCGCTCCTACCGTCTGCTCCACCATCGCCGACGCAGACCAGGCCCACAAGGTCGACGCCTTGCGCATCACCACCGCCGGCGCTCCCCCGTCACCGACGATCATCGGAAAACTCGAAGACATCGGTGTCACCGTGGTTCACGTCTACGGCCTCACCGAGGTGTACGGCCCCTACACGATCTGCGAATACCAGGAAGCCTGGGACGACAAGCCGCAGTCCGAGCGCGCCGCACTTCTCTCGCGTCAGGGAGTCGGCATGGTGCAGGCCGAAAATGCTCGCGTTGTCGATGCCGAGATGAACGACGTCCCCGCCGACGGCCAGACCATGGGTGAGATCGTGCTCCGCGGCAACAACGTGATGCTCGGGTACTACCGCGACGAGGCCGCGACAGCCGAAGCATTTGCCGGTGGTTGGTTCCATTCCGGCGACCTCGGCGTCATGCATCCCGACGGATACATCCAGCTCAAGGACCGCGCGAAGGACATCATCATCTCAGGCGGCGAGAACATCTCCACCGTCGAGGTCGAGCAGGCGATCATGAGTCACCCCGCGGTGATCGACGTGGCAGTCGTCGGCGTTCCGGACGAGAAGTGGGGCGAGCGCCCGAAGGCATTCGTGGTGCTGGGCAAGGGATTACAGGCATCCGCCGAAGACATCGTCGAGCACACCCGCACTTTGCTGGCCGGGTACAAGGTTCCCCGCGACATCGTCTTCCCGCTCGACCTTCCTCGCACCCCCACCGGCAAGGTTCTCAAGTTCCAGCTACGCGCCGACAACTGACGCCGACGAAACCTGGATACTTGCATCCATGACCGAGCGCTCCGATGTACCCGGAACTGACCCCGCACAGTTTCGGGTACACGTCGCGTCTCAAGCGATCCGGTTGTTCTCGGAGAACGGGTACGAAGCCACCACCGTCGAGCAGATCGCCGCTGCCGCCGGTGTGTCGCGTCGGACGTTCTTCCGGCAGTTCCGCTCCAAGGAAGACGTGATCTTCGCCGATCACGAGTCCCTCCTCGAACACGTCGCAGAGTTCCTCGCGTCCGATTCCGCCGACCCCTGGGCGTCCGTGTGCGAGGCCGCGGGACTGGTGTTCGATTTCTTCCGCAGGAACCGAGACCTGTCGATGCGGCGATACCGCGTCGTACAGCATGTTCCGGCTCTTCGCGACCGCGAACTCGTCACCGGATTCCGCTACGAGCGCCTCTTCGTCGACTACCTGCGCAGCGCTGTGCCCCGCGAGCCTGTCCTCGAGGTTGTCGGTTTTGCCGCAGCTGTCACCGCGTGCCACAACTACCTCTTGCGAAGCATGATCAAAGGCGACGAGGACGCCACAGCTGATGCACTAAGTCAGGCATTGCTCGACGTTCGGCGGACGTACGGCGTGGCACCCGGGTCCAAGACCAGCACGCCAGAATCGAAGTCCGTGCTGGTAGTAGCCTTTCCCCCGGGCACGTCCGCTGATGAGATCAGCAGAAAAATCCACGAACAACTCGGCTGACACTGCTCGTGCACCGAAACTTCACACACCCATCCCTTGACCTGGCACTCAGTGCCGTGTTTGACTGGGGTCATGGGCACCGGTCTGTCCGCGAATCTCGCTGGTAACGCCGGAGCCGCACCGACCGCCTTCAAGCCACCTTCACCAAGGAGCGTTCCCATGGCAGGAAACCCGGATTTCAATCTCTTCGCACTGAACGAAGAGCACGACGAACTGCGGGCTGCTATCCGCGGACTCTCCGAGAAGGAAATCGCGCCGTACGCCAAGGACGTCGACGAGAACGCACGTTTCCCCGAGGAAGCGCTCACCGCTCTCAACGCGTCCGGCTTCAACGCCATCCACGTTCCCGAGGCTTACGACGGCCAGGGCGCCGATTCCGTCGCCACCTGCATCGTCATCGAGGAAGTCGCCCGCGTCTGTGGATCCTCCTCGCTGATCCCCGCTGTGAACAAGCTCGGCACCATGGGCCTGATCCTCAAGGGTTCCGAAGAGCTCAAGTCCAAGGTGCTCCCGGACCTCGTCAACGGCGGAATGGCGTCGTACGCACTGTCCGAGCGTGAAGCCGGATCCGACGCCGCTTCGATGCGTACCCGCGCAAAGGCTGACGGCGACGACTGGATCCTCAACGGCTCCAAGTGCTGGATCACCAACGGCGGCAAGTCCACCTGGTACACCGTCATGGCTGTCACCGATCCCGACAAGGGCGCAAACGGCATCTCCTCCTTCATGGTCCACAAGGACGACGAGGGCTTTGTCGTCGGACCGAAGGAAAAGAAGCTCGGCATCAAGGGCTCCCCCACCGCCGAGCTGTACTTCGAGAACTGCCGCATCCCCGGTGACCGCATCATCGGCGAACCGGGCACCGGCTTCAAGACGGCACTCGAGACCCTCGACCACACGCGTCCCACCATCGGCGCTCAGGCTGTCGGCCTGGCCCAGGGCGCACTCGACGCGGCTCTGGCATACACCAAGGATCGCAAGCAGTTCGGCAAGTCCATCAGCGACTTCCAGGCTGTTCAGTTCATGCTCGCGGACATGGCGATGAAGGTCGAAGCCGCACGTCTGATGGTTTACACCTCCGCAGCACGCGCCGAGCGCGGCGAGAAGAACCTCGGCTTCATCTCCGCTGCGGCGAAGTGCTTCGCTTCGGACGTTGCCATGGAGGTCACCACCGACGCCGTGCAGCTGTTCGGTGGCGCCGGCTACACCACCGACTTCCCGGTCGAGCGCATGATGCGCGACGCCAAGATCACGCAGATCTACGAAGGCACCAACCAGATTCAGCGCGTCGTGATGTCGCGTGCGCTGTTGAAGTAAGGCACTTCGCGCCCCTGTGCGCCTTTCTGGTAGTTCTGACTACCGGAACGGCGCACAGGGGCTTGCCCCTAATTTTTGAGGAGAATCGTGGAACTTGTAGGCGTAATCGGCGGCGGCACCATGGGTGCCGGCATCGCCGAGGTATGTGCAAAAGCCGGTAGCTCGGTATTGGTGCTCGAAACCAAAGAAGAATTTGCCGCCGCTGCCCGCGAACGGATCGCCAAGTCGATCAACCGCGGCGTCGCCAAGGGCAAGATCACCCAGGAAGAAGCCGACGCCGCGATCGCACGCGTCCGCGTCACCTTGGACATGGAAGAGTTCGCCGATCGCGATCTGGTGATCGAAGCTGCTCCCGAGATCGAAGCTCTCAAGTACGAGATCTTCGGCAAGCTCGACAAGATCGTCAAGCCTGCAGGCATTCTTGCGACCAACACGTCGTCGATCCCCGTCATCAAGATCGCCAAGGCCACCTCGCGCCCCGGCCAGGTTGTCGGCGTTCACTTCTTCAACCCCGTGCCGGTCATGCCGCTCGTGGAGATCGTGGTCAGCCTGACGACGTCCGAAGAGACCGTTCTCGCCGTCACCGACTACGCCAAGAACACCTTGCGTAAGAAGACGGTTCGCGCGGGCGACCGTTCGGGCTTCATCGTCAACGCTCTGCTCATCCCGTACCTGTGCCAGGCTGTCCGGATGCTCGAATCCGGCTACGCCACAGCAGAAGACATCGACGAGGCCATGAAGGGCGGCTGCGGCTACCCGATGGGCCCGCTGACGCTGCTCGACACCGTCGGTCTCGACATCGCTCTCGCAGCAGCGGAGTCGCTGTACGCGGAATTCGCAGAACCGCACTACGCTCCGCCGGCGCTGCTTCGCCGCATGGTCGACGCCGGTCGCCTCGGCAAGAAGACCGGTCGCGGCTTCTACGAATACGCCTGAGTCCGACCGCTTCACTCTTCCGGCCCCTCACCTGTTGCAGGTGAGGGGCCGGAGTTGTTTTCGGGCAGATCTAGCCGAATCCATTGACAAATTCGCGCGGCGCAGCAAAAGTCATCATTTGACAACAACCGTTGTCACATGAGCGCAGGCGGAGGGTCAACCAGATGAGCAGCGATCCGGACACCGATACTCGTCGACCTAAGCCCCAGGCGCGACCAGAGCCCCAGGAACTACGAGCCGATCCGATCGGCCCCGGTTCCCTGACGTGGACACACTTCGGCGACGTTCGCGGTCTGCTGTATCTCGGACGCGCAGGCACGCTGCAGAACATGCATCCCGCGGTAAGTGGAGCGCTGCAGGATCATTCGAATTTTTTCGACAACCCGCTCGACCGCCTGTTCCGCTCACTGCCGCCCATCTACGGCGTCGTGTACGACCGGACCGAAGAGGGCACAGGCACGCTCGTTCGCAACTTCCACACCGATCTCAAAGGAATCGACGAAACCGGCGGGCGTTACCACGCCCTCGCTCCTGACACTTTCTGGTGGACACACGTCACGTTCTTCGAGGTGATACTCGATTTCAACGAGCGATTCGCGTACAAGAAGTTCACGGCGGAGCAGAAGGACCAGCTTGTCCGTGAGGCCGTAACCTGGTGGCGCTGTTACGGACTCACCGACCGACCGGCTTTCGACGACTACGCCAGCTTCCGCACGTACTGGGAAGACATGCTCGACAACCACCTGATCAACACCCACACCACAAAATGGTCGACGCGCATCGCCGAGCACGACATCGCACCGACTCCGAAGGTTCCGACGTGGCTGTGGCGTCTTAGCTCTCGCCCCACGATGGCCGTGGCGAACTGGATCGGCAAGGCACTGATGCCGGAGAAGGCGCGCAAGACCCTTGAATGGGAATGGACGCCACGCGACGAACGGATGTACTTCTGGTTCGCCCGCTTCCTGACATTGACGGATCGGTTCTGGCATCTGCTGCCGTTACGACTGCGGTATGCACCGCGCGCCTACTCGGGCATCCGCGCGCAGGGTCTGTGAGCACTCGTCGGTAGGCTGGAGTGCGTGCCAGCTCATCTCCCTTCCGACGCGATCAGTGTTCGTGTGGACAGCTGGACGTGGGCGGTTCGGCTGTTCAAGACACGCTCGCAGGCGGCGACCGCCTGCCGATCGGGACACGTTCGGGTCAACGGAACGTCGGCAAAGGCGGCTCAGCAGGTGAAAGCCGGCGACGAGGTGCGGGTGCGTGTATCCGGCATCGAGCGCATCGTCGTCGTGGTCAAGCCGATCGCGAAGCGAGTCAGCGCCGTGCTGGCCGCCGATTGCCTGCAGGATAATTCACCACCCCCACCGCCTCCCGAACTGATCGCGTCCATCCCGCGACGTGATCGCGGCGCCGGCAGACCGACCAAACGCGAGCGACGCGACCTCGAGAAGTTGCGCGGCCTCGAGCCGTAATCGCTACCTCGAAACAGGCTGACGCAGAACCGTCTTCAGTTTCTCGGGCGGCGTCCGGCGAGCGTCGCTGAGGTAGATCTCGTGATGATCGCCGTTGAAGCTCAGGCCGTTCGACGGGATGAACGTGTTGTGCAGCCGGTCCAGGGTGGGAGCTTCGTCGTCGTACGAGCCGACGTGAAGAATCTGGACGGACAGACCTTCCTCCAACTCGAGAAACCTGACCTTGTCGAGAGCGGCAATCTCCTTCTTGGCCCGCACTGCCTTGGCCCGGACTGCGTCAATCGACGCAGACAGTTCCGTCTCCGTGATCCACTCCGGTTGCGAGATCATCATCGTCCAATCCCACGACGACTTGTCCCGCGTCACGAACACCTCGGGGTCATCTGCCCGCCACAACCCTTCCAGCGGGCCCACGACGAAGTCGCGATCCAGTTCCTTCTTGCTCGCGAATTTGGTCGCGTAGGACACCGAATACAGCGCTTCGAGTGCCTCGGAGTACTCGGTGGCAGTGTTGGGATCACCGTGACCGTCGACGGCGAAGTAGCCGAAGCGCGGGACGGTCACGAGGGCAAAATCGCGGCGCCCGGGGGAATAGAGATCCTTGTATGCCTTCTTGACGTCGTACTTCTCCATGCGCCACCCACCTGATCACTGGCCGAGTTTCAATGTTCGGAAACCTATCCGAGAACACCGACATCCCGATAGCGGACCACTGTCCCCTTGTTAATAGACCAGTGGACCTTTACTCTGGACGGGGTGACTACACCCCAGGCGACCGACGTCGCTCGAGTTCCGCGCCGCAGACCGTTGCGGATCGTTGCCATATCCGCGATTGTCGCGTCGATCTTGGCTCTGTTGTTCGTGTACCCGTGGTGGAGCTTGTTCGTCCGGCCGGACTGGCCGACAGCGGTGGCAGTTTTCGGCACCGTTCTGTTTGCCGCCCTCCTGATCACCCTGCCTGCCACCATGATGCTCAGCCACGGACACACTGACCGCGATCCAGTTCGCCTGGTCGGCGACGCCCTCCTCGGAATCATCTGGGTCGTGTTCGTGTGGACCCTGCTCGGTGAAGTCCTGAGGCTCGGATTGCTCGTCGGCGGCGTGGATGACCCGCTTCGATCGAGAATCGTCGCCGTTGCGGCACTGATCACCTCGGCCGTTCTGCTGATCTGGGGCTATCGGGAAGCCATGAGACTGCCACGGATCAAGCACGTCGACGTCACCATCCCTCGCCTCGGAGCGGGAATGGACAAGCTTCGGGTAGTCGCAATTACCGACACCCATTTCGGCCCGATCAATCGCGAGAAGTGGTCCGAGCGCGTGATCGCGGCAGTCAACGAACTCGACGCCGACATCGTGGCCCACGTCGGTGACATTGCCGACGGAACAGTGGAGCAGCGCCTCGGCCAAGCCACCCCACTCGCGTCGGTGGAAGCCAGACTCGCTCGTGTCTACGTCACCGGGAATCACGAGTACTTCCACGAGGCTCAGGAGTGGCTCGACTACATGACCTCGATCGGCTGGGATGCCCTGCACAACCGGCACCTCGTCGTCACCAAGGGCGGCGACAACCTGGTCATCGCCGGAGTCGACGACGCCACCGCTCTGGGATCGAAGCTCGACGGTCACGGCGCGAACTTCGATATGGCCCTTGCCGGCACCGACCCCGATTTGCCGATCCTGATGCTCGCCCATCAACCGAAGCAGGTAACTCAGTCCGCTTCCGCGGGAGTGGATCTGCAGCTCGCCGGTCATACCCACGGCGGACAGATCTGGCCGTTCAACCTTCTGGTCAAACTCGATCAACCGTCGGTGCACGGGCTCACCCGTCACGGCGACCGCACGCAGTTGTACACAAGCCGCGGAACCGGGTTCTGGGGTCCACCATTCCGCGTGTTCGCACCGAGCGAGATCACCGTCCTGACGCTGCACAGCGCCTGAACGGGCTCAGCTCGTTCGGGTTGCCGCTCGCGCCGACAGCCCGACGAGCTGATTGATCAGACCTTCACGTAGGCCGGTTGCGAACATGTCGGCAGCAGGGGGCGCCTGCATCTCGTTCAGTACGACGACCATGGATTCGGCAGGCTCGGCAGTCGGCCACAAGCCTGCAACAATCACCAGGGTTACCTTGGCGAATTGAGCCGCGTCGCCCTCCGAGAGGTGAGGCAATTGCGAATGAATCAGCGACGCAAACCTTCCCGAGTTGACCGTTGCCCGCTTCTTGAAGTCACGGGCGAAGTCGACGGAGATGTTTCTTTCGAGGACACCTGCCATGACGCTCATCAACTCACACAGTAAACGCTGTGCGACAAGCGATTCCGCAACCGTCGATGCCACATGGATTTCAGTGGCGAACGGCGAGTCGTCACCGGTCGGGGTCAACGACTCGGACAACCCGTCCAACCACGCAACCCAGTTCTCGTCGAGCACTTCGAGAAAGATGGCTTCGCGACTGTCGAAGTAGCGAAGCACGTTGGACTTCGCCAGTCCGACGCTCTCACTGAGCTCACGCAGGCTGATGTCGGCGACGGGCCTGGACCCGAGCATCGCGCGGGCCGCATCGAGAATCGCGCACCGACGCGCTTCGATCTGCTCAGGCCTGCGCGCGCGCTGAAATCCGTGGGTCGCCACCATCACGCAAGATTATCAGACCATCGTTCTATTGTTTTGCTGTACTGCGGGTCAATTGTCCGAAGGTGCATGCTGCGCCACGACTCCCCTCGACGCCAGTTCGCGACGCAGCGAATCGGTATCGACGGACGCGAGATCGACTCGGTGCGTGCGGGTGGCCAAGGCTCGGACTTCCTCGGACAGGTCCGCCACCTGCTTACGCGTCGCGGCCTGGGATGCCTCGTCCTGTTCCGCCACGCGCTCGACCAACCAGGAAGCGAGTGTGGCAGTCACGATGCCCAGCAACGCAATTCCGCCGATCATCAATGCTCCGGCGATCATGCGCCCGGTCGTGGTAACGGGCGCCATGTCTCCGTAACCGACGGTCGTGACCGTCTCCATCGCCCACCACAATGCCGTTCCGTACGACGTGATGGCAGCGCCCTGCGCGTGACGCTCGGCATCGAGCATGGCCAGCGCCGCGACACCGATCAGCAAGGCCGTGGCACCAGTGGCGTAAATAACCACCCGTCCACGCAAGCTTTGCCCGCTCGAGCGGTGAACTATCGCAAGCAGTGTGACCAACCGAAGTAGGCGCAGCGGACGCAGCATGGGCAACACCACCATCGCCAAGTCCAAGAGATGCCTGACGAACCAGCCACCGCGGGCAGGTGCCAACCACAGGCGAACTGCGTAGTCGACGGCAAAAACGACCCACGCAGCCCACATCGTCCATTCGGTCAGACGATGTGGAAGGCCCGTCGGTTGCGCCAGCACTTGGTACGCGTACGCCACCAAGAACAGGCAGGCCGCAGCGGTCAACGGGATGTCGATGGCTAGCTGCCATTTCTCCAACGTCCACGCAGCGCGGCGGTGCGCCGACTTCGTCGATTCGTTCATCCGAGAAGTCTGACACCACCGCTACCTAGTGCCCGGCAGAACCGACTCAGATCCGAGTGTGCGTCAAGATGTTGAGCGCCGTGGGAACTGCCTCGATCGTGATGGGCAACGGCCCCACCCGATCGCCGTCCGCGTAGGCGATGATGCCCTCGGAGACCAACCGCACCTTCTTCGACCGATACGTCTGCACCGCATCCAAGGAGACGTGAGTTCCCTTGTACACCCGCGGAAACAGGCGCACCAGACGCAACCTCGAACCGTGCCCGACGACGGTCAGATCCAGCAACCCGTCAGACTTCGACGCGCCCGGAGTGATGAGCATGCCGCCACCGTACGAGCGGCCGTTGCCGACAGCCACGAGCGTCGCGTCCACCGTGATGACCTCGTCGTCGAGTTCGATCCGGTACGGCAGCGGCTTCATCTTCGCCAACTCGGCGAGCATCGCCAAGTTGTAGCGCATCGGTCCCTTGGGCCACGACATCCGATTGGCCCGTTCACTGACCAGCGAATCGAATCCGCTCGCGATGATCGTTCCCGACCAGACGACGGAACCGTCGGCCAGCGTGATCTTCGCCAGGTCGGACTGCTGCACGACGCCGTCGGCGATCACATCGGCGGCTGCCTCGGGATCGCCTGTGGGAATGCCGAACTCACGGGCGTGATCGTTACCGGTGCCCGCCGGGATGAGCCCGATAGGAGTATCGGTCAACGCGGCAGCCTGCAATCCGATGCTGATGGCACCGTCACCGCCGACCACCACCAGCGCGTCGGTACCCTCCTCGATCGCACGACGGGCCAATTTCTTGGCGTCGTCGGCGTCGGTTCCGATGATCTCGGTGACGGCAACTCCCCGAGCGCGCAGTCGCGCAACACCTTTGCGTCCTGCCGCAGGCGCGTGACCATGTCCCGCCATCGGATTGATCAGGACGGTAACCTTCTCGATCTGACTGCGGGTTTCGGTCACGGAATCAGCTTTCCAGGATTGAGGATGCCGGCAGGGTCCACTGCATTCTTCACTGCGCGAAGGATGTTCGCGCCCAGTTCACCGATCTCGTCCTTCATCCATGGGCGGTGATCGGCGCCGACAGCGTGGTGATGGGTGATCGTGCCACCGGCGGCGATGATCGCATCGCCAGCGGCAGTTTTCGCCTTGTGCCACTGAGCGATCGGATCCTCGGTCTGCGCGCTGACGACGGTGAAGTACAGCGAAGCACCGGTCTTGTAGGTGTGCGAAATGTGGCACATCACGAGCGGCTGAGTCCCCTGCTCGACGAGAGCCTTGGTCAGCGCCTCGGTGACCGAGGAGCGCAGGTTCGCGAGGTTACCCCAGGTGGTTGCCGTCTCGAGGGTTTCGCACAGTGCGCCGACGTCGAGCAGAGCGTCACGCAGATACGGCGCATCGAATCGCCCGTGTTCCCAGCTGTTTCCGGGCTCCTCACCGAGCGATGTGCCGCCGTGAGCGGTGAGAATTGCTCGGGCCTCCGCCATCCGTTCAGCGGTGTGCGAAGCGGTGCCCTCGTAGGTAGTGATGCCGAGGCAACCACCGGTGAAGGCGTTCTCGCCGATCTTGTCGGTGGTCGCCAAATTCACGCCACTCTCGGCCTCGTCGGACAACCGCAGCACGGTCGGAGCCGATCCTTCCTGGACAAGCTCACGCAATGCAGCTGCGCCGGTGGCGAAGTCGGGGAAGCTCCACCCTTCGCGCACGGTGGTCTCGGGCAGACGGTGAACCCGCACACGCACGTGCGTGATGACGCCGAAGGTGCCCTCGGAGCCGACAAAAAGCTCACCCAGATCGGGGCCTGCAGCGGATGCCGGCGCACGCCCGGTCTCGATCACTCCACTCGGGGTGACAACGGTGAGGCCCTGAACCATGTCCTCGAAGCGCCCGTATCCAGCCGACGCCTGCCCCGAAGACCGGGTGGCGGCAAACCCGCCCAGAGTGGCGAACAGGAAGCTCTGCGGGAAGTGCCCGACCGAGAAACCGTGCTCACGCAGAAGCTCCTCGGCCCGTGGGCCGGTAGTTCCGCCGCCGAACGTCGCAATGCCCGATTCCTCGTCCAACCCGACAAGCTGATCGAACCTGCGCAGATCGAGAGAAAGAACTGCGTCGAACCCGTCACGAATGGGATCGAGCCCGCCGACGACGCTGGTGCCACCACCGAACGGGACCACTGCGATCCGGTTGGCAGAGCAGTATCGGAGAACCTGCTCGACCTCTGCGTCTGTCCCTGGAGTGACGACTGCGTCCGGTGCGTCCTGCGGCTCGACGCTACGACGGCGAAGCAGATCCGGGGTGCTCTTGCCACCGGCCCGAAGGATTCGATCGGAATCCTTGGTACTGACGTACTCGGCCCCGACCAGCCCGGACAGCGCTTCGACATGCGACTGGGCCATAGCGGACGGAGCCACCTGGACGTCTTCGATGGCGAGACGCGATCGAGTCGGTGCGGAGACACCGAGAAATCCGGTCAACAATGATGTGACTGCGTCCGACAGTTCACGCTTCTTGGCCGGATCGCCCCAGGCGTCCCACTGCATCGGCGGTTGCAAGGCAGACTTTTCGGTGCTCATAGACACTAGTGTTACATATTTGTGTGATGTGTAAACATACCGGTGGATCAATCCATCCATCAACCCATCGTCTTGGAACCGTCGATGGCTTCGCGAAGCATGTCCGCGTGGCCCGCATGCTGGGCCGTCTCGGCGATGATGTGCAGCAATGCGCGCCGCGCTGACCAGCGAGCTCCCGCTTCGAACCACGGCGCCGACGGCAGTGGATGCGAGATGTCGAGGCTATCCAGCGAGGCCACCAACTCGTCAGTCCTGGCCGCGATCCCCTCGTACTCGGAAACGATGCCTGCCAAGGTTTCACCCTCGACCATGGCGAATTCGTTCGCCCGTTCCTGTTGCATCTCTTCCGACCACTGGGTCGGGTCGAAGTCCCCACCAAGTCCGGCCGGCCCTTCCAGAATGAAGTCGACCCATCCCTTTTCCGCCTGACCCACATGCTTGATCAATCCGCCGAGGCACAGTTCACTCACGGTCGGCCTCGAAGCGGCCTGCTCGTCGGTGAGGTCCTTGACGGTGAAGAGAAGGAATTCACGATGCCGACGCAGGCTCTGGAGGAGATCCGCGCGCTCGCCGGTGACGGTGGTGATCGGTGCGTTCATGATGTTTTCCTTCGCTCGTGGGTTCGTGCCCTGTGAGAACTACGTTAGAAGTTATTGCGGACAGAAACGGTCCTCATTAGAAAACGATCAAGAAAAAACTCCCGGCACCCACCGATGAAGGTGACTGCCGGGAGTTCGAGCGAGCTAGACGAGATCAGACTGTGCGAGCCAAACGATCGGCCAGCAGGCGCGTGAAGTGCGCCGGATCGCTCAGTTCACCGCCCTCGGCAAGCAACGCCATGCCGTAGAGCAACTGAGCCGTCTCCGTCAGGTTCTCTGCATTGTCATTGGCGGCCTGCGCCTCCCGCAGACCCGAGACAAGCGGATGCTCCGGGTTGAGCTCGAGAATGCGCTTGCTGTGTGGAACAGGCTGACCCGAAGCCTTGTACATCTTCTCGAGCGTCGGAGACATGCTGAACGCGTCGCCGACGATGCAGGCAGCCGACGTGGTCAGGCGCGTCGAGAGACGCGTTTCCTTGATGTCGTCGGACAGGGTTTCGGTCAGCCACGTCAGCAGCGCGCCGAATTCCTTTTCCTTCTCTTCGCGCTCGGCCTCGGCCGCCTTCTTCTCGTCCTCGGTGTCGAGGTCGACCTCGCCCTTGGCGATCGACTGGAAGGTCTTGCCGTCGAAGTCCGAGACTGCGTCGACCCACATCTCGTCCACGGGATCGGTAAGTACCAGAACCTCGAGGCCCTTGGCCTTGAAAGCCTCCATGTGCGGCGAGCTTTCGATGAGGTGACGAGATTCGCCGGTCATGAAGTAGATCTGTTCCTGACCGTCCTTCATACGCTCCACGTACTCGGCGAGAGTGGTCACGCCCTCTTCACTGTTGGTCGAGGCGAAGGACGAGATGTCGAGCAGCGTCTTGCGGTTGTCGGCATCGGCCATCAGGCCTTCCTTGAGCGCGCGTCCGAACTCGGTCCAGAAAGTCGAGTACTTCTCCGGCTCGTTCGCCTTCATGTCCTTGATGGTCGAGAGGACCTTCTTGGTCAGACGACGACGGATGGCAGCGATCTGCCGGTCCTGCTGCAGAATTTCACGAGAGACGTTGAGCGAGAGGTCTTGTGCGTCGACCACGCCCTTGACGAAGCGCAGGTAATCGGGCACCAACTCTTCGCAGTCGTCCATGATGAAGACGCGCTTGACGTAGAGGTGGATGCCGGCCTTGCGCTCACGCATGAACAGATCGAACGGCGCCGTCGACGGAATGAACAGCAGCGCTTGGTATTCGAAAGTACCTTCGGCCTTCATCGGGATGACCTCGAGAGGCTCGTCCCAGGCGTGGCTGACGTGCTTGTAGAACTCCTTGTACTCGTCCTCGGACACCTCGTCCTTGGAGCGAGTCCACAGCGCCTTCATCGAGTTGATCGTCTCGGTCTCGATGGTGACCTCGGGCTCCTCGCCCTCGGCCGGCGTCGACGTACGAGCGACATCCATGCGGATCGGCCACGCGATGAAGTCGGAGTACTTCTTGACCAGTTCCTTGATCTTCCATTCCGACGTGTAGTCGTGCAGGCCGTTCTCGGAATCCTCGGGCATCAGGTGCAGGGTCACGGAGCTACCCTGCGGTGCCTCGTTCACATGCTCGAGCGTGTACGTGCCTTCGCCGGTCGATTCCCAGCGCGTCGCGTGATCTTCACCGGCACGGCGGGTCAGCAGCGTGACCTTGTCCGCGACCATGAACGTGGAGTAGAAACCGATGCCGAACTGACCGATCAGTTCTTCCGATGCCGCTGCATCCTTGGCTTCCTTGAGCTTACGACGTACCTCGGCGGTGCCGGACTTGGCGAGCGTGCCGATCAGGTCGACGACCTCGTCACGCGACATGCCGATGCCGTTGTCGCGGATCGTGAGGGTGCGCGCCGCTTTGTCGATGTCGATCTCGATGTGCAGATCGGAGACGTCGACGTTGAGGTCTTTGTCCTGGTACGACTCGAGGCGGAGCTTGTCCAGCGCGTCCGAAGCGTTGGAGATCAACTCACGAAGGAAGCTGTCCTTGTTCGTATAGATTGAATGAACCATCAGATCCAGCAGCTGACGTGTTTCTGCTTGGAACTCGAGCTGCTCGGTATGCGCGGTCACTTCGATCCCTTTCTCTTCTCGGACTGATCACAGGAATTTTACTTGACCGCGAATACCGCGGGTCGGCCCCCGCACAGACAAGGGAGGCCACGCGACCTGCGCGTGACCTCCCGTTATCTTCACCACCGATCTACTCGGTGACGTTCACCATCGAATAGTTCGAGACGCCGGCGGCCAGCACCCTGAGGTGATCGTCAGATGCGCCCAAAGTGTGTTCGATGGCCACCAGCCGCGAGACGTAGTGCCCGACCGGATACTCGGCTGTCATACCGATACCACCGTGCATCTGAATTGCTTCCTGACCGATCTGATGCGCGGCGCGACCGACAGACAGCTTCGCTCGCGACGCGATGGTCGGATCGATCACTCCGTCGGCGATGGCCATGGTGGCGTACAGACTCATGCTGCTCGCCAGTTCGAGCGCCACGTACATGTCGGCCGCACGATGAGTCAGCGTCTGGAACTTCGCGAGCGGAACACCGAACTGCTTGCGCTGCTTCAGGTATTCCGTCGTCAGTCGCAGAGCTTCGGTCATGATCCCGATCGCCTCGGCGCACAGAGCTGCCTGCGCCCGAACCTCTGCTTCGACGATCGCCTCCGTGACATCGCCGCCCTCACCAAGCTGTTCGGCCGCGGCATCGGTGAACGTGAACTGCGCACCGCGACGGCCGTCGTGGGTGGCGTACGTGCTCCGTGTGACACCTGAGCCCTCCGCATCCACCAGGAAGAGCCCGGTGCCGCCGCCTGGAAGTGTGGCGCTGACGATCACGACGTGCGCGCTGTCGCCCTGCAGAACCGGGTTCTTGACGCCGGTGATCGTCCACCCCGATCCCTCCTGCGATGCATTGGTCGTGACAGTGGCGACCGGCCAGCGCGTGCCGGGTTCCGTATGCGCGAAGGCCGACAGAGTGGTCCCGTCGCTGAGCGCCGGCAGGAGCCGCGCCCGCTGATCTGCCGAACCGACAGCCGCGATCAAACCGCCGGGGATCAGAACACCACCCAGATACGGCTCGGGTGCAAGCGCGCGGCCCAGTTCGGTCATCACGACCATGGTCTCGACCGGCCCAGCGCCCATCCCGCCGTCGGCCTCCGCGAATGGCAGGCCGAGCAACCCGAGCTCGGCGAACTGCTTCCACACCGAGGCATTCCATCCCTCGTCAGTAGCCGAGGTGGCGTTGCGCTTCTCCGCGTCGTAGCTGCGGTTGAGCAATTCACGCGTCGTGTCGCGAAGCATCGTCTGCTCGTCGTCGAGTTCGAAATTCATGTCAGATGCTCACAATCCGAGGATCGAGGAGGCAATGATGGAGCGCTGCACCTCACTTGATCCGCTGTAGATGGAAACCTTCCGGTAGTTCAGGTAGCGCGGCGCCGCCTGCTGCGCCCACTCCGGCGAGTCGATCTCGGCCGTGTTCACCGGCAACGAGTCCGGACCCGCAACATCCATCAGCAATTCCGTTGCCGCCTGCTGCAATTCGGAGCCACGGAGCTTGAGCAGCGACGATGCCGGATTCGGCTTTCCGTCTGCCGAACTCGCCACAACTCGCAGTTGAGTCAGATCCAGTGCAAGCAGTTCGTTTTCCAACTCAGCCAACCGAGCCGCGAACAACGGATCCTCGAGGAGTGTGCCTTTTCCGACGCGGACCTCCTGCGCCTTCTCTTTTGCCGTGGCGACAAGGGTTTTGGAGAACCCGACCCGTGTGACCCCCGTGCGTTCGTTGCCGAGCAGGAACTTGGCGTAGTCCCAGCCCTTGTTCTCCTCGCCGACAAGATTCTCCGCAGGTACGCGGACGTTGTCGAAGAACACCTCGTTGACCTCGACGCTGCCGTCGATCAGTTTGATGGGGCGAACCGTGATGCCGGGAGTTGCCAGATCGATGAGCAAGAACGAAATTCCGGCCTGCCGCTTCTGGGCACTGGCATCTGTGCGAACCAGACAGAAGATCCACTCGGCGTGCTGAGCGAGAGTAGTCCACGTCTTCTGACCGTTGACGATGTAATCCGCGCCGTCACGGACAGCGGCCGTCTTGAGTGAAGCGAGATCCGAACCGGCTTCTGGTTCCGAAAAACCCTGGCACCACCAGATATCGGCGTTGGCCGTAGCGGGGAGAAATTTCTCCTTCTGCTCCTGCGAACCGAAGGCAGCGATAACGGGCCCAACCATGCTCACGTTGAACGGCAACGGGTTGGGTACCGACGCCAACTGCATTTCCTCGGAATAGATGTGGCGCTGAACCGGAGTCCAGTCCTTGCCACCCCATTCGACCGGCCAGTGTGGAACCGCCAACCCGTGTGCGTTCAGAATCTGTTGACCCGCAACGATGTCCTCACGAGTCAGCTTTCCGAATCCGGCTGCACGTGCTCGAAGTTCGGGCGAGAATTCGGTGGTGAAGAACTTTCGCATCTCCTCGCGGAACGCAACTTCCTCAGTGGTCAGTTCGAGATTCATGTGGAGTCTGCTTTCTTCTTGCAGGATTTCAGAACAAGATTCGCGCGACGGTCTGCGCAACGACGGCAGGTTTGCCCACGCCTTCGATCTCGACGGTGTTGGTGATCTGACTCTGCAGCGAGCCGTTCGGCAACTCTTCGATCGCGGAGAGCACTGCGGTATTTCGAACCTTGGCCCCGACTGGCACCGGACTCGGGAATCGAACCTTGTCGGACCCGTAGTTGATGACCATTTTCGCGCCGTCGATGCGATACACGGACTTCGACAGAAGCGGCAGGAGTGAGAGCGTCAGATACCCGTGCGCAATTGGTCCACCGAAAGGTGATTCGCGCCTGGCTCTTTCGTCGTCGACATGAATCCACTGATGGTCACCGGTCGCGTCGGCAAATTGATGGACCATCTCGCGGGTGACCTCGACCCACTCGCTCGAGCCCAGCGTTTCACCGACCGCCCCCAGGAGATCGGACTTGTTCTCGAACACCCGTGTCATCTGATCCTCCACGTTCCCGAACACTGTTAGGTTAATTGGATAATAAACTCACAGTGTAAGGTTGTCCAGTACTTTCAGACGAAAGGGTTCTGGGCGATGGCGCGACCGCGGGTTCCACTACTGAGTAAGCCGATCATCAGGGACACCGCCCTGAAACTGGTGGACGAGCACGGTTTGACCGACTTCTCGATGCGCAAACTCGCCACTGTTCTCGGCGTACAGGCACCGTCGCTGTACAGCCATTACGCCAACAAGGACGAGTTACTCGACGACGTCGCGAACGTCATCATGGAGTCCGTCGACGTGAGCGGCTTCGACTCCGACGATTGGCGCGGCGCGCTACGCACGTGGGCGCGGTCCTACCACGCCGCCCTGGGCAAGCATCCCAATATCGTTCCCTACTTGGCCTACGGTCCGAGCGTCAGGCCCATCGCCCTCGATCGCGCGAACGCCATCCACGGCGGCCTGGTGCGCGCCGGATGGCCGCAGCGCACGGCAACGCTGATCGGCGCTTCCGTCAAGTACGTGGTCATGGGTGCTGCGACGGCAACGTTCTCCGGCGGATTCGTGGACGATCCCGCTATCTACGCCGAGCGTTACCCGCACCTCACACGAGCACACCTGTTGCGTGAGCGTGCCACCGAGATCGACGGCGCCAGCTTCGAACTCGCACTGGAATCCCTGCTGGACGGGCTGGACGCCAAATACGCACTGCTGCAGAGAACTACAGAGCAACCTCCTCGAAACTGAGGGTTGTTACCGTCGATCAAGCGCGCCGAGCATCGCGACGAAGGCCGCCTGACGATCCCCCAGAGCGGCGAAGAATTCCCGGTCCGAAGATTCCACCGCGCGGTTCGCCCTGCCGGCCAAGGCCGCACCCACCGGCGTGACGGCAAGCGAGCGAGCACGAGCATCGGTCGGATGTGGACGTCGTTCGACAAACCCCTTGGATTCGAGGGTCCGAATCACCTGTGACGTCATCATCGCGTCGGTGCGCGCGTACTCGGCAAGACCGCGTTGAGTTATCGGCGTCTCTGCATCCAGCCAGGTCAGTGCTGCGAGCAGAACGAACTGTACGTGGGTCAGGTCGAAAGGTCGCAGCGCCGCGCGAATCGAGGCTTGCCAAGCATTGGTGACACGCCACAACATCAGACCGGGACTCTCGTCCGCGTCCTCGAAGTCGGTTTCCAGTTTCTTCGCCACAGCGCCAGTGTGTCAGCTCGTCGTCGAACGCAGAACCTCGACGTCGTTGTCATCCAACGGAATCAAGCCACGCCGGAGTTGATACCCCCAATTCGGTGCCGAGGTCAGCGCCAATCGACTCCGGACTGCGTCGAGAGGAACGGGGTTGAACTGTTCGTACCGAACTCGCCGCCGAAACGGCTTGAAACACCCCTCGTCCGCCTGCCAGATCTCACCCTCTTCGATCACACCGAGAGCTGTGAACTCGCGCAACGGATCTCGGTCGCCCATGGACTCGACCGGCGAATAATAGACAAGCACGTCACCTGCTTTCATCCGTACCAAACCAGCTCTCTTTCCGTGCCCGATCTGTGCGATACCGAGATCCACTGCGCGACGCACATGTTCGGCAGAGACAACCCCTAACCAGGCATTCATCGCCGGCCCCCTGGCGAACCGAAAGCACATTCATTCATACATTTAGTATGCGCGCTTATTATATTTCACGCAACAGATCCACTCTTGAACGTGTTCAACTCCAGGGCGTACGCTGCACTTGAACATGTTCAAAGAAGGAGTGTCGATGAGTAGTCGCGGGATCGAGACCAGGGAAAAGCTGGTGGAAACAGCATTGCGGCTCTTCCGCGACGAGGGCTTCGCAGCGACGACCATGCGCAAGATCGCAAATGAGGCAGAGGTCTCGCTCGGGAACGCCTACTACTACTTCGCCAGTAAGGACGAACTGGTTCACGAGCTGTATCTCGTCATCCAACGCGATCACCGCGCTCTGGCGCTTCCACTCCTTCGCGAAGGTGGGTCACTGACAGAAAATCTCAGGATTGTTCTGCACACCGGACTCGATGTCATGGGGCCCTATCACGGCTTCGGTAGCACGTTTCTGCACGTTGCACTGCCCACCGCATCACCGTCCAGCCCGTTCTCGGCCGAGTCGACCGATGCGAGATCGATGGCCGTCGATCTGATGCGTGAAGCACTGGCGGCGTCGAAGCAGAAGACTCCGGCGTCATTGGAGACCCAGCTCCCCACGCTCTTGTGGCTCAGCTATCTGGGCGTGACGCTGCACTGGGTCACCGACTCGTCTCCGGGGCAAACGCGCACCCGATCCCTGGTCGACGGCCTGGTACCGATCATCGCCAAAGCGCTCACACTCGCCCGGCTGCCAGTGGCACGAGGTCTGGTCGGCGATGTCGCCGCCCTGATGACAAAAGTCGTTTCTGCAGAGGGGAACACAAAACCATGAAGACCGTTGTTGTCTGTGGTGCGTCGGGTTACGTAGGCCAACACCTTCTTCGAACGCTCGAATCCAACGGGGTCGACGTTCGGACGATCGGCCGGGGAGGAACGAGCGATGCCACGTGGTCCGACGAGCACGGCGTCGCCGATGTACTCAGCGGCACGGATCTGCTCGTCAACCTCGCCGGCCGCTCCGTGAGCTGCCGCTACAACAAGCGCAATGCCGACGACATCTTCTCCTCCCGAGTGGAAACGACTGCACTGTTGGGTCGTGCGCTGACCCGCACGCCGCAGCCACCCTCACTCTGGGCGAATGCCAGTACCGGCACGATCTACCGAGACGCACGAGATCGACCGATGGACGAGAAGAACGGAGAGCTGGGAAAGGGATTCTCCGTAGCGGTCGCGCGAGCGTGGGAACACGAATTGTTCTCAGCCCCAACGCCTGTTCGCAAAGTGGCGTTACGAATGTCGATCGTCCTCGGAGCCGGCGGTGGGGCGATCAATCCGTTCGTCAACCTCGCCCGAATGGGCTTCGGCGGACGAATGGGCGACGGCCGACAGATGTTCAGCTGGATTCACATCGCCGACGTCATTCGCGCGATCATCCACGTCTACGAGAATCCGGAGATCTCAGGCCCGGTCAATATCGCATCCCCGTATCCGGTAACCAACACCGACATGATGCGGATGGTACGAGCGAAACTTGGCCGACAATATGGGTTTCCGACGCCGGGCTGGATGCTCGAGTTCGGCGCACGAATCATCCGCACCGAGGCTGAACTGGTAACGAAGAGTCGCTGGGTTTCACCAGGGGTGCTCGCGGACAGCGGCTTCCAGTATCAATTTCCGACGTTGGAGTCTGCGCTGAACCAGATCGCTCAAGAGACCCCGCGAGGGTTGCTTCCGGTTTCACTTGGCTGAAGTTCGGCTGCGATCGCAACCGCTCGCACAATATCCTGCTCGAGCAGATAGTGATTCAGTGCAATCGCAGCCTTTGATCCGGCAGCGGCGGCGGTGATCAACTGCGCCGGAGAATCCGACACATTCCCCGCGGCCCAGGCTCCAGGCACACTTGTGCTGCCTGCAGGATCAGTTACCACCCAACCATTTTCGTCGGCTTCACACCCCAGGTCAGTCAACAGATCGCCTCGCGGAACAAATTGTGGGCCGACAAACACTACGCTTCGCGGAATCACCTGACCGGAGGCCAGTTCGACGCCGTCCAATCGACCATCGCCAACCGAAACCCCGGCCACGTCACCTTCGACAATGCGAATCCCTCTGGCAGTCAGCCGCTCCCGTTCGGCTCCGGTCAGCTCGATACGGTTGGGAAAGAAGACGACATCCTCCGACCATTGGCGCACCAACGACGCCTGATGAATGGTGAACGGCCTGTTGTCACCACCGAGCACACCGATCGGGGAATCTCGAACCTCGTATCCGTGACAATAGGGGCAATGCAGAACATCGACTCCCCACCGATCGTGCAGCCCAGCGATGTTCGGCAGCTCGTCACGTAACCCCGTGGCCACCAGAACAGTCCGTGCCTCCAGCTGCGCGGTCGCATCGGTTTGCACAAGAAATCCACCGTCATCCGTGCGCTCGATTCGGATTGCGGTGCCAGTCGTCATTTCGCTGCCGTACTCGAGAACCTCCTTGCGGCCGGCCGCAAGTAATTGCGTAGGACTCTCACCATCCCGCGTCAGGTACCCGTGCAGGTGCTCGGAGACACCATTGCGCGGGTTACCTGCATCGACGATCATCACTCGCCGCCGAGCCCGAGCCAGAACAAGCGCGGCACTCAACCCCGCCGCACCGCCACCGACAATCACCACGTCGAACCTCATGTGCTCCCCCAGTCCGCAGATCGTCCCACCCGAGACGGTGGGCTATTCTGGCAATCTAGCAAATTTGTTTACCGGTTAACAAAGTTGAGGAATCGTGAACGAACCAACACTCCGCTCCCGTACCTGCAACCTCTGGGCCGAAAACAATCCCGACCTCGACACCTCGCCCATGGAAGTAGTCGCGCAACTCAAACGGATTACGGCGCTTCTCGAACTAGCAGTCGAACCGGTATACCAAACCGCGGATCTCACCGTCTCGGAAGTGGAACTGCTTGTGCCACTGCGATACGCCGAGGAACCGGTCACCGCGATTCGTCTCGCCGAACGCCTCGGTATGTCTCGGGCCGGGGTCAGCAAGGCACTCGCGCGACTCGAGAAGCGAGGACTCGTCTCCCGCACAAGCAATCCCGAAGACAGGCGATCTGCACTGATCACGATGACGGTCCAGGGAAACGCTGTCGTCGACGACGTCTTTCCTCGCGAACTCGCCGCTCACGGTGAATTGTTCACCCAACTCGGCCGGGACCGGGGGAAGGTCCTTGCCGCACTCGAGCGACTGGCAGTATCCATGGAAAGCGGGCTGAATCGAATGCCGGGCAAGTAATCGGGGTTACTCCTGCTCTCCGGTCCGCCCGCCGTACGTCGCAATCTTGTACTCCGTCGCAGCCAAAGACAACGTGAGCTCCTTGATCTGCCGACGAACGGTGTCCCGGTGCTCGAGCAGCATGTCGAGCCTCTCCGGAATTGTCCCTTCACCGGCGTCGACCAGTTCGACGTAGTGCTGCAGGTCGCGAATCGCCATACCTGAAATACGCATGCGGGTCAGAAACACCAGCCTGCGAACAGATTCCGGACCGTACACACGATGTCCGCTCGAGTCACGATCGACCTCGACCAGACCGATCTTCTCGTAGTAGCGCAGCGTATGTGCCGAGACATCCAGCAGGTCCGAGACTTCGGCGATCGACATCGGCTCCTGAACGTCCCCTGCATCGACGAGTCGGTGAATCACCTCGATCGACATGGGCCCGTCCACTTCCCCAAGTGCCTCGAGTGCCTTACGCATCAAGTCTTCCGTAGCCATGACTCTCAGCCTAGAACGGGCGGACAGGGCCGGCAGCATCCGCGAAGTCTGCACTGCGAGCCAGGTCGGCCCAGACGCATACCTCGGCGAGATTCTTCCGATACGACGCGGAGACACGCTCCACGGCTTCCTTTCCGAGTGGCAGACGAAGTGGCACATTCTCGCTGTGCACAAGCGAGGTGATGATCTCTGCTGCTTTCTCCGGATCACCCTCCTGAACACCGTCTGCGGCCGCCATGTCCCGCAGAACGGGATCCAGCAAATCACGGTATTCCGATGATGATTCGGCGAAGCTCAGAACGCCAGGCGTGTTGAATGCTGTACGGAATCGGCTGGGCTCGACGATCATCACCCGAACGCCGAACTGCGCGACCTCACCGGCGAGAGCCTCCGACCAACCCTCGAGAGCGAACTTCGACGCCGAGTACGCCCCGACACCGGGAAACGACATACGGCCGCCTTGACTGCTCATCTGCACGATCGTCCCGCTGCCCTGCACTCGCATCGACGGAAGGACGGCGCGCACCAACGCGGCGGGTCCGATCAGGTGCAGTTCCATGAGATCCCGCAAGGTCGAATCGTCCACCATCTCCGCCGCGCCGACCATCCCACGACCGGCATTGTTGACCAGCACGTCGATGCGACCGAAACGCTCGAGCGCATATTCGACGATGCTGGGTGCCGCCGCGGTGTCGCGGACGTCGAACGTCACCGCCGAGAACCGATCCGGATGCTCCGACGCGATATCTGCAACGGACTCGGGACGACGAACTGCAGCGACTACCGCGTCCCCCGATCGAAGTGCAGACAGTGCGAGTTCACGGCCGAAACCCTGAGAAACTCCAGTGATGATCCAGGTCTTTGTTGTCATGGTCGGCAACGCTAGGGGTTAGAGCGCGCTCCAACGCAAGCCTGTGGTTCTACCGCCGAACTACACGCCGGCCCACACCGGTCGTTCCCCGCGAAGGAAACCGTCGACGCCGGCTTTGAAGTCGTCACTGCTGTAGATCATGCTCATCAGATCATCGTTGTCGGCAATCACTCGGGTTCTGATGCGTCGCAGGGACTCCCGAATAGTCCAGACGGTCATCGGGGCGGCGGCAAGTAGATCGCGAGATACCTGGGCAGTCAGGGTCGCGAACTCGGACTCTGTTGCACAGTCGCTGAGGAAGCCGCTCCGCAGAGCCTCGCCACTCGACATCACCCCAGCCCGAGCGATCAACGACATCAGACGCGAACTGCCGATCCTGTCCGCCAGCAACGCCACGGAATGGATCGACAACGAGTTTCCGAGTGTGCGCGCGATCGGTAGGCAGAAGCGTGACCCCTGCGTCGCGATCCGCACATCGCACGCTGCCGACAGCAACAGCCCTGCTCCCGCGCACACACCGTCGATGACCGCGAGGGTGGGAACCCTCACTTTCTCGAGTTCGGTCAGTACGCCAACGAACCGGCTTTCGTAGTCGAGCCCGTCCTGAAAGCTCGAGAAGGTTTGAAAGTGGCCAATGTCGGAGCCTGCCGAGAACGCCTCTCCCCCAGCACCTCGGAGAGTGAGTAACCGAATCTCGCGGTCGGAGTCGGCGCGCCGGCAGGCTCCGGCAATGGCGTCGTACATCTGCGGGGTCAATGCGTTGCGCTTTTCCGGCCGGTTGAACACGACGTCGAGGGTCTCGCCACGACGGATGATCAAGATTTCTTCGTGCGTTTCAGTCATGACACTCACGTTATTTCCGGTAGAGAAAAGCCGAAACACATTGCACTTGAATATCTTTGCGAATTCTCGATGCAAAGTTGCAGATAGTGCGAACGGAGAAGCGTCGACGAGGCCAGGAGACGGTGATGCCAGAACCGAACCTCGCCGACGCAGTATCAAAGGGGTGTCATGCCACGACAGCAAAAAGTGTCATGCCACGACTGTGCGCTGTGGCACGCCCGAATACTGGCTCAGCGGCCTGATCAGTGCATTCGACTGCCCCTGCTCGATGATGTGCGCCGTCCATCCGGTGATGCGGCTCATCACGAAGATCGGCGTGAACATCTCGACGTCGAAGCCCATGAGGAAATATGCAGGGCCCGTGGGGAAATCGAGATTCGGCTTGATTCCGGTGGCACTGACCATTGTCTTCTCGAGGATCTCGTACATCTGCACCCACTTCTCGCCGTCGGTCGCTGCCGCGACGTCGAGGAGGGCCTGCTTCATGGTCGGAACACGCGAATCACCGTTCTTGTAGACGCGGTGCCCGAAGCCCATGACCTTCTCCTTGACAGCCAACTTCTCCGACATCCAGGCTTCGGCGCGGTCGGGGTCGTCGATCTCGAGCATGTCGTGCATGACAGCTTCGTTTGCACCGCCGTGCAACGGGCCCTTGAGTGTGCCGATAGCAGCGGTCACTGCGCTGTAGATGTCCGAAAGTGTGGACGTCACAACACGAGCGGCGAACGTCGAGGCGTTGAAGGAGTGCTCCGCGTACAGGATCAGCGAGACCTCGAAGGCCTTCACGATCGCCGGCTCCGGAACAGCACCGAAGCACATGTTCAAGAAGTTTTCGGCGAAACCCAGATCCGACTGCGGCGCGATGGGATCCTGACCGCGCCGGCGGCGGAAATCGGCTGCGACGATGGTCGGCAGCACAGCTGTCATCCGCAGCGCCTTGGCCAGATTGGCCTTCTCCGAGTTGTCGTCCTCCGCCGGATCCTCGGCGCCGAGGTAGCTGATCGCCGTGCGGACAACATCCATGGGGTGGCAGTTGTCCGGCATCTTGGTCAGAAGCGAGAGCAGTGAGCGGTCGGCACGACGGGCCGCACGCTCACGCAGGCAGAGTAATTCGAGCTGCTCGGGAGTCGGCAGTTCGCCGTACCAGAGCAGGTGCGCAACTTCTTCGAAGCTGCAGTTCGCGGCAAGGTCCTGCACTGCGTAACCGCGATACGTCAACGAATTCGTCTCGGGCACTACCTTGGAGATAGCCGTCGTATCGACGACAACTCCGGCCAAGCCCTTGTAGATCGTCGGAATCTGTTCGGTCATGTCCTACTCCCCTCCAAGCTGAAATTGAAAATGCCACTGTCGAATTCGTTGTAGCGCTCGTACTCGAGAATCTCGTACAACCTGCTGCGATGCTGCATTTCGCCGAGCAGTCCTTCTTGCGTGCCCTCCGCAAAAATCTCGCGCAGACCCTTTTCGATAGCGAACATCGCCAGCCGAAGGGTGGTCACGGGGTAGATGACGGCGTTGAAACCGATCTCTTCCAACGTCTTCGCCGAAATGAGACTCGACTTCCCGAACTCGGTCATGTTGGCGAGGAGCGGAGTGTCGACCGCTGCGCGGAACTTCTCGAAGTCGGCCTCGGTGGCAAGAGCTTCGGTGAAGATCAGATCGGCACCGGCATCCACATAGGCCTTTGCTCGCTCGATCGCCGCGTCGATACCGTCGATTCCGGCAGCATCGGTGCGCGCGCAGATGACGAAGTTCGGGTCACGACGCGCCGACACTGCAGCACGAACACGGCGAACCATGTCTTCGGTGGGCACAATTGCTTTGCCGTCGAGGTGCCCGCAGCGTTTGGGGTTGATCTGATCCTCGAGGTGCAGACCGGCTATTCCGTCGTCCTCGAAGATCGTGACCGTGCGGGCCGCGCTCATAGGTTCACCGAAACCGGTGTCGGCGTCGACGAGCGTCGGGAGGTCCGTGACGCGCGCGATCTGCTTGCTGTGGCCGGCGACCTCGGTCAAGGTGGTCAGTCCGATGTCGGGAAGCGCCAATCCGGCGGAGTACGCACCACCTGAAACGTAGACACCCTCGAACCCGATTTCCTGAATCAGTCTGGCTGTCAGCGGATTGATCGCACCCGGGAGTCGTTGAATCTTTCCGGACGTCAGCCCCGCCCGGAAGGCAATCCGCTTGTCGGCTGCAGACGTCGCTGCTGCGATGAGGCCCGACATCAGAAAAGTCCCTTGGCGACCTTGGGAGCTCGAGCGAGAACGTCTTCGGAAACGGTGAAGGTCAGCTGATCGAGTTCGCCTGCCTTCAATTCGGCGGTGCGCTGAGCCGCATCGAGGAAGCGGTCCTGTTCGCTCGGCTCGATGACGCCCTCGGCGAGGGTGCGGAATTTCGCGACGTACTGATCGCGAGCGAACGGACGTGCGCCGAGCGGGTGCGCATCGGCCACCGCAAGCTCGTCGACGATGACTTCGCCGCTCTTCAAGGTGATCTCGGCGCGCGCACCGAAAGCCTTCTCGTCCGGATCCGTCGAGTGGTAACGGCGTGTCCATTCGGGATCTTCGCGCGTGGAGATCTTGTTCCACAGCTCGATCGTGTCCGCGCGCTGTGCACGCTCGGACGCGTAGGAATGTTCGTGGTGCCACGTACCGTCCTGTAGCGCAACGGCAAAGATGTACATCACCGAGTGGTCGAGGGTTTCACGCGAGGCGGTCGGGTCGAACTTCTGCGGATCGCCGGAACCGGTGCCGATGACGACGTGGGTGTGGTGACTGGTATGCAGGACGATCGACGCGATCTGGTCGAGATCACCGACACGAGAACGCATTCGGCGAGCGAGGTCGATCGGCGCCTGGCTCTGGTACTCCGCGGAGTGTTCTTTGGTGTACGAGTCGAGGATGGCGCGCTTCGCCTCACCCGAACCGGGTAGCGGAACGTGGTACTCCTTGTCCGGGCCACCGAGTAGCCAGGCGATGACGCCGTCTTCGCCTTCCCAGATCGGTGACGGTGCGCCCTCACCGCGCATCGCGCGGTCGACCGCCTCTACGGCAACCTTGCCTGCCAGCGCAGGCGCGTACGCCTTCCAACTGGAGATCTCGCCCTTGCGGGACTGACGTGTCGCCGTCGTGAGGTGAAGCGCCTGGCCGATTGCCTGGTAGACCGTCTCGGTGCCCAGGCCCAGCAAAGTTCCGATACCTGCCGCAGCCGAGGGGCCGAGGTGTGCGACGTGGTCGATCTTGTGCTCGTGCAGGCAGATAGCCCGAACCAGGTCGATCTGGATCTCGTAGCCGGTCGCCAGACCACGAATCAGGTCTCGACCGTCACGGCCGGTGTGCTGAGCGACGGCGAGGATCGGCGGGATGTTGTCACCGGGGTGCGAGTACTCGGCGGCGAGGAACGTGTCGTGGAAATCGAGTTCACGAACCGCGACACCGTTGGCCCAGGCGGCCCATTCAGGAGAGAACGTACCGGGGATACCGAACACGGTGGAGCCCGGCGTATACGGATGCGACTGTGCTTGCGCCCGCGCATTCACCACGGGACGGCGCACCAGGGAAGCTGCGGCAACTGCCGCGTTGTCGATGATCCGGTTGACGATCATGTCGGATGTGGCGTCGGTGACGTCGACGGAATCCGTCGCAACTTCCGCGATCTTCCACGCGAGGTGGTCTTCCTTGGGGAACTCTTCGGCAGAGCGGTGAGTGCGTACGAGATGCGTCTTCATCGGTCCTCTTCTCACGTTCTTCGGTATCTATTTGCACGCTACGCAGCTCATTCACCTCGGGATAGGCCCTCGCAATTGCCTATTTGTGCAATGACAATGCTGCAATGTTGCGAATGTTGCGAATAGCTTCTCGGTAGGGTGAACGCGATCGGCACCGAGGAGATTCGATGAAGAAGATGTACGCGGGAGCGCGGCTGCGACGGCTGCGGGAGGAACGAAACCTGTCACAGTCCGCACTGGCGAAGGCACTCGAACTCTCCCCCAGCTATGTCAATCAACTGGAGAACGATCAACGACCGCTGACGGTGCCCGTCCTTCTCAAGCTCAACGCCGAGTTCGATCTCGACGTGCAATTCTTCGCCTCCGATTCCGACGCACGCCTGGTTGCGGACGTTCATCACGCCTTGGCCGAAACTTCGGAATCTGGAGACGTATCTCTGGCCGAGGTGGACGAATTGGTGGCCCGCATGCCGGCGGTCGGACGCACCCTCGTGATGTTGCACCGCCGCCTTCACGCCGCGACAGAGCAGTTGGACCAGTTCTCGACGCAGTTGTCCGGCGAACCAGCGTCCGATGTGTCACTCGTACCGATGCCCTACGAGGAAGTTCGGGACTTCTTCTACGACCGAAAGAATCACATCGCCGTTCTGGACGACGCTGCCGAGCAGATGTTTCTGGACAACGGATTGTCCGTGGGCGCAGTGGATTTGCAACTGGCACGACTACTTCGCGATCAGCACGGCGTCACCGTGACGATCCGTAACGACGAACCCGACAAGCTCGGCCCCAAGCGTTACTACGATCCGAACAAGTCGGTCCTCACACTCGCCCGTCGTCTGTCGGCAGGACAACGCGCGTTCCAGATCGCAATGCAGTTGGCCTTCTTCACGCAGGCCGACGTGATCGATTCCCTTGTCGCCGAGGATGAATCATTGAGCGCCGAGTCCGCAGCGCTGGCTCGCGTCGGACTCGCACACTACTTTGCCGGCGCACTGCTACTCCCGTACACCCAATTCCTGCAATCCGCTGAGGCCTTGCGGTACGACATCGACCTGCTCAGCCTCAGGTTCGAGGTCGGCTTCGAGACAGTCTGCCACCGGTTGTCCACTCTCCAACGACACGGCCAACGCGGCATCCCTTTCTTCTTCGTCCGAACCGATCGCGCCGGAAACATCTCGAAGCGTCAGTCTGCTACCGCCTTTCACTTCTCCAGAGTCGGAGGCAGCTGCCCGCTGTGGGTCATCCACGAGGCATTCGCGAGCCCAGGTCGCATCCTCACTCAGGTCGCGAAGATGCCCGACGGCCGGACATACCTCTGGGTGGCGCGCACTACCCACAGCGGCGGACTCGGGTACCTCGCACCCGAGCGCAACTTCGCCGTCGGACTCGGTTGCGACATCGGCTACGCCGATCGCATGGTCTACTCACACGGAATTCAGACGGACGACCCCGCGACCATCGTGCCGATCGGCGCGGGGTGCAAAGTCTGTGACAGGCCAGCGTGCTCTCAACGCGCCTTCCCCCAACTCGGCCGCTCGATCTCCGTCAGTGAGAACAGCAGCAGCCACCTTCCGTATCCGCAACAATAGGGCGCAAACAATAGGGCGCACCGACTCCACCTGCAGTTTCCCGGAGCTACGACGCTCTTCTGCTTCCATGGACGTCATGCAACCCGATGCCGTGACCCCTCGTCGACTGGTTCTTCGCCGCCTTTCGGCCGTGGCCGGTGTGGCCGGCATCGTGACTGGTTTGGTTGCCTTGATCGCAACTCAGTTGGACGTCGATCACAACATCGTGATCGTTCTGGCGTCAGTGGCGCCCTTGTTGATGATTGCTCCGCTGATCGGTGCCGTCGTCTCGGGTATCGGGCGTCAGTGGATCGTGTGCGCCGCCTCGATCCTCGTCCTTGGGTTGTTCGGATGGTCTGTGAGCCCGCTGTACATCGGCGGAACTGGGGAGTCGACGTCTGCGAACGGTCCATCGATTCGAATCATGCAGGCCAACTTGATGGTCGGTGCAGCGGATCCGGAGTCGCTTGTGGCGATGGTCCGCGAACGCGAGGTCGACGTGGTGACGGTCCAGGAGTTGACGTACCAGGAAGCCGACGCGCTCAAAGCCGCCGGGCTTGACGAGGTTCTGAGCCACCAATTCCTCGTCCCGTACACCGACGGTGGTGGCGGGGCAGGAATCTACAGTCGCTTTCCACTCTCCAATCCGCGTAGCCTCGACGGATTCTCACCCGAAACGCTGTCCGCAGAACTGAATGTCGGCTTGGCGCAGCCAGTCACATTGTTCGCCGTGCATCCGGCACCGGCGTACATCTCACCGCCTTCGGTGTGGGCGGACGAGCAGCGAAGGCTTGGGTCTTACATGGACAAAGTCGCCGGACGGGACAACGTGATAGTGAGCGGCGACTTCAACGCGTCGTACTCGAACAAACAGTTCCGGAATCTTCTCACGAACGGATACACCAGCGCCGCCGACCAATTGGGTTCCGGCCTGATCCCGACCTATCCGACCGACAAGCGGTATCCGGCGGTGGTCGGTATCGACCACATCATCACGAAAGGCGCCGTGGCGACATCCTTGGAACGGATCGAGATCGAGGGATCCGATCACCACGGCCTGATTGCCGACATCACGTTGTCTTGAGTAAATACTGGATTGAGCAAGCACCAGGGCATGGTTGTGCCCCGGTGCTCACGTCTTCAGTTGTCGCGATTCACGCCGCGGTGGGCGGACTGTTCCCGCCGATCGGATGCTGATACGGATCAACCGACATCGGTGGATAGAACACCGATTTCCGATCCGGTCCGATCTCGACCCGCCACTCGGTGTGATGCAGCGTCCGATGATGATGACCGCACAACAGAATCAGATTATCGAGATCCGTTGGGCCACCATCACCCCAGTGAACAATATGATGGGCATCGCACCACCCCGACGGAGTCCCGCACCCCGGAAACGCACACCCACCATCACGAACCGCAAGAGCCCGCCGCTGCGGAACCGTCGCCGTTCGCGCTTCCTTACCGCAGTCGAGCGGAACACCACTCTCGTCCAACAAGATCCGGGTGACCGTGCAGTCGCACGCCAACATCCGGGCCGTGTCGATACTGATCGGACCCACCCAATCCGTCCACGCGAAACCCAGTTCTTCGGTGGACGGCAGGAGGTCCTTCAACGCTTTGAGGTCGGTCATGTCTTTCGCCGACGCGGTCACCGTGATGTGCGGTTTCACTCCGCCTTCGATCGGACCCAACCCCGCCCGCTCGTACCGCCGCAGTAGTTCGCAGAACCCGTCCGCACGCCGTAATGCCGGAGTACGCGTGTCCTTCACGCCGTCCTTCTCCGGCGTCGGCGCAGACAGACTCGACAACAACGTAATCAGACGCGCCCCGTTCACAGCATCTAGGTCGCCCTTCACCGACACGCGCCCGTACAAACCTTTCGAGGCATAGAACTCGTTACGCTCCGAATCCTCACCCACCGGAACACCGTCCTCACGCTTGCCGTACTGCTTCTCGATCCGCCGGATCGCCGCCCGCACCGCATCACAATCGGCAATGTTCTTCGACGCCAGGCCAAGCAGGATCCCGCGGGCCTTGTCCACATCCGCCGGCGTCATGTTCTTCGGTGGATGCTGACAAAACGACGCCACCTGCCGCGCCTTCAACGCATCAACATCCCCGCGGTGAAACGCATCGCCGACAACAGGTTCGAGCATCAACAACCGCGCCAACCCGACCAGCAGACTGCACTCACCGATCTCCAGATTCGTCGAACCATGCAACCACTGAGCGATCGCCCGAAAACCCCTCCCGCCAAGAACGTCCCGGGAAAACATCTCCACGATCAGCAACACCATCCGCGACTGCAACTCGTGTCGGGCGCGCACCAGATCGAGAACCTCACTCTTGAGGTCCTCGCCATCCAGTTGCCACGCTTCCCGACTGTCCATGCTCAAAGTTTAATCGAACATACTTTCGAGAACCAGAGACAAAACGGACAACTTCAAAAAGGTGCGCGACTCGAGACCTGTTGAAGTACAGGCTCGTTCACGACTGATACAGCGCTAGGTCGGAGTGACTATCGCAAAGTTCGGATCCGGCTCGTCGAGGTATCCGGCAAGTTCTGCGAGCTTCGCCGCGTCGCCGGAAACCGAGATGGTTCCATTCGCAATCTCGGCACCCAAGTCCACACCACCGAGCAGCACACCGAGTAAGTCGCGCCGACTCAAACTGAACATCGCATCCACAGACCCAGCATCTGCAGACCCACCTTCCACGTCGAAATGGATCAGAACTCCGTTGCTGAGTTCCGTTCGGTGAACGATGTTTTCGTCAGTGATGTTCCAATCGACGACGATGTGCGAGCCCGCTGCGCGCACTCCATCCACGCGCAGCGATACTGCATCGAAGACTTGACTTACCGACAGCGCTGCGGTGATGTCGGGCGCCGCGGCAACCGTGGGCGTCCCCACTGAGCCGTTGCGCAGTTCGTATGCACCGGTGAGGTAGAAGTTCCGCCATGTGCCGTTCTCGGCGCCGTACCCGAGTTGCTCGAAGGTATCGGCCTGCAGATTCTTGGCCTCGACGTTGTCCGGTTCAGCGAAGACCACGTAGTTCACCACCTGCGCAACCCAGCGAAAGTCGCCGCGCTCGTACGATTCCCGAGCTTTCCGTAACACTTCTGCTGATCCGCCCATGAACTCCACGTGACGCTTGGCCGATTCGACGGGTGGATGCTCCCACAGATGCGCAGGGTTACCGTCGAACCAACCCATGTATCGCTGGTAGATGGCTTTGACGTTGTGACTGACGGAACCGTAGTACCCGTGCGTGTGCCACGCTTGCGCCAATGCAGTTGGCAGCTCGATCGATTCGGCGATCTCGAGACCGGTCCACCCCTGATTGATTCGACGAAGTGTCTGATCGTGAAGGTACCCGTAGAGGTCGCGCTGCAATGACAGGAACTCGGTGAGCCGTTCGGTCCCCCACGTCGGCCAGTGGTGGGACGCAAACAGAACGTCGGATCGTGAGGCGTAACGATTGATCGATTCCGTCAGGTACGCAGACCAGACATGAGGATCTCGTACCAGGGCACCGCGAAGCGTGAGCAGGTTGTGGAGAGTATGAGTTGCGTTCTCCGCCATACACAGTGCGCGCAAATCCGGGAAGTAGAAGTTCATCTCGGACGGGGCCTCGGTTCCGGGCGTCATCTGGAATTCGATCCGAACGCCGTCGATCGTCTCCGTGTGACCTGTCTTCGAGATCGACACCGTCGGCGAAATGAGCGTCGGTGTGCCGGTTGAGGTGGTCTGCCCCAACCCGGCTCCGACGCTACCTCGGGGACCTCGGGGTAAGGCCGCCCCGTACATGTAGGCCGCGCGTCGAGCCATTGCCGTTCCCGCATAGACGTTTTCCTCGACCGCGTGCTCCACGAGCCCGGTGGGTGCGACGATCACGCATCGCCCGGCGGCGACGTCGTCGTCGGTGGTCACTCCTTTGACCCCGCCGAAGTGGTCGATGTGCGAATGCGTGTAGATCACCGCGACAACCGGTCGATCACCACGATGCTCCCGATACAACGCGAGACCAGCGGCAGCGGTTTCCCGGGAGATCAGTGGATCGATGACGATGATTCCGGTATCTCCCTCGGTCAACGTCATGTTCGACAGATCAAGTCCGCGAATCTGATAGATCGAATCCGTCACCGCAAAGAGTCCCTGCTTGGCGACCAACTTCGACTGACGCCACAAGCTCGGATTGACCGTTGGCGGGCAGTCCTCGTCAAGGAACGCGTAGGAATCGTTGTTCCACAGGACTTTTCCGTCCGAATCGGAAACCAGCCCCGGATCGAGTGCGGCGACGAAACCCCGCTTCGCCTCGGTGAAGTCGGCGTCGTCGGAGAACGGTAGAGTCTCGGCGACTCGGGCGTTCGCGGCTTCGATTGCGGCCGATGCCGCACGTGGGTCGATCATAAGTCAGCCTTTCACGCCGAATTGCGGCAATGCGCATTGCCGCAATTGAAGAGAACAGCAGGGCTAGCTCAGCAACTGTGCCTTTGCCGCCGCGAACTCGGCATCGGTCAACACGCCGGACTGATGAAGCTGTCCCAACTCCTGCAGCTTGGAGACCAGATCGTCCGCGCCGGAAGGGGGAACGGACTGCACGGGGGCGACCTGCTGCTGCGGCGGCGGCTGTTGCTGCTGGTACTCCTGCTGATATTCCTGCTGCTGCTCGCTGGCCTTTCGTTGACTCCGTCGATCCATGGCGTTGGACGTCGCCTTTGCGGTTCCAGCCACTACCGCCGTGCGCGCCACCGTGCCGAGCAACCCCGGCCGCCCTCTGCGTCCACCTCGAAAAACCATGCCGAACTCCTTGGGTAATTGTCGCTACTGAAATGCTGCTTCGACCGCTGCGACGACTACCTCGCGCGGTATCTGAACGTGAAGGACTACGTCGCCGCCGCCACCGCGAACCGTCGACGCGAGCTCACGCGCCCACGTCTGCTCGTAGACGATGACTGCGGCGGACGTTCCTGGTTCGAGTGACTCACGGACCACGTCCAGGTCCTCGTCACTGATCAATGCCTTGGCTTCGATGGACAGAATCGCCAGTCCGATGTCGGTGAGATCTTCGTCGACGTCGATCTGCGACACCTGTCCGTCCGCGTCCTTGGCGATGTACACGAGGTCGAGCAGAGTGACAAAACCTCGTTCCACCACGTTCTGCAGCGCGGCGACAGCTTCAGGATCCACAGTTGAACCTGGGAATGCCAGCACCACGAGCTCGACCGGTCCGATGTTCATTGCGTCGTTCATCCATCAAGCCTGGTGGCTCGGACGCTTGGGAACCTCACCCGCAGGGGATGAATTACCCGATGCGATCGAGTTATTTGTTGCGACGAATGACTTCGCGAATCGGCCGTACGTGTACGCCTTCTGCTGCGAGGGCTCGCCGGGCTTTGCCTCGGGTGACGAGCACACCGACGATACCGAGAATCCAAACCGGATATTGCACCATCCAGGCGACACGGAATCCGTCGAACGTGTACCCGCCCATGTGTCCGAGGATGACGCCCATCACTTGAATCACGATGAGGGAAGCGAGGAATCCCCCGATGTTGACCATGCCTTGCGCGGTGCCCATCGCCGAACTCGGGTTCGACGTACGCGCGTAGTCGAAGCCGATCACCGAACCCGGTCCACCCACCGAGATGACGACCACCAGGATCGTCAACAACCAGAGCGGAGACGGTTCGCTTCGTGAAAGCACGATCGTCCACATGAGCGCGCTGGCGACCATGATGGTGAGAACCAACCACGATCGACGCATGGGATAGCGACCGGTGAGAATACCGAGGATCGGGCCGGCCACGATTGCCGAGATGACTGACAGCGTCAGCAGCGAGCCGACCGTCGTGGAGTCGAGGCCTTGAGCCGATTTCAGGTACGGCACACCCCACAGCAGCGCGAACGTCGTGATCGAGAACTGAGTCCCCATGTGGCTGAAGAACCCGAGTCGGGTGCCGGGCCGCATCCACACCGTCTTGATCTGTCGCCCGATCTCCTTGGCGCCGGCCGGCACGGCGACCACGTCGGCACCGGGAGGCGCGTCGCGGATGACACTCAACGCCAGCGCAAACGCCAACAGTCCGACAGCGGCAGCGCTGCCGTAGGCAAAAGTCCAGCCCGGTCCGGACAACAGCAACATGAACGGAAGCGCAGACATCACCTGGCCCAGCTGACCGAGGATGCCCGTGAACTGCGAGACCAACGGCACCTGCCGGGGCGGGAACCACTGCGGTACCAACCGCAACACCGAGATGAAGGTGAGTGCATCCCCGGCACCGACGGCAATACGTGCACCGATCGCGACGGGCAGCGATTCGGTGAAGGCGAGAGCCAACTGCGCGGACATCATGATGAACGCACCGACTGCGATCATGATCCGCGAACCGTAGCGGTCGAGGAGGACTCCCGCCGGAATCTGCATGCCGGCGTACACAACGATCTGCAGCACGACGAAGCTCGACAGAACGCTGGGCGAGATCGAGAACCGATCAGCAGCAGACAGACCCGAGACACCGAACGAAGTGCGGTGAAGCACGGCGATCACGTAGGCAAAAACACCGACACCCCAGACCAACCACACTTTTTTCATCGGGTCTGTATGTTACTCCTGTCTTTCGCAAGGCTCAGGACATGATTATTCGCGGCCCTGAGAGACCCAATTCAAATCAGCCGAACGGAAGCCTTCGGTGATCGCGGCGAGGGAGTCGAGGCGAGCGATCTGGTCTTCGCTCAAAACGATGTCCAACGCTCCGGCGTTTTCGGTGACTCGTGCAGCGAACCGAGTGCCGGGAATCGAAACGGAAGGCAACCCGTACTGGCGGCCCTTGGCATCGAGCCATGCCAGGGAAACCTGTGCAGGCGTCGCGCCGAGCTCCTCACCGACGGCGCGGACCACGTCGAGAACCTTCTGATTGGCGGGAAGTGCGGAGTCCGAGAAGCGGGGGAAGCGTCGGCGTAGGTCGTTGTCACTGAGCGTCGCCGCATCGAACGATCCCGCCAAGAAGCCTCGGCCCACAGGTGAAAAGGGCACGAACCCGACTCCGAGTTCCGCCGCGGTGGGTACTACCTTGTTCTCGACGTCACGGCTCCAGATGCTCCATTCCGACTGGATCGCCGCGATCGGATGTACCCCGTACGCACGACGCAGTTCGCCACCGGTAGCCTCGGACAGTCCGATGTTGCGGACCTTGCCCGCCTTCACCTGCTCCGCGATCGCGCCGACGGTGTCTTCGATCGGCACGTTCGGGTCGACCCGGTGCAAGTAGTAGAGGTCGACATGATCGACGCCGAGTCGTCCCAGAGACTCGTCGAGTGCCCGCGACACGTAAGCCGGGTCTCCGTTGATCCCGCGCTGACCGTTGGCGATGTTGCCGACCAGACCGAACTTGGTCGCCAACTGCACTTCGTCCCGGCGGTCTTTGAGAAGCTCTCCCACCGCACGCTCACTCGAGCCCTCGCCGTACACGTTGGCGGTGTCGATGAACGTGATCCCGATGTCCACCGCATGGTGCAGCGTGGCGAGCGCCTCGGCCGGATCCACCGGGCCGTAGACCGGGGCGACGGACATCGCGCCGTATCCCTGGGCGCTGACAGTGAGACCTTCGGCCAGAGTGACGGTGGGGACGGTCATGAAAACTCCTCGATTCGACTGAGCGACAACCCCGACAGTCTTCACCGAATCGAAGCCTCACGCACCGATTAACGTCACGCTGATCGGGTTACCCTCGAGTGATGGCATTCGATTGGCTCGAACTCGTACTCACCGCCCACCGCGAATTCGGTTCACGACTCGCTGCGGTCGAGGACTGGAACGCACCCACGCCCGACTCCGACTGGCACGTCGAACACCTCGTCCGCCACGTCATCGAGGAGCAGCAGTGGGTACCGCCGCTCCTGGCCGGACTGACGGTCGGCGAGGCGACACCGGACATCGTTCCCGTCGGGGACGACCTGTGGACCGAATGGCAGAAGTACTCCGATGCCGCAATCAAAGCGTGGAAATCGACGGACCTCAGTGCCCACGTTCACCTCTCGTACGGCACGGTGAAGGTGGAACCCTATCTGCGCCAGCAGACCTCGGACGTCACGATCCACACCTGGGACCTTGCGCGAGCGGTCGGAGCAGACGAGCGGCTCGATCCAGACCTCGTCGAGGCCGTCTGGTCCGACCTCGACGGGCAGCGCGACATGCTCGCCGAGAGCGGACTCTTCTCCGATCCCGTCGACCTCCCGGACGATGCGTCGTTGCAGGACAGACTGATTGCCCTGACCGGTCGCGATCCTCGTTAGACGTTCAGCGACACACCCGTCGTGCGGGCGACGCCGTCCCAGCCGCCGGCAGGTGCACCGAGGCCGAGCAGAGCCGCAACCGTCGGCGCGACGTCGATCGTGCGAGCCTGCGTGTCGATCTTCCGTCCACCGTCCAGAGCGGGATGTCCGCCGCTGAGGAAGAACGGAATGGGCAGTGTCACGAAGTGGCCGTGGTTGCCGGGAATCGGGTTGGACAGTGGAGTCGGATCACTGAACCGCCAGCCCTGAGCGCAAAACGCAACGACGTCACCGGCATTGGTGCCGAGATCGAATTCGGCGGGGAGGTGGCTGGATTCGACGCCGTCCACACCATCCACGATCTGCTGAATCCGGCTGACGGCTTCCGCCCGTTCGCCATCGGGTCCGACGAAGTAGATCAGGTCTGCGCCACCGTTCTGGGCGATTCGAATCTTGCCTGCCAGCAACGGGTCCGCGTTCAGCGGTCGATCCAAGCCGATGAGCCGCGCGGGCTCCGACCAGTCCATCGAGTGGTCGGCCAACACGATCAGAATGCTCCGATTCCAGCGACCCGTGTCATGAAGGAAGTCGACGAAGCGGCGAACCTGGTTGTCGGTGTTCTGAAGTGCAGCCGTGCGAGCGATCCGGATGGACGGACCGGACAGATCCAGGTGCCCGACCCGATCGACGTCACCGAGGTTGGTGAATGACAGCCGCGGCGAGTTCCCGCCGACGATACGGATCAAGGCGTCGATCGTGAAGTTGTCCGGCGCATGCTCGGTACCGGGAACGAGCGGCTGCGGATCCCACACCAGTGAGGCGCGGTCACCGAACAGCCCGTGAAGGTAGCGCTTCGACAGCACACTCGCAGTGGTCAATCCGAGTTCGGTGCGTACCCGATCCAGAACCGTCGATGCCTGCAGGTCGGAAGGCCGATCGAGGTCACGCTTCTTGTCGATGGCCGGATCGTAGACGGAGTTGGCGGGTACGCCCGAACGCGCCGGCAGCACTCCCGTCATCATCGCCGTGTGGTTCGGCAGCGTCTCTGCGATCGTGATGGCGCTGGCGTCCGGGTAGTGGATACCGCCGGCCGCAAGCCCGGTCAGCGTCGGGGTGAGCTCCGATCGCAGCTCGTCCGGCCGCATGCCGTCGACGACTATGACATGCACGTCCAGGTCTGGGATTCCGGCGCTGGTGGGAACACTCGCGCGAGCGGGCGTTCCGAGCAATGCCGTTCCGGCGACAACACTTCCACCGATCAGAACGCTACGACGCGAAACTTCGATACTCACTGGTCGACTCCTGGTCGGTACGAGGCCTGATCGAGGGCGGCCGAGGTGGGTGAGACTCTACTGCCCGCGCCTGCCGGAAGACGGTAGCTCACGGCGTAGTGCGCATTGCTCTGCGGATTGGTGAGATCGTCGACGTAGTACCAGTCCATCTGAGTACCTTCGCGGGCAATTTCGAATACGCCGTAGCCGTGCGAATCCAGTTCGACGTACCGCACGTGGCGGTTCACGGCCTTGAATGCTTCTTCTGCCGCAACGGTTACCGTGCGCGGTGGCACTTTCAGCATGTCGTCGATATTGGGCGACGTCACCGACGGGACGACGAACTCGGCGCCGACGGTCGGCCCACCCGGATAGTTGGCGGCGTTGGTCGGTAGGTCGCAGGCCCATGACGTGTGGATGTCACCGGTGATGAAGACGGTGTTGTCCACACCGTTCGAGGTGATCGCGTCGAAAAGCCTGGTGCGGTCGGCGGTGTACCCGTCCCACTGATCCGTGTTGTACGGGACACCGGCCTGCGGCACACCCACCAGTTCGGTCAACGCCGCGGTGGTCGCCGGTTCCAGCGGCGGGAACACGCAGGGCGTGATCATGACCGGATTGCCGACGACCTTCCACTGCGTCGGGGAGGTGACGATTCCGTTGGTCAACCAATCCATCTGTGCGCGTCCGGTAATGGTGCGCGACGGATCGTCGACCTGCTTCATGGTCGGTTGCTCGTCGCGGTAAGTACGCAGATCGAGCATCGAGATCTCGGCCAGATTCCCGAAGCGGAACCGACGATACAGCTGAACGCTCGAACCACTACCCGACGGGCGGACAGGCATCCACTCGAAATATGCCTTGGCCGAGTTGGCCTTTCGATCTGCCCAGTCACCTTCGACACCGGGAGTGTGGTTTTCGGCGCCGTCCCGGTACGCGTTGTCGGCCGATTCGTGATCGTCCCACGTGGTGATGAACGGGAGCTTCAGGTGCAGAGCTGCCAGATCCGGGTCTGTCTTGTACTGCGCGTGCCGAATTCGGTAGTCGGCCAGCGAAATGATCTCGTGGGCCGGCTCGTGAAGGCGAACGGATCCGTTTCTCGCGCCGTACTCCCCCTGCCCGTACTCGTAGATGTAGTCACCGAGGTGGATGATCGCGTCGAGGTCTTCGCGGAATGCGAGGTGACGATAGGCACCGAAATACCCCGCCTCCCAATTGGAGCAGGACACCACGCCGAAGCGGAGACGATCGAGATCTGCCGAGTTCGACGGAGCCGTACGGGTGCGGCCCACCGGAGAAACAGCCGAACCCGCAGTGAATCGGTACCAGTACGTCGTCGACGAATCGAGTCCGGTGACGTCGACCTTCGCGGTGTGATCGGAATCCGCCGAAGCAGCAACACTTCCGGACGCAACGACGCTCGCGAACCCCTCATCGGTCGCGACCTGCCAGTTGAGAGTCACCGCCGGCCCGACGCCGGAACCGGGCGTCGCGTCTGCCGTCGGGGTGATGCGGGTCCAGATGATCACCGCATCCGGCAACGGGTCACCGGATGCCACGCCGTGCGCGAAGCCCGGGCTGCCACCCGGAACCTCGGCACCGGCGTGGCTCGCCGAAGCGACACCGAGACCTACTGCGCCGGCGAGGGCCGCCGATCCCTGCAGCAGGCCACGTCTGGATATTCGATCGAAGGCATTCGTGTGCACGCTAGGAGTGAACCCGCACCTGAACGGGCGTTCAAGAGAGCTTCGGGATGTTCACCCAGGCTTCGCCTGCGCTTCTCTGGAAGTTTGATCGAGTCGATCCCGATTACAACCGGTAATCGAGGGCCGAGCCTCGAACCACACCGACCTTGACTCCGATGTAACCGCCGAGTGCACCCCCGGCCGCGATCAGGATCCAGAACGCCGGCGGAAGCAGAGCCTCGGACCCGTCGACCTCGGAGAACGCGGAATAGCCTGCGATCAACGCGCCGAACAGGATGGGCAGTATCAGCAGAGCGGCAAAGAAAGTCATCCACACCGATACGACGAGTCTATTCACGACGGACGGCGTTTGTCGGCAAGTCGAGTCGCTCGTCTGCCGGAAACACACCCCGCTGACGCCTATGCTTGGAAAATGACCGAACCCGACATCAAGCCCAGAAGTCGTGACGTCACCGACGGACTCGAAAAGACCGCAGCGCGCGGCATGTTGCGTGCAGTAGGAATGGGCGACGACGACTGGGTCAAGTCGCAGATCGGCGTCGCCTCGTCCTGGAACGAAATCACGCCATGCAACCTGTCCCTCGATCGCCTGGCCAAGGCCGTCAAGGAGGGCGTACGGGAAGCCGGCGGGTTCCCTCTCGAATTCGGCACTATCTCCGTCTCCGACGGCATTTCGATGGGGCACGAGGGCATGCACTTCTCCCTCGTCTCCCGTGAAGTGATCGCGGACAGCGTCGAGACCGTCATGCAGGCCGAGCGTCTCGACGGATCGGTCCTTCTCGCCGGCTGCGACAAGTCGTTGCCCGGCATGATGATGGCGGCGGCCCGCCTCGACCTCGCCAGCGTGTTCCTCTACGCCGGCTCCACCCTCCCCGGCGTCGCCAAACTTTCCGACGGCAGTGAGCGGGAAGTCACCGTCATCGACGCGTTCGAGGCGGTTGGCGCCTGCTCGCGTGGGCTGATGAGCCGCGCCGACGTCGACACCATCGAACGGGCGATCTGCCCGGGCGAAGGCGCGTGCGGCGGCATGTACACGGCAAACACAATGGCGAGCGCCGCCGAGGCCATGGGAATGTCGCTGCCCGGCAGCGCTTCACCGCCCGCACCGGATCGTCGCCGCGACGGCTTCGCCCGCGAGAGCGGCAAAGCCGTTGTCGAACTCCTGCGTCGAGGTATCACCGCGAGGGACATCCTCACCAAGGAAGCGTTCGAGAACGCCATTGCAGTAGTCATGGCATTCGGCGGATCCACCAATGCGGTGCTCCATCTCCTCGCGATCGCGCACGAAGCGTACGTCCCGCTGACGCTCGACGACTTCGCTCGCGTCGGCGCGAAGGTCCCGCACCTCGCCGACGTCAAGCCTTTCGGAAAGCACGTCATGACGGACGTCGACCGTATCGGCGGCGTCCCCGTGATCATGAAGGCATTACTCGACGCGGGACTCATGCACGGAGATTGCCTGACCGTCACCGGTAAGACCGTGGCGGAGAATCTCGCGCACATCACCCCGCCCGATCCGGACGGCAAGGTCCTGCGGGCGATGAACAAGCCCATTCACCCGACCGGAGGCATCACGATCTTGAAGGGGTCACTCGCGCCCGGCGGCGCGGTGGTCAAGTCGGCAGGATTCGAGTCTGATGTATTCGTCGGCACTGCACGGGTTTTCGAACGCGAGCGCGCCGCGATGGATGCTCTCGAGGACGGCACCATCACCGGCGGTGACGTTGTCGTCATCCGCTACGAAGGCCCGAAGGGTGGTCCCGGCATGCGCGAGATGCTGGCCATCACGGGCGCGATCAAGGGCGCGGGTCTCGGCAAGGACGTCCTGCTGCTGACGGACGGACGATTCTCGGGCGGCACCACCGGCCTGTGTGTCGGACACGTTGCGCCCGAGGCCGTCGACGGCGGTCCCATCGCGTTCGTTCGCGACGGCGATCAGATCCGGCTCGACGTGGGTACCGGACAACTCGAATTGTTGGTCGACGACTCCGAATTGGAAGCCCGCAAGAAGGGCTGGGAGCCGTTGCCGCCTCGCTACACACGTGGTGTGTTGGCCAAGTACTCCAAGCTCGTGGGATCAGCCTCGGGTGGAGCAGTGTGCGGCTGATCCCAGCCCGCCGCTAGATCGGCCGGTACCCGGCGCCGACACCTCCGTGGGCATTGATCGTGTCCACGATGGAGGTCATGTTGGTGCCGAGTTCCGGCCCCAGGCACGGCACCCAGAGGTAGGCGTTGACCATCGCGACCAGCGTCGTCCCGACCGTGACCGGGGCTCCCGAATCACCGTGGTCGACGCAGATCTGAGTCCAGGTGGATGCGTCGGCGCTCAGGTCTCCCCAGACGACGCCGCAGGTCGTGCCCGTCGTACGGCCTTCCTTGCAGGCTGTAGCCGGGAAGCTGGCCGGAGCGCCGATCGAGGTGATGGTTGCCGCGCCCACCGTTCGAACTGGTGTGACCTTGCCCGGATCGAACTGGATGACCCCGTAGTCCAGGTCCGGGTTCGACTCGACGAACGTGCCGACCACGCCTGCGTCCTCGTTGCTTTCCGGGATCACGAACGATCCAGGACCACCGCAGTGACCTGCGGTGATACCCACGAGTCTGCCGCCGTTGTCGTGACCGATAGTGGTCAACGTACAGACCAGCTGATTGTCGATGATGATGCCCGAACCACCACCCATGGGCGTGGGTGCAGCAACAGCGTTGCTGCTGACGATGAACCCGAGTCCGAGTGCCAAGACCAACGCTGCCAGAGCCGAAACAATTCGCTGCAACATCACAATCTCTCCGCCGGTAATCTCCCCGCTGCAAAAAACGCATACCCCGGAAAGTGCGGACCTACGCAGCGTTTCTAGTCGGTAGCTCCGAGCGCTTCGAGCATCTTGCGTGCCTCCTCGAGCTGACGACTCAACTCGTCGACTCGCGCTGCAGCCATGTCCCGTGCAGCGACGATGATGGACTCGACAGCCTCGATTGCGGTGGGCTCACCCAACTCGCGGACAGCTCGCTCGACCGCATCGGGTGCGACCGGAACTGCTTTGCCCGGACGCTTGGCGCCCTGTGTGACCGTCACGCTCCAGTCGTTGTCCGCGCCCGCATGGATCGTGACGCTGATGCCGGCCGGCAGTTTCTTCGCACGCTTGACGGCCGGACGAGGTGTCGCGGCAGGGGCAGCAGTGGTAGTCGGTACCGGAGCGGGTGCAGGCTGCGCACGCGGCTTCGGTCGAACAGGCTCTACGAGTGGCTCCATCAGGGGCTCGGACTCCACAACTGGTTTGGGCCGTGGCGCCGGTTTGGCCGATGCCGCGGAGACGCGGTTGATGCGCAATTCCTCTGCCTCGAAAGGCAATTCGTCGTTGACGCCTTTGGGGCGGATCATCACGGTGTTGCCGTCCACCGACACGACTTTCGCCGAGGTACCGGCTTCGATCCCCAAGCTGGGAGTCGCCTCGCGCAGATAGACGGTGGCGCGCTTGCCTTCGGCGACAGCCGTGGCGAGCGCTGCCAGATTGTCCGCAGTGAGGTGATCCGGCGTTGATGCGGCAGCGCCGGAACGTCTACGGGGTGGCATGCGCAGGTCCTTTCAGAAGTATCTCGTGCATTTCGGTATCGACAGTGCTTTTCTCGGGGCAACTCTTGCACAAGCCACCGACGTGTTGACTCTCACCGCCCGCCTGAGCCCGAGGATCCGTAGACGGTTCGGCCAATTCAGTACTGTTCTCGGGGCACCGCGTGGAAGATGGTGGACAGAAATTCGTTGCGGCAATAAGGAGCACGGTGAGCAGTTCGGAGTCAGAGTGGATCAACGAGGTCACCGAACCCGCCCCTGCTGAATCTCACGTTGCCGAACCTCACACCGCTGATCCGGTCGACGTCGATGCTCATCTGCTCAGCCGGATTCAAGCCGACATCGAGGAGTCCCTCCTCGGCGGACCGCGCTGCTTCACGCAATCGCAGATCGCGGAATTCGCCGGTGTGACACGCGAGCGTGCCGATCGTTTGTGGGTCGCGATGGGCTTTGCCGTCGACGAGGATCCCGACGCCGTCATGTTCACCCAGCAAGACGCCAACGCCCTCAAGACGATCATCGACATGGTCAATCGAGGAGTCATCTCGCAGAGCAGTGAGGTGGCTGCCGCCCGTTCACTGGGGCAGTCGATGTCGAGGTTGGCTGAGTGGCAGGTCTCGCTGATCAGCACACACATCGTCGACCAGCTCGCCGACTCGGCAGATCACGAGCCCGAAGCGATCCGGAAGATCGTTCTGCGCCTCGGCGCCGAGATCATTCCCGCTGTCGAATCTCTGCAGACGTACGTGTGGAAGCGCCACGTCGCGTCGTCGACGGGCCGCAACGTCGGAAACCCGGGCGAAGAAGTAGCGAGTCGTGTTCTGGTCGTGGGTTTCGCCGACATCGTCGGGTACACCTCGCTGACCCGCGGCCTCGACTCCGCCGAACTCAACGATCTGCTCGAGCGGTTCGAGTCCGCGTCCACCGAAATCATCGGTCGCAACTACGGCTGGGTGGTCAAGACCGTCGGTGACGAGGTCATGTTCGCCGCTGAAAGTCCCCACCACGCCGCCGAGATCGCTTTGCAGATCCAGCAGGCGGTCCTCGCCGATCACGACGATCCGCAGCTTCGGGTGGGTCTGGCCATGGGGCCGACGTTGGTTCGCTTCGGAGATCTCTACGGTTCGGTGGTCAACAAGGCCGCGCGTCTCACCAGCTCTGCTCGTCCCGGCACCGTGCTGATCGACTCCGAGTTGGCCACCCAACTCGGCTCGGACGCCAATTTCAAACTGCGGCACCTACGTCCGCGACGAGTGCGCGGCATCGACAGGCTCGAGCAGTACGTGCTACGCCGCAATCTGGAGCCGTGAGCTCTCAGCTCGACACTCCGCGTGCAGCCAGAAAGTCGTCCACGATCTGCTCACACGCAGCCTCCCCGAGAGGCGTCAGCGTGGCCAGCTTGGTGAGCACCAAAGGTCCGACCAACTGAGCAAGTGCGACGTCGTAGTCGTACTCCCCCAACGCGTCGATCGCGTCCGGCGAGCGCAGGATCCGATCGAACGCGTGTCGGTACTGCTCGAAAACCGTCTGGCGCAGCGATCGCAATTCGGGCTTGTCCGTGGACAGGGCATCGACGCTCGAATAACCCTTCAGTTCCGGCCCCAAGCCGAGCCAGCACATCGCCGTCACCTGGATCGGTGCGCTTTCGATGGCCTTGGCCTGACTGGTCAACAACTCGAGCAACTGCGCGCGGAGATCGCCTTCACCGGACATCTCCGGCACCGGCGGCAGTAGACGTGCAAATGCCGCGGCGAGTAACTCCGTGCCGCTGTCGAAATGGCGGTACAGCGTCGCACGCGCGACGTTGGCCAACTTGGTGACGGCATCGATCGTCACGGCGTCGACGCCGCCTTCTGCCAGCAGCGTGGTCGCTGCGTCGAGCAACCTGGACCTGGAACGCTGTTTGCGCGGGTCCTCGTCGTTTCCCTGCTGTTCGATTCCCTGCTTGTCGATTCCCACCGTCACAACTTCAGTTATACCCACTTGGGGGTTGTGGAACTGCTGTTCTTGTAACGATACTGATGGTCTTGTTTCTATCGGGAGGTTTCGTGAGTAGCGATACGACGCTCGAACAGTCCACGTGGACCATCCGACAGATCTGGATGCTGACGGTCGCGTGCTGCGCCGTCGCGCTGGTCGTCGCAGCGATGGCCGCTCTCAACACGGCCCTTCCCGACTTGGCCCGCGATACCGGTGCAACACAGAGCCAGCTCACGTGGATCGTGGACGGGTACACGCTCACGCTGGCTTGTCTCTTGTTGCCGGCGGGCGCACTCGGCGATCGATACGGTCGACGAGAACTGCTCATGTTCGGACTACTCGTTTTTGCTGCCGGCTCGTCGATTCCGGTCTTCGCGGACGAACCGTCGTGGGTCATCGTCTCCCGCGTGATATCCGGCGTCGGCGCCGCATTTGTCATGCCGGCGACGCTGTCTCTACTCACTGCAGGTTTCCCGCCGGCGCAGCGTGCCCGCGCCGTCGGAGTCTGGTCCGGCGTCGCAGGGTCCGGTGCAATCGCCGGACTCGTCGTCTCCGGGCTACTCCTCGAAAAATGGTCCTGGCATTCGATTTTCGTCAGCCTGGCCGTCGTCTCGGTCCTCATCCTCGTGGTGTCGTTCACGATCGTGACGTCGAAGGACACGGAGGCAACTCCACTCGATCTACCTGGTACAGCGCTGATCGCCGGCTCGATCGGACTGTTCGTCCTGGGGATGATCGAGGCGCCGGCCCGTGGTTGGCTCGATCCGGTAGTTCTCGCGTTGCTGGTCGGCGGAATTGCCATGACAGCAATCTTCAGCTGGGTCGAATTACGCACTCGCCACCCACTTCTGGACGTCAGACTGTTTGCCAATCGTGCATTCGGCAGCGGCGCAGCGTCACTGACCCTGCAATTCCTGGCGACTTTCGGCTTGTTCTTCCTGATCGTGCAGTATCTCCAACTGGTGCTCGACTACTCCCCCCTGCAATCGGCGCTCGCCCTCATGCCGATCGCCGTGCCGGTGATGGCCCTGTCCGTGGTTGCGCCCCTACTGATTCCGCGTATCGGCCTTCGCGCCCTCACCGCAACCGGTGTCGCCTTCCTCGGAACCGGAATTGCACTCCTGACGCGCTTGGATGCCAGTTCGACCTATGCCGAAGTCTGTGTTCCCTTGGTAGTGGCCGCCATTGGATTGGGTTTGTCGACAACCCCCGCCACTGCTGCCATCGTCTCCAACGCACCGGACTCCAAACAGGGGGTTGCCTCAGCAGTCAACGACGCAACCCGTGAGATCGGCTCCGCCATCGGCGTTGCACTGGCGGGAAGTATCCTCGCCGCCGGCTACGGAAATCACGTCCAGCCCGCGGTCGACTTGCTACCCGAACCGGCCAAGGAGCCGGTATCCGGTTCTCTGGCCGCCGCTCTCCACGTCGCCGAAGCAGCCGGGCCGCAGGGTGCCCAGTTGGCCGAATTCGCCCGTGAAGCCTTCATCAAAGGCATGGATCAAGGAGCACTCACGCTCGCTGCGATCATGTGGGTATCCGCGATCGTTCTGGGATTCTGGGCTCCGGGTCGTCAGCGAGACTGACCGCCTCGTCGGTACGCCGGGGCCTTGGTCGTCTGCTCCGACTGCAGAGTCTGTAGAAGGGGCATCGACCGGAGCGGCACCACAACCGAGAGAACCATGACGCTGGTCGACCGGGTGGCTATCCCCGACCGATTCAGTTCGAGCAGCGTCGCTTGCAAATCCTCGTGCGACGCAGCGGCAATCCGGCACAGCACGTCGCCGGAGCCGGTGGTGGCAAAGGCTTCGAGCACACCGGGGATTGCCTCGAGTTCCGCGGTGACGGTGTCGAGCGCCCCCTGGGCGATCTGCAAAGTCACGAATGCCTGTACTCCGAAACCCGCTGCAGCCAAATTGATGTGCGGCGCGTATCCGGCGATGACGCCCGCATCTTCCATCCTTTTCAATCTCGCCTGCACTGTCGCCCGCGCAACCTTGACCTGACGCGAAAGCTCCAACGCACCGGCTCTCGGGTGCTTGTTCATCGCGTCCAACAGAGCCAGATCCACTGCGTCGAGATTCACGTCCGCTCCACTCGTCGTTCAACTATGCAAATTGCCTACAAAACAGTGCCGCCATCTTCGCATTCCGGCGCTGTGTCTACTTTCAACTACCTCCGTTGACTACCCAACCTCTGAAGGACTTATCTGTTAGTACTGGCAGTGCCGAACATAACTCGAGCACCGCGCTGTGTACATCGCACTCAGAGGGGACTCACCATGACCGTCGAACAGACTCTCACCGACGACGAACAGCTGGCCGGCCTGGATCTGGAGCAATTGCGCCAGTTGGTCGGCTTGGTCGAGTACGACAGCGATCACGATCCCTTCCCCGTGAGCGGTTGGGACGGCCTCGAATGGATCGTCGGAAATGCCACGCAGACTTCACATTTCTTCCAGTCCGCATTCGGCATGGAATTGGTGGCCTATTCAGGCCCGTCGACGGGAAACCGCGACCACCACGCGTTTGTACTCAAAAGCGGGGCCGTGCGGTTTGTCGTCAAGGGCGCTGTGGATCCGGCAAGTCCGCTGATCGAACATCACAGCCGTCACGGCGACGGTATCCGCGACATCGCGCTCAGCGTCCCCGACGTGGACAAGTGCATCGCACACGCCATCACCCAAGGCGCGACAGTGTTGAGCGAACCGCACGACGTCACCGACGAGCACGGCACCGTTCGCCTGGCCAGCATCGCGACGTACGGCGAGACTCGGCACACCCTCGTCGACCGTTCCCGCTACACCGGCCCTTACCTTCCCGGATACGTCGAACGGACGTCGTCGTACCGCAAGCGTGACGGCGCGCCCAAGCGAATCTTCCAGGCCCTCGACCACGTCGTCGGCAATGTCGAACTCGGCAAGATGGACCAGTGGGTCGACTTCTACAACCGGGTCATGGGATTCACCAACATGGCCGAGTTCGTGGGCGGCGACATAGCCACCGACTACTCCGCGCTGATGAGCAAGGTCGTCTCGAGCGGCAATCACCGAGTCAAGTTCCCACTCAACGAACCTGCCATCGCGAAGAAGCGGTCACAGATCGACGAGTACCTCGAGTTCTACCAAGGTCCCGGCGCTCAGCATCTCGCACTTGCGACCAACGACATCCTCGGAGCAGTCGATGCTCTGGTCGACGAAGGAATCGAATTTCTCTCTACTCCTGCTTCGTATTACGAGGATCCCGAATTGCGCGCGCGTATCGGAGAGGTTCGAGTTCCGATCGAGGAATTGCAGAAGCGAGGCATCCTCGTCGACCGCGACGAGGACGGCTATCTTCTTCAGATCTTCACCAAGCCGATCGGAGATCGTCCCACCGTGTTCTTCGAGATCATCGAACGCCACGGCTCACTGGGATTCGGACTGGGAAACTTCAAAGCCCTGTTCGAAGCGATCGAGCGTGAGCAGGCCGCGCGGGGCAACTTCTGAGGTAGGTCAGCTGTTTTCGGTCCACGCCCAGACCACCGCGGGTCGCCCGGTGGCACTGACCCGGACTCGTTCGTCCGTACGTTCCAGCCCTGGCAACGCTTTGAGCGTCCGGTTCAAATTGCCCGGGTCCGGACGCACACCGGAAAGCTCCTCCGCCACGGCCAGCGCGTACGACGCCGGAAACGACGGACCCAGTAATGCCCGCGTGAATGCCTGATCTCGCCACAACAGGGTGTCAGCAAGGATCGGGCGGGTATCGGCGACTATCCGATTGTGGTCGAACGCAAGGTCCCCCGGGTTGTCCCAGCTCACCCATTCGGCCGAACCCGGCACCTCGTCCGACGAGATCACTGCCCACATGGTCACCGAGAGCGTCGGACCGCGGGGGTCGCGATTGGGTTCGTCGAACACGGTCAATTGACCGCTGACGAGGATCTTCTCGTCGGGAATTCCGAGCTTGGTGGTCACGGCTCGCCTGGCGGCGTCCTGCAACCGCTCACCGGCGCCCAGCAGTACACCGGGCAGCGCCAACTGCCCGGTGTACGGCTCCGCTTGCCGCGGAGTGACGGCAAATCGCAACATCCCGGGTTCCGGATTGCCGAACCGGAGCGCGATGACATCGATCGAGACAAGTGACTGGTCCACACCGTCCATCATGCAGGCACTGGGCATCGCATCTGACGATCGACCCGGTCGGCACCGTTCGCGGTCAGCACTACCGGCGCACCCATTTCCTCGCTCAGATACCGGGCGAAATCCTCCGGGTCGGCCGGAAGTTCCTTCGGCACGATCCCTACGGCTTTCAGGGAATCTGTCAGCGCCTGCTGGTGATCGAGATCCTTCCACTCTCCGACGGGAACGAACGGCAATCCTTCGTACGCGTGCACCCCGTGGATCGGGATGCCTGCAGCCCGCGCGCGATCCATCGCATCGAGATGAGTAAGCGCCAAACCGTCGACGCCACCGCTCACCTCGATTGCGTAGTGCAACAACAACTCGTCGAAGTGGCCCGTCCGGAATCCGCCTTGATACTCACCCGTCCCGTTGTGCAGCTCGGGCAACACCTTCGCCAACTCCGGATCCTCCGTCGGGAAGGGCCCAGCTCCGTGTCGTGTCATGTAGGTGCGGGTGACGCCGAGTACGTAACTGTCCCGGCCCAACTCGTCGATCATTGCTCGCGCGTTGGACGGCTCGACCGTCGACCACGTGGTGTGTGGGTGAAACCCCCGCCACTCGTCGAGAAGGACACCTTGTGCCCCCTCGAATACCAGACGACCACCGGCACCCAACGCGCCCAGCGCATCCGGGTCGGCGATGTCCACGACGGCACCGAATTCCGCGTACATGTCGACCATGTCGTCGATCGGCGGAAAACCGTGGCGACTCTCCGCGATCAACGGTCCGTAGAATGTGACCAACGCCGACAACTTACGACGCAAGGAGTCAGGTCGCCGGCAGTCTCCCACCGTAGGCGCATTCGCAACTTCGAGCGCGTACGCCGCGGTCTCACCGATCCCCTTGCCACACGAGCCGTGTCGGTTACCGCCGCGAGCATCCTCACGGGCCCTGTTGGCGGCCACGTGAATCGGCGTCGTCAACAATGCGCGCGCGTCGATCCGTATCAAATCGAACGGATTTCGAACTCCGAGCGCTTCCAGAGCACGCGCCTCCCGGGCGAGCGCGATGGGCTCGACCAACACGAATCTCGAGAGAAACGTCGGGACGCCGGACAGCGTTCCCGAACCGAACTGCGAAAACGTGTGGTGGCGCTCGCCGACCGTCACGTTGTGCGCTGCCTGTGCCCCACCGTTGAAGCGGACCACTGCGGCCACACCCAAATCGGCTTGGTCGGAGCAAAGCCAATCGACGGTTGCTCCCTTCCCCGCATCTCCGAACCCGAGGTCTACGACGACGATATCGCGGTCTTCGAACGGCTCCATCATGCTCTCCTTCTATGCGAAATCAACATCGTCCGTATCGGTTCCGAGATCGTGGGGCAACCCGGCCACCGTCGCGGTGCTGCGCCCTGGAATTAGAGCGAGAGCCTTGCCGACGGTCTCGGCTTCAGCTGTTGAACCGATGTCGCAGAGATCCGCCAGTCCGTCACGCAGGTCGATGCGGTCCTCGCCGATTCCGACCGTCAGCGCGATCAGTTCGCACACCGCAGCGGGGTCGTCGAGTTTGACGAAGCGTTCACCGAGCAACTTCTTCCAGTGATCCGCGATTTCCGGATCGTTGAAGTACGACGACTGATCTGGCAGAACGAAGTAAACATTCCATCTTTCTTCGAGTTCACGGTAGATCGACGAGACCGATACGTCCTGACGTACCTTGTCGCCGATCACCGAACGGATGTGACGAGCCGAGAGTCGCGGCTTGTTCAGCTCGTCGCCGATGATGAAGAGGTAGCCTTTCCTTCCGCGCTTCTCCCAGGCATCCGTACTGGTGTGGCGCGCCATGAAATATGCTGCCAATTCATAGCTTTCCGACTTCTGTCCACCACCGTTGCCCTCGAGGAAGATGGTCCGAAGCTGCTCGTCCATCGCGTTACCCGACTCGAACTGGCCGACTTGTAGTGGCACCTGATCGGAATCGGCGTCGCCGATACCACCGAACAGAATCTGCGGATCATCCGCGTATCCCTTGCGTTGCAGCAGCCCGTGCAGCTTTCCGAGCTTGTCCTGCATGATTCGAGGAACAGCGCCCATCGAGCCGGTGACATCGAAGAGCACTGCTATCGGGAGAGAATCGGGGTGCCCGGCCGAGTCCCGGCATTCACGCTTGTCGACGCCGAAGGGGTCGAGGGTCGGGTCCGCTTTCCAACTGCTTCGCGGACGCGACCGAAGCGAATCGGTGTAACCGAAATCGTCGACACCGCGTGCGGCACGAAAAGTCTTGCCCGCCAAATAGGTGTTGTCGTCCCAGTATCCGTAGCCCATGACAATCACTGTCCTTTCGTGGATGGAACGGCGAACGGACGAAATGTCCGCTGGCCATAGAGAAGATCGAGGAGTTCGTCGAACTCACCCAGTAGGTCGACCGCGTCGGGACGCAATCTCGGGTTGTCCTGCATGCAGCCGTCGGCAAACACCTTCATCCGTTCGTGGGTCTGCTCGCCCAGCATTCGGAGCATCAAATGATGAGCCATGTAGACGTCCCAGGCCGGAGACGCTCCTTCGCCGAGTTCCGGTGGGTACGAATCACGATCGGAACCGATCGTCGCCACCGGGCGGCTGCCCGTACGGGTGCCAAAGGACCAGCCGACCAGCACCACCCCGTGCCGATCAGGCTCGATCAGCACGTTCTCCGCGGTAGTCGCGGTGTGCACCCAACCAGTCGCATGCGCTGCTGCCAGAGCCCGAAGTAGCCGTCGGTGCATCCACGCCCAGTCCCGTGGATCGAGGCCACCCGGATACGCCTCACGGACGTCGGCGAGACTCACAAAACCTTCGGTCAGATCGTCCAGCACATCGATCTGACGTCTCGTGCCGCTGCCCACATGGGTGATTCGATCGATCAATCGCGGGAAGTACGAGACTGCCCAACCGGCTTCGCACGAATTCTCGATGTCCGTCAGCACATTCCGTTCGGCCTCGATCATCGAGTTCGCCCGAGGGTTTCGCGGAATCTTGAGTACGACACCGGCATCGGACCGGTACAGGTTAGCGACCGAGCCGCGCTCTACCAGTCCACCCAACATGTACTCGCCCCGCTCGCCGACATAAACGGGTCGAGAATCTGCCGGCTCGAACTCCACTGTCCAACTGCGGTAAAGCTCGTTCAATCGAGATGTTGCGGCCGAGTATCGCACCCGATCTTCGGGCTTCGCCCGGTCCGGATGAATGGCTGAGGCGAGCCGATGAAAACGACGCTTTGCAGCGCGGCGGGAGTCGAGATCACTGGGGACTCCCCCGAACACATCAGCCGAAACCTTTGCCGTCTCGACCGTTTCGAGTGCAGTGTGCGTCGTTTTCATTGTTTTAGTCTAAGCGACTAAAACGAAAACGGCAAGAATGCGTATTTCATCCGAGTACATGCGCATCACATCAGGACACGGCAATCACCTGTCGGCACCGAGGGCTGAAACAGCTTTGCGTAGCTCGATCACTGCCGGACTGCTGTCGCCCTCACGGGTACACAGATCGATCGAACACTGCTCGATATCGGAAATGCGCACGAAACTGATATCCGAGCGGGTGTAGTACTCGGCAATGGTTGCTGCCGTTATCACCACCGCCCGACCGTTGGCGACAACCTCGAGCGCTTCGTCCATCGTGCGGACAGAGGGACCGTACCGGACGGGTACACCACTCGGGCGCGGGTCCACCGACCACCATTTCACCCATTCGGGTGGTGCGCCGTCACTCGAAACCTGCACAGTCCCATCTATTTCAGAAATCTCGATGCTCGTACGGCCCGCCAGTTGGTGCCCTCGAGGCAGAGCCACCACCCGCGGTTCGACGCCTATCCGTTCGAGCACCACACCGTCGAGCACCGGCAGTGGCGGTCGCACGAAGGCCGCGTCGACGGTCGCGCTCGCCACCGCGGAAACCTGTTGGGACCAGTCCAATTGGACCAGCTCCACCTCCGCATGCAACGAATCGATCACCGCACGTCCCAAACTTCCGGCCGCCCCGTTGATGAATCCGATCCGCAACCGCCTGGCCCGCCGACGCTCGAGTGCGTCGAGCCCGTTCATCGCGCGGACGGCGAACTCGAGAGCGGGCCGTGCATCCGCGACGAACACCTCACCCGCGGCGGTGAGCACCACCGGGTGCGAACTGCGATCGATCAACTCGGTTCCCACCTGCTCCTCGAGTCGACGAATCTGCTGACTGAGAGCAGGCGCCGTGACGAACAACCGGTCTGCCGCTCGTCCGAAGTGCCCTTCCGCCACGACGACGAGCAACGAGGACACCAACCGCAGATTCAGATCTTCACCTCTTCTCGCCTTTTTCATTACCGTCCATTCGGTTGTCTTAGGCCGCCGTTCGCCAGCAAAGTGATGACCATCACGGTATCTGAACAGCGGAGTTAAGCAAACCGGCAATTGTCGAACGAAGTTCTACATGTACAGCGAATGCCACGTCAGGTCACAGTTGTCGCAGATCCGGACAGCCCGCCGAATCCGCGAAACCAGGAGATGTGATGAGCAAGTACGAGCACGAATTCGTCCACATGATGGATGGCGTCGAAAAGCAATTGGAAACCATCGACAATCCGCGGCACCAGAAGATCCTCCGAAACTACCGGCGCCACGCATTGCTCGAGGTCTCCGGTCGTTACAAGGAAATCCTCTCGCCCGACATGACCGTCGAAGAACCCGTCTACCGGTTGTTCGAAGACGGGCAGTCGATTGTCCTCGACGGCATGGACGCCGTCACCAACTTCTACCAGTCACTCGCCGAGACGGACACCCTTGTCATGTGGACCGGACAGTCCGACTTCGCGGTCTCCGACAGCGGATTCTCGGGTGAGACTCTCTTCAGTCAATTCGTCCCAGGATCGATTCTGGGAGACGGGGTGTTCGGCGCGGTGCACGAATCGGGTGGATCCACCCCCGCAGCCCCCGAACAGTCGTCGGACATCGACCCCGACGGTTGGTATCTCGTGCGTCGGACCTTGGCATTTGTCTGGCCGTACGACGAGCAGGGGCGACTCATCGGTGAGCATGTCTACGAAGATTCTGCTTCGAAAGTCGTGACCAAGGTGGACCCGAGCGAGGTCATCACTGCGGCGCGCGCAGCCGAACTGCTTGCCCCACTGCTCGAAACGCACCTGCCGTGAGCGCGCCCGTAGCCATTGTCACCGGCGCAGCTGCCGGGTTGGGCGCCGCTATTGCCGAGCGCCTTGCGGAGGACTTCGGCACCCTGCTTCTCCTCGACATCGAAGAGGCCGCACTCGCCGACACCGCAGCACGCCTGGAAAGCCTTGGCGTAGCAGTCCACACGGCACGATGCGATGTTCGACGTGAAGGTGACGTCAAGAACGCCTTCGACGTGGCTGCATCGGCCGGAAGCCCGACTGCACTCGTCAACGGCGCCGGAATCGGCGTCTTCACTCCGTTCCTCGAGATCACCGAAGACCAGTGGGACAACACCTTTGCGGTGAACACCAAGGGCAGCTTCCTGATGTGCCGCGAATTCGTGAGCAGAACCGAGGGTCCGGCAGCGATCGTCAACATCGCGTCGATCGGTGCCCGCTTGGGCGGTGACATGCTCGCGCACTACGGACCATCGAAGGCCGCCGTGATCGAGATGAGTCACAGCGTCGCCCGGATCGGTGCGACTCGAGGACTTCGCTCGAATACGGTCATGCCCGGCCTGATCCTCACCGACATGTGGCTTCGAACCATCAAGGAACTGCGTCGACGCGATCCCTCGCTCACAGATGTTTCCGATGCTGACGTCTTCGATTTTTGTCGCACAGATGGTTCCGATGGGTCGAGCTCAGACGCCCGGAGACATCGCCGAGATGGTCGCCTTCTTGCTCAGTGACAAGGCTCGCAACGTCACCGGCCAGACGATTGCCGTCGACGGCGGCGCCGTGATGACCTGATCGGGTCGATGGCGGTCAGCCCCAGCGCGACTGGCCGCCGTCGAGCGGGATCGTGGCACCCGTGAGGTACCCGGCGTCTTCGCTGACGAGGAAGACGACGGCACGACCGATGTCGGTCTCGGGGTCTCCGACGCGTCCCAGCGGAATACCTGCGACAAATGCCGCTGCCTCTTCGGGATTCTTTTCCATCCACCACTGCAACGCGGGAGTCTTGGCGTGCGGGGCAACATTGAGAACGCGAATGTTGTCCTTGCCCCATTCGCAGGCGGCAGCGCGGGTCAACGAGCGCATGCCTTCTTTGATGGAACCGTAAGCGCCGTAGTTACTGGCATCCCAGCGCACCGCCGCCGAGGTGACCATGTTGATGATGACGCCACCGCCACGACTGTTCATGTGGGGGTACGACGCCTGCATCATGCGCAGGGTGGCGAGCGGCCCCGTCGCGAAGGAACGCTCGAAGTCTTCGTCGAGCACGCTCAAGAGTGGGCCGGGCTTGCAGTCGTTGGCGTTGTTGACCAGGATGTCGATTCCGCCGAACAGTTCGACGGTACGGTCCACGGCGTCGGTGATGTCGTCCTTCTTGCTGACGTCGCAGACCACCGCCTCACCGCGCGCACCGATGTCAGCCAGTAGTCCGCACGTGGTGTGCAACTTGGATTCGGTGCGGCCGGCAACGGCGATCACGGCGCCCTCTTTGGCCAAGGCCAGGGCAATCCCCTGCCCGATTCCCTGACCCGCACCGGTGATGAGTGCGACTTTGCCTTCGAGCTTGCCCATGTGACTACTCCAATGTCCGTCGACGCAGAGGTCCCTTTTGCGGGAGGGACCGGTCGATTCTGGTGACTGCCGCTGTTTGTCGTCTACACTCGACCTACAAAACAACCAAGCACTTGCTTGACCCTAAGGTGTGCGACCACGTCGCGTCAATCACATTGGGCGGCAATTCAGCTCGGCACCGCACCAGGAAGGCTCCACCGTGACACTGCCCAACCCCGTCGATTTCAGCGGACGCTCGGTGATCGTCACCGGCGGCACCAAAGGCATCGGCTACGTCATCGCCGAAACCTTCCTCGCCGCGGGTGCGAACGTGCTGGTCTGTGGCCGTAACGAGCCCGAAAACCTACCCACCGCCGACGGCCGTAGCGCAGCCTTTCGCGCCACTGACGTCCGCGATCCCGCCGACGCCGCAGCCCTCGTCCAGGATGCCGTCGAGCGCTTCGGCCGTCTGGACGTCCTGGTCAACAACGCCGGCGGCTCCCCCGACGCCGACGCTGCGACGGTGTCACCCCGCTTCGTCGAGAAGATCGTGGCCCTGAACCTGTTGGCACCCTTCAACGTTGCCCAGGCCGCAAATGCAGTGATGCAGACTCAGGACGACGGCGGTGCCATCATCAACATCGGCAGTGTCTCGGCGATCGACCCGCAGCCCGGAACCGCGGCGTACAGCGCAGCCAAGGCAGGCCTCCTCGTTCTGACCAAGGCATTGGCCCTCGAATGGGCGCCGAAGGTCCGGATCAACCACATCACCACCGGCCTGATCCGTACCGAGGCTGCCGCCGAGGTCTACGGCGCCGACGGCGGCGCTGCGGTCACCAGGACCATTCCGATGGAGCGCATGGCCGTGCCGGCCGATATCGCCAACTCCTGCCTGTTCCTGGCGAGCCCGCTCTCCTCGTACGTGAACGGCGCCGACATCGCCGTTCACGGCGGCGGTGAGTACCCGGCTCGCTACATGGCGACCCACCAGGATTGAAACAAATACGAAGCAGCCCCTGAGCGGATTCGCTCGGGGGCTGCTTCTTCGTGTGAACAACTGCGGGGCGCGACGAGGGGTCAAGCACCCCGCAGTTGAGTCTGGAGGGACTAGCGAGCGGAGAAGCTCACTCGTGCACCGGAAATCGCTACCTGATCACCCTTGGTGACCTGGAAGGCCAGGTCGTCGGGAGTTCCCCACGCAACGATGGACGGCGCTTCACCCGGATGGATTGCCGCAGCGAATCGACCCTCGAGGCTCACGAGGTCCGCCGGATGCACTCCGGCGACCCGGGCAAGCTCGAGCGTGCTCGCGGCCAACGTGCACAGGCCGTGCATGATCGGACGCGGCTGGTTGATCCGCGCCGCAGCCTCGGGATCGATGTGGATGTGGTGCTTGTCGCCCAGGAGCCGGTACATCGCCGTCTGGTTCTCCGCTGTGGTCAACACACCGGTCAACGAAGGCTCGCCGGTCGGCTCCGCCGGACGTGAGGGTCCACGTTCTCCGCCGAATCCACCGGCACCGGGGGCAAAAAGTGACCAGGTCGCGACGAAGTATTCGCACTCCACCTTCACTTCGAACACGGCCGCTGCGCCCTTGTCCCACACCTCGCCGACCGAAGCCTTCAAGGTCACGTCACCGCTACGCGGAAGCGGAGCAAGCACTTTCAGCTCTTGCGAGCCGTGCAGTGCCGTCGAGGTGTCGAAGGCGCCCGCCGAACCCAGAGCGTCGGGAGCCCACTGCGCCAGCGTCAGAGCAAAGGTCGGCAGTACCCGAAGCTGATCCTCGAAGACGAGGTCCAGCTCGGTCGCCTTGGCGCCCACGGCAAGTGCGTACAGGATCGCGTCGCGCTCGGTGTACGACACGGTGCGGGTCCCGAGATCGGCTCCACGCCAATCGCCGGCGGTCTTCGCAGCTTCCGAAGTTGTCACTGTCTTTTCCTCTCTCAAACAGCGCCGAGAACGAGACCGCTGGTGGGTACTGCTGTTCCGGCTGTGACCAATACGTTTTCGACGCCCTCGGGCTGGTTGGTCGACGTGCCTCGCACCAGTCGCACACCTTCGGCAATTCCGTTGACACCGTGCAGGTACGCCTCGCCGACCTGACCACCGTGAGTGTTGGACGGCAGGCGTCCACCGATCTCGAGGTTGCCTTCGCGGATGAAGTCCTTTGCTTCGCCTGGCTTGCAGAAGCCCAGTTCTTCGAGCTGGGGAAGCACCAACGGAGTGAAGTGGTCGTACAGAATCGCGGCGTTGATGTCGTCAGGGGTCAGGCCGCTCTGGCCGTACAACTGACGAGCAACCAGGCCCATCTCCGGGATACCGGAGATGTCGGGCCGGTAGTAGCTGGTCATCATGTGCTGATCCTTGCTACTGCCCTGAGCGGCGCCCTTGATGACGACGGGCTTGTTGGCCAGATCCTTTGCGCGCTCGGCAGAGACGATGACCAATGCCTGGCCACCGTCGGTTTCCTGGCAGCAGTCGAGCAGGTGCAGCGGCTCGGCGATCCAGCGCGAGTTCTGATGGTCCTCGAGCGTGATCGGACGCTCGTAGAACCAAGCAGCCGGGTTGTTGGCGGCATGCTTGCGCGCCACCACTGCAACTCGTCCGAAGTCCTCACTCGTCGCACCGTACTGGTGCATGTAGCGGCGGGCGAACATGGCGACCCACTGAGCGGGAGTCGACAATCCCTGCGGAGTCATCCACGCATATGCCGCGCGATCCGCGGTGCTGTCCATGGGGCGATCGTGCTGCCCTAGGCCGTAGCGCACACCGGAGCGCTCGTTGAAGGCGCGGTAACAAACCACGACGTCGGCAACACCCGTCGCAACTGCCATGGCCGCCTGCTGCACGGTGGCACACGCAGCGCCGCCACCGTAGTGAATGCGCGAGAAGAACTTCAGCTCGCCGAGACCACAGTTGCGAGCCACGATCGCTTCGCCGTTCGTCTCCGACGTGTAGGTGGACAGACCGTCGACCTCGGACGGATCGATACCGGCGTCAGCGAGTGCCGCGACGATGGCCTCACACGCCAACTGCAGTTCGGTGCGGCCGGAGTTCTTGGAGAACTCGGTGGATCCGATGCCGACGATGGCGGCGGCTCCCGAGAGTGGGCTGATCGCCATCAGGGCCTCTCCTCTTCCTTGAAAGCGACTGCGACGGTGCCGGATGCATGGTTGCCGAGGCTGTTTGCACCCTGCACCTTGACCACGACCACTCCGTCTTCCTTGGACACGACCTCACCGGTCATCGTCATGGTGTCACCCGGGTAGTTGGGCGCCCCGAGACGAATGGCGATGCGGCGCAGGGTCGATGCAGATCCGGCCCAGTCCGTGACGTATCGACCGACAAGACCGTTGCTCGTGAGGATGTTCATGAAGACATCCTTCGAGCCACGCTCCTGGGCCAGGCTCGGATCGTGGTGCACGTCCTGAAAATCGCGAGTGGCGATTGCCGTGGCGACGATCAACGTGCGGGTCAGCGGGATCGCCAACTCGGGCAATGCCTCTCCGACAACGACGTCTGCGTAACTGCGACCGGCAAGTACGGTCATGCGAGCACCTCCACACCGGATGCGAGCTGCGCACCCAGACGCGCCAGATCGGAGCTGGAACCACCGAGGGTGGCAGCAATCTGCTTGCCCCACAACAGGTGACGGTGAACCGGGTAGTCGGTGTCGACGCCCATGCCGCCGTGAACATGCGTGGTGCGATGCACGACGCGCTGTCCGCCGTCGGTAGCCCACCACTTGGCGACCAGTACCGAGGTGCCGAGATCCAGTCCCTCGGAGATGCGCCAGGCGGCCTGCCACAGTGTCACGCGCATCGCTTCGAGATCGATGTAGCAGTCAGCGAGTTGATGATTGACGGCCTGGAAGGTCGCCAGCGGACGGCCGAACTGCTTGCGGCCGTTCAGGTACGTGACGGCCTGCGCGACTGCACCCGACCCGACGCCCCATTGGATTGCGGCCAATGCCAGCTGAACGCGGTCGATCAGCCACGGAACCGTGGTGCCGTCAGCCGCACCGATCAGCTGCGCGGGGGCACCGGCAAAGGTGACGTTGGCACAGATCTCCCAACTGGTGGACTGCGTCTGTTCGAGCGTCACTCCCTCGGCACTCAGGTCGACCAGCAGCAGTGCCGTACCAGTGGAAGCGGTTGCCGAAACGAGAGCAAGGTTCGCGACGTGAGTCATCGGCACTACTGCCTTCTCACCCGTCAGAGTCCAATTGCCGTCGGCGTCCTGCTCAGCCGTGGTCAGTGGGTCGCCGCCAGTGTACGGACCGAACTCTTCGAGACCGACGGTCAGGAATCGACTGCCGTCGGCAACTCCCGGAAGGAGTTCGGCGCGAAGGGAATCAGAGCCGAATTCGTTGACAGCCAATGCTGCAAGGGTCGTTTCCCAGATCGGCACGGCCGCAACGTGACGTCCCTGCTGTTCGAGCAGTGCGTACAGCTCGGACAAGCCGAGGCCACCGCCGCCGAACTCCTCCGGCAGGGCGATACCGAGCAACCCGGTGCTCGCGAGCTCACGCCACAGTTCACGGTCGACGCGCTCAGCGGAGAGTTCGATCTCCTTGGTGCGCTCGATCGTTGCCTTGCTGGTGAAGACCTCGTCGGCCAGTGCGCGAATTGCTTCCTGCTCTTCGCTGAAATTGAAGTCCATCAGTGCTCCTCGCGTACGGCCGGCCGGAACGCGGGAAGCGTCAGATCCGGGTCGGCGTCGATCCAGTCAAGTTCCACGGGCATGTCGACCACGACATCTTCGGGCGCGATACCCACCATGTTGGCGATCAATCGGGTTCCCTCTTCGAGTTCGATTACCGCAACGATGAGCGGGTAGTCGAACGCGTCGATCTTGGGGTGGTGATTGACCACGAAGCTGTACACCGTGCCACGACCCGACGCGTTGATCGTGTCCCACTCGAGTGACCGGCACTCCCCGCACATCGGGCCGGTGGGATGACGCAGCGTCTTGCAGGACGTGCAGCGCTGGATCACCAGACGGTGCTCCTTGGCTGCTTCGAACCAGAAAGCGTTGTCCGCGTTGAGAGCCGGACGCGGACGCAGTGCACGAGGAGCTTCGGGCGCAGCAGATTCCTGAGGTTTGAACCGCAGCGTCCGCCACCGCTGGGTGCCGACAACCTGATCGTCACCGTTGCGGTAGGTCTTGAGCGTCGTGACGAAGTGTCCGACACCGAGGCCGGTCTTCTTCTCCGGCGAAATCGACTCGATGACCTCGGTGTAGTTAACGCGATCGCCTGGGCGAAGTTCGGCGAAGAACTCCTGATCGGAATCGGTGGCCACGACAGAGCTGTAGCCGGCTGCGTCGAGGGTGGCGATCAGATCGGTCCACACCTGCGACGGGTCGTTGCCCGCCATCTTGTCGGTAAAGGTCCGCATGATCCAGACCTGAAGCATCTGAGCGGGAGCGACGACGCCGTCACGACCGGTGGCGCGGGCGGCGTCGTCGTCGAGGTAGACGGGGTTGGTATCGCCCATGGTCTCGGCCCAATGCCGGATCATGGGGATGTTGACCTCGTCTGGCCCCCAGGTGGTGGGAACAAGCGTCTGGCCGACAAAAGCGTCGAGTTGCGCCGAAATGCCGCTCACTTGACCCTCTTTTCGCGAACGAGTCCCAAGCCGATGGTGCCGACCATGTCCCGCAGAACTTCGTTGACGCCGCCGCCGAAGGTGTTCACGACACCCTGACGCGAGATCTGCTCGATCTGACCGGCAAGCAGAGCGCCCGGAGACTCGGGGCGGATGCGACCGGCGGAGCCGAGAATTCCGAGCAGGGTGCGGTAGACGTCGACGTGAGTCTCGGTCCCGTACGTCTTGGTGGCACCGGCGTCGGCTCCGGAGAGCGTGTCCTGTGCGACGGCTGCCGTCATCTTCCAGTTCAGCAGTCGCATGGCCTCGAGCTTGGCGTGTGTGCGAGCGAAGTCCTGTTGCACCCACGGGATGTCGATGGCGCCGTTTTCCTTGGCCCAGTCCAGGACCAGGTTCCACAGACCGTACGTGCGACCACCGATGGCCGCCAGGCCGATTCGCTCGTGGTTGAGCTGAGCCGTGATGAGCTGCCAGCCGCCGTTGACCTCGCCCACAACGTCCTTCGACGGAACTCGAATGCCGGAGTAGTACGTGGACGTCACCATCAAACCGCCGACGGTGTTGATCGGTGACCACTCGAAGCCTGCATCCTCGGTGGGGACGATCAGGATCGAGATTCCCTTGTGCTTGGGGGCATCCGCCTCGGTGCGGCAGGCCAGCCACACGTAGTCGGCAGTGTTGGCGCCACTGGTGAAGATCTTGTTGCCGTCGACGATCCACTCGTCACCGTCGAGAACCGCACGAGTCTTGAGTGACGCGAGGTCGGTGCCGGCCTCGGGCTCGGTGTACCCGATTGCGAAGACGATGTCGCCGGCCAGGATGCCGGGCAGGAAACGTTCCTTCTGTTCTTCGGTGCCGTACTTCATCAACGTCGGTCCGACGGTATTGACCGTCACGAAGGGAAACGGCAGACCTGCGCGCTGAACCTCGTCGAAGAACACGAACTGCTCTTCGATGGAGCGTCCCTGTCCACCGAATTCCTTGGGCCAGCCGATACCGAGCCAACCGTCCTTGCCCAGCAACTTCACGATCTCGCGGAAGTACTCGCCGCCCACACCTTGCTCGCCGGCCGCGCGACGCTTCTCTTCCGGCAGCAGCGCCGCGAAGTACGCGCGCAACTCCTTGCGGAGCTCCTGCTGCTCGGGCGATTCCCTCAGATCCATCGCTGTTTCTCCTATGGCATTCATGGCTGGCAACTCTTGGCCTGGACGCTAACCAGATGCCCAGGTGGGCGCTGTGAGTGTCTCGATGAGCGGGAAGCCGAAACATGAGCGGCGTCACATAGGGTGAGATATGCGCATGGACTCCTCGGATCGCGTCGCTCTCACCGACTTGGCCGCCAGGTACGCACAGGCCGTCGACCGCCGAAACACCACTGCACTTGCGGCTCTCTTCACTGACGACGTGGCATTCGTCTTGCCGCCGGCACTGAACGGAACGGGTGCGCCGACGGAGATACGTGGGAACTCCGTCGTCAGCAGTTCGGTGGTCGATGCCGTCTCACATCTGCACTCGACCCGGCACATCGTCGAGCAGCAGATCCTCGACCTCGACGGCCCCACCACCGCACACGGTGAGGCTTACTGCTCCGCTCACCACATCTATCCGCGGGGCGAGGGCCACCGGGACAACCGGATCGAGATTCGTTACCAGGACAGCTTCGAAAAGATCGACGGCACCTGGCTGTTCTCGCGTCGCGAACTGGTAGTCGATTTTGCCGAGGATGTTCCGGTCATCCTGCTCGGACAATAGGTACATGAAAAAATCGCGGTGATTCTGTATCTCCTCTCGGGAGGTTTACCGGGCTAGCGTTCAGCAACTGTCACGCCATCTCGGCGTGCGTTCGGCTATGTCTTGGAGATTCACATGTCACGCTCGCGCACCAGAAGATTCCTCGCTGCCTTCGCAGTGGCCGCCGTCGCAGTCGGAACCGTAGCCGCGTGCTCGAGCGACAACTCCTCCGACGAGAACGCACCTCTTCGCATCGTCGCTTCTTCGGTTCCGCACGCCGAGATCCTGAAGTTCGTCGAAGAAAAGGGCCTGCTCGGTGACACCAAGATCGAGGTCAGCGAGATCACCGGCGATCTCGACGCCAACGAGGTGCTCGAAGCCGGAGACACCGACGCCAACTTCTTCCAGCACGTGCCGTACCAGGAATCGTGGTCGAAGGAAAAGGGTGTCGACGACCTGGTCGCCGTGGCGAAGGTCCACGTCGAGCCCCTCGGTGCATATTCCAAGAAGGTCACCAACGTGGCCGACCTGCGCCAGGGCGCAACGGTCGCTTTGTCCAACAACGTGACGAACTTCGCCCGTGGGCTGTACCTGCTGCAGCAGGCCGGTTTGATCAAGCTCGATCAGCAGTTGGGCGCCCCCGGCACCGACATCACGCAGATCAGCGAGAAGAACATCATCGACAACCCCAAGGGACTCACGTTCACCCAGGTCGATCCCCCGCAGCTGCCGCGCACGCTCGACGACGGAAATGTCGATCTCGCAATCATCAACGGCAACTACGCAATCGAAGGTGGCCTCAACCCGGCCAAGGACGCCCTGGTGCTCGAGAAGGCCGAGGGCAACCCGTACGCCAATGTCCTGACCGTACGCACCTCGCTCGAAAACGATGCGCGAGTACAGAAGTTGGCCGAGGCATTGACGTCCGCCGACGTCGCGACGTTCATCGAGCAGACCTATCAGGGCTCGGTCATTCCGGCCAGCGCTACCTGATCGAGACCCGTCATGGTCTTCTCGATCGAATCGGTCTCCAAGGAATACCGCAGCGGCACACAAGTTCTGCATGCACTCGATTCTGTATCCCTGAAAATCGAAGACGGCGAAATCTTCGGCATCATCGGCAAGAGCGGCGCCGGCAAGTCGACTTTGCTGCGCTGCCTCAATCTGCTCGAACGCCCGACCAGTGGCCGAATTCTGTTGGGCGACACCGATCTGACCGCGCTGAGTCCAGCGCAACTGCGCGACACACGCAAGCGGATCGGGGTCGTGTTCCAGCATTTCAACCTGCTGCATTCCCGTTCGGTCGCCGCCAACATCGCCTTCCCCCTCGAAGTGGCGGGATACTCGCGGGCAGATCGACGTGCCCGCGTCGACGAGCTGATCGAGTTGGTGGGCTTGGAAGACCGACGTGACGCCTTCCCCTCGCAACTGTCCGGCGGCCAGAAACAACGCGTCGGCATCGCGAGAGCCTTGGCGGCTTCACCCGACGTCCTCCTGTGCGACGAGGCCACGAGCGCCCTCGACTCGGACACAACCGATTCGATCCTCGACCTGCTCGCCGATCTCAATCGACGACTCGGTGTGACCATTGTTCTGATCACCCACGAACTCAACGTGGTTCGACGGATCTGCCATCGCGCTGCGCTGATCGATCAGGGCCGCATCGTCGACGAGGGAACGCTCACCGAACTGGTCGCAGACCCGGACTCACCCCTCGGAGAGGCGCTACTGCCGACCGGAACGGTACGAACGTCCACGACCGGAATTCCGGCGCTCCTCACCTTTGTCGATTCACTGTCCACCTCACCCGTGATTTCCCAACTCTCACGAGATCTCGACGTCGACGTCACCGTGATCTCCGGCGGTATCGAGGACATCGGATCCCATCAGGTCGGTCGCCTTCGCGTGGAGTTCGCTTCACACACGGGACTCGTCAGCAACGAAGAGACAAGAAAGTCTGTCGAAGAACATCTTTCGCAGCGCGGAGTGAAGGTGACGTTCTCATGAACAAGACGTCCTGGCAGGATTCCCTGGGCGAAGCATGGGAAGCCCTACTCGACACGCTCTACATGGTCGGTGTCTCGTTCGTGCTCACCGTGATCATCGGTATCGCTCTCGGTGTTCTGTTGCACGCGAGCGCGCCCGACGGAATCCGTCCCAACCGCGTCCTCAATTCGGTTCTGGGCACCGTTGTGAACATCGGCCGTTCGCTGCCGTTCGTCATCTTGTTGGTGCTCCTCATCCCGGCAACGAGGGCGATCGTCGGAACAGCGCTCGGCGCCACGGCAGCGATCGTCCCGCTGACCATCGGTTCGGTGCCCTTCTTTGCGCGCGTCGTCGAGAACGCCTTGCGTGAAGTCGATTCCGGACGCGTCGAGGCAGCGCGGTCCATGGGCGCCACCGACAAAGACATCATCACCAAGGTGCTACTGCCCGAATCCGTACCGGGATTGGTAGCAGGAGCAACCCTGACGGCGGTGATGCTGATCGGTTTCTCGGCCATGGCAGGTGCCATCGGCGCCGGTGGACTCGGCGACTTCGCAATCAAGTACGGCTACCAACGATTCAACACACCGGTGCTGTTCGTCGCAGTCGTGATCTTGATCGTGCTGGTGCAGGCAATCCAGTCGACCGGCGATCTCGTGGTTCGTTCAATGGCGCACAAGCGGTAACTGATCAGCTCGAGACCATCGCGATCGCTGTTCGCAGTCCGCGCCGCTTACCCGTCTGCGGATCGACGCCGAACACTTCCTTGATTCCGCCTCGGATGCGGAACTTCAACTCCGAGTGCGTCTCCGGAGCGTCGTCCTGGGAAGCCGAGAGAAACCTGTTGGGCAGCGACAACTTCCAGATGGTGCGCAGAGTCAATCCGTACTGCTTCCACAGCGGCCCGGTCGTGTACGGGAGGTCGTACTTGTCACACAGGTCCCGCAGCGGCACCGCGATTTCCGAGTACCGATTGCTCGGCAGATCCGGGAAGCAGTGATGCTCGATCTGGTAGCAGAGGTTGCCGCTCATGAAGGCCATGACGGGACCGGCATGAAAGTTGGCAGAGCCCAGCATCTGTCGTAGGTACCACTGAGCGCGCGATTCGTTCTCGAATTCCTCGAGCGTGAACTTCTCGGCACCGTCGGGAAAGTGCCCGCAGAAGATGACGGCGTAACTCCAGTAGTTTCGGATGAGGTTCGCAACGACGTTCGCCGTCAACGTGGTCTTCCACGCGGGGCCGGTCAGGGCGGGGAACAGGATGTAATCCTTCGCCACCTGACGCGCGATCTTCTTACCGACGTCCTTGGCCATGTCCGATTTCTCGGACCACTTCACCTCACCCTTGCGGAGTTTGTCCGTTTCTAGGTGATGCAGTGCCACTCCCCACTCGAAGAGGGTCGCGAGCACAAAATTCGTGATCGGTTGAAAGAGGTAGTCGGCGTGCCACTTTTGATCGCGCGTGACGCGCATGATTCCGTAGCCCACGTCGTTGTCCAGTCCGACGATGTTGGTGAACTTGTGATGGGTGAAGTTGTGCGAGTGCTTCCATCCCGAGGACGGGCAGGTGTTGTCCCACTCCCAGTTGCTCGAGTGAATCTCGGGATCGTTCATCCAGTCCCACTGGCCGTGGATGATGTTGTGGCCGAGTTCCATGTTCTCGATGATCTTGCCGACCCCCAGGAGCGCAGTCCCCAGAATCCAGGCAGGCTTCTTCTTGCTGGCGAACAAGACGATGCGGCCGGCCACCATCAGAGAGCGTTGAAACGCGATCGTCCGCTGGATGTATCGAGCGTCGTGCGCGCCGCGCTTCTCCTCGATGTCGAGCCGAATGGCATCCAGCTCGCGCCCGAGTGCCTCGACGTCTTCCTCGGTCAGATGGGCATATTCCTTGATGTCGGTGATCGCCACAGTGTTTCTCCGTATCGGTTTTCTCCGTGCCGCAGGACTGGTCCGTCGGGCGGTACCCCTGGGAGCCGGTGCGGAAACGTCAGCCCCGATATTCATGTGCGTCTTCACGCAATCTATGCCAGAGTCGATATACGTGAGCCCCGAAAACAAGATCACCATCCGCACCGCTACCGAGAGTGACTGGCCGGCTCTCCAACTACTCGACTCGGTGGGGTTCGGTTTTCACCCGTCTCCCGCGGTCAGCGAACTGACGAAGGCGCTCTACAAGCCCGAGGACATCATCCTTGCCGTCGACGGTGACCTACCCGTCGGCGTGGCCATCGAAATCGACATGGAATTCACCGTGCCCGGCGGACGCCAACTCCCCACGCGCGGAATCACCTGGGTATCCGTCGCCCCGACTCACCGTCGTCGTGGCGTCCTACGCTCGATGTTCACTGCGCTTCATGCCCACATCGAGTCGACCGGAGCACCGCTTGCCGCCCTGACGGCCAGCGAGGCCGGCATCTACAACCGCTTCGGATACGGCCCGGCCACCTTCAGCGAAGGCATCACCCTCGATCGCCGCTTCGCGCGATTCCGCCCCGAGGTGCCCGACAATGGTGGCGTGTCCATCGTCGACATCAAAGCTGCCTCGACGCTTCTTCCCGAGATCTACGACCGCTGGCGACTGCAGACTCCCGGCGCGCAGGTCCGTCCGCAACCGCTCTGGGACCATATGTTCGCCGACCCGTCCGAGGATCGTGACGGCGCCTCCGGACTGTTCTTTCTGACACACGCGGACGGATACATCGCTTACCGGCACACGAGCGAGGGCCGCGACAGCATCGCCCGGATCGACGAGTTCGTGACGATCACCGAAGATGCGCACGCGGCGCTGTGGCGCACGATCTGCGGCCTCGACCTCGTCACCCGGATCGAGACACGCCAGCATCCTGCCGATCCACTCCGGCTGATGCTCACGGACTACCGCCTTGCCCGGACGACGACGCGCTCCGATCGACTGTGGCTGCGCATCATGGACGTTCCCGCGGCTCTCGAGGCTCGTGAATATGCTGCTGACCTGGACACAGTCATCAAGGTCGAAGATCCGTTCCTGAAGGCCGGCGGAACCTTCGCACTTCAGGTCAAGGGCGGCAAGGCCACCTGTACGGCCACTGACGCGGTGCCTGCGATCACGATGCCCTCTGATGTCCTGAGCAGCTTGTACCTGGGCGAGCACCAGGCCAAGACCTTCGCGGCGGCGCACCGACTCCACGCGTCCGATCCGCAGGAGATCGTGAATTTCGACTTCGCTTTCAACGCGCAGAAGCCCGCAATTCTCGGGTACGGATTCTGATGATCTTGCCGACACGGGCATCGACGATTTGTGCCCTCGGTCGTATTCAGGGTTAGCCTCGAACAATGGCGTTTGTCGAAAAGATGGTCAATAGGCTTCCTGAGCGGGTTCTCGTGCGCGTCCTGCCGCACGCAGAAATGCTCAAGTTCCTGGTGGTCGGCGGCATCGCCTTCATCGTCACCACGGTGCTGTTCTTCGGCATCAAGTGGACGGTTCTGCCTCAGCACCCGGTGACGGCCAACATCCTTGCGGTCCTGATCGCGACGGTTCTGTCCTACGTCCTCAACCGCGAATGGTCGTTTGCGCAGCGCGGTGGTCGACAGCGCCATCACGAGGCCGCTCTGTTCTTCATCGTCGCGGGTATCGGTTTGGCCATCAACCAGGTACCACTCTGGACCTCCCGGTACGTGTTCCATCTGCGTCAACCCGAGGTGTCGGTGTTGATGGAAAACTTCGCGGACTTCATCAGCGGATCGATCATCGGGACCCTGCTGGCGACGGCCTTCCGCTGGTGGGCCATGCGTCGGTACGTCTTCCCCGAAGAAGCCACCGACAGCCAGGTCGTTCTCGACATCGAAGCGACTCCCGGCACCAAGACGCCGACAACCGACGCCACCGCCCTCGACTGACTCCCGGATCGACGCACCCGATCGCTCGCGCTTCGTGGCTCGATGGTCCTGAACGGGCTGGCCCATCCCTGATCAGACGAAGGACTACGCTCCGAGCCCCAGCCGCTTCGAGCATTCGGCCATTTCGTCGATGATCAGTTCCAGCGACGTGCCACGACGACTCGCGGACAACACGATTCGATCGGCTCCCAACCCGCGTGCCCAGTCGAGTTTCGCTTCGTCGAGCCTGGGCAGTGTCGCACCGAGTACCAGCGAGACGTCGGCAGGATCTCGATCTGCCTTCACCGCAGCAGCTTTCATCGCTGCTACGGCCTTGTCGAGTTCTTCACCGGCCAGTCCCAGCGGCTGGAAACCGTCACCCAACCGGCCTGCTCGCCGAGCAGCAGCGAGACTGTGTCCACCGATGTAGAGCGGAACTCCGGATTCGCGGTGCGGCTTCGGCCAGCTGTACGCACCCTTGAACGAGAAGTAATCGCCGTCGAAATCGACTGCTTCCTTGCCCGCCCAGAGTGAACGCATCACCGCGATGGCCTCATCGGCTACCTTGCCACGGCGCTCGAAGTCACCGCCGCACGCCTCGATCTCTTCCTTCATCCACCCCAGGCCGAGGCAGATGCGCAATCGCCCACCGGAAAGGCGATCGAGCGTCGCCAATCGTTTGGCGAGCACTACCGGATTGTGATTGGGCAGCACCAGAACTCCAGTGGACAAGCCCAAAGTGGTTGTGGCACCCGCCACGAACGAAAGCAGTTCGAGCGGATCCGGGATGTCGCAGTCATCGGGAAGATGCGATTTTCCGGTCGGAGAATAGGGGTACTCGCTCTCGGTGTCGGCGATGACCACCGAGTGCTCCACTGCCGAGATCTCGTCGAAACCCAGCGACTCGGCCGCACGGGCGAATTGCAGAATCCAATCAGGGTCTCCGCTTCGACCCAGTTCGACCGGAACGACCACGCCGAGCTTCATACCGTTTCCTCCAGTGTCGCCATCAATTTCGGACCATCCACGACGCGACCGAGGTACCGGTCCGCATCGGGATCTGTTGCAAGCCACACCGCCGCTGCAGCGGGTACGGATGCCGGTGTGGCCGCAAATCCGGCGTCCACGATTGCGTCCGCGCCACCACGGGCTTTCCCTGATTCCGTGATGACAAATCCCGGACTCAGGTTGAACGCTTTGATTCCGGCGTCTCGGTACTCGGAGTTGATCGCTCCGGCAATACGTCCGAACGACGCCTTCGACGCGGCGTACGACAGACCCCAACCACCCTCGCCGGGAGGCGCAGGCGGATCCATGGTCGCCGAGCCCGATGCCAGATTGACCACTACGCCGTTGCCGCTCTTGATCATCGACGGGAGTATCACCTGGACCAGAGCGAGTTGGTGCAGATAATTCCCGATCGCCATCGCCTGAGCGTCGTCGATCTCGATGTCGAGCACCCGGTCCATGTTTCCGACCGTCTGCGCGTAGGCGTTGTTCACCAACACGTCGACATGTCCCCACTCCGCCAGCACCCGTTCACCGGCGCCGCGGACGGAGGCCAGATCGAGCAGGTTCATCGGAACGGCCAATGCGCGCACACCGAAGGACTCGATCTCGGCAACCGTCGTCTCCAGGCTGCCGGGCACCGGAATCACTTGCTCGCCTTGCCTCGTTCGCGGGGCTGCCCGTCCCTCTCCTTCACGAACGGTGCGAGCAGTGATTGCAACGTCGAATCCGGCGCGCGCGAATGCAAGCGCGCACTCTCGGCCGATCCCCCGGGAAGCGCCGGTCACCAGCGCAACTTCACTCACAGGAACCGCGTGCGGCCGTGCGTCTCGAACTCCTTCTCCAGGTTCACCACGTCAGCTTCGGTCATCAACGTGTATTCGGGAGTGCCTCGGCCCACCCAGTGGAACACTGGTTCGTCGGTCCGCCAGCGATCGGCTTGAAGTTCACGTTTGAGTACCTTGTTGGAGCCCGTGACGGGCAGGTCGGTCGAAACGCGAACAAATCGTGGCGCTGCCTTGGTACCCAGATCCGCCTGCGCGGCAAGGTAGTCGGCGAACTCGACCGGATCGAAATCGGCGAGATCGGCGACCTCGATCGCAGCCATGACCTGATCACCCGAACGCGGATCCGGTACCGCGAAGACACCCGTGGCAATCACTTTGGGGTGCCGACGCAGGATGTGCTCGATCATCAAAGCCGAGGTGTTCTCACCGTCGACGCGGATCCAGTCGCCCTTGCGTCCCGCGAAGTAGATGAAGCCGGCCTCGTCGACGTAGCCGAGATCGCCTGTCCAGTACCAACCGTGGCGAACCTTCTCGGCGATCGCGTCTTCGTTCTTGTAGTACCCCTCGAACTTCTTCGATCCGGCCTTGTCGACCATCTCGCCGATGGATTCGTCGGGGTTCAGCACGTGACCGTGCTCGTCGAGAATTGCGCGGGGTCGCTCTTCGCGCGTATCGGGATCGACGATGACGATGTTCTCGCTCGCGGGACGGCCCAGCGCTCCGGCAGGTTGGTTCGGATCGAGCACTACTGAACCGGCACCTTCACTCGAACCGTATCCCTCGAAAAGTTGTGCACCGAAACGACGGATGAACTCTGCCTTGTCCCCCGGCGACGCCTCGGTCCCGAAGCCGTGGGTGAGGGTGTTCTCGATGTCGTCGGGCAGTTCCGGCGTCGCCATGAGATACCCCAAGGCCTTACCGACGTAGGTGAAATATGTTGCGCCGTAGAACCGAACGTCCGGCATGAATCCCGAGGCCGTGAACTTACGAACGAGGCAGACCGTAGCTCCCTGCGAAAGGGCCGGCGCCCACAGAGCCATCAACGCGTTGCCGTGGAAGAGCGGCATGCAGCAGTAGCAGACGTCGTCGCGGTCGATGTCGTACTTGGCGCAGTTCGCGTAGGCCAACCGCGTCAGACGCCCCTGGCTGCACCGTACTGCCTTGGACATTCCGGTGGTGCCCGAGGTGAAGAGAAGCAAGAACAGCGTCGACGCGTCGACACCGAGGTCGATCTGAGGCGACTCGACGTGATGTGCTGCAATCCTGTCCGGGTACGACGCGTCGTCGACCAGGACGAAACGATCTTCGGTCAGCCCGAGGTCCAGGCCGGCAAGCTTCTCGTAGCCTGCTTTGTCGGTGACGATCAGCTGGCAGTCGACGTACCGGACCTCAGCCTCGAGTTCAGCTCCACGCCTGGTCGGATTGATGCCGACGATCGTGGCCCCGGTCAGGGCCGCGCCGCCGAGCCAGAACAGGAACTCCGGATCGTTCTCGAGAAGAACTCCGATGTGAAACGGTCCGGGCGCGCGAAGCGACTTCGCCAGCGAGCCGCGCGCTGCGCTCTCGCGCACCACCTCGTCCCAGCTCCAGTCCTGCGTCCGCGTCCGCAGACCCAGGTGCTGATCACCGAGACGGTCGATCAACATCTGCGCGACGTCCTCGCGCTGAGGAGCTGCAAGAGCTGCATTCGAAGATGCTTCGGTGGCGGTGTTCGTCATCGTGTCCTGTGTCCTAGTCGATATCGGAATGTCGATTACTCCAACTGCGATACGACTCGAACGTATCGACGCCTCAGAGCCGGAACGGTCCCAGTCTCGCTCAGTGGTAACCGCCGCCACAGATATGATTTTCTCGTGAGATTTTGTGACGTGAAAAGCGCCACAATACGAAAGGCCATTCCATGACTGCCCCCGCAGATCCGCAGTTGCTTCTGGACCAGGCGGTCTCACGCCTCACCGGTCCAGGTGGGCCATTCGAGATCGTCGAAGAAGAGGTTCTCGGCACCGTCATGCCTGTGATGAAGAACCGCGGTCACGCCATCGGTGAACTGATCTCGGCATCTCGCGCCTGGGGCGACGGCGACTATCTCGTCACCAGCGATCGTCGAATCTCGTTCACCGAGCATGCCGATTCCGTTGCCGCGCTGGCAACTGCTCTGCGGGACAAGTACGGAGTCCGCAAGGGCGACCGTGTGGGCATCCTCGCTGCCAACACTCCCGAATGGGTCATGACGTTCTTCGCGACGCAGGCGCTCGGCGCGATCGCTGTCGGTCTCAACGGTTGGTGGGTTCCGCGCGAGGTCACCCACGGGATCGAGCTCTCACGTCCGAAGGTTCTGGTCGTGGACGCCAAGCGCGGCGCCGCCCTCCCCGAACTGCCGGCAGACATCACGGTCCTCACCATGGAAGAGGATCTGCCCGCGCTCATCGCGGAATATGCAGGCTCCGACGTGCCGAGCACCGACATCGACGAGGACGACCCTGCCGTCATCTTGTTCACCAGTGGTACCAGCGGCCGCCCCAAGGGCGCACTCCATTCGCACCGCAACGTGATGGCCGTCGTCGACTACCACAAGTACAGCGACGCGATCGGCGCCGCATTCACCGGCCGTGAGTACGACGCTTCCAAGCCGAGCCCACTGCGTTATCTACTCACCTCCCCGCTCTTCCACATCGCCAGCCTGCACAATCTGGTGGTTCCCCGTCTCGCGACGGGCAGTGCCGTCATCCTGACCGAGGGCGGCTTCGACGTCGACAAGGTGCTCGGGTTGGTCGAACGCGAGCGTGTCACCAACTGGGGTGCTGTCCCCACGATGGCATCGCGGCTACTCGAGCACGGCAACATCGCCAAGTACGACGTCTCTTCGTTGACTGCATTCTCGCTGGCATCCGCGCCGTCGTCGCCCGCGTTCAAAGAACGCCTCAAGGAGCAGGTGCCGTTCGCACGCAATGCTCTGGTCGACAGCTACGGCCTCACCGAATGCAGCACCGCCATTGCGGTCGCCGTCGGCGCCGAACTCGAAGAATTCCCAGGCACTCTCGGGCGTCCGATCATCACCGTCTCGATGGAGATTCGCGATCCCTTCGGCGAATGGCTGCCGGACGGCATCGAAGGTGAAGTGTGCGTACGCAGCCCCTTCGTCATGCTCGGATACTGGGAGAACGACGAGGCGACCGAGTCGGCAATTGCCCCCGGACGCTGGCTCCGCACCGGCGATTTCGGCGTAATCGAGAACGGGCGTCTCCGTCTCACCGGTCGTCGTTCCGACCTGATCCTGCGTGGCGGCGAGAACGTCTACCCCACCGAGATCGAGCAGACGCTCGACGAACACCCCGACGTGATCGAGTGCGCTGTCATCGGCATGCCGCACCCCGACCTCGGCCAGGAAGTGTCCGCCGTGGTTGTCCTGCGTCCCGGAGCCGCCACAACGGAGGCGGAGCTGCGTGATTACGCCGCCGAGCGACTGTCCTACTTCAAGGTGCCGTCGAAGTGGCGCATCACCAGCGATCTGTTGCCTCGCAATGCAACCGGCAAGATGGTTCGGCGCGAGATCACCGTATGACCACGGAGCTGTCACGGATCGTCGCCGAGTCGGCGATCCGTGACCTGCTATGCGAGTACACGCATCTGATCGATCAGGGCCGATTGCGTGAAGTCGCTGCATTGTTCGCCTCGTCCGACTACGGGCAGTGCGGGCCGGACGGGGTTGCCATCACGCTCATTTCGTCCGACGCCGACGCAGTGTTCGCAGCCTGCAGCGGCTTCATTCGAATGTACGGTGATCCGCCGGTTCCACGAACCAAACATCTGCTGACCAACACGCGAATCGCAGTCGACGGTGAATCAGCGACGGCACTCTCGTACGTCACGGTCATCCAAGGTACCGAAGATCTTGCCCTGCAACCTATTCTGGCGGGGCGCTACTTCGATCGCTTCACCTGCGTCGACGGGTCGTGGCAGTTCAGCTCGAGACTCTTCTGTCTGGACAACATGGGCGAGATGTCCGCGCATGCCAAGCGGGCACTGTAGAGGAACGACGACTGTGGAAATCGGCGTCAACATCTTGGGCCTCGAGGCCCTGTTCGACGGCAAGATTCGCCCGGTTCTGGACTTCGCCGCGCGTGCTGACCGTGCCGGGATCGATCTGATCTGCACCGGCGATCATCTCGGGTTCAATGCCGAAGCACACGCTCAGCGGGTAGCCGAATACAACTTCTTGTTCCCGTTGGATCACCCTTGGTACGAACCGATTTCACTTCTTTCCTCGATCGCCGCAGTGACCGAACGCGCTCGCCTCGGAGTATCGGTTCTGATCGCCACTGTTCGCCCAGCCGCCCTGCTTGCCAAACAAGTTGCAACTCTCGACTCATTGTCCGAAGGTCGAGCCGTCATGGGTTTCGGCGTCGGTTGGCAAGAAGCCGAATACACCGCTACCAACATGCCTTTCGACGCGCGATTCGGGCGCATGGAGGAGGCTGTCGCAGCGTGTCGCGAACTGTGGACCAATGCTCCGGCCACCTTCAAGGGACGCGACTTCGCCTTCGAGAACTACCACAGCCTCCCGCTGCCGATCCAAAATCGCGTACCGGTGCTCTTCGGTTTCGGACCAAGCCGGCGGAACTTCGACCGCATAGCACGCGTCGCCGACGGTTGGACCGTGAACCCGACCGACCTGGGAACGTTCACCGACAGTGTCACATTGCTGCGCAACACGTTCGAAGCCCACGACCGCGAGCCGGATACCGCACGTGTGCAAGTGTCTGCGGCGCCGGTTCGGCGCGACAATCGGTCCGTCGACCTCTCGGCAACCGCTGACAAGGTCCTGGACTGGTCCGACCGCGGCGCGTCTGCCGTGGTGCTTCGGCCTGCCGTATTCGATTGCGCTGCCGAAGAACTACCGGAATTACTCGACTGGATGACCAGCATCAAGGAGGCGTGACATGGACCAGGCACTGCAGGATCTCATCGACAAGCAGGCAATTCGTGAGGTGGTTCTGACGTACTGCCGCGGCATCGATCGCCTCGACTTCGATCTCGTCCGCAGCGCCTACCACCCGGACGCGATCGACCATCACACCGGATTCGACGGCACCATCGACGAGTACATCGCCTGGGCCACAACAAAACTCTCCGCGATCGGCGGCACGATGCACCACATCGGCAACCACCTGGTCGAACTGCACGGCGACCACGCGATCAGCGAGGCATATTCGATGTCCACACACTGGGGCGGGCCCGAAGACATCGGAATGATCAACTTCACCAGTGGTGCGCGGTTCATCGACCACATGGAGCGGCGCGACGGCCGTTGGGCGATCAAGGAGAGATGGGCCGTACGCGAGTGGACTCGCTCGGACGAGGGCCGCTTCGTCAACCCCGAAGGGCCTGGTCCGCGTGGGCGTCGAGATGCCTCGGATCCGCTCACCGCACTACGAAGGTCCCTTGAATAATTTGGGGTTCAGTCTGCGAGGTCGAATTCAACTCGCGCTCTCGCGAACAACATGCGGATATCCTTCCCGAACGTGACTGCTGCCGTTCCCAATGCATTGACCGCTGCGGTCAACGGGTCCGATTCGATCGCGTCGAAAATCGCATTGAGAGCGTAGGACGGGACATGAATATTCCCGTGATCGAACGGATTGGACTCCGGTTGCGACGAATGGTCCACTATCTCGATCTTGACTTCCAACTCCACATTGTCGGTCCCCGCACCGAATTCCTCCTCGTGTAGGTGCTCGAATGCCGTTGTGCGATTTCCGAAGGGTTCCGGAAGTTGTTGTCCCACATGCATAGCGTTGAGGGCCGGACGAACCCAATCCCTGTCGGCTAATCCCGCATGCTCATACGCCTGCACAGCGGCCCAAAACGCGAGTCGACGAAGAGTCGCGACGTTCATGCGGACGACCGCTTCGGCAAGTGGTCGGTCCATACGAGCTAGTTCTTTGCCGGACTGGAATCGTTCGAGTTCAGGCATCGGATCTCCTCCCCACTCCTGCCGCTCTCGTTCAGCAGCTTCGGCGCGGAGGTCACTGATTTGCACAACCCTGGACGGCTCGCCGTTCTCGCCGTAAATCGTTATCCATTTCGACTCGATGTCCCGTTGTGGACGAGGAATCGGTTCAGGTATCGGTTCGTCCACAGGAACGCCATATCCCGGCATGTCCCACTGCAGCGATGGCCGCACCTCGTCACCACCTGCAGGCCACATACGCACCCGCCAAACATCTCCGGGTTCCGTCGATCCGGGCCAGCCGTAGTTTACAAAACCGCGGCCGGCAATCTCGACCAGATATGACCCCTCGGGTACATCACAGACAATGAACTCCCCACCCGGAGGTGAATCAAAGCTGATTGACCCCTGCGGACCAACCGTCAGAAACGACTCACTGACCTGCTGCCATTTCTCGCGATCGGATGTGGGTCGGGAGGACCAGACTTCGACCGTTGTATGCATGTTGAAGTTGTTCTGGTGCGGGCTCAGGACAATCACAACTGTGCCGTCACTGTACGCAGGGCGCGAAGCCATCGCGAGTTCGAGCAGGTCCGTTTCCCTCCCGAAACCGTCGTCGTCGCCGTATATGTAAAACTGTCCATAGTCCATGAAGAGCACAAGCGACTGTTCACTGAGTTTCACCGCGTTCGCGTTGTCTGCCACAAGCCGATACTTACACAGTGGCACGACGATCATGTTCGAGTTTCGAATGAACAGGATCCAAAACGCAAGCACAATAAGCATTTCGGCCGATTCGGACTATTCCGACTGATTTGAGAATTCAGTTCACATCGAACACACATTCGAATATAATGGGTGCATGTTCAACCCGACAACAGAGCTCTTCGGTATCTCAGCACAGCTGACCGGTACCGAAACTGATTGTGCGCTGGTTGATCTCATGACCGATCTGCATGCATGCGAGGCGATGCTGGTCGAACGCAAGCTCGCTGTGATTGCCGAGTTCTTTTCGCGGCGAAGCTCGGAGCACGTCGCCAGTGGTGCGTGGTCGTCGACCGCACACGAGTTGGCGGAGTCGGAAGTCGGTGCGTCACTGACGATGGGTCGCGCGGCTGCCGGCAAGCTGATCGGGTTGGGGTTCTCGTTAAAGACTCGTCTGCATCGCACTCGCGCGGCGATGGCGCGTGGCGAGTTGGATCTGTACCGAGTTGGTTTGATCGATTCCGCGACCGCGAACGTGAAAGACGAATTGATCGACGAGGTGGAACGACTACTGCTCGAGCAGGTTCTCGCCCCACCAGTAGCAGGCGGAACGGGCTTGACGGGAAGACGACTGACAGCGGCGATCGATCGGATCGTGGCGATGGTGGACCCGGAAGGTATGCGAGAACGCCGACGCCGTGCTCTCACCGATCGGTTCGTCGGAGTCAGCGCTGCCGAGGACGGGATGGCAAAGATCTTGGGAAGCGTTCCGGCAGAGCAGGCTCGGGCATTCGACGGCCGACTACGCGAGTTGGCAGTGTCGGTATGCCGAAACGACTCTCGAACGTACGAGCAGCGACGAGCCGACGCGCTCTTCGAGTTGACCAACGGATCACAATTCTTGCCGTGCAACTGTGGCCGAGCTGATTGCCCGCAGGATCGTAGCGGTGGTGTTGTCGTTCGTCGGCCCGTGGTTCACGTCGTGATGACTGATTCCACTCTGCACGGTGGCGGCGAGCCCGCCCACCTCGACGGGTACGGGGTGATCAGCGCTGAGCATGCTCGCGATATCGCCCGTGGCGCCGTAATTCGAAACGTCCGAGCACCTGCTGATGACGTCGCAGAGCCGGTGCCTGCTTCGGCGCGCGTCTACCGGCCGGGCGCCGTTCTCGATACCTGGTTACGGATCATCGCGGGCAGCTGCCAATGGCTGCATTGTGATGTCCCGGCCTGGAATTCCGATCTGGACCACAATGAACCGTTCCATCACGGCGACCCCGAATGCGGCGGTAAAACGGTCGCGTCGAATATGAGTGCGTTCTGCCGCAACCATCATCGCCTCAAGCATTCCGACCGGTGGCGGTTCACGTCGAACGAGGATCGGACCATGTCGCTGACGTCGCCGACCGGGCATTGTTACCGAACGCGACCCGCAGGATTGATGGCTGGATCGCACGAACCGACACCGCCCCAGGGCGGTCGAAATCGGCGGACCCAGGCGGAGAACAAAGCTGCCCGTATCCAGAGTGAACGCAATCGCCAGCGCCGACGGATACAGAAACGAGCAGAGGAGCACGTTCAATACAAGCGGCGGAAATCACCGCGAGCCCGCCGAGAACCCAACGACTACGGGGACGACCCGCCACCGTTCTGAGATACCGAGCGGTGTCGAGGCGCGCCGACGGGTCGCAGGGTCAGTCTGACGTCGGCTTGGTGCCGTCTTCTGGTGCCGGATCGTCGTCGGCAAGCGGATCTATGGTGTCGACACCTTCAAGGACGGTCAGCTCTTCTTCCGCCTCGGCGAGGAGCCCTTTGGCTTCAGCTTCGACCTTCTTCACCCAATCGGACATCCCGAGCCTCTTCTCTTCCGAAGCGAGTTCCCGCTGTAACTGAACTCAGACTACGTCGCCGGCGACGAATTTCGCCGTCCCCTCGGGTCAGTACTCATGACCGAGTAGTCATGATTCACGACGGACGGAGCACGCATGCCCGGACAGTTGGAAGGCAAAACCGCACTGATCACCGGGGCCGCCCGAGGTCAGGGCAGGAGCCACGCCGTGCGATTGGCGCAGGAGGGCGCGAACATCATTGCGCTCGACATCTGCCGTCAGATCGAATCGGTGGCCTACCCGATGGGAACCGCCGACGATTTGCGGCAGACAACAGCAGCGGTCGAGAACCTGGGACGAAGTATCGTCGCGCGAGAAGTGGATGTTCGCGATCTGTCCGCACTGCGAACTGCGGTATCCGAAGGAATTGCGGAGCTGGGCAGCGTCGACATCGTCCTGGCCAACGCCGGTATCGGCATGATGTCCCCGGATATCGACGATGCTCGCGCCTTCCGCGACCAGATGGAGGTCAACCTATTCGGCGTCTGGAATACCGTCCAGGCCGCAGCGCCCGCGATGATCGAACAAGGTACAGGTGGCGCAATAGTCCTTACCGGATCAACTCTGGGACTTGTCGGTCGTGGAGGTGACGGCACCGGCGGATCCGACGGCTACTGCGCGAGTAAACACGCCATCGTGGGGCTTGGGCGCACGTGGTCGCACTGGCTTGCTCCCCACAATATTCGTGTCAACTCCGTGCACCCGACTGGCGCGAATACACCGATGGTCGTCAACGACGCGGTCGCGAAGCTGTTTGCGGACTCCCCGACATCGAGCGGAGCCGACGTGGGCAACCTCTTGAATGTCGAGTTGATCGAAGCTGCCGACGTCAGCAACGCGATAGCCTGGCTGGTTTCGGATCAGGCTCGATACGTCACAGGTATCGCGTTGCCGGTCGACGCCGGGTTCACGGCCAAATAGACGCCGGATACACCGGCCGAGTCGCCGTCGATCAGTCGACGGTCGGCGCCCACTGCACGCCGTTGATGTGCCCACCACCGTCGACGAAGAGGGTGTTGCCGGTGACGTAACGGCTGTCGTCACTTGCCAGGAAGGCCGCAACGGGGCCGATGTCGTCGAGGGGATCGCCGATCCGCCCCATCGGGTTCTGTGCGGCCATCACTGCCACGTTCTCCGGATTGGCTTCGGCGACACGCTTGTACGCCGCACTCTGCGCACCGGGACAGATGACGTTGCAGTTCACCTGCTTGGGAGCCCACTCGCGGGCAGCAGTGCGAGTCAGGGTTCGCAATGCTTCCTTCGCCGCGTTGTACTGCACCGAGTACATGTGAGCATTCACGCCGTTGAGGCTGCACATGTTGATCACGCGGCCCGTGCCGTGTCGCTCCAGTTCCGGCAGGGCAGCCTGCATCGCCCAGAATGCCGCCATCACTGCCATGTCGAAACCGCCGCGCAATTGCTCGTCGGTCATCTTCTCGAGCCGAGCGAAACCGAAAGTCCGCCAAGCATTGTTGACCAGGATGTCGAGGCGTCCGAACCGCTCGACGGACTTGTCGACCATGGCAACAACCTGAGCTTTGTCAGTGACGTCGGTCCGGACGAATTCCGCCTCCGCGCCCCATTCGTCCCGCAACCACTGGGTGGTTTCGAGGCCCGCTGCCTCGTCGATCTCGGCAACCAACACCGACGCGCCTTCACGCGCGAACGCGCCCGCCACTCCGCGCCCGATGCCCATACCGGCACCGGTGACCACTGCTACACGTCCGTCGAGCTTGCCCACTGGGCCCTCCTTCGTCAGAACCCCTGTGCGCCTTTTTGGTAGTTCCCACTACCAAAAAGGCGCACGGGGGCGAAGCCCCTACCTGGGGCGCGGCACGGTCTTGTCGATGAACAGTCCCTCTACCGACACACACAATTCGCCGTCCGCAGTTTTGATCTCACCGACGGTGTGAATCTTGCGGCCGTCCTTGGACAGGAATTTGCCGCTGATCGTGAGGGGCTCGAACAGCGGAGTCGGGCGATGGTACCGAGTGCTCAATTGTGCTGTCATGCCGGAAGTTCCACCCCAGGCGTTCGCGACGCCGAGAACGTGATCGAGCAGCAGCGCCGAAACACCGCCGTGCACATGGCCGGGAGGGCCCTGGTACGGCAGCGTCAACGTGACCACTCCCTGCACCGACCCGTCAGCGAGCCCTTCCAGTACGAGCGGCGGCGCAATGGCGTTCTCGGGGCCGGTCACGGGGTCGTGACGAGTCACGCCCTCACCGTTCCACATGTCGATCAACCGCTCGGCCACCTCGGGTGAGTGCTGTTCGAGATGCTCTGCAATGCTGTTGAGCTCCTCCGCAACCCGGTCCAAATTGGCGTTTCCGCGGTCGGTGCGCAGCATCGCGTCGACAACGCGACGCGCTGCTGCCGTGGCCCGGTCGACCGGGGCGTCCTGCGGCGGCGACGTCAGAATCGTGCCGCCCGGATGTGTCGCTGCTGTGGGGTGCGAACCGAGGTCCATCAGTTGATCTCCATTGTTGCGTGCGTGAGAACCGGGGAGTTCTCGCGTTCGGGGCACGTCGCCGCCAACGTCAGTGTGTTGCCGTCCTGCCATACCGAGGTGGTGATGGATTCGCCGGGGAAGAGCGAACCTGCAAACCGCACCGAGTAGTTCTTCACCCGCGTCGGATCTCCGTCGAGAATCCCGTCTACCACGGCCTTGCAGACGATGCCGTACGACGCGAGGCCGTGCAGAATCGGTGCATCGAAGCCCGCCATCTTCGCGAAGGAGGGATCAGCGTGCAGCGGGTTCATGTCTCCACTGAGTCGGTACACCAGCGCCTGTGAGGGACTCGTGCTCGACGTCAGTACCTTGTCGGGCGCTCGATCAGGCACCCCGGCAACAACTTCGGGCCCGGCGTTGCCGCCGAATCCACCTTCGCCGCGCGCCCAGATCTGCATTCCGGTGGTCCATAACGGATTCCCGTCCAGGTCCTCGGCCGCCGTCTCGAGAACGATCACAGCTGCCTTTCCCTTGTCCCAGACATCGGCGACCCGAGAGGAAATACGGGCAGCACCCGTCGACGGGATGGGCGCGTGAAGTGCCAGCGACTGCCCACCGTGCAGGATCTTTCGCAGATCGATGTCGATTCCCGGCATACTCATCGACGGTGCGGGCAGTACACCCGCCGAAACTCCCTGGCCTGCAACCATTGCAAACGTCGGGAGTACCTTCAGCCCCTTTTCGTACACCCAGGTCAGTTCAGCGGGATCGAGAGCATTCACCCCTGCCCCGAGTCCCAATTGGTAGAGCATGACGTCGCGATCGGTCCACGACGCCTCGCGCACAGTCGGTTCGGCGGCCAACGCCACCTCGAGATCGATAGCCATCAGTTCTCCAAAGTTCCGGCTCGGTAGACCGTCACGACGCACGCGCCGCCCAGTCCGAGGTTGTGTTGCAAGCCAATACGAGCGCCTTCGACCTGCCGCGCATCCGCGGTCCCGCGGAGCTGCCACGTGAGTTCGGCGCACTGCGCCAAGCCCGTCGCGCCCAGCGGGTGTCCCTTCGAGATCAAACCACCCGACGGGTTGACGACCCACTGGCCGCCGTACGTGGTCGCGCCGGATTCGACGAGCTTTCCGCCTTCTCCGACCGCGCACATCCCCAGGCCCTCGTAGGTGATGATCTCGTTGATCGCGAAGCAGTCGTGCAGTTCGATGACGTCGACGTCATCGATGGTGATCCCGGCCTGCGCGAAGACCTGCTCTGCCGCAGCTGCCGTCATCGGCGCGCCGACCACGTCGATCATCGACTTCTCGGCGAACGCTGCCTCGGTGTCAGTGGTCAACGCCTGTGCGACGATTTCGATCGCCCGGTCTTCGAGGCCGTGCTCACGCACGAACTTCTCGCTCACGACGATCGCGGCTCCGGCGCCGTCCGAGGTCGGCGAGCACTGCGAACGTGTCAGCGGCTCGTGAATCATCTTGTCGCCGAGTACCTGTTCGAGGGTGTACTCGTCACGGAACTGTGCGTACGGATTGTTCACCGAATGCTTGTGATTCTTGACCGCCACCGCTGCGATCTGCTCGACCGTGGTGCCGTACTTCTTCATGTGCTCGACGGCAGCGTTACCGAACAGCTGAGCTGTCATCGGCGATCGGGCGAACCCGTAATCCTCGACCATGATCTTCAGCTGAGAGTCCAAGGTCGTGACCTTGGGCATCTCACCGTTACCGGTCAACGCCGTTTTGGTCATCTTCTCGAAGCCGACGGCCAAGGCGCACTCGGCTTGTCCGGCCTGGACCCACTCGCGCGCCATCATCAGCGCCGTCGAGCCGGTCGCGCAGTTGTTGTTGACGTTGAAGATCGGAATGCCGGTCAGACCGGTCTCGTAGAGAGCTCGCTGTCCTGCTGTCGACGCGTTGAACACGTAACCGACCGCAGCACGCTGAATCTGGCCGTAGCCGATCCCGGCATCGGTCAGGGCATTCGAGACGGCTTCGGTCACCATGTCCGGGTATTCCCAGTCGCGGGTCTCGATCTTCTCGAACTTGGTCATGCCGACGCCGATGACGAAGGTGCGATTGCTCATGTGCAGGTCACTTTCCCGGTTCAGGGTCGCGAGGCAGACCCAGGATTCGCTCACCGATGATGTTGAGCTGAACATTGGTTGTACCACCCGCGATGGACATGCACTGCGAGTTCAAGAACATCTGGGTTGCAGACATCCGATGCTGTTCGCCCAGAAGTGAACTCGGTCCGGCCCACTCCATTGCCACGTCCCAGACCTGCTGGATGTGCTCGACACCGATCAGCTTCGCCACCGAGGATTCGGCACCCGGCTGCGCGCCGGTGAGCGAGCGCAGCGTGGTGCGCAGACCGAGCAGACCACCGGATTGCGCGTCGCACAGCACCTTTCCGAGCACGGTCAGCTGCTCGTCGTCGATGCCACCGGGCAGTCCGTCGACCAGGCTCAGAAGAGCCTCGCCACCCGATCCGAGCGACGAGTCGTTGGACAGCGAGACACGCTCGTTGGCCAGCGTGGTGCGAGCGAGCTTCCAGCCGTCGCCTGGCTCGCCGACCAGGCACTCGTCGGGAACGAAGACGTCGTCGAAGAAGACTTCGTTGAACAGTGCTTCACCGGTGATCTCGCGAAGCGGGCGAATGTCGAGGCCGCTGTTCTTGATGTCGATCAGGAAGTAGGACAGACCCTTGTGCTTGGGGGCGTCGGCGTCGGTGCGCGCGAGGCAGATTCCCCAGTGCGCGTCGCGTGCCATCGACGTCCACACCTTCTGGCCCTGCAACTTCCAGCCACCGTCGACCTTGGTGGCCTTTGTACTCAGCGCGGCGAGGTCGGAACCTGCGCCGGGCTCGGAGAAGAGCTGACACCAGACGATGTCCCCGCGCAGTGACGGCGGGACGAACTTGGCGAGCTGCTCTTCGTTGCCGTGCGCGATGAGCGTCGGGATGACCCAGTTGCCGATGATCATGTCGTGCGGCTTGATCTTCGCAGCGCGCAGTTCTTCGGCGATGACCAGCTGGCTGACGGCATCGGCGGATTTGCCCCACGGAGCCGTGAAGTGCGGTGCGGTGTAGCCCTTTTCCGCGAGGTACGTCTTCTGCGCGGCACCTTCGAGTTCGAGCGCAGGACCGAGCTCGGCGCGAACGTCGGCGCGGACCGCCTCGGCCTCGGGCGGCAACTCGATGCTGAGCACGCGACGGGTGCCGGCAATGGTCAGCTCGGCAACGCGACGACGCCAGGATGCCGTGGAACCCAGCAGAATTCGCAGGGACTGCGCGCGGCGCAGGTACAGGTGCGCGTCGTGCTCCCACGTGTAGCCGATTCCGCCGAGCACCTGGATGCAGTCACGCGTGACGGAGAAGCCAGCCTCGAGGGCCGTGGCTCCGGCGACGGCTGCTGCGAGAGAAGCCTCTTCGGCACCGACGCCGTTGGCGGGAGTCAGCGCACGCGCAGCGTCCCAAGCGCAGACGCGTGCCTGCTCGGCAAGCGCGAGCATACGTGCAGCCTTGTGCTTGACACCCTGGAACTGGCCGATCGGGCGACCGAACTGCTGACGCACCTTCGCGTAGTCGGCCGACGTCGTGACTGCCCAGTCGGCCAAGCCTGATGCCTCGGCCGCGAACAGTGTTGCGGCAATGTCGAGTACACGCTGGGTATCGATGGTGAGGATCTCGGAATCGGTGAGCACCAAACCGTCGACGGTGACCTCGGAGTTACGACGCACGACGTCGTAGCTGGCCAAGTCCGTGACCTCGAGGCGGTCACGTCCGAGCAGAACGAATCCGCTGTCCGTCGCGAGGAGGAACAGGTCAGCGACATGGCCGCCGAGAATAAGGCTGGACGTTCCGCTGAGGGTGGTGTTGTCGCCGTCGCGGGTGATCTTCAGCGAACCCGGCTGTAGTGCAACAGCTCCGAGCGTGCTGCCATCCACGAGCGTCGGCAGTCTGTCCGTTTCTCCGGCATCGCTGAGAACAGCGCTGACCACTACCGTCGGCAGGAATGGTCCGGGAACCATCGAGCGTCCAAGTTCCTCGACGACGATGGCGAGTTCGACCAATCCGTATCCTGCGCCGCCGAATTCCTCGGCTACGTGTAGTCCGAGAAGCCCCTGCTCGGCAAGCCCGTTCCAGAGTTGGGGGCGAGTTTCGACCTTCGCCTCGACGGCTTCACGGACGACGGTGGGTGTTGCGTGACGCGCCGCCCAGCCCCGTACGGAGTCGCGGAGGTCACGATCTTCTTCACTCAATCCAATAGTCATGTCTACCTCGTCAATTCGACAGTGTCAGTACGGGTCAGATGCGTTCGATAATGGTGGCGGTCGAGAGAGCGCCACCGGCGCACATCGTGACCAGAGCCGTCGACTTGTTCGAGCGCTCGAGTTCGTGCAGCGCAGTGGTGATCAGACGAGCGCCCGTGGAACCGACGGGATGTCCGAGCGCGATCGCACCACCGTTGACGTTGACCTTGGACAGGTCTGCGCCGTGAACCTGCGCCCAGGAGAGCACGACCGAGGCAAAGGCTTCGTTGATTTCGACGAGATCGATGTCGTCCAAGGTCATTTTGGCCTTGTCGAGCACCATCTGGGTGGACTCGATCGGCCCGTCCAGGTGATAGAAGGGATCGGATCCGACCATGCCGGACGCGACGATCCGCGCGCGGGGCTTCAATCCCAGTTCCTGTGCGCGCTCTTCGCTCATCAGCAGTACCGCAGCCGCGCCATCACTGATCTGCGACGAGTTGCCGGCGGTGTGGATATGGCCTTCGATGACCGGCTTGAGCCCAGCCAGCGCTTCTGCCGTCGTCTCACGCAGTCCCCCGTCGCGAGTGACAGTGGCGATCTCACCGGTAGGCACGCCTTCCTTGTCCACCACGGGAGCCTTGACGGGCACGATCTCGCGGTCGAAGCGTCCTTCTGCCCAAGCCTGAGCTGCGCGGCGCTGCGATTCCAGACCGAACGCGTCGACGTCGGCGCGCGTGATCCCACGCTTCTCGGCAATTCGCTGCGCGGAGGTGAACTGGTCACCCATGTCGATGGTCCAGTCGTCCGGGTACGGGTTTCCCGTTCCCGGTGCGTTTGCCTGACCCAGGAACACACGGCTCATAGCCTCGACGCCGCAGCCGATACCGGCCGAGATCTGACCAGACGAAATCAGGCCGGAAATCAAATGCACTGCCTGCTGGGCGGATCCACAGGCGCAATCGATAGTGGTTGCCGCGGTGCTGTACGGCAATCCGGCGTGCAGCCACGCCTGCCGCGTGACGTTGTTGGACTGCTCACCTGCCTGGGTGACACAGCCGCCGATGATCTGTCCGATGTCTTCCGGTGCGACGCCTGCCCGTTCGAGAACGCCGAGCTGCGCTGCTCCCAGAATCTCGGCGGGGTGCAGTCCCGCCAGGGCGCCGCGACGACGGCCGATCGGTGTCCGAGCGGCCTCGACGATGACTGCATGACCCATGATGTTCGCTCCTTCGTGGAGTTTTCGGTCGGCGAGCTGGCTCACCGTCTATTTTTCTGTAATTTATTCTATTAATGATGTCAGGGCAATGTCCGGATTGACATCAACTCCCAACCGATGCGGATTCAAAAATAGAATTGATTTCAATTTTGCGAACATGACGAACCCACCCCAGAGAGGGGCGAAGTCACGTCAGTGCCGTGAGAGATTCACCAGAAGCAGGTCGCATCCCTTGCGGATGTCGTACTCCGCATCGGGGATGGAGATTCGACCGTTGAGGCACGATTGGATGACCCCGAACCACAGCTGCATCAGCAGACGCAACCCGGTGTTGTCTTCTTCGGTGGGGTTCTCGATCCCGGCCGCGTCGAGGATGATCTGCCGGAAGCCGCGATCGATCTTTCCCACGTCCGGCACCGTCGCGACGTTGGCGGTACTGGACGACTGCAGCATCGCAGTCGAGAGAGCCGGCCGACGCAGTAACCCGCGAGTCGCGCGAACCAATACCTCGTACACCGCATCCTGCGGATTGTCCGACTGAACCTGATGCCTGACAAAGCTGGCACCGATCTGGTCGATCTGCTCGACCATCACAGCGACGAAGAGGTGCGTCTTCGAGGGGAAATAGCGATAAAGAGTGCCGATGGCCACGCCCGCCCGCTTGGCGACCTCGTGCATCTGTACCCGTGAGAGTTCCTTCTCGGTCCCCAATTCGGCTGCCGCTTCCAGCATCCGCACATGGCGCGCCCGCTGCTCGTCCGAACTGGGCTCTGCAGCGTCCCTGACCTCGGCAATTCTCGGCAACGTCGCCCCCATCATCGATTCTGTGTCCCGGTCGCGAACGACCTCGCCAATTCTCTCATCTCGACCACCCATCTCGGCATATTGCCCGCTCAGTGGGACCTGGCATGGCCTTCTCTCCCCGTGCGGTATTCCGTGGACACCCCACCCTCTTGGAGTTAGGACGCAATGATGCAGGACTGGACCACCGAGTGCGACGTGTTGGTAGTCGGCTCCGGCGGCGGCGCGCTGACCGGCGCATACACCGCGGCAGCTCGAGGATTGACGACGATCGTCCTCGAGAAAACCGATCGCTTCGGCGGAACTTCCGCGTACTCGGGCGCATCCATCTGGCTGCCGGGAACCCAAGTACAGGAACGTGCGGGACTCCCCGACTCGACGGAGAACGCACGCACCTATCTGCGCGCATTGCTCGGCGACGCCGAGTCCGAGCGCCAGGATGCCTATGTCGAGACCGCTCCCGATGTCGTCGCACTACTCGAGCAGAACCCGCACATCGAATTCGAGTTCCGTGCGTTCCCCGACTACTACAAGGCCGAAGGCCGGATGGACACGGGACGCTCCATCAACCCTCTCGATCTCGATCCTGCCGACATCGGTGACCTCGCCGGCAAGGTGCGTCCGGAACTCGACCAAGACCGCACCGGTCAGGATCATGCTCCCGGCCCGATGATCGGTGGGCGCGCACTGATCGGCCGACTGCTGGCCGCAGTCCAGAGCACCGGTAACGCAGAACTTCGTACCGAATCCATCCTCACCTCCCTGATCGTGGAAGACGGTCGGGTTGTCGGCGCCGAGGTCGAATCCGGCGGCGAAACCCAGCGAATCAAGGCGAACCGCGGTGTGCTGATGGCAGCGGGCGGCATCGAAGGCAACGCCGAGATGCGTGAGCAGGCCGGCACCCCCGGCAAAGCAATCTGGAGTATGGGTCCCTTCGGCGCCAACACCGGTGACGCGATCTCCGCCGGAATTGCTGTCGGTGGCGCAACCGCTTTGCTCGATCAGGCGTGGTTCTGCCCCGGCGTCGAGCAGCCGGACGGCAGCGCCGCATTCATGGTCGGCGTTCGCGGCGGACTCGTCGTCGACAACGCGGGCGAGCGTTACCTCAACGAGTCTCTCCCGTACGACCAGTTCGGCCGGGCCATGGATGCGCACGACGACAACGGTTCTGCAGTGCCGTCCTTCATGATCTTCGACTCGCGCGAGGGTGGCGGACTGCCTGCCATCTGCATCCCGAACACGGCGCCCGCCAAACACCTCGAGGCCGGAACCTGGGTCGCCGCCGACACTCTCGAAGAACTCGCCGCCAAGACCGGACTGCCGGCCGACGCATTGCGCAGCACTGTCGAAAAGTTAAACGATGCCGCAAAGCTGGGAGTCGACGAAGAGTTCCATCGCGGCGAAGACCCGTACGACGCGTTCTTCTGCCCACCCAACGGCGGCGCGAATGCTGCACTGACGGCGATCGAGAACGGTCCGTTCTACGCGGCCCGCATCGTCCTCAGTGACCTCGGCACCAAGGGCGGATTGGTCACCGACGTCAACGGTCGAGTCCTGCGTGCCGACGGCAGCGCCATCGGCGGCCTGTACGCCGCCGGCAATACGAGCGCGTCACTGAGCGGCCGCTTCTACCCCGGTCCTGGCGTTCCGCTCGGCACGGCCATGGTCTTCTCGTACCGAGCAGCCCAGGACATGGCGAAGTAACCAGCACAACGAGGACGTGGGGCAGGCAATGTCAGAATCACCTGCCCCACACTCTTTCGCACGGCGACGCGAATTTATATCACTCCAGGTCGATACCGGGCAACCCGTCCACACTCTTCGCGTTCTTCTCGGCGCGATAGGCGATGAGCCGCTCCGGCCCCTTCTTCTCCGCCACGCGGTCGAGCACGTCACGATCGGATTGGTAGTCCATCAGCGGTACTGCGTATCCGCACGAATCCGAAATGCGCGTCAGATCGACCACGACGATTGACCGCAGCCCCGGATGCTCGGGGAACCTACCGACAAGCTCGTTGAACGGTTCCGACCCTGCAAGCAGAACGTGTCCGTGACCGTGCAGTCGTACGATCTTCGGCGGGCCTTCAAACGCCATGAACATCAGTGTTATTCGGGAGTTCTCGCGCACGTGCGCGATGGTTTCCACGCCGCTGCCGGTGAGGTCGAGGTACGCCACCCGGGTGGATGTCAGCACCACAAACGATCCGACTCCCCCTTTGGGTGAGCAATTGACCAACCCGTCAGCAGACAACGGTGCGGTGGCAACGACGAACAGCGGTTGAGCCTGCAACCACGTGGTGAGCTTTTCATCGATGCCTTCGTAGACGCGCCCCATGTCGAGAGTGTAGTTCGCGCCGACTGGACGTCACGGGGCAGACGCTGCGGCGGCTCGAATCTCCTCACACATCGCTGCGAAGACGCGGTCGTCGGCGGGATTCGCCGGCACCGCCAGTGCAATGCCGTCGCAGAGACTCGCGTATTTCGAACTCAGCACCTCGGGGAGTTCGGCGTAGGTGCATTGCCTGACCAGCCTGTCGAGAACATCGTCGGTGAGGACGGCAGGTAGTCGAGCCCAATCACCTGCCCGCGCCATCACTGTCAGTTCTTCCCCGACCTCGGATAATCCGAGGACCTCCAGCGCGACTCGGTACGTCGGAGTGGAGTAGAGAAAGGCAAGTTCACTGCGCACCGCTTCTCGTTGAGCAAGTATCGCGGCAGGATCTTTGCCGGTGATCATCTTCGGAACGGCAATCAGTCGCGGCTTCCTTCCTCCTGCCGTCAACGATGGAATGATCCTCTCCGCGAGCACCTTCGGATGGGAGCTGGTGGGGTGAGAAACAAAACCGTCGGCGACGGCTCCCGCCAGTGAGCACATGCGAGAGTTCACTCCCCCGGTCCAGATCTCCGGAGCCGGAACATCGAGCGGCCCCGGATTGAAGTAGGGCTGCAGCCGGTCGAAGGTATAGTGCGTTCCCGCATGGTCGAGTTCACCGCCCTCCTGAAACACTCGGAAGATCTCGCGTACAGCGCTGACGTAATCACGCAGTTGCGCAACAGGATCCGTCCACGGCATCGAGTACCGCCCAACGATGTTCCCACGCACCTGCGTCGCAAGCCCCAGTTGAAATCGCCCACCCGAGAAACCCGCAAGATCCCAGGCAGCCAAAGCCGTCACCATGGGACTGCGCGCAAACGCGACAACCATCGACGTCCGGACAGTGAGAGTACTGCTGTGCTCGACGGCCAGGGCCGCCACCGCAAACGGATCACGAATGGTTTCGGAGATGTGCACCGTGTCGAAACCAAGGTTCTCGATGCGTCGGACGTGCTGAGCTACCTGCCGCAGCGGAGTGTCGGCAGGTAGCGAGGTCACCAATTCCATATCAGCTCAAAGGCTCCAGGCGAATCGACAGCAGCTTTCCTTCGGTAGCCACCTTGCGAGCGTGTTCATTGAAATCCGGGGCGGCACAAACGAACAGGGTACGACCGTCGGAACCGCCGAGTCCGCAAGCGAAGACACCGCTGTCGAAGGCAATTTCGTCGACTATCTCCCCGCTGGCGCCCACATGAAGAACACGGCTTCCGAGGGCATCGGCCACCCACATCGAATCGTCTCCGTCGATACAACACCCGTCCGCCGCAACGACGATCTGAGCGAGGGTGGTCTCCATCTCGGGTCCACCAGGCACCGGCCCGAACGACGCCCAGTCGCGGCGTTCACCCAGAGAGCCGTCGGCCTGGACGGCAAACACACTGATTCGATTTCCCAGCGTTTCGTCCACGAGCAGATCTCCGGTCGACGTCAGAGCCATTCCGTTGGGGAAGTGGAGATCTCGCGCGACGACGTGCACCGATCCGTCCGGGTCGACGCGGAGGAGATCTGCCGTCTCGACGGGGGCCAGGTTCATCAGATCGAACCCGAAGTTGCCCACGTACGCTCGTCCCTGTGCGTCGACCAGCATGTCGTTGACGTTGGCACTGACGTACCCGGACAAGTCTGCGTGCACCACCAACTCGCCATCGGATTCTCGCCGCAGAATCTTCTGGTCCCGCATGGAGACGACCAGTAATCTGCCGTCCGGAAGCCACCCCAGCCCGGACGGCTGCCCTGGAACCTCCGCCTCGACGCGTATGTCTGTCCCGTCCTCGCAGGCCGAAATCACCTGGTAGGTGTAGAAGTCCGATACCCAGATCCGGTTCTCGTGCCAGCGCGGGCATTCGAAGTAGGTGTATCCCTCGAGAACTACCGCAACTTCTGGTGCCATCAGGCTCTCCTGCGTCGGTGACGAATGGACTATCAGCCCCATTCAATCACCGGCACCGCTGTCGCGGTGTCCGATTCCCGACTAGTCGCCGGCGCGAACTTCGTCCAACACGTCGAAAGCGGATTCCCATCCGTCGTACACATTCCCGTCACCCTTGAATCCCGGAATTCCTACCAGGTGGAAGGTCATCTCGGTTTTGTCACCCCGTTCTGCGAGCGTGACCGTTATCCGAGGTGCGGCATCCACCGGATCACTCGGATTTCCCCAGGTGAAGACCAGCCTCTTCGGCTCGTCGACCTCGAGATAGGTTCCGCCGGTGGGGTACTCGGCTCCGTTCTCGTCGTTGATCATCAGGTAGCGGTACGTTCCGCCAACCCGGGGGTCGATCGTGACGTACTCCCGAGGACTGCTGACACCCTTCGGATGCCACCACCGCGCCGCCTCGTCGGGGTCGGTCCATGCTTGCCAGACAAGGTCGCGCGGCGCGTCGAAGATCCGGGTGATGGTGAATTCTGCAGTGGCATCGGCATTCCGGTCAATCATTGTCCTTCTCCTTCTTCGGTCGACGTTGCTTCAGCTCACGTAGACGCTCGTCGAGGAGGTCGAAGCGTTCGTTCCAGCCTCGCCGGTGTTCGTCGACCCAGGCGCTGGCGTCGTCGAGACCCTCTGTGCGAAGGGTGCACGTGCGCCATTGCGCGGTGGCGGTTCGTTCGATGAGACCGGCTCGCTCGAGCACCTTCAGATGCTGAGAGATGGCGGGTCGACTCATTTCGAACGGCTCGGCCAACTCACCGACGGTCATCGAACCATCAGTGAGGCGAGAGAGCATTTCACGCCTCGTCGGGTCGGCCAATGCGCTGAACACTGCATCGAGTCGGCCACTTCGCTCGTCCATATAAGCAACTCCTTAATTAAGGAATAGCTTAAACATAGGACTCGACATCTTGCGCGTCAACCCTTTCAGCTCCAGGTATATCGAAGCCGCTCGACGGTTGTCGCCTCGTCCATCTGGGAGAAAGTCTCGCGCTCAACTCCCTTCACCGACACCATCGCTTCGATGATCGACTCCCCGAAGATTTCCTTCGCCACCGAGGAGGAGTTGAACTTCTGCACTATCTCGCGCAGATCGGTGGGGACTCGGGTCACCCCGCGCTCATCACGTTCCGCCTCCGTGAGAGTCGACGGGTTCACCACAATTTCCGGCGGCAATGGCGAGGCATTGCCGATACCGATATGCGAAAGGCCAAGTATCGCAGCGGTCGCCAGATACGGGTTGGCCGATGGATCGACGATTTTCACTTCGGCGTTGGCGCCGTGTGGATTCGACGGTGACTCGGCGCAGAACCTCAGTGCCGCTTCCCGGTTCTCGAGCCCCCAACAGACGTAGGCCCCCGACCAATTGTCCGGTCGCAGCCTGACCCCGGAGAGCGGTGAGGACGCAAAGACGGCCGTGAATTCCGTGAGGTGAGAGAGGATTCCACCCAAAGCTGATGATCCTTTGTCGGTCATCCCGTACTCCTGCCCGCCACCGGAGAAGACGGGCCGCCCACCTGAGTTCAACGAAAAGTGCTGGTGTGCACCGTTCCCTGCACCTCCGACCGTAGGTATCGGTGAAAACGAGGCCGCCAATCCATGGGCTCTGGCAGTGCGGCTGATCAAGATCCGGGCCAGTATCACCAGGTCGGCAGCCTGAACAGGAGTTGCCGGAGCGATGGAGATCTCGAATTGTTCCGGTCCGTACTCTGCATGAACTTGCTCGATATGAAGTTGTGCGCGTTCGGCATTGCGCAGAAGGTCCTTGAGGAAGTCCTCGCGGCGCAGGACTGCACCTAACCCGTACGCCGACCACGCTCCGTTGCACGCATCACCGAAAAGAGTGAACTCGATCTCGTGACCCACCCGAGCTTCCAGTCCGTCGGCGGCAAGCCGCGCCACGACGGCAGTGAGTGCGGACCGAGTACACACGGCAGCCGTCGCACCGTCTTGCTCGTGCAACGTCGCCGGCGCCCACGACACGCCCCCTCCGAGATCACGGAGGTCGGAGCGGTCGATACGCAACCGGAGATCACCCACGACGGAAAAGGAATCGGTGAAGGCAATCCGATCGTCGCTACAGAAGACGTTCCAGCTCGGTGAGACTCCCGCACCGGCTTTCTCGAAGACACCGGTTCGGCCGGCCGGCATCACCTTCGCGCGCGCGACACCCGCCATGTCGACGATCGAGCCGATGGTCAGAGCCGGTACTTCCCTCATCCAAAGGCAAATACCCCACCCGGTGACGCGCCAACCCGTCAGATCAGGTTGTCCTCCACCGGCAGTCCGAACGCCGCCCGGCCGTAGAGCGCCAACGCGCGCTCGGGTTCGTTGGCAACGTGAACGCTGCCCGCATGAACGTCACGCCACGCACGCTCGATCGGGTTTCCGCGAGAGAGGGAGTTTCCGCCTGCCGTCTTGAAAAGCATGTCGATCGCTTCCACCGAGCGTTCCGTCGCACGAACCTGATCACGACGCGCACGCAGCCTCATCGAGAGTGGGAGCTCCTGACCGGCCACAGCAAGTTCGTACATCTCCCGGATATTGCGATCCATCTGCAGAATCGCAGCATCGATCTCCGACGACGCACGTGCGACGGCGACCTGAGCGAACTGATCCTCACTGAACCGTCCACCACCCAAACTCAGACGGACGCGCTCACGCATCACGTCCAGGTACCCCTCGTAACAACCGGCGACGATGCCCACACACGGAGCGGCAACCGTCGAGGTGAAGATGCTCCCAAACGGAAGTTTGTACAGCGGGCCAGGATTGACCGCTTGGCCAGGACCACGCAGTTGTGCGGTCTCGTAGTTGCGCTTCAATCGGTGCTCGGGAACGAAGGCCTTGTCGACCACGATCTCGTTGCTCGCGGTGCCCCGCATACCCACGACATCCCACACGTCACGGATTTCGTAATCGGTGCGCGGCACCAACACCGTCATGAAATCGACGGGACGACCATCCATGCCGACCACCATCGCTCCCAGCAACGCCCAACTCGCGTGGTCGCAACCGGAGGAGAAACCCCACTGGCCCGATAGCTCGTAGCCTCCGTCCACCGCCGTCAGTCGACCGACCGGCGCATAGGCGGACGAAATGAGCGTCGTCTGATCCTCTCCCCACACGTCGGCCTGCGCTCGGTCGTCGAAAAGTGCAAGATGCCACGGGTGCACCCCCACCACCGACGCGACCCAACCGGTCGAGCCGCAGGCAGCCGAGATGGCCCGGACCACTTCGTAGAACTGAACCGGGTCGCTTTCGGCACCTCCGTATCTTTTCGGCGCCAGCATGGAGAAGACGCCGGCTTCGGACAGCTCCCGGATGGTCCGTTCGGAGATCTTGCGCGAATCGTCGACCTTCTGAGCGCGGGCCGCGATCTTCGGAAGCAGATCACGGACTGAACTCAGAACCTTGTTGACCATGGGAGACACTCCTCGCACCGAACCGTGAGGGAGCGGATCGGCAGATAGACATAACGGCTGCCCCGTCACGATATGTCGGTCACGCGTTCCGGTGATCGGAAGTCCCGGAGGCCGGGATCAGCCGCCGGATCCTCGCGCTCGCCGCTGGTCCCGGCCAGTGAGACGAGACCCCAGAGGCAATTCACGCTCCCCTAGCGTCGGGCGTCGACACTGCCCCTGGAAAGGACGGGACTCATCGTGACGATCACTCAGTCCGACAACGACGAGGTTCGCGAGATCCAAGCTGGAACCGCGCCTACACGCTTTGCGCGTGGATGGCACTGCATTGGACTCACGGAGTCCTTCAAGGACGGCCAGCCGCACTCCATCGAGGCGTTCGGCACCAAACTGGTCGTCTTCGCCGACAGTGAAGGCAACGTCAAGATCCTCGACGCGTACTGCCGTCACATGGGTGGCGACTTGAGCCAGGGCACCATCAAGGGCGACGCCATTGCCTGTCCGTTCCACGATTGGCGCTGGGGCGGCAACGGCAAGTGCCAGAAGATTCCGTACGCACGCCGCGTCCCCCCGCTGGCCAAGACGCGCGCCTGGCAGACCCTCGACCAGGACGGCATGCTCTTCGTCTGGCATGACCCCGAGGGCAACCCGCCGACCGACGACGTGGCTATCCCCCGCATCGAAGGCGCGCTCAGCGACGAGTGGAGCGACTGGGTCTGGTACACCACGACCGTCGACACCAACTGCCGCGAAATCGTCGACAACATCGTCGACATGGCGCACTTCTTCTACGTGCACTACTCCTTCCCGACGTACTTCAAGAACGTCTTCGAAGGCCACGCCGCAACGCAGTACATGCGCGGCGTCGCTCGCTCGGACATGCGTCCCCACGCAGCTGGCACCCCGAAGATGGTCGGCAGCAACTCGGTTGCGACGTACTTCGGCCCCTCCTTCATGGTCGACGACCTGACCTACGAGTACGAGGACTACAACGTCGACTCTGTGCTCATCAACTGCCACTACCCGGTCAGTGCGGACAAGTTCGTGCTCCAGTACGGCATCATCGTCAAGAAGTCGGATCGCTTCCAGGGTGAAGCCGCCGACGCGATGGCCGCGAACTTCGGCACGTTCATCGCCAAGGGCTTCGAGCAGGACGTCGAGATCTGGAAGAACAAGACTCGCATCGAGAACCCGCTCCTGTGCGAAGAAGACGGCCCGGTCTACCAGCTCCGTCGCTGGTACGAACAGTTCTACGTCGATGTCGCGGACATCGCTCCCGAGATGACCGAGCGCTTCGAATTCGAACTCGACACCGCGCGACCCGTCGCAGCCTGGCAGAAGGAAGTCGAAGACAACCTCGCTGCAAAGAGGGCAGACGAAGATGCAGCCTCTTCAGTGCGCTGAGTGCAAGGCTCAGGTCCTGGTCCAGAAGAACAGTTGGGAACACACCACCGTTCAGTGGAGTGACCAGGCCCGCGCCCAGTGCCTCGAAATCGCCGACGACCGTGAATTCGGGCAGCGAGAGGGACGACCCGGTGCCCCTCGCAAGCAGTGCGGCGCCTTGATCGCGTCCATCGTGAACGCTGCAACAGCGGGCGAACTCGAGATCCTCAACGACGAGCCGGTGCCTCAGCCGATCGTCGACGACAGCGAACCCGTACCGACTCCGTTTCACTAGTCAAGCCAACATCTTTCGAAGAAGGTAGTAATGATCGATCCTCAGTACTACGGCCCGTGGGCAGTCATCGCCGGCGGTTCAGAAGGTGTCGGCGCAGGGTTCGCCGACGAGCTCAGCAAGATCGGCATCAACCTCGTTCTCATCGCCCGCAAGCCGGGCCCGCTCGAGGAGACCGCAGCCAAGGCACGCGCCAACGGCGTCGAAGTACGCACTCTCGCATTGGATCTGCTCGTTCCGGACGCACTCGATCAGATCAAGGCGGTCACCGACGACGTCGAGGTCGGCCTGCTCATCTTCAACGCCGGCGCCAACAGCTACGGCCACGAGTTCGTGACCGGTGATCTGACGGGATTTGCCGGAGTCATCGAGCTGAACATCAACAAGCAGCTCGAACTCTCGCACCACTTCGGCGGATTGATGAAGGATCGCGGACGCGGCGGCATCATGCTGCTCGGTTCGCTGGCCGGATTCATGGGCTCCGAGCACCAGAGCATCTACGCGGCGTCCAAGGCATTCGGGCGCATCTTCGCCGAAAGCCTGTGGCTCGAACTCCAGCCGTACGGCGTTCACGTCGTCGAGTTCATTCTCGGTGTCACTCGCACACCCGCTATGATTCGCGCGGGACTGAACTTCGACATCCCGGGCATGAACGTCGCAGAGCCCGAAGATGTTGCACGTGAAGGTCTCGAACACCTTGCCGACGGCCCGATCTGGGTGGCTGCAGGAAACTACGAAGGCGCCAAGAAGCGCAGTGGCTTCCCCCGAGACAAGATGGTCAAGGGTGCTGCCGAAGCGATGCGCAAGCTGCTCAACCGCTGACATCTGCTGTGCGCCTTTATTAACCCCCCGACGTTAAGAAAGGCGCACAGCATGAGCATCGACATCACCACTCTTCTCGACGAACGCGAGATCACCCGCTCCATCTTCGAGTTCGCCCGAGCCATGGATGCGCGAGCGTGGGATGAACTCCACCGGATCATGACGCCGGACGCTACGGCAGAATTGGGCACCGGAACTCTGCGCGGACCCGCCGAGGTAGTGGCGTCCATCCGCTCGTTCCTCGACGAGTGCGGTCCCACCCAACATCTGATCGGTAACGTGCTGGTCGAGGTGGTCGGCGATCTCGCCACCAGCCGCTCCTATGTCAGCGACATGCATGTGGGCACCGGGAGCAAGGCTCACCTGAACTTCTTCACCCTCGGCGACTACCACGACTCATGGGCGCGGATCGACGGAAAGTGGCGAATGACGCACCGCACCAAGCATTCACACGCCAGTCAGGGATCCATCGAGGTTCTGGGCGCCGGCCCCAGCGGTTGGCGGAGCTGATTCAGCTCAACATCGACGAACGGCCGGTCGCGAGCGGACTCTTGCTGGTGAGTCCGCCGTCGACCACCAGGGTCTGCCCCGTAATGTAGCGAGATTCGTCCGAAGCCAAGTAGACCATGGCATGCGCGATGTCTTCGGGTTCGCCGAGGTAAGGCAGGGCGTTTGCCTGCTTCATGCCGTCGATGACATCAGCGGGGATGTTGTCCACGAGAGCGGGTGTCATGATCGCGCCCGGCGCTACGGCATTGCACCGAACACCGTTTGCTCCGTACTGGACTGCGATGTACTGCGTCAGACGAATGACTGCCGCTTTGGCGGATCCGTAGGCAGACTGCAGGGAATCCCCGATCAATCCACCTACCGAGGCCGTGTTGACGATCGATCCTCCACCGGCACTGTTCATGTGCGGAATGGCAAGTCGTGAAGCGACGACAGTGCTGCGGACGTTGAGCGACATCACGCGATCCCACTCGTCCAAGTCCATCCGGAGCAGGTCGAGATCCTTGCGCGGGTTACTACCGCCCACGTGATTACACAGGACGTTGATGCCGCCGAATTCGGCGACCGCCTTTTCGATCATCGCTGCCAGAGAGTCCTCGTTCATGACATCGACGCCGAAACCCAGTGCATTGCCACCGGTCTCGCGAATCGCCACCGCCGCTTCCTCTGCACGCGCAGGATCGAGGTCGGCGACCAACACCTTGGCGCCCTCTGCCGCCATGAGTTGTGCTGCTGCACGCCCGATTCCACTGGCGGCGCCTGTGATCACTACACTCTTGCTTTCGAGCCTGTTCATATCTGTTCCTTTCGCGGAGAATCGCCATACCCGGATCTCACGTGCCCGGAGTTGACAGCTCGGCGATTGCCCGATCACTACCAGTCAACGCAGGATCGACAGCCTCGTCCAACTTTCTTGAATGAACTCACAAGTACGTGACCACGGCCCGCGCACCTGCTACACCGCCGAAATCGAGTGGCGACGGAAGACCTCACTGTGCTGAAGTGGCACTATGCAGAATTCTGTTCGACCGCTGTCCATCGACGACCTCGACCGTGCCGCCGAGGTTCTCGGCGAGGCGTTTGCCGACTATCCCTGGACGAACTGGTGCGTCGCCGAAGACTCCCACGTGGAACGCGTCGCGACTCTGCAACGGATCTACCTCGAACACCTGGCACTACCGTTCGGGCGTTCCTACATAGACGATTCCGGCAACGGCGTCATCGCAGTCCTGCCGCCGGACGCTCCAGAGCCTGATGAAGCGACCGTCGAGAAGATCGTCGAACTGCACGGAGATCGGTTCGAGCGCGTTCTTCAGGCTGACGAACAACTGTCTGCGCTTCCCGTCCCCGACAACGCGTGGTCGTTGGCAACGATCGGTACGACGCCGCGCTCACGCGGAACCGGATTGGGTTCTGCGCTACTGAAACATGCTTTGGCGGAACTGGATCGAACCGAACAGAATTGCTGGCTCGATACGTCGACCGAACGAAATCTACCGCTGTACCAACGGTTCGGTTTCACGATCGTCGGCCAGACCTCGCTCCCCGACGGACCGGACGTATGGCGGATGCATCGACTTCAGGGCTGATTGTTCGACTTCAGCACTCGCCTAATCATTTTCGACAACGACGCGTATTGGGTGATCGTGTTGACGGCGATCCACCTCGAGACCGGCCACGTCCGGGTCCACGAGAAAACCCCGACCGACAGCAGTTGATCGTCGTCAAGGGTCTCGATGTAGTTGCGCAACATCGCAACAGCGGCTCCCAAGCGGTCACGAAGCTCCTGAGCCGGAATGTCGATGCTCGCGTCGACAACCGACTGGTTCAGTGCGGGTGTTTGCGTCCACTTGTAACCCGCCGCCGGCGTCTGCGGAGCCTCGTCTCGCAGCCCGGCACCTATCCACTCTGCGACGGCCTCTGCCCACCAGACACGCACAGCGAGTACGTCGTGCACCGTCCACGCATCGACGGCAACGGCGTCGAACGCATCGGCCTCGGCGACGCCGTCGAGTAACGCTTCGAGTTTCGAATACGCCGAGTCCAGCTCGCTCACCAGTTCTTCGCGTGACCAGGTCTGCGCCACAATGCCTCCGAACGATCAGTGGAGAAGAAAGAAGCGGGACCATCTCGACTCGATGGCCCCGCCTCCAACTTTAACGTCCTCCCGGATTCAGTTCAGCTCACCCAAGAACCTTCCGAGGTTCTCGGCGATTTCCTTCGACCTGGTGTGGTGCAGGTAGTGGTCTCCGTCCAGCAAGATCACTTCTCCGTGATCGACGGAGGCTGCCTGCCCCTCGTGCAGCTCTGTCCAGCCCTGAACTTCTGAATTGTTCACGGCGAACAACAGAATCGGAAGATCGGCTGGGAACGTCTTGCCGATTGCTTCAGCAAAGTTACTCGAAAGATGATCCATCTCGTTGAGATAGGTATCGCTGAAGTTGTTCTTCGCAGTCAACTGTCGCATCTCGTCCTTTGCGGCGGGATCGAGGTACTCGTCCGAGGCTTCACCACCGACGACCTTGGACAGCAATTCCGCCAAGCCCAATTGCCTTCCAACTCGGAGTGCGTCGATCGGGAATTTGGTATCCATGTTCGGCTGCCCTGGAACACTGCTGTCGATACCCACGAATGCGGTGACCTCGTCACGGTACTTCGCGGTGTAGTCCAGCGCATAGAGACCAGTGATCGAGTGCCCCATGAGGATGTATTCGTCAATTCCCAGCGACTGTACTGCCGTATGAATCTCTTCGACGATGTTCGCAGTCGTGCGGTCCTTGTCCGTTCCATCACTGTAGCCGTAACCGAAGGGCTCGATCGTGACGACGCGGTAGTCGGGTGCGAGCTCATTGACAAGCGGTGTGAAGTCGAGAATCGGTGCGGACGTTCCGAACCCGGGTAACAGCACTATGGTCTGATCGCCGTTGCCGCGGATCGAGTAGCTCATGTTCTTTCCGTCGACGGACACGAACTGGTTGCCCGTCTCCCCAGCCGGAACGCTCGCTTTGCTGGAGCCGACATTGAATACGAGCGCTATCGATACCAGCACAACCAGAACTACGGACACCGAAGCAACCAGCTTCAGTGCAACGGTACGAATCTTCTTCATTCTCATCCTCATCTTCTCGGGCGTCGATACGGCTAGGAAAGGCTCGACATCGAGGCCGCACTGGTCTCGTCGAGCACACGCAACATGTTGTTGCCCATCAGCTTTGCCAAGTCCTCCGCGGACCAACCGCGTTCCGCCAGACGGTCTATCAACACCGCGAAACCGGATACGTCCTGCATACCGTCCGGAAAGTCGTCGAACCCATCGTAGTCACTGCCCAAACCGATGTGGTCGATGCCCGCGACGTCTCGGGCATGCTCGACGTGGTCGGCGAGATGGTCCACTGTCATCGCCGGTCGTGGGCCGACTCGCCCGCCTTTGAACCACTCGTTGTACTCGGCAGAAAGGAACATGGGTACAAAGGCGATCATGATGACCCCGCCGTTGTCCGCGAGCAGTCGCATGACGTCGTCGGGAACATTACGGGGGTGACCGCATAGCTGAGAGCACGACGAATGGCTGAAAATCACCGGCGCCGACGACGTCTCGATGGCATCTCTCATCGTTTCCACCGAGACGTGCGACAGGTCGACGAGTACGCCGAGCCGATTCATTTCGCGCACGATCTCGCGACCGAAGTCGGTCAGCCCGCCGTGTACTCGAGTGTCCGTCGCGGAGTCCGCCCACCCGGTGTTGTCGTTGTGCGTCAGCGTCATGTACCGAAGACCAAGGCGCGCCATCATTCTCAGGACACCGAGCGAGCTGCCGATGCTGTGACCGCCCTCCGCGCCCAACAAGGACGCGACCTTGCCCTCGCTCCAGATGCGACGCACGTCGTCACCTGTACGCGCGAATTCGAAAGTATCCGGATATCGCTCGATCATCCGGTACACGTAGTCGATCTGTTCGAGTGTGTACTGAACCGCCTCTGGCTCCGTCCGGTCACACGGGGTGTAGACCGACCAGAACTGCGCACCGACGCCGCCGCGACCGAGTTTGTCGATGTCGGTTTGGAAGATGGAATCCTTCTCGAGATTCTCCACCGAGTATGCGGCAGTTTCGCGAGCCGTCCAGGCCAGATCGTTGTGACCGTCGATGACCGGCGCAAGGCCGTAAGCATCGAGTGCCGCGGGGTGATTCACGTCCGGAAAAGGAGCGAGAGGTTTCATCATGAGTTTTCCTCGAAAAGTAGTGCGGGCAGGTCGAGGGCCCTCATCGCCTTCGACCTGCCCGAGATTTCATTCAGCGGAGAGAATCGCCGCGACTAGTCGGAAATCTTCTTGAAAAGCCTTGTCATGTACAGATATTGCTCGCCATCGATCGTGAGATGAGCCATCTCACCCGAAGCGCTCTCGTTACTGATCGAGAACCTGGAGGCGGACAGAGGTACGACCTTGGTGGGCGGAGCCGGCGGCTCGCCGTCGATCTCGACCTTGGCGAAGTTCTGCACCTGGAATCCGCCGTCCTCGCCACGCGTGAGTTCGATTCGCACGGTTGTCGATTCATAGGTTCCGAGAATGTGCGACAGGTCGATGTCTTCCGCATTCGGCTCGGACTTCGGCTCCGGCAGAACGAGATCGAGCTCCTGGGCGATCTCCTTCTCGATGTCGTGGGCCAGGGCGCCGCCGCCACGCGAGTTGGTCACCACGGCCATGGCGAGACCGAGCTCGGGGAAGGTGTGAAAACGAGTGATCTGGCCGATCGTCGCACCACCGTGCTGCGCGGACGTCACGCCACCCCAGTCGGACAGGATCCAGCCGAGACCCCAGGCCTGATCGACGCTCGAGACCGCGGTCAGGTCGAATTGCGGAGTGCGCATCAGGCGCGCGGATTCTTCGGACAGAATGCGTTCACCCGTCAATGCGAGTCCGTCACGCATGTGTGCAGCACCGAAGGTCAGGAGCGAGCTGACCGATCCGGTGATGATCCCGGCCGGACCGATACCGCGCGGAAGCAGCCACTGCTTGGTCGGAATCACCTTGTCCGGCGACGTCCGATCCGGGTTGGCCACGTGGCCGACGGCCGTGCGGAACAGCGGCGCGTCCTTGGCCTTGGTGATGATGTGCGTCAATCCGAGTGGCTTCCAGAGATATTCGACCAACGCCTCGTCCCACGTCATCTCACGAAGGACCTCGACGATGCGGCCGGCAACGGCAAAACCCGCGTTGCTGTAACTCAGATGCCCGCCGGGCTCGGTGACGCTGATCGCGGTCGCGAGTTCGTCGACGTACTTCTCGACGCAGTCGTCACCGTCACCGGTGTCGTTGAACAGGTCTCCGTCGATACCGCTTGTGTGCGTGAGCAACTGGCGGATCGTGATTTCCTTCGTGTTGGAAGGATCCGCGATCGTGAACTCCGGAAGCACCTCCACCACCAGGGTGTCCAGCGTCAGCTTGCCCTCGTCGACGAGCTGCATGATCAGCGTCGTCGTCCAGATCTTGCTCGCGGATCCGTACTGGAACAGGGTGTCTGCGTCGACGTCGACGCGCGTGTTCAGGCTCGTCACTCCGGTGGTGATGACACGGATGTCCGCCGCGCCGTCTTCGCCCAGCGCGATCACACCGACCTGCGCGCCCGGTACCGAATGCTTGGCTGCCAGTTCGTCGAGGCGTTCCTGCCACTTCGGGGCGACAAGTAGGTCCTTGGGCAAGTCGGTCACAGGTCGAACTCCTTCGATCATGGAAGCGAGCGGCGTAGACGGCGTTGCTGGGATCCGCTCAGGTCTCACTCGTCGGGAAGTGAGGTTGCGGAAGCAATAACCGTCCACCCATGATCTCAGTGTGCTCGCAGTCACGTCCTGGTCGATTGCACCGAAGTCGGCCCCGAAAATGGTGCAATCGGACGAGCGAGTGTTCAGGATTCGCCATTCGAAACGATCAGCGCTCGAAGGTTCCTTCCAAGCGATTGCGTGAACCCGGATGGATCAAGCGCGCCGCGCTGACCAATCCGTTAGCCGACCAGGTGCGGCGGCGAATCAGCAGGCACGGTTCCCCGCGATCGATGCGTAACAGCTCGCATTCGTCCGGGCTACCCAACACCGCTTCCACGACATGCTCGCCGCGAACCAGAGGCGCAACGTCACTCAAGTAGTTGTTGGGGGTGATCGCGGTGAAGTCCTGGCGCAGATAGTCGGGCGCCTCGTTCGGATTCACGAATCGGTCTTCCACCTGAATCGGAGTTTCGTCCTCGAAGTGCACCATCAGCGAATGGAACACCCGTTTGCCCACCGATTCACGAAGGAACGTCTGCCCGTGGTCGGTTTCTTCCTCACGAACGAAGACGACCTCGGTTCGATGACGGTGGCCGCGGCGCTGAATCTCGTCGGCGATGTTCTTGACTTCGAACAGCGGGGACGCGGTCTTCGTGGCGGCGACAAAAGTACCGACCCCCATCATCCGCACGATCAGACCGTCGCTGGTGAGTTCGCGAAGCGCTCGATTGATCGTCATTCGTGACAACCCCAGCGCACTGACCAGTTGATTCTCCGAAGGCAGCTGATCGCCTTCGGTCCACCGACCCGAGTTGATCTGCGAGACCACGAGGTTCTTGACCCGTTCGTAGGCAGGGGCGGACTCGCCGCCTGCCTCGTTGAACAGCACGGCGAGTTCTGCGTCCACTTCGGCAATCGCCATCGCCACCACCCGTTCGTCGAAAACCACCGAGTCGGTTCTCCCGTTCGGCCTCCGAAGTCTATCCGCCTCGTGCACCTTTCCGATCCATCCGCGAGCGTCCGCGCCGGACCTAACCCACCATGCGCCGCAATTGGCTCGTCGCAACCGAAAGCGCAGCAAGATCGTGTTGCCCGGACGCCTCGATCTCTGCGAGCGCGAGAGTGGACCTCTCGATTCTCGACGCATTCCTTTCTTCCCACCTCGAGAGTTTTTCCGCTGTCGTGTCACCCGCTTCCGCGTCGGCCAAGACGTCGAGGGTCAGGGCCCGCACCGTCGAGTACAACTCGTCCCGCAACGACAACCTCGCCAACGCGTTCCATTTTCCGTCCTTGCTCAATGCCGACACTCGATTGAGCATCGGGACGAGCCCAACATGCTCACCGAGCCGGAAATAGAGTTCGCCGGTCTCCGAGATCGTCCGATCGGCGAGGTCCGCGATCTCCACCACGTCGAGCAGTCCGAACTGATCGAGCAATATCTCCACTCGTCTGACCAGGTTCTCCGGCGCGCCTTTGTCCGTGATGAGGACCGTTCGCGCAGCCAGGTTCCGCTGATCTGCGCCTACCAGCCAGCCATCGAGCTCTGCCGACGCCTCCGCGATGCGATCACCGAATCTGCTGATCTCGGCCCCGACGGCCAGCGGTTGCGGACGACGTGTCAGCATCCACCGTGACGCCCGGTCGAGCAGTCGCCTGGTGAGCAGGATCAACTCGTCGGACACTGCGGTCGAGATCGAGGCTTCGCTGATGTCGTGCCACAACCCCCACAGTCCGAACACCTCGGAGACCACAGTGAAGGCACGTACTGCGTCTTCCGGATCAGCGCCGACTTCTTCACCGAGCCGATACGCATAGGTGATGCCGCCTCGATCGATGACGTTGTTCGTCAGCACTGTCGCGACGATCTCGCGACGAAGTGGGTGCCGGTCGAGGGCGTCACCCCCTGCAACTCGAACGCCCTCCGGAAAATAGTTCGCCAGCACCTGGCGGTAGATCTGGTTGTCGATCGAGCTTCCCGCCAACAGCGTGGATTTCAGATCGAGCTTGACGTGGGCCATCAGTGTGGCGAGTTCCGGCGACGTCAGCCCCGTTCCCGACTTCTCGGCCGCGGCGAACTGCTTCTTGGTCGGAAACCCTTCGATGACACGGTCGACGATCCCGCGCGATTCGAGGTTGGAAATCACTCTGCCGTGCACACCGATCATCGCCCCCGCATCCGCCCGCGTGGTACCCATCAGTTCGTTCTGCGAACGGTTGTCTGCGAGAACGAGTTCTGCGACCTGGTCGGTCAGCGATTCGAGTAGTGCGTCACGACGTGAGTCCGTGACGACGCCTGAGCTGATCAGGGAGTCGAGAAGGATCTTGATGTTCACCTCGTGGTCGGAACAATCGACTCCGGCCGAATTGTCGAGGGCGTCTGTGTTGATCCGTCCACCGCCGCGTGCGTATTCGATCCGTCCGGCCTGGGTGAGGCCGAGATTGCCTCCTTCACCGATCACTCGGGCACGCACTTCGTTGCCGTTCACCCGAACGGCGTCGTTGCTCTTGTCACCGACTTCGAGGTCGGACTCACCGGAGGCCTTGACGTACGTTCCGATGCCGCCGTTCCACAACAGATCTGCCGGGGACCGCAAAATCGCCCGAACCAGTTGCGGTGGAGTCAGTTCGGTGACGTCGTCCTCGAGGCCCAGCGCCTCTCGTATCTCGTCACTGATCGGAACGCGCTTCGCCGAGCGTTCCCACACTCCGCCGCCGGCACTGATCAAGGTCGGGTCGTAGTCGGCCCACGAGGATCGGGGGAGCGCAAAGAGACGTGATCGCTCGTCGTACGAGCGCTCAGGCGACGGGTTCGGATCGACGAACACGTGCCGATGATCGAACGCCGCGATCAGGCGAATGTGCTTGCTGCACAACATACCGTTGCCGAAGACGTCGCCACTCATGTCTCCGATCCCCACCGCGGTGAAGTCATCGTGCTGGGTATCGACGCCGAGCTCACGGAAGTGCCGCTTGACACTTTCCCAGGCGCCCTTCGCCGTGATACCCATGGCTTTGTGGTCGTAGCCGACCGACCCGCCGGACGCGAAGGCGTCGCCGAGCCAGAATCCGTACTCCGCGGCAACCTCGTTCGCGATGTCGGAGAACTTCGCAGTTCCCTTGTCCGCGGCGACAACAAGATACGTGTCGTCCCCGTCGTGGCGAACGACCCGCCGCGCCGCGACAACGGCCCCGCTCTGCTTGTCGACGTTGTCGGTCAGATCGAGTAGTCCGCGAATGAAGGATCGGTAGCAATCGATCCCGGCCGCCAACGCAGCTTCTCGGTCTGCGTCTGCGCCCAGCCCTGGAACCGGTGGGCGTTTGACGACAAATCCGCCCTTCGCTCCGACAGGCACGATGACCGCGTTCTTGACTGCCTGCGCCTTCACCAATCCCAGTACCTCGGTGCGAAAGTCCTCTTTCCGATCCGACCAGCGCAAGCCGCCGCGAGCCACCGTACCGAAACGAAGGTGCACACCTGCTACATCGGGTGAGTACACGAATATCTCGAACTTCGGTCGAGGGAAAGGCAATACGGACAGCTTCTCCGAATCGAACTTCAACGAGAGCGCGCCGAGCGATTGAGTGGGATACACGAAATAGTTGGTACGCAACGTGTTACGGACCAGTTCGGACAACGCGCGCAGGATCCGATCGGCGTCGAGTCCTTGCACCTGCGCCACGGCCGTTTCCACGTCCGCTGCTGCACGTGCACCTCGATCTCCGTCGACGACGTCAGGATCGAAACGGCTCTCGAACAATTCGCACAATCTGCCGGCGATCTCGGGATGATCGGCAAGTACCTCGGCGACGCGACCGGTGCTGTAAGGAAATCCCGCTTGCTGCAAGAACTCCGCGTATGCCCGCAGCACCACTACCTGTTTCCAGCCGAGTCCCGCGATCGCGACCAATTCGTTGAACGAGTCCGGCTCGGCGTCACCGTTTCGAACCGCGGCAAACGTCGCCGCGAATCGCGCGGCAAAGTTGTCGAAGCCTTCGACCGGAGCAGTCGGATAGTCGAGCGTGAACTCGTAGATCCTGGACTGTTCGGTTCCCGCCGGTGCGATCTCGTACGGACGCTCGTCGACCACTTCGACGCCCAGGCTCTGCAATACGGGCAGCACCTCGCCCAGCGAGAGCGGATCACCCGAGACGTACAGCCCGAGACGGTGAGTACCCGGTCCGTCGACAGAACGGGCCAACCGTGGACTTACTTCTCCGGGCGCGAGGCCCTCGAACACCGCCATGTCCTCGGCGGCTCGGACAGCGTCGAAATCCTGCTTGTATGCCACCGGAACGCGCTCGGCGAACCGAGCACGCCTGCGCCGCTCGTCGTAGTGCGAAGCATCCAGAACGAATCGTTCGTCCCACGTCAGGCACGCGTCGACGACGAGGTCCCGAATCTCCCGTGCTTGTCGCGCCGACGCGAAGTTCGCGCCGCCGCCGACTGTGGCCGTGAAATGTACGACGGCCAAGGGGGATTCCGAGACTCGACTGGAGAACTCGATATTGTGGGCACCGAGTGCGTCGGCGAGTACCGACTCGGCCGTTGTTCTGATCGTCGTACTGAATTTCTCGCGCGGAACGAAGAGCAAAGCCGACAACTCTTGATCTCGCCCTGTCACCGGGGAACTTCCCACCGGTTGCAAGAACAGATGGATCGATGTGCGGCCGTCCACGGAAGTGAGTTCGTCCAGCGCGTCCGCGATTCGGGCCGGCTCGGCCGCCAGGAGCACTGTGACCGGAATCGACTGAATCACTGCCAGCATCGATTGTCCGACAAACGAATCGACGGTGGATCCTGAGGCCTCGAAGATGTCTGCGACGCGTCCTCGCACGAGCGGGGTTCGCCTGACGTCGGCGACGATACCGGTCGCGGTGAAGAACCCGACGAATCGGTACGCACGGTCGCCGACGGACACGTCGATCTCGGTGGCGTATTCGGATCCACCGAACCCTTGCCGGAGGTACACCACTGCAATCGCGAGGGGCGCCGCTTTCGAATCCGAAGAGCCGGTTGGATCGGGGAGCACGCCGATGGCGTACGGCTCGTCACTGTCGACAGTTCGCGCACCACCGATGACACTGAAGTTTCCGGCGCTGCACCACCGGAGAAAGTCAGCTTCTTCGGCGTAGCCGTTCGAGTCCAGTTGCTCGCGCGCCTCGTCGACGAGGTCCCGCAGGGGCACGGAATCGCGGAAGGCACGCGCGATACGGTCGAGGATTCCGGCGACGTCGTCCGCGATCACCTGCGCCTGCGCGTCCGAACAGTGTGCGGGTAGTCCTATGTGGATCCATGATTCGGTGCGCTCCCCGGCCCGGGCGTCTTCGGTGCTGTGCGCCGGTTGTACGGCTGTGCGAAGCACGGGGTGCACCACGAATTCAGGTTCCACGCGGGCACGGGCAAGTGTCGCCAAGACCGCTTCGACGAGCTGCGGCATGTCGTCGCCGACGTATTGAATCGCGGGGCCATCCCCTAACTCCCCGGCCGGCGCGAGTCGCGAGATCGACGAGTTGTGTCCTCGTCGACGCGAAAGGTCCATGTGCGCGGCGACAATCGCCAGCTTGCGGTCTTCGGCGAGCGCAGCGTATCGGTCCGCCGACAAGCCCTCGAAATACGTACTGGACACCCTCCTCACATTCTCGGAGTCCGGTGTCGTGTCGACTGAAACGAGGCTCATGTCAGCACCTTCCGCCGAAAGCCACGCTGCTTCCGACTTGTAGTGGGTTCGATCCGCAATCAACTTGTCTATACAGGCTTAGACAAGTTGATCATTACAGAACGTGAGCCGCGACACAACAAATTCACCCCTGGACAAATTCGCCACCCTCGGCCATAGTCAGTCCATGCCAACTAGTGGCAATTAGATTTCATTAGATGAAATTCGTAACTATTCCGCCTCGAAGGAGCCCCCGTGACTACCCAGACCGCGCCCGACACCGACAGCGTCGATCTCGCAGAGTTCCGCAGCACTGTCCGAGCCTTCGCCAACGCCGAGATCCACCCAGGAGCAGCCGCACGCGACGAGTCCAAGGAGTTCCCGGCGCAGCTGGTCAAGCGCCTCGGGCAGCAGGACCTCATGGGCATTTCCGTGCCCGAGGAATTCGGTGGGCTGGGTCTGTCGACACGAACCCAACTGGTCGCCATCGAAGAAGTTGCACGTACCGACGCCGCGCTGGCATCGATCTACACCGCCCACTACCTGGGCCTCGAGCCGATTCTCGTCGGCGGCTCCGAAGAGCAGAAGCATCGCTGGTTGCCTCAACTCGCGTCGGGCGAACTACTGGCCGGCTTTGCACTCACAGAACCCGATGCCGGCTCCGACATCGCCTCGATGCGTACCGTCGCCCGACGCGAGGACGACGGCTGGCATCTCTCCGGATCGAAGACGTACATCTCCAACGCCAAGGAAGCCGACCTGGTCGTGCTCTTCGCCAAGACGGACCCGAGCGCAGGATTCCGAGGCATCACCGCCTTCGTCGTCCCCAAGGGAACTCCGGGAATCAGCTACTCGGAGCCGCAGGACAAGATGGGAATTCGTTCGGCCCCGACGTACACCGTCTACCTCGACGACGTCGTTCTGCCGCTCGACTCCGTGATCGGCACCGAAGGTCGCGGCGGCAACATTGCCTTGACCGCCCTGAACCGAGCACGCATCGACGTAGCGGCAATGGCAAACGGCATCGCTTTGCGCGCTTGGGAACTGGGACGCGAGTACGCAACGGAGCGAAAGCAGTTCGGCACGCCGATCTTCGACTTCCAGGCAATCCAGCTACTCCTCGGTGGCTGCGACGCGCAACTTGTCGCATCACGCGTCACCGCAGACTGGGCCGCCGACGTCAAGGACGCCGGTCAGGACATCCGCCGCGCCGCATCGATTTCGAAGTACGTCGCCACCGAAGCCTGCTTCTCGATCGTCGATCAAACCGTACAGATCCACGGTGGCGCAGGTTTCATGCGCGAATCGGAAATCGAACGCCTGTACCGCGATTGCCGCATTCTACGCATCTTCGAGGGCACCTCGCAGATCCAGTTGCTCACCATTGCCGGCAATGCTCCGTCGCCGCGTTCCACCGAGTTCTGAAAGGCGCGGACATGACTGCACTTCCCCCACTCGACGGCATCCGGGTCATCGACCTCTCACGCGTCCTTGCCGGACCCTACTGCACCGCACTGCTTTCCGACGCCGGTGCGGACGTCGTCAAGATCGAATCCGAACACGGTGAAGACTCTCGGCACCTCGGCCCGTTCCGCGACGGCGAGAGCATCTACTTCAACGTGCTCAATCGTGGCAAGCGTTCGGTGGCACTCAACCTCAAGAACGACGGGGACCGTGAGGCGCTATTAACGCTCATCGAGACCGCCGACGTCGTCGTCGAAAACTTTCGCCCTGGAGTCACCAAGCGCCTGGGAATCGACTACGAGGCTGCGCGGGCTCGCAATCCGCGGATCGTGTACGCGTCCATCTCCGGTTTCGGACAGGACGGGCCCATGTCCGGAGCCGCCGCCTACGACCTTGTAGTCCAGGCTCTTTCGGGCATCATGAGCATCACCGGTTCGGAGGAATCCGGGCCGACACGGTTGGGTGAGTCGTTCGGAGACCTGGTCGCCGGGCTGTTCGCCGCCTGGGGAATCAGTACCGCCCTGCTGAGTGCACGGGCGAGCGGACTCGGGCAGCACCTTGACGTCGCGATGTTCGACAGCATGCTCGCCATGCTGCCGACAGCACACAGCCAACTGCAATCCACCGGGCTCACTCCCCCACGCGTCGGCAACCGTCATCCGGTGTCAACACCGTTCGACACCTACAAGGCCGACGACGGACTCTTCGTCCTCGCGGTTGCGAGCCAGTCGGGTTTCGAGAAGCTGGCGCAGACGATGAATCGCGTCGACCTGATCGCAGATCCTCGATTTGCCGACGACACCGCCCGGACCGAGAACGAACCGGCACTGCGCAAGGAGATCGAAAACTGGGCTGCCGGAAAGACCGTCGCCGACGTGGTCGGTATTCTCGGCGACGCGGGCCTCGCCGGCTCGGAAATCTGGGACGTCCAGCAGGCACTCACCTCCGCGCAGGCCGAGTATCGCGGAGTCGTCGAATCGTTCGAGCACCCGGTAGCAGGAAAAATCTCCTACGTACGACAACCCGTCGTGTTCGGTGATAGCCGACGCCCCGATGTCCGCCGCAGTCCCCTGCTGGACGAGCACCACGGTGAGGTACTGCCGGGCTCGCGATAGATTCAGCGCAGACATCCCTCGGCACTTGGAGTAGGACATGGCCCCTGGCGACGTGACCCGCAGCGCGAATCGCACGTTCGAACTTCTCGGTGCGATCGTCGAGCACGGCGGGTTGACGCTCGGCGACGCCGCCAAGGCAACCGATCTGGCAACCAGTACCGCGCTTCGCTTGATCAGAAGCCTCGAACAAACCGAGTTCGTCGTCCGCGGCGAGGACAACGTCTATCGCGTCGGCCCGCGGCTACTACAGATCGGGGCTCGCGCACTCGGTGACAATCAACTGTTGCCGAGAGCGCGGCCCGCGATGAAGGCCATCGCCGAAACCACGAGAGAGTCGACCTACCTGTCGACGAAGGGACCGAAAGACACTGCGCTGTATCTCGATCAGATCGAGGGCACGCACGCGATCCGCCACATGGGGTGGGTGGGCCAGAGCGTTCCCCTGGACGGCACCGCCGTCGGCGCAGCGTTGAGCGGCAAGGTAGGCGAGAGCGGGTACGCCATTGCGCACGACACCATCGAGGATCACTCGACCGGAGTTGCCGCGCCGATCTACAACGCGGTCGGTCAGATAGCCGGAGCGCTCAGCGTCGTCGGCCCGACATTCCGTCTGACGGACGAGGTCTGCGCCAGCCACGGCCGCGTCTTGGTGGAGCACTGCGCCCGGTTGTCCGCGGAACTCGGCAGCCAGACACCCTGACCACCCCGAGCACTTGGCGATTCAGTCTCGTATCCGAGACAATGTGGTTCCCCGCTCCCACCTCAGCCCTACCCGTAAGGACACACCCCACATGACGACGAGCCGCGTGAAATCTGCTGAGCGCGTGCTCGACGTGCTCGATCTCCTGGCCCGCCGGGGTGTGCCGCTGGCGACGGCAGAAATCTCCAGCGCCCTCGAGCTGCCGAAGAGTACGACGCATCACCTCCTCAATGTCATGCGGGATCGACGGTTCGTCTCGTACTGGGCTGATCAACGCGCCTGGACCCTGGGTGTCTCGGCGTTCGAAGTCGGTGCGTCGTACATGCGGTCCGGCCCACTTCACCGTGAGGGCCAACGATTCATGCTGGCACTCACTCAGTCGACCGACGAGACCTCCCATCTGGCGGTACTTCAGGGTTCTGACGTCATCTACCTCGACAAACGTGAACCTCTGAAGCCCGGCGTTCGGTTGGTGACCGAGATCGGGACCCGCCTTCCGGCGCATCTCACCGCAGTCGGGCGGGCGATTCTGAGCCGTCTGGATGCGGAACAGATCAGCGCGCTCTACGAGGGGTACACCTGGCCGACGCGGACCGGGACGGGTCCGTCGACGCTCGCCGAACTGCGAGAACTGCTCGCCGCAGCACGTGAGAGCGGATATGCGGTCGAAGAGAATGCGACGACATCCGGGATCAACTGCATCGCCAGCCCCGTGATCACACGGGACGGTCGTCCGGTCGCAGCTCTCGGCGTCACCTTCCTCTCCGGCTCCAAATCGGCCGAGGAGAGTGCCCTGATCGCCGACCGAGTGCGCGCCGTCAGCGCCGAGTTCTCCGCCGATCTCGGAGATCGAATGGTGGAGACCCCGACCGCAGACATGTAGCAAAATTCTCCGTTCCGTACTCTGCGGGCCTTGTTTTCGTCTCATATTCAAGACTAGAGTCTCGTATACAAGACTTGTTGGATCACCACCGCATCATCATTGGAGTCCCATGAACGCCACCCCTGCCACCCAGACAGCCACCCGAACCATCGAGGTCGGAATCGGCGCTGTCACCATCGCCGACGTCGTCGACGTCGCGCGCAACGGATACGGCGTTGCATTGACCGCGGAATCACTGGCCGCGATCGCCGAAAGTCGTGCACGCATCGAAGCGCTGGCCGCAGACCCCACACCGGTCTACGGAGTTTCCACCGGATTCGGCGCACTTGCCACCCGGCACATTCCGGCGCATCTGCGGACACAGTTGCAGCGCAGCCTGATCCGCTCACATGCGGCAGGTTCGGGACCGGAAGTCGAACGCGAAGTGATCCGGGCCTTGATGCTTCTGCGTCTGTCGACGCTCGCCACCGGGCGGACCGGAGTGCGCCCTGTAGTCGCACAGGCGTACGCCGACCTACTCACCGCAGGCATCACCCCGGTGGTGCACGAATACGGCAGCCTCGGATGCTCGGGAGATCTGGCACCACTGGCGCATGTGGCGATGGCAATCATCGGTGAAGGTTCCGTCCGCACCGCCGACGGTGAACTCACCGATGCGGCAACGGCATTGGCTGCTCATGGCCTCGAACCGGTGGTTCTGGCCGAGAAGGAAGGCCTCGCACTGATCAACGGTACCGACGGGATGCTCGGCCAACTGGCCCTTGCGATCACCGATCTCGATCATCTGCTCAAGTTGGCCGACATCGCTGCCGCTATGAGCGTCGAGGGCTTGCTCGGCACCGATCAAGTGTTCGCCGCCGATCTTCAGGCGCTTCGCCCCCACCCCGGACAGGGCGCGGCCGCCTCGAACATGGTGCGCTTGCTTGCCGACTCCCCGATCGTCGCCAGCCACGCGGGCCCTGACTGCACCAGGGTTCAAGACGCGTACTCACTGCGGTGCGCACCGCAGGTCGCCGGCGGCGCACGCGACACCGTCGATCACGCCCGCCTCGTCGCCGGGCGCGAATTGGCCAGTGCTGTCGACAATCCCGTTGTCACCCTCGACGGACGGGTTCGATCCAACGGTAACTTCCACGGAGCTCCCGTCGCTTACGTCTTGGACTTCCTCGCCATCGTGACCGCGGATGTCGCGGGTATCAGCGAACGCCGCACCGATCGCTTCCTCGACGTAGCACGCAATCACGGTCTGACCCCCTTCCTCGCCGACGACCCCGGTGTCGACAGCGGACTGATGATCGCGCAGTACACACAAGCTGCCATCGTGTCCGAACTCAAGCGACTCGCGAGCCCGGCCAGTGTCGATTCGATTCCCTCCTCGGCCATGCAGGAAGATCACGTCTCCATGGGATGGTCGGGTGCACGCAAGCTCCGCCGGTCCATCGACGGTCTCACCCGAGTTCTCGCGATCGAGATACTGACTGCAGCACGAGGAATCGATTTGCGCTCCCCACTAGAGCCCTCCCCCGCCACCGGAGCCGTCCTTCGGACCCTGCGCGAGAAGGTGCAGGGGCCGGGTACCGATCGCTTCCTGTCCCCCGAGATCGAGGCCGCGGTGGACTTGGCGGCATCGGGTGCACTTGTTGCGGCCGCGGAGAACGCGATCGGCGCCCTGGCATGAGCGCGCCCGGTGCGCTGAGGCCTCGCCCCCGACCCGAAATCGAAGCACTCCCTCGATACTCCAAAGCCGCCGGCCTCGAGCAGGTTCGGTGGCGGGCGTCGAGCAACGAGTCGACGGTTGCACCCTCGGCGGCCATTCTCGAGGCCGTCAATCTCGCGGCCTCACACTCGCACTTGTATCCGTCGCTGTTCGGCGACACGCTGATCGCTCGGTTGAGCGGCCGCCTGGGCGTCGGCGACGACCAGGTATTGGTCGGCGCCGGTTCGTTGGCACTGCTCCAGCAGGTATTGACTGCGTACACGGGTCCGGGCACCGAGGTCGTCTACCCGTGGCGCAGCTACGAGGCGTACCCGATACTGATCGGAATCGCCGGGGCGAGCGGTGTCCCCGTCGCACTCGATTCCGAACATCGGCACGATCTGAGTGCAATGGCGGCGGCGGTGACCCCGCAAACCCGCGCGGTACTCGTCTGCAACCCCAACAATCCGACCGGTAGCGAGTTCTCGACCGCCGAGTTCGTCGCGTTCGCCCGTGCAATCCCGAGCGACGTCCTCATCCTCCTGGACGAGGCCTACCGGGAGTTCGCGACCAGCGACGTCGACGGCGTCGACCTGCTTCGAGCCTTTCCCAACATCGTCGTCTTCCGAACCTTCTCCAAGGCTTACGGATTGGCCGGACTTCGTGCCGGCTATGCCGTCACCAACTCGGCGATCGCAGCGGATCTTCGCAGCGCTGCACCGCCCTTCGGGCTCAGCGCCGTTGCCGAGGCCGCGGCCTGCGCGGCCCTGACCGATCCGGCACACACCGATTCGATAGTCGAAACGGTGACCGAGGGTCGTTCTCACCTACGTGAGCAATTGGCTCTGCGCGGCGTCGAGACGGTCCCGAGCGGTGCCAACTTCGTGTGGATTCCTCTCGGCAAGAGAGCTTCTGCACTCGAAGCGGCCTGCGTCGCGCAGGGTGTCTCGGTCCGGATGTTCCCCGGCGAGGGTGTGCGGGTGACCGTAGGTGAGCGGGCAGCAGAAGACGCCGTGATCGCCGCTGTGGATGCACTCGCACACAACCTTTGACCGACTGGAGAAAAGAATGTCCGTCCAAGAACTTGCTCGGTCGATCGGTTCGAGTCGCCTGATCACCGACCCTGCGGTAATGGACTCGTACCGCCGTGACGAGGCCCATCTCGCCGAACCCGGCCATCCGGCGGCCGTCATGCTCGCCGAAACTGCGGCCGACATTTCCGAGGCGCTGAAATGGGCTACTGCTCACCGTGTCCCGGTGGTAACCCGCGGTGCGGGAACCGGTTTGGCGGGCGGCGGGGCAGCCGTCGAGGGCTGCCTGGTCATCTCGACCACTCGCATGCGCTCGATTCTCGAGGTCAATCCGGACGATCAACTCGCTGTCGTGGAAGCCGGGGTGATCAACGCCGACATCAGTCGAGCAGCAGACGAGTACGGGCTGATGTACGCCCCTGATCCGAGCAGTTTCGAGATCTCCACGATCGGCGGAAACATCGCCACCAACGCCGGTGGACTGCGTTGCGTGAAGTACGGCGTCACCCGCGATTCAGTCCTGGGTCTCGAGGTTGTGCTCGCCGACGGTCGGATCGTGCGGACAGGCCGAAGGACCGTCAAAGGTGTTGCGGGATACGACTTGACCAGTCTTCTCGTCGGTTCGGAGGGAACACTCGGAGTCGTCACGAGTGCCACGCTGAAGTTGCAGCCCAAGCCCAAGAGAGCACCGGTCACCGTCGTCGGCAGTTTCGATTCTCTCCGCTCCGCAGCGGACGCAGTTGCCGCGGTCGTTCGCGACGGGATCGGACCGAGCCTGCTGGAGCTGATCGATCGAGCAACGCTGCGCGCAGTCGACGACTGGAAACGAATCGGGTTGGAAGACAACACCGCCGCGATGCTGATCGCACAGGCCGACGGGGTCGATGCCGACGCAGCAGCCGCGGCGATGCAGAAACACTTCGAGAGGGCGGGCGCAGATTTTGTCGCCGTCTCGCAGGACGCGGCAGAAGCCGCACAGCTACTCGAGATTCGCCGACTCGCCTATCCGGCTTCCGAACGACTCGGGCAATGTCTCGTGGAAGACGTCGGGGTCCCGCGGTCGAAACTGCCCGACATGCTCGAGAGTATCGACCGAGCCGCCGCCGAGCACATGGTCAAGATCATGACCGTCGCGCATGCTGGTGACGGCAACGTCCATCCGACCTTCGTCTTCGACCGCACTGCCGACGGCTCGGTCCCCGAAGCCGTGTGGACCGCCGCGGACGAGGTCTTCCGGCGTGCTCTCGAACTCGGAGGAACTCTGACCGGAGAGCACGGCGTCGGCGTTCTGAAGCGTCGCTGGCTCTCTCTCGAGCTCGGCGAGGACAGCATGCAACTGCACCGATCGATCAAGGCTGCCTTCGACCCGCTCGGAATCCTCAACCCGGGTAAGGGTTTCTGATTTCTCGCGTGGTGTTACACAGCATTTACGCGAAAACGGGTCCCGGGTATTGACGCCTGTATATACAGGCATATACATTTATCCGCAGTGACAGTGACCCAGCGCACAAAGCACAAGGCGCAAAGCACCAAGCACGAAGAAGGTGGGCAATACCCCGACGTCGATTCCGTCGCTCGACGGGCTCGCAGCAGAAAGACAGGCCTATGACTCACGATGGACCGGCCGAGGTCATCCTCACTCCGGAACGACGCACTATCGACGTCGTCCCGGATGCAGAACGACACGGCACCCCGCGCAGCCAGTTCACTCTCTGGTTCGGCGCCAACATGCAGATCACTGCAATCGTCGACGGCGCTCTCGCCGTCGTATTCGGCGCGGACGCCATCTGGGCGATCGTCGGACTTCTGATCGGCAACATCTTCGGTGGCGCTGTCATGGCGCTTCACTCCGCACAGGGCCCGCGTATGGGTCTCCCCCAGATGATCTCGAGTCGCGCCCAGTTCGGCGTCAAGGGAGCAGTCGTACCGCTTGTTCTCGTCATCCTGATGTACCTCGGCTTCGCTGCCACCGGCACCGTGTTGGCCGGACAGGCCGTCAACAAGATCCTGCACATCGACAGCCCCACCGTCGGCATCGTCGTCTTCGGTCTCCTCACCGCATTCGTCGCGGTCACCGGCTACAAGCTGATCCACATCGTCGGCAGGATCGCCACCGTCGTGGGCATCGTCGGATTCTCCTACCTGGCCGTTCGACTGTTCCTCGAGTACGACGTCGCCTCGTACGTCGGCATCAAGGGCTTCGACATAGTCACCTTCCTGCTCGCGATCTCGCTGGGTGCCGGTTGGCAGCTCACCTTCGGCCCGTACGTCGCCGACTACTCGCGTTACCTGCCGCGCAGCACTTCCGAGAGCACCACGTTCTGGTCGACGTTCCTCGGTAGTGTCATCGGATCGCAGTGGTCCATGACCTTCGGCGCTCTCGTCGCGGCCTGCGCCGGCGACGCGTTCCTGGGTAACCAGGTCGGCTTCATGGGAGATCTGGCCGGACCCGCTGCCATCGCCTTCCTGATCTACTTCGTCATCCTGGTCGGCAAGCTGACGGTGAACGTGCTCAACGCCTACGGCGGATTCATGTCGATCCTGACCACCGTCACCGCCTTCAACGGACAGTCGCGAATCTCGAGCACCGCGCGCACCCTCTACATCCTCGGTTTCACTGCGGTCTCGGTCTTGATCGCCATCGCCGCCAGCGCCAACTTCCTGGACAACTTCAAGAACTTCGTCCTGGTGTTGCTGATGGTGTTCACGCCGTGGAGTGCGATCAATCTGATCGACTACTACCTGATCTCCAAGGAACGCATCGACATTCCGGCGCTGTACGACGTCAACGGTCGATACGGAGCATGGAACTTCACCGCATTGGCTTGCTACGCCGCCGGCGTTCTCGCCCAGATCCCGTTCCTCGCCCAGAAGATGTACACCGGCCCCGTCACGGACATGCTCGGCGGCGCCGACATCTCGTGGCTGGTCGGCATCGTGTTCACCGGGCTGATCTATTACCCACTCGCCAAGCGCACGAGCAATCCCCCTTCGTCGATGATCTACCCCGATCACACCGCGATGACCGACTCTCGCGTCTGATCCCCCAACGTCTTTCGAACTTCAGCAAGCTAGGAGAACACAATGGAAATCAGCACCCCCGGCCACGAGCCGCGCCCCGTCCGTGCTCCCCGCGGCCCCGAGCTCACGACGCTCGGTTGGCAGCAGGAGGGTGCCCTGCGCATGCTCATGAACAACCTCGACCCCGATGTTGCCGAGCACCCGGACAGCCTCGTCGTCTACGGCGGAACCGGTCGCGCAGCGCGTAGTTGGGCTGCCTTCGACGCCATGGTCGCCACGCTGAAGACGCTGAAGAACGACGAGACCATGCTGGTGCAGTCCGGCAAGCCGGTCGGTGTCTTCCGCACCAACGAGTGGGCACCGCGAGTGCTGATCGCCAACTCCAACCTGGTCGGTGACTGGGCGAACTGGGAAGAGTTCCGCCGTCTCGAAGACCTCGGCCTGACCATGTACGGCCAGATGACCGCAGGCTCCTGGATTTACATCGGCACCCAGGGAATCCTGCAGGGTACGTACGAGACCTTCGGCGCCATCGCGAAGAAGCGCTACAACGGCTCACTCGCCGGAACGATCACCCTCACTGCGGGTCTCGGCGGCATGGGCGGCGCTCAGCCTCTCGCCGTCACTATGAACGACGGCGTCGCGATCTGCGTCGACTGCGACATCACCCGCATCGACCGTCGTATCGCCCACAAGTACCTCGACACCAAGGCAGACAGCATCGAGCACGCGCTCGAACTGGCGACCGCGGCACGCGATGCCAAGAAGCCGCTCTCCATCGGCCTCGAAGGCAATGCGGCAGAGATCTTCCCGGCGCTGCTGGAGATGAAGGCCCCCATCGACATCGTGACCGACCAGACCTCGGCGCACGATCCCCTCGCCTACCTGCCGATCGGCATCGACTTCGGCGACATGAAGACCATGTCGGAGAAGGATCCGCAGAAGTTCACCGAAGATTCCCGCAACGCGATGGCCGCACACGTCAAGGCCATGGTCGGATTCATGGACGCCGGCGCCGAGGTATTCGACTACGGCAACTCCATCCGCGACGAGGCCCGCAAGGCCGGCTACGACCGTGCATTCGACTTCCCCGGATTCGTTCCCGCCTACATCCGTCCGCTCTTCGAAGAAGGCCTCGGCCCCTTCCGCTGGGCGGCGCTCTCGGGTGATCCCAAGGACATCGAGGCCACCGACAAGGCCATCCTCGAACTCTTCCCCGAGAACGAGCACCTGCGCCGCTGGATCACCATGGCCGGCGAAAAGGTTGCCTTCGAAGGCCTTCCGGCTCGCATCTGCTGGCTCGGATACGGTGAGCGCCACCTCGCCGGCCTCAAGTTCAACGAGATGGTGGCCTCGGGCGAGCTCTCCGCACCGATCGCCATCGGCCGCGATCACCTCGACTCCGGATCGGTCGCCTCGCCGTACCGCGAAACCGAATCGATGATCGACGGGTCCGACGCGATCGCCGACTGGCCGCTGCTCAACGCCCTGGTCAACACCGCGTCCGGCGCTTCGTGGGTTTCACTCCACCAAGGCGGCGGCGTCGGGATGGGGCGCTCCATCCACGCGGGACAGGTGTGCATCGCCGACGGCACCGAACTCGCAGCCAAGAAGCTCGAAGCAGTTCTCACCAACGATCCCGGGATGGGCGTCATCCGGCATGCGGATGCAGGATACGACCACGCCATCGACACGGCAGCCACCCGCGGCGTCCGCATCCCGATGACCGAGAACTGAAACAGCTCCACCACCTCACCCTGAGTTAGGAATTACATTGACCACGAATGGTTCTCGAACCACCGTTCTGACCAACATCGGAACCCTCGTCACCAATGACCCGACTCTGGGTGAGGGCAAGCTCGGCGTACGACACGACGCGGCAATCGTTTTCGACGACGGCGTTGTTGCTTGGGTCGGTGATTCCGCCGACGCCCCGGCTGCCGATATCGGTCAGGATATCGGCGGTCGGGCCCTGCTCCCCGGTTTCGTGGAGAGTCACTCGCACCTGGTGTTCGGTGGCGAGCGGGCCGAGGAATTCGCAGCTCGCATGGCGGGCGAGAAGTATGCCGCCGGCGGCATTCGCAACACCATCGAAGCGACGCGCTCGGCCACCGACGAACAATTGCAGGCCAATGTTCGACGCCTACTCGACGAATCCCTGCGCTCCGGCAGCACAACCGTCGAATGCAAGACCGGATACGGGCAGAACACCGAGAGCGAACTACGCAGCGCACTGATCGCCGGACAGTTCACCGACGAGGTCACACTGCTGGCCGCCCACGTTCCACCACCCGAATATGCCGGCCGCGCCGATGACTACGTCGCCATGGCGTGCGACGAGATGATCCCTGCCTGTGCGCCACACGCGAAGTGGATCGACGTCTTCTGCGAACGAGGGGCGTTCAACCGCGAACAGGCACATGCAGTCCTGAGCGCAGGCGTCGCCGCCGGACTGATCCCCCGCGTCCACGGCAATCAACTCGGCGAAGGGCCAGGAGTTCAGCTCGCCGTCGAGATGGGAGCCGCGTCCGTCGATCACGTCACCTACGTCACCGCCGAGGACATCGACGCCCTGGCTCAGAGTTCCACCGTCGCAACACTGTTGCCAGGTGCCGACTTCTCCACCCGCAACAAGTACCCCGACGCCCGCGCACTGCTGGACGCCGGCGTCACAGTAGCTCTCGGCGCCGACTGCAATCCCGGCACCTGCTACACCACCAGCCTCCCGTTCTGCATAGCAATTGCGGTGCGAGACATGCACATGACACCCGCCGAGGCAGTCTGGGCAGCCACTGCAGGAGGCGCCCGGGCGCTGCAGCGCACCGACGTCGGAACCCTTTCTCTCGGAACACGTGCCGACGCCATCGCGCTCGATGCACCGTCGTACCTCCACCTCGCCTACCGCCCGGGCGTCCCTCTGGTGCGCGAGGTCTGGAAAAACGGCGCACTCGCCACAAGCTACTGAAATACACTCACCGGGAGGCCGTCGTGGCTCATCAGATCGCAGTCGACATCGAACCCAAGCCGTGGACCGGGCGCTCCGACGGCACCACTGCCGAGCATCTGCGGTGGCATCATGCCGTGCAACCGTATTCAGCCGAAACAGCTCCCGGCGACTGTGTTCTGATCGGATTCTCCAGCGACGAAGGAGTCCGCCGCAACAAGGGCCGCCGCGGCGCCGCGGATGGCCCGGACGCGTTGCGAGCCGGGTTGGCTTCCATGGCGCTGGCCGAACCACTGCAGATTCAGGACGCCGGAACCGTTGCCGTGTCGGGTGAAGAACTCGAGGCCGGTCAAGCCGCACTCGGGAACGCCGTCAGCGCTGCGCTTGATTCGGGACACTTCCCCGTGGTTCTCGGGGGAGGACACGAAATCGCCTACGGCACGTATCTCGGCGTCGCGGGCTCCGAGTTGCGAACCGCTGGAGCCAAACTCGGAATCCTCAACTTGGATGCGCACTTCGACCTGCGGGGCGATCCGATACCCAGCTCCGGCACACCCTTTCGTCAGATCGCCGAGGACGAAGCCGCGGCAGGCACGTCGCATCAGTACAGCGTGATCGGAATCAGCCAACCGAGCAACACCACGGCACTGTTCGACACGGCTCACCGCCTCGGTGTTCGCTATCTGCTCGACGAAGAATGCGGAGCGATCGGCCGAGGCGTCGTGGATCAGTTCCTCGCAGACTTCCTCGACGACGTCGATCTGGTCTACCTGACCATCGACCTCGATGTCCTGCCTGCAGCTGTGGCGCCGGGCGTCAGCGCACCTGCGGCCTACGGTGTCAGCCTGGAAACCATCCAATACGTATGTGATCGAGTCACGTCCAGCGGAAAGCTCGCGGTTCTCGATGTCGCCGAACTGAACCCGAGCCTCGACGTCGACAATCGCACTGCCCGAACGGCTGCTCGTCTGATCCACCGGATAGTCACGAAGCACGTGCCGGTTCAGCGCTAGCCTCGGCGCGCCTCCAGCAGATCTACGGGACTGCCTGAAAACTGATTCCACGAGTTCTGTTCGAGCACTCCAAACTATGTCCTTTGCCACCTCACAAGTGATGCCGCCTTGCAGATTGCCGATGGCGGCGACAACGCCTGTCTCGGGGTACGTGATCGTTCCGCACCCCTCGGATGTGGATGCCGTCGGGAATCGTGAAGTCGAAGTCGACGAATTGCCCGAGCAGTACTCGAAGCCGGGGACACCACCGATCACAGGAGGCCCGACCGTACCGTCGTGAATCGAAAAGCCGATCAACCCTCCGGGGTCGCCATTACCGACTTGCCCCGGATCACCGGTGGTGACGAAGATCGATTGGCCTGACTCAGTCTGAATCGTCCGTGTCGAATGATCGTTGCCGTAGGCCGATTCGATTTGAGCCACGGTGAGCCGTCACCGACGCCGCGGTCAGTCAGCGTTCCCGGCGGTGATTCGATGACGGTGACGCCCTCGCTGGTGAGAATTGCCCGTCCGGTGCCACCAGGCGTCGTGAACGGAACTACAGCGCAACTCGGAAACTGCATGGGCGTTCCAGCCTGATGCCAGACACACGCCGGCCACTACAACCGTGGTTGTAGTGGCTGCGCCGTTCCGAACTCGTCCAATGGGTGTGCGCGGTCGGCTTCTCGGCATGTCGGCATCCTTGGTCGGAACGGCTCGCCGCGAGGTCGAGGCATGCCTGACTTCGCGACGCTACCCCGAGCGGGGTCGAATCGATATCGTCTGTTCGGCCGACGACAAGGACGCCACCCCGGCCTTCGATCATGGCACCAGGGAGTTCTCCTGCAACCAGTCCTGAGCGATGTCACTCATGTCGTCGAGATCGGCAACGCGCTGGTTCATCTCGATGAGATCTTCGGTGGTCAGCGCCGCCGAAACCCCCGCGAGCACGGATCGGACGTCATCGCGAGCCTTCAACTCGTTGATGATCGGTGTGATGTTCTCCGCGAGGAAGAGGTGCTTCGTATCCTCGAGTGCAACCAAGTTCTCCGAGCGCATCGCAGGATCGGTACTGAAGACATCGGCAACCTGTATCTGCCCGCTCAGAAGCGCATTGAGCGTGAGGGGTCCACCTGCATCGAGTGCCAGGAACTCCCGGAATGTCAGGCCGTATTTGGTCTTCAAGCCGGCGACGCCGTTTTCGCGCGTCTTCCATTCCGGCGGTCCGCCGAGAGTCAACTCGTCGGCATGCTGCACCAGATCCTCGACGGTCTCCAGCGAATACTTTTCCGCCGTCTCCTGTTTGACGGCAAGTACATCCTTGTCCTCTGCGGGCGAGGGCTCGAGAGCCACCAGACCCTTGGGCAATTTCGCATCGATTTCAGCGGATACTTCATCTGAAGCCGTCGCCGTTGTCTTGCTGTCCAGATATTGCAACAAGGCGCCGGAATACTCGGGGATCAGATCGATGGAACCGTCGCGCAGTGCCGGTACATAGAGTTCTCGGCTACCGATGTTCAACTTCTCGGTAACGTCGATACCGTTGGCACGAAGCGCTTCGGCGTAAATGGTCGCAATCAGTTGGCTCTCGGGAAAATCGGCGGAACCGATCACGATGGCGCCCTCAGCACTACCGCCGCCGTCCGTAGCCAAGGGGTCCTTGCCGATTCCGCAGCTGGACAACGCAACCGCTGTCACGCCGACCAACGCGGCGATTAATACCTTGTTCATGTCGAACGTCCTCAGATCGGTGCGGGCTCAGGCACAGCGGTGCGCTGTGAGGGGGCGGCGGTCTTCTCGGTCTTCTTCTTCCGATCGCGCCTGGTCAGGCCAGGCGAAACGACCCGCGCAGTCAGTGCTCCGATTCCGAGATCGAAAACCAGGGCAATCAGCGATACCAGTACGGCTCCGGCCGCCATCTGGCCGTAATCGCTCTGAGCTTTTCCGTCGATCAACAACCGGCCGAGTCCGCCCAAAGAAATGTAAGCGGCGACAGTCGCAGTGGAGACGATCTGAAGCACGGCACTTCTGATGCCGGACAACATGAGTGGTAGGGCACATGGAATCTCGACCTCGGTCAAGATCCGCATCGACCGAAATCCCATCCCCCGCGCGGCGTCGACTGCAGCCTGATCGACCGCTCGAACTCCGGCGTACGTGTTGGTGAGAATGGGAGGGATCGCGAGAAGCACCAGGACGATGAGGCTGGGGATCAGATACGCGAGTTTGTTCGGGAATGACGGCGCGATGATGAGAACCAGTAGGATCAGCAGACCGATGGTCGGCAGCGCTCGTAGCGAGTTGGCCAGTCCAGCAACAATAACGGAGCCACGGCCCGTATGTCCGATGTAGAGACCGAGCGGGATCGCGATAACCGCAGCCACCGCCAGCGCGGCGAATGTGTACATCAAATGCTGAACGAGAAGGGTGGGGATGCCGTCCGGCCCGGTCCAGTGGGATCCGTCGAGAAGGAAGCTGATCATGATGTAGTCACTTTCGGGGTCCACGGCGTCAACAGCCGATTCGCCAACATGATGAGGAGATCAAGGATCAACGCCAGCACCAGACACAGAGCGATACCCGCGATGATGGGCGTGTAGAAACGCAACTGAAATCCCTGGGTGAACAAGGAACCTATCTGCGGAATACCCAGGAGTGCGCCGAGTGAGACAAGACTGACGTTCGAGACGACTGCGACGCGCAAACCTGCACAGATCACCGGAACTCCTACTGGCAACTGTACTTTCAACAGCGTCTGATACGGCCGGTAACCCATCGCCGTCGCTGCCAGAACCGTCTCCGGCGGAACCGAATCGAGCGCGTCGGCCACTACCCGCACGAGCAGAGCAACGGTGTACACGGTGAGCGCCACGATGATGTTTATCGGATCCAGAATCTTGGTACCCAGAATTGGAGGCAGGAGCACGAAGAGCGCGAGCGAAGGGATCGTGTAGAGCAATCCGGCCGTCCCCACCACGTAGGGATGCAACCGACGACTGCGATAGGCGACCCAGCCGATCGGCAACGCGACCACCAAGCCGATCACCAAGGGAATCAACGACAGCAGAACATGCCATCCCACCAAGTCCATGATCCGGTCGGACTGACGTCCGAGCCATTCGAAGTTCATCGAAGCACCCTCCCCGCGTCAGCCAGATCGGCAGCCTCGATGGCTTCCACTGCAGCATGCGCAGTGACGGTTCCCACCAGGCGTCCGGCGTCGTCCACGACAACGCCCCGCTTGCTCGGCGCTGACAGCGCCGCATCCAGCAGAGCGCGCATCGTCCCGGTGGAATCAGCAAGTGTTCCACTGAGATTCAAGTCATCCGGGCGGATACAATCCGTGAGCGCGTCCGGCCTCACCCATCCGAGCGGCTTGTTCGCGGGATCCACTACCAACAGCCACGTATCGCCGGTGAGTGCGCGGGCCGCCGCAGCGGAATCGCCCAGATGCGCAACGGGTTCTGACACCGTCGGTAGGTCGCCGTCCAATGTCGTGAACCCCAACGATCGGTACCCACGGTCACGTCCGACGAAGTCGGCAACAAATTCGTCGGCAGGTTGAGTCAGCAATTCGAGGGGCGTCGCCGCCTGCGCAAGAATGCCGCCGGTACGCAGAACCACCACTTGATCCCCGAGTTTCAGCGCTTCGTCGATGTCGTGGGTGACGATGATGATCGTTTTTCCGATTTCCTTCTGCAGACGGAGAAACTCGTCTTGCAGCTGGCCGCGAACAACCGGATCAACGGCGCTGAACGGTTCGTCCATCAGCATGAATGACGGATCCGCAGCCAATGCTCGCGCAACACCGACTCGTTGCTGCTGCCCTCCGGAGAGCTGCCACGGATAGCGGTCGGCGAAGTTGGTCGTCAGACCAACCGTTTCGAGCAATTCCATAGCGCGAGTGCGAGATTCCTTTTTACTCGCACCGAGCAATCGAGGCATGGTCGCTATGTTGTCGACGATGGTGCGATGGGGAAAGAGACCCGCGTGCTGGATCACGTACCCGATGCGTCGACGCAGAAGGGCCGGATCCATTCCCGCCGTGGACTCGCCGTCGAGCGAAATCGTGCCTGACGTCGGTTCGATCAGCCTGTTGATCATGCGGAGTGAGGTCGTCTTGCCGCAGCCGGAAGGACCCACCAACGCGGTGATCTTTCCCGTCGGGCACTCCAGATCGAGAGCATCGACGGCAATGGTTCCGTCTGGATACGCCTTGGTGACCTTGTCGAATTTGATCATCTACGAACTACTTTCGTGTCGACCTGAGTCCGGACGCACCCAGGAGAAATGGTCGAGTTCCGTTCGAGCACACACCTACTTGTGATTCGGTCCACCTGCTTACTGGTCGAGCGGTTGAGAAAGAAAGTTCACGGCGGCACTCAGATCTGCACTGAGTGGCCGGTCTTCGGTCCTCGTGTCCAGCACCAAACGCGCACGCGCGAGGTACGCGCCGAGCTCGGTCGCCGGATCCAGCTCACGCTGTTGTTGCGAGAGTGCGCGAACTGCCGAGATCAGTTCACACGCCAGCACCAATCGAGATTGGGCAAGAATGTCCGCCAATTGAGTTGCAGCTTGGGATGCGAAACTTGCGTGATCCTCGGTGCCGCGCGAAATTACCGTGTGGCCCAACGACCCCGGTGCCGCCGACGAGCGGATCTCGGCAATGGCAGCAGAAGTCGTGTATTCGAGAAGCATGGTTCCGCTGCTGCCGTCGGGACCGTCTGCAAGGAACGCACGAAGGCCGGTGACTGCGGGGTCGGAGAGGTTGGCGAGCCGACATTGCGAGAGCAGGGCAGCACTGGCGACCGCCAACTTCGCCTCGTCGACTGCAAGGGCTATTGGCATTGCGTGGAAATTTCCGTTGTGGAACACCATGTCGTCTTCGACCGACACCAGCGGATTCTCCGAAGACGAATTCATCTCGATACTCAGCGTGTTCTGCAGTCGATGCACCGCTTGCCAGGTGGCACCCAAGATTTGCGGTAGGGCGCGAAACCCGAACGAGTCCTGAACTCTCACGGGTGTGATGTCGTGTGGTGCCAGCAGATCGCGAACCCGCTCTGCGACTTCCGCTTGACCGAAGTGCATTCTTGCCGACTGTACTTGTGCAGCAAATGGTTCGACAGAACTACGCGACGCAAGCACGGAAAGAACACTGACAACCAAGCAGTGCTGAAGCCACCCCGCGACTTCGATACTGGTGTCGCCGGCGATCGCCACCGTCATCGCATTGGTGGAAATGAACGGAAGTGCATCACCGTGGTGCGGAGTCCAACCGATTCCGGTGCGTCCGTCGCGAAGCGGGCTCTCGCCGATCAGCCCCATGGCGATTTCGGAGAACGCACTCAGGTCGCCCGTTCCGATCGCACCGCGTGCGTGCACTGTCGGCAGGTTCTGTGAAGCAACAGCAGCAACCAGACCGTCGATGATGTCGGGATGCATACCTGAGCCGCCGTTGAGGATCTGGTTGGTGCGGATGACGATCGCGGCGCGCACCAACCGGTCAGGGAGCCTGGGGCCCGATCCCGTTGCGTGACTTCTCAGAAGCCTCAGATCCTGCTGCACACCGTCGGAGACGGATGTTTCGCGATTCCCGCCTACCCCGGTAGTGCGCCCGTACACCGCTTGACGGGAGGAAACCCTAACCGCGGTCTCCCATGACCGCCGTGTGAGCTCGAGAGCCGCGTCGGCAGGTCGAATCACGGCCGGCTCTCGCGCGATTTCGTTCACCCGGTGAACCGACAACCCTTTCCCGTCGAGCAGGACATTGTCGTCTTCCGTCCGGTCTTCTCCAGGAAGACGTTCAGTCATCAGAACTCCATCGATCGAAGGACTCGGCCACCGCGGGCGTGCATCACATCATCTACGCAATGTGCCTTGGGTCACTTTTGATGAATGTATAGTCCTGTATATACAGCCACCTGTCAATAGGGACACTGCAGCTCACCCGCGTGCACACAACCTTGCGTCACCTCAGTAAGGGTGGGCAACTGGACACGAATCGTCGCTATTCGAGGACCGGTGCCGCCGATGCGCGACGCGCCTCGAGCGCATCGAGGATGAGATCGAGACCGTAGGCGAACTCACTCGTGTGGTCGTAAGCCGGACTCAGACCGTGATCGACGATCATCTCGTGAAGGAAGGGCAACTCTTCAGCCGGAAGGCGCTCGAGGATGTCACTCGCAACTTCTTCGACGTCGACGGGCCCGCTGATCGGCAGATTCGCCTCCTGGAGAACATATCCGCCGATGTAGCTGTCGATCAGCGAGGCTCCGTGGGCGGCCATCGGGAGTGTGAACCCGGCCTTCCGGAGCACTCCGAGCACAGCGTCGAGATGACGCAGGGTCGCCGAGCCAGGGCTGCGTCGCGAATCCAGCAGACCGAGAGCCCAACGGTGCTGCGACAGGACTGTGCGAGCGGAAAAGGCGCGTCCACGGATTGCATCTCGCCAATCCGCACACTCACTGTCGGGCAGGTCGATCGCCTCGAAGACCGCATCGACGAGGCCGTCGAGAATCGCATCTTTGTTGGGCACGTGGTGGTAGAGCGACATCGCCTCGATGCCCAGCTCCTGGGCCACCCGTCGCATCGTGACGGCTTCGACACCACCCGCGTCGGCAACGCGGATCGCACCCTCGATTACGCGAGTCCTGTTCAGCGACTGTCGCGGTTGCCGTGACACACAGACTCCCCTCGGCGGAACGAATACGTTGACAACCTTACATACGTAAGTCACCCTTACAGGTGTAAGCCCGCCTTACGCTCGTAAGGCGATCGAGAGAGGAGATCACAATGCCGATGCCTAGATGGTGGGGACATGTCAACAAACGAGTGTTCAACCCGCGTGCAATTTCGAGCGGTAAATGGCCGGTACTGACTCACGTCGGACGCACATCCGGCACGACCTACCGGACGCCCCTCGACGCCTATCCGGTCGAGGGTGGCTACGTCTTCATTCTGGTGTACGGATCAGGCTCGGACTGGGTGCAGAACGTCTTGAGAGCGGGAAGCGCTCGACTGTCGGTCGACGAGACGGAGGTGAGCCTCGGCACCCCACGCCTCGTCGCGAAAGACGAAGCATTTCAAGCACTTTCCTCAGACGTGTCCCAACCCCCGAGGCTGCTCCGCATCACCGAGTACCTTCGGATGGATCTGATTACGGCCTGAGGGTGCCCGTCACGCGAGGACCTCACGCACGGCGGACCTGACTTCCTCCATGCTGCAACCGGATTCGATCAGTTCGGTACCCGTATGCACCAGCGAGTTGATCAACTTGGCGGTGAGCTTCGGGTCCGACACGCCACGGAGGCGGAGGGCCTCGACCAGCGGAAGCACAAGACTGTCGTGCATTTCCATGATCCGCGAATCTCGAAATGTTTGCGGGGTCAGCGTCGCCAGCGCTCCGACTATCGCATGCTCCCCGTCGGCAACCAGTTGGAGGTTTGCCTCGACGTACGCCCATACCGAATCGTCTGCGCCTGCCATCGCCTCGACGATCTTGTCGTTCCAGCGCGGGAACATGTCTTCGACGACGGCACTGAGGAGATCTTCCCGGGACCGGAAGTAGTGGTAGGCACTCGACCTGGCGAGCCCTGCCTTCGCTGCCACCTCACCGAGCCCCGGCGGCCGGTCCGGGGCCTCGGACAGAAGAGCGTGTGCAGCGTCGAGGAGGGCACGGCGCTGAGCAGCACGATGCTCGACCACAGTGGGCGCATCGATCCTCGGCACCGAATCTCCTCCAGTCCCCTCGCGGGCTTACTCGCTCTGACGCAACCGACCGTCAACCATTTCGAGGATGCGGTCGCAGTGCCCGAGCACGTCGTGATCGTGGGTCACCATGATCGTAGCGACGCCTGCCTCGTGAGTTTCGCGCGAGAGCAGTTCGACCACCTCATGGCTGCGTTTGCGGTCGAGAGCAGCCGTCGGCTCGTCGACGAGCAGTAGTGAGGGATTGCTCATCAATGCCCGAGCGATACCGACGCGCTGGCGTTCACCGCCGGAGAGTTGACCGGGTCGACGATCTGCACGGTGACTCATACCGACCGAGTCGAGCAACTCCTCGGGATCGCGACCCGGCCGCCCCGTGAGCTTGGGAATCAGCCGAAGCTGATCGCGCGCCGTCAGCGCTGGAATCAGGTTGCCGGACTGAAAGACGAAGCCGACCTTGTCTCGTCGAAGTTTGGCGAGAGCACGGGCCGGCATCGCCGACACGTCCACGCCGTCGATGACAATCGTTCCACTCGACGGCCGACCGAGTCCGCCTGCCACAGCGAGCAAGCTCGACTTTCCAGCGCCTGACGGTCCGACGATCGCGACAAGTTCGCCGCACGAGACCTCCAGGTTCACGTTGTCGAGGGCGAGCACGGTGGAGTCACCGTCACCGAATCGAAGACTGACAGCGGTCAATACCAATCCGGTTGTGGTCTTTTCGACTGTGGTCATCGGTTTTCTCCCAATGCGGTGAGCGGGTTGACACGGGTAACACGGACGATGGCAACGGCTGCGCCGACCAGCCCGAGTACCGCCAAGAGCACTGCGCCGTTGACGACTGGGCCGGACTCGAGGGCGAACGGCATCCCCCCGCCTTCGAGCCCCGAACCGAGCCCCAAGCCCAGCAACACACCGAGGCCGATGGAACCAAGCAGCACTACCAGTGCCTGCGCCATGCCGTCACGAAGCAGGAAGCCGGTAGAGGCTCCCATCGCGCGCAACACTGCGAGTTCACGACCGCGCTGAACCGTCCAGATACTGAAGAATGCACCGACCACCAGGGCCGAAATCGCGTACAGAAACGCCTTGATCATCGACATAGTCATCATTTCCGCGGAGAACCCTGGTGAGGAGTCGAAAGATTCCTCGAGCGTCTTTGCGGACGTTCCCGCCGCCGCATCGCCCGACACGAGATCCGGTAACGCGCCACCAATGCCCCGAATCGCAACAACACTTGCTTCGGAATAGGCACTGGCATTGGCGGTTTCGCCGATCTTGGCACCGGCGTGAACCTCCTGCCAAGTACGCAGAGGCAGGTAGGCGACGTCGACGTGACCGAAAGTGCGCTTGTCTTCGGTGAATCCGACAACTGTCAGCTCCGTACCGAGTCGATCGAGTATCACGGTGTCACCGATCGCAACACCGTCGTCACGGAAGGTAGAGCTGACGATGATGTCCGTGTCGGCATGCAGCCCCCTCCCGTCGGCGGAGACGGGCTCGAGGAAGGAGCCAGGTTCGATGCCGAAGAGCGTGAGATCGACAGGCGTGCCACTGCGAGTTTTTGCATTGACGATCATGTTGCCGAAGAGCTCGGCGTCTTGGACATCGGGTTGCATACGCCATGCCTGCGCCTGCTCCTCGGTGACGACCGAGCGCGAAAACGCTGAGTCGGCTTTGGTGTCCGGTGCGAAGGCAAACGCCTGAATCGGCGTCCGCTGCAAAGCGGAGACACCGTCATTTACCAGTCCGGACGAGAGGCCGGACAGAATCACCATCAGGATCGAGATGAGGGCAACCACGGCACCCATCAAGAGGAATCGATTTCGCGCAAACCACAGTTCACGCAGGGCGAGGAACATTCGGGAAGCTCCAAAGTCGTCGATACGAGTCACGCCGACTTTTATCGACGCCTTGTCGAAATCATATCGACAAGGCGTCGAAAAACTATGTGAGGTGCGTTACTACTTCCCGTAGTAGACACTCGAGGCGCTGAGCGTCGTATCAGCCCCCGACGCCCACCGGTCGATCCCCGACAATCGAGATTCGATCCATCACACGACGAGCCGGGAAGTAGTCACTGGCCGCGTAGTGCTGGCAGGTCCGATTGTCCCAGAAGGCAACAGTATTCGGCTCCCACTTCAAACGGACCTGAAATTCCGGACGATTGACGTGGCGATACAGCATCGTGAGAAGTTCGTTCGATTCTTCTTCTGACACACCCAAGATCCGTTGCGTGAAGGTCATGTTGACGAACAACACCCGCCTGCCACTTTCCGGAATGATCCGAACCACCGGATGCTGCACAGCGGGGAACTTCGGACGCAACATCTCGACCGCATCCACCGGCATCGACCTGCCGAACGAGTTGATCCAATCGTGTTCTGCAACAAGCGGGTCGATACGCTTCTTGATGTCTTCAGGAAGCAGATCGTAGGCAGCTGCAGTATCGGCCCACAAAGTGTCACCACCCACCTCCGGCACCTCGACCGCACGAAGAACTGCTGCGAACGAAGGAAACTCGTGCCACGTAACGTCGTTGTGCCAGTTGTTCTCGACTCCGCCGACCATCGCATCCTTCGCCAGTGTCGTGACATCGACGTCCGTCTGCCCGGGCTGCGTGTACTTGAAGAACGGATGCTGTTCGAGATCGCCCCAACGCTCGGCAAAAGCTCGATGTTCCGCTCGGTCGAGGTCCTGATCGCGGAAGAAGAGGACTTTCCATTCGAGGAGAGCTCGGCGGAGTTCCGCAATCACGGCATCAGACAGGCCCCCGCCGAGTCGAATACCGGAGATTTCCGCTCCGATCGTCGGCGCGACCGCCTTGACCGCAAAGTGTTCGTACGGTGCCGGAACTACCGACTCGGGATTCCGGCGAGCAACGAGTGGACCGTACGCAGCAAGCGGGTCGGTGGGGATCGGAAAGATTGTTGCCGCAGGAAAAAGGGTAGCCATCAGGGCACTTCCTCGAAATCGACGATGTCGTAAAGGACAAAAGTCAGATTAAGTCCGCCTCCTTAAAGTGTCAACGGTCACGTTCTCCGGCGCGAATCTTGACCCTGACGCCGCGTCAAGGTTGGAGAATGGTTTTCACAGACGGAATCCGATTCGATCACGGGAGGGCAGGGCGATGATGACCATCGGCGAGCTGGCCAAATTGGCCGGCACCACCGTCAGGTCCGTGCGCTACTACCACTCGAACGGCCTTCTCGAAGAACCACAACGCCAACCCAACGGCTACCGCACGTACCGGGCGGTGGACCTGGCACGACTGAGTCGCATCCGCCGCCTGCGCGATCTGGGGATTCCTGTTGCCAAGATCGCCGAACTACTCGACGGCGACGCTCACGACACTCGGTCTGCACTCGATGCCCTCGACAAGGAATTGGCGACGAAGGCCGAACAGATCGCTGTTCAGCGTGCGCACATCGAGTCGCTACGCCGCAATGCCGATCCTGAACTACCCGACGCGTTTTCGGAAGTGCTCGCACAGTACGTCGTTGCCGGTGCGCCGACAGCGTGGATCGACAACGAGCGTGAACTTCTGATCCTCGCACTCACGGTCTCCGGGGGCGATCCCGAGGTCTGCGATTCACTCCTGTCCGCCCATCGCCGGGTATTGGCCGAGCCGAACCGCGAGCAGGCCATCGAATTGATAACTCGCATGTATGCCCTCGCCGACGCACCGGCTGACGCGGACACGATTGCGGCCCTTGCCATTCAGTTCTGCGACTTCACCGAGAGCGTGCTACCCGAACAGGCTGCACCGGAGGACGCTTCCCCCACCCGGCTGGTAGCGGTACTGCGCGAACACCAAGCGGATCGACGAACCGTCACCCAGGAAAGATTCGCGAAGGCTGTGGCCGCGGAGTTCGCCGCCCGTCAATCCCGCCTCTGAAAAACCCTGATCAACCCCCACATTCGAAGTGGGGTGACCAACACTGCCCGAAAATGGGCTCAACGCAAGGACACGACAATGACTGGATTCACCATGCCCAGATCACGCATGCCTCGACCACGAAGGTGGCTGGCTACCACAATCGCCGCTGCCGCGCTCGCCGGACCTGCATTGGCGGCGTGCTCGGATCCTGCTACTCCGCAGGAAGATCCACAATCGAATCTCAGCGCGTTCTACGAACAGGATCTCGAGTGGGGGCCATGCGCCACAGACACCGGAACGTCGACCGCAAGTGAATGCGCCATGTTCACAGTACCTTTGGACTATTCCGTCCCTGACGGCAAAACGATCGAAGTGGCGATCTCGCGGGTCGCGTCCACCGACCCCGCACAGCGACGCGGGATCCTGCTCACCAACCCTGGTGGGCCGGGTGGCCGAGGACTGGGATTGCCCGAGATTCTGAATGCGGGAATGACACCGGAAGTCGCAGCGGCATACGACGTCATCGGCATGGATACCCGAGGACTCGGCAAGAGCACACCGATCGACTGCGGCGTCGAACAGATGACATGGATGCGGTCGCCGGGCACCACGGACGAGGGATGGAACGAGAGTGTTGCGCTCGCACGCAAGGCCGCTGACACATGCTGGGACAAGTACCCGGACTATCTGCCGCACATCAATACTCAAAACATCGCCCGAGACCTCGACGTGATTCGTGGCGCCCTCGACCAGGAGAAGGCGTCGTACTTCGGGTGGTCGTACGGCACATACCTCGGTGCAACCCATGCTCAAATGTTCCCGGACAGGATCGACCGTGTGGTTCTCGACAGTGCACCGGATCGGAAGAAATACGGATACGAGATGTTCCAGGACATGGGCCCGGCCAACGAGAAAGCGATCGACGGATTCTCGCAGTGGGCAGCAGAACACAACTCCACCTATGCACTCGGATCGACGCCCGCCGAAGTTCGCGCCCTCATCGAGAAGCTGATCTCGGACGCGGCCACCACTCCGATACAGATCGGTGACCATGCCGTCGACGATCACGTCCTTCCATTCCTGATGTACGTCAACGGAACCGGCGACACCGAAAAGGAAAGCGAGGCATTCGCACAGGTATTGGTTCAGTTGCGCGATCTCGCCGCAGGCAAGACCGTCGAGAACATCCATCCCCAGCTGACGGGATTGATGCAGGCATGGTTCCAGACCGAACTGGGAACCGGTCCTGACTATGCCGGGACAATCGCCATCGTCTGCGGAGACGTATCGATGCCGAGCGATCCCGAGTGGTACCGCAACAAGTTGGAGGAGCACCGTGATGATCAGCCGATCTTTGCCGGCACACACAACACGATCATGCCGTGCGCGTTCTGGCGCAGTGAGGCCACTACGCGGATCGACATCGACAACAACGTTCCGGCATTGCAGATCCAGGCAACCGGTGACACCCGCACGACGTACGACGAAGGCCTCGGCATGCATGAAGCGATGAAAGGCTCACGGCTAGTGACAGTTCCAGGCCGCACTCATGCGGTGTTCCCGGGCTACGCGAATACTTGCGCGAACGCCGCCGTCAACTCGTACCTGCTCGACGGCTCACTGCCGGCCGAAGACGTGGTGTGCGAGTCGTGACGATTTCCGGCGATCCCATCACCGGAAGACCTGCGTGATCTGATGCGCGATTGCCCCTCGACAATCTCGCATCAGGCAGACAGAATAGTTCGGTGAGTCCCATTCATCGGGCCGATGGCGAGGTTTCCGCAATTGGTCGTTCCACCGAGATACTGAAGACTTTTCGTGACAGCTCAGGCGTTCTCAGCGCAGCAGCGCTTGTTCGACGGACAGGCATGGCCAAAACAACGGTGTATCGAATGGTCGACGATCTCGTCCGAGTCGGGTTGCTCGAACGGCAAGGAACCAATTACCGCTTGGGTCTCCTCCTGTTCGAGATCGGCGAATCTGTTCCACGGCAGCGAAACCTCCGCGAAGCAGCGCGGCGCCACCTTTCGGCCTTGCGTGAAGCAACGGGACACAACGTGGGACTCGCTGTATTGGACGGTTTCGACGTGGTTTACCTTGATGTCTTCCGTGGCGACGACGGACCACGCCTTCCGCAGCAAATTGGTGGTCGGTGGCCTGCACACGCAAGTTGTTCCGGCAAAGCAGTATTGGCGTTCACCAACTCTGGGGATTTCACGATGCCCACTGTCCTCGAAGCACACACCGAGAACACCATCACCGATCCCGAACTCTTCCACCGAGAACTGGATCGTGTTCGCAAGCGTGGTGTCGCCTTCGACCGCCAGGAAGCATTTCCCCGGATCGTCGGCGCCGCAGCACCAATATTCGGCCCGGACGAAGGCGTCCTCGGCGCAATCTCCATTTCCGGTATGGCAGGCCGAATAAATCTGACCCGTATCGACGCGGCGGTGCGGACGACGGCAATCGCCATCTCACGTGATCTCTCGAGTGCCCAGTCCGTCGTCCGCCCTGTCCTACAACGACGCTGATGCCGTCAACCGCGCCCGACGTACGGCATCCGGTTTGCCATGATCGTCAGAGTCGGGACATTCACGTCGAGTGGTAGATCTATCAGTTGCACAACGGTGTTCGCGACATGACGAGGATCGAATGTCGGCTCGGGCCTGGTGGTGCCGTCAGCTTGTCTTGCCGAGTGGCCGATTCCGGCCGTCATGTCAGTTGCCGCATTGCCGATGTCGATTTGACTGCAACAGATGTCGAACTCTCGGCCGTCGAGAGAGATCGACTTCGTCAAACCTGACACACCGTGTTTGGTCGCCGTGTAGGCGGCACTGTCGGGCCGGGGCGTGTGAGCGGAGAGCGACCCGTTGTTGATGATCCGGCCTCCTCTCGGATCCTGTGTTTTCATGATACGAATCGCTTCACGCGCACAAAGGAATACGCCGGTGAGATTGGCTGCGACTGTCGCGTTCCACGCTTCAGGATCGATCTCGTCCACACTCCCCGACGGCCCGAATGTCCCTGCGTTGTTGACAAGCACATCGAGTCTGCCGAAACGCTCAGTCACGGATGTGAACAACCGGTGAACCGATTCGGGCGAGGACACATCAGCGGGAATTACCACTGCGCGCTCGTGACCCCCACCTGTCGCTTCCAAGCTCACGCTGTTTCGACCAGCCAATACAACGTGGTGTCCTGCATCGAGTAGACCTCTGGCCATTGCGCGGCCGAGTCCCGACCCTGCACCGGTCACGACCACGACTCGGCCGACACGCTCAGTGATTGTCACCGTGTACCTCCGTTCCACGCCTGCCCACCAGGAAATCGAAATCGACTCCGCGGTCGGCCTGCATCACATGATCCACGAACAGTCGTTGATACCCACTCGTACTCTTTTGTACGCGTGGCGGCAACGCCTCGAGACGCCTGGCCAGCTCGTCGTCGTCGACGAGTACACGCAAGACCCCACGAGCAACATCCAACTCGATCAAATCACCATCCCTGACCGCGCCGAGAGGCCCACCGGCATCCGCTTCGGGCGCAACGTGCAAAACGACTGTGCCGAAGGCTGTTCCGCTCATTCGCGCATCAGAGATCCTGACCATGTCTCGTACACCCCGCTCGAGCAGCCTTCGAGGGAGTGGCAGATTACCTACTTCTGGCATACCCGGAAACCCCTTCGGTCCAGCGCCGGTGAGGACGATGACGTCGTCGGCCTCGATGTCGAGATCCGGCGAGTCGACGCGCGCCGTGAAGTCGTCCATTCCGTGAAACACGACCGCACGGCCCACGTGGCTGAGCAACTCCGGCGACGCCGCAGATGGCTTGATCACTGCACCGTTCGGCGCGAGATTGCCGGTCAATACCGCTATGCCGGCTTGCTCCAGCAACGGTGCCGCCGTGCTACGAATTACGTCGTCGTCCCAAATTGTTTCGCCGGAGTTGTTCTCACCGAGAGTCTTTCCGGTAACCGTGGCGGCATCCAGATGGAGGATGTCTCCGAGCTCGGCGATCACCGCAGGCAGTCCGCCTGCGTAGAAGAAATCCTCCATCAAATAGGTACCCGAAGGCATGAGGTTGACCAGCAGGGGAACGTCACGACTCTGCTCCCCGAAATCGCTGAGCTCGAGGGGAATTTCCAGCCTCCCGGCGATGGCAAGCAAGTGCACCACAGCGTTGGTGGACCCACCGATAGCCGTGTTCACCTTGATCGCATTCTCGAATGAATTTCGGTCGACGACCGAAGACATCGTCAGGTTCTCGGCCACCATCTCCACGATTCTCACGCCGCTGTCGCGTGCAAGTACACGTCGCCGTGAATCCACTGCCGGGATCGCAGCGTTACCGGGGAGCGTGAGGCCCAAAGTCTCGACAAGCGACGCCATCGTCGACGCGGTGCCCATAGTGTTGCAGTGACCGGGCGATCGAGACATAGCCGATTCCGCTGCTCTGAACTCACATTCACTCATGCATCCGGCTCGCACTGCTTCACTCATCTCGAACACCGAGGTTCCAGATCCGACAGTCTTACCTTGATGGCGGCCGTTCAACATGGGCCCACCGGATACGACAATGGTGGGAAGGTCACAACTGGCTGCGCCCATCACCAGCGCCGGGGTGGTTTTGTCGCAGCCGCAGAGCAGTACGACGCCGTCGATCGGATTGGCTCGAATCGACTCCTCCACATCCATACTGACGAGGTTCCGATAGAGCATCGTGGTGGGGCGGATGATCGTCTCACCCAATGACATCACCGGAAACTCAACTGGAAATCCGCCTGCTTCGATGACTCCCAGTCGCACCTGCTCGGCCAGATCTCTGAAGTGAGCGTTGCACGGCGCGAGCTCGGAATACGTGTTACAGATACCGATAACCGGTCGGCCGTCGAACATCCGATCAGGGATACCCTGGTTCTTCATCCACGAGCGGTGGATGAATGCATTGAGATCATTGCCTCCGAACCAATCCTGCGAGCGAAGTGTTCTACTCGTCGGTGTTTTACTCATCCGAACCCTCCAAACCAAGGATTGCCCTTGCCTCCCCAGGTGTTGCAGGCTGCATTCCGAGTCGCTGGACGATGTCGATGATGTTCTCCACCAAACGAACGTTCTCGGCCGGCTCTCCATTCGCGAGAAACGGATAGTCTTCGATTCCCACACGCACGTGCCCTCCGAGCAGGAGTGCATGAGTCAGACCACGCAGTTGATCTGGCCCGCTGATGCTCACGGAGAAGACCGATTTCTCCGGTAGGTGTTCCACCATCTGCTGCAAGATCTGCGGGGAGTACGGCATCGCATTCTGAAAAGTTCGATCAAGTCCCAGTACAAGATTGACGAGGTGCGGGCCAGGCTGCCCTTCGGTCAACGTACGTATCTCCTGGAGCAGATGTGACGGGCTGAAGGCCTCCCACTCAGGTTTGATTCCTAGTTTGCGCATTGACGCTGCCAGTTCGGCGGCACGACTGGGCGGCGTGTCCATCAGTACCTCACCGACCGGTGAGGTCACATAGGCCGTGATGGCATCGAGCGTGCATGTGTCTGCGCCGCCATGCAGGCCCTGGAGCCTCGCGTCCCAGTCCACGATGCGCGCACCGTCACTGCGAACACTCACCATGTCACCGTTGACTCCGCCGCCGGTCGAGTTGTTGATCACGATGTCGCAGCTTTGGCGGACAAGCGTATTCATCTGCCGATAGATTGCGGCATCACAGGTCGCTTGATCGTCCGGTCGTCGAGCATGAAGTGCTGCCACGCTGGCTCCAGCACTGTGGCAGCGTGCCACATCCGCCGCAATCTGCTCAGGCTGAGTCGGAATGAACGGATTGTCGGCAACAGTGAGGAAGCCACCCGTCGGGGCAACTGTGACGATGACCTTGTCTCGCAGATCGCTCATGCCGGAACGCTCCTGTAGCTGGATGCGGCGAAGAACATGGCAATCGCCGATGCCCCCGGGTCCTCGACGCCCCTGGCGTGTTCTCCCACGTAGGTCGCGCGTCCGCGGCGGGCGAGCATCGCGCGAGTCGATTCGGCGCCGAGCCTCGCAGCCGTGGCCGCAGAGTTCAAGGCAGCGGACAAGGTTGCCCCGCTGACTGCCGCCTCGGTCAATGCGCTGGTTGCGGGGACCATGGCGTCGACCATGGTCTTGTGACCCACCTGGGCATTGCCGAGACGCTGCACCGCAGCTGTCGCCGTACCCAGGGCAGAAGCCAATTCTGTTGCGGTCACTTCAACTCCAGAGACTGCTCCGATCCGGCCGAACCACAGACCGAGAAGTGGTCCGCTTGTCCCACCGATGTCGAGAAACGCATCCGACGTACGGGCGAACACTTCACCAGGACTGGTCGGCGGGTCGGAACGAAGTCGTTGCACCGCACTTCGCAGGCCCGTCCGCAGATTCATTCCGAAATCGCCGTCTCCGACAAGCCGGTCCAAATCTGTGAGGGAATCGAATTGATCTTCGGCGGCATCGGCAAATCGATCGATCCACGCCCGAGTGTCCCCGACGCTCAACATTGTCATCATGAAACTCTTTTCAGTAGTGCATATTCGAGTTACCAAGCGAGTGCGGGAGTGCGTACCGTTGCATCCCAGAGATCCAGAAACTCCTCGGTCGAACGGAGAAGGGTGATAGAGAGCCCGTGCATATCCAATGCAGTGACGAAAGAACCTGCAATCACACGATCCAAACCGATACCGGCATCCTCGAGGAAAGACTTTAATTCTGCAGTGGCAATAGATAATTCGAGTCCATGGGTTGCCCCTAGCCCATTCACTATCGCTATCACACCGTCCCCGCGCTCAACCCCGACAGCATCGAGGATCGGCTCCGACAACTGCGCCACGAGTTCGGCGGCAGGAACCGTCGGACGCGTCTCACGTCCACGCTCGCCATGGATTCCGATGCCGAACTCCATCTCCCCCGGCGCCAGTTCGAAGGACGGACGATCCTGTCCGGGAGCCGTGCACGAGCGGAAAGCTGCACCCAACGTCGCCGACGCCGCCACCACCCGGCGCCCCAGGTCAGCGATCTCGGAAAGCGCCCAGTGCCGTTCCGCGGCCGCCCCACAAATCTTCTCCACGGCAATTACCGCAGCGGTACCACGACGTCCAGGTCCACCCTCGTCTGCAGTCGTCGTCGCGAGGTCGTCGTCGACCATCACGATCTCCACTTGCCGCTCAGTTCCGAGTAACTCGGCCGCGATCGAGAAATTCAGTTTGTCTCCGGTGTAGTTCTTCACGATGAGAAGTGCACCCCGTCCGGTCTCGACAGCATTGACCGCAGCGCGGATCTGAAAGGCTGTGGGACTGGCGAAGACCGACCCAGGAACTGCGGCGTCCAACATGCCGGATCCGACGAACTCCGCGTGTAACGGCTCATGCCCGGCCCCGCCACCTGAGACCAACACAACTTTGTCTCGGGCGACACCCGCGCGAGTCACAAACAACGGATCTCGGTGGTAGGAGAGCATTTCCGGGTGCAGGATCTGAAGTCCTTCGAGCGCTTCGCGGACTACATCCTCGGGCCGGTTGACCACATGGCCGATCATGACGAACTCTCGGACGCCGACATTGGGCCGACAGGGAAGCGAACCGCAAACGCACTCACACACGTGCGAACCTTGTCACCGACCCGTATCCCAGCCTCCGCTGCAGGCTCGTTGACATACGAAACAGTTCCGTTGTGCCACATATCCATTCCATTGCTGATCTCGGCAGAGTCGTGACTGACCGCTACGCCGGCAAGTCCCGAATCTCCCATGCGGACGATTCCGATGATCCCCGCGTTGTCCTTGCCGATTCCGGCATCGTTCAGCACCGCCAACGCACAGCCCGTCGCAATCGCCATCCGCCCTGACTCTTGACCGCCGTTGGATGCCGCAACGACGATGCGGTCGCGGTCCGTCCGTTCGATCTGCGACATACTGTCCATGACGACAATCTGTCTACCGTTCTCCACACCGACAATGTTCCGAAACATCAGTCGACGCTCCTCTCTATCAGTGCCAGCACTTCTTCGGAAACGCGGCTGCCCACACGCACACCCGCTGCGACTGCAGTCGGATTGGCATACGTCACGATGCCGCACTCCCACACGTCGTTGCCATCTCCAATACGCGAACTCTCGTGTCCGACTGCAATGCCGACGATCTTCTGGGCGTCGATCGCAGCCAAACCTGCGATTCCGGCCTTGTTCTTCCCTATGCCGGCGTCATTGCACACCACAACACGAACCCCGAACCCGACGGCGTACTCTCCAGCACTCGTCCCTCCGTGTGATCCGGTCACGATCACATCACCGGCCTGAGCCGAGGAAGCAAACGCAATCGAATCCATGATCCACACTCTCGTTCCGTTAGAGGAATGAACCAAAGTAGGTTCGGCACCTTCGGTTTCAACTACTCGCATGGACATCCACCCCTAGAATTCGACGTGCCTGATCAGGAGTTGCGGGTTCACGCCCGTACCGCCGAGCGATCGAAACAACTTCGGCGACCAGATCAGGTGTGGAGGGGTATCCCAGTTCTTCGTAGTGGTAGTCACCGGCACCGATTGCTACATGGCCCCCGCGCTTGATCGACTCCTCCGCTGCTGCAAGAACATTGCCTCGGTAGGCCGAGACGATCCACTCCACTGGAAGATCAGCCGGCAGGAGGTCCAGTTGCGCACGTAGCCCTGCTGCTGTCGCCGGATGTGCAGCCGGAAACTCGTCACCACCGAGAATGAAAGCGATCACCAATGGTGACGACGGATTCCGCACCCTTGCGTGGGCGAAGATCGCGCGCGTCCAACTCACGTTGAATGACGTCTGATACGGCACCAGACCCAATTCACTAGCGCGCGAGAGTAATTCGATCTGTGTTCGAGTGTCGTTGACGAAGACCCTGGAATCGGTTGCGAACAAGCCTGTCGTCGCATCGATCAAGTCCATCGCCGCACAGCCCATGTCGACGACCAAGAAGTCCGAACGTCGTTTCGGATCACTTTGGTTCGGGGCAAGATTCGACAGCCGCTCGTCTATCGTGTAGCCGGGAACATTGGCCATCGACGGCGCAAGCAGCAGATTCGATACCGCCCGAACCCGCTCGACGATCTCTCCGTAGGTCGCCGCCGAGTGATCCACGCCGCCGTCCACGGCTCGACCGTGAAAATGCATCAACGACGCCCCCGCATCCTCACAAGCGAGGGCAGTGTCGGCTATTTCGCTGGGCGTCCACGGAATGTGGGGATTGGGTGCGCGCATGGTGTTCTCGTTGACGTGCACTCCGATGATTACCGGTTTCTCCGTTGTACTGGACGTTGCCTCAAGAGTCATGTCGCTCCTTCGGAAGATTCCAACCGGCTGTCATCGACTGACCTCCGTCGACTGTCCACGTCTGACCCGTCACGAAACCGGCGCCGGGACCAGCGACAAAGGTCACGACTTCGGCAATCTCAGCCGGCTCCGCGTAACGGCTCAACGGGATCGATTGCAAGATGGCGCTCTGCATTTCAGGGCTCTGGGCCCGACTTGCAAGCGGTGTCCGCGTCGAACCCGGTGCAACACAATTGACTCGGATCCCCTCGCCGGCGAGCTCGATCGCGAGTTGTGTGGTCAACGCGACCACGCCACCTTTCGATGCGGAATACGCAGCACGGTCTACGCTGCCGCGTAGGCCGGAAACCGAGGCAATTGTCACCACGGATCCGCCGCCATCTGCGGCGAGCAGATCCACGAACTCCCTGACCACCGCAAACGTGGAAACGAGGTTCAGCTCGAGGGTTCGCCTGAATCGATCGGGTGTGGTGTGCCGGATCGGCGCGTTGTCCGCGGTTCCCGCCGAGGTCACAACCGTGTCGACACGACCGAACAGCTCTTCGGCGACGTCGCGAAGCCGTCGGATGTCTCCCTCATCGGTGACATCCACTCGAACGCCGACCGTCCGTGTATCTGGTTCTGGCGCAGTGTCTCCGGATGTATGCGACAGGTCGGCAGAGATGACATGCCAACCCAAGTCGGCGAATCGTTTGCACGTTGCCAGGCCGATCCCGGATGCGCCACCAGTGACGATCGCTACCTTCCTACTCACGACTACAGCACCTTCCTCATATCGCGAATGGGATTCGACCCGTCCCACTCCTTCGATGCAGCCTCGACTGCGCGAAACAGATCGCCCTTCCTTCCGCTGACCTCCGAGACTTCGATGACTGTTCCCGGATACGGGCCGTCCTCGTAGTACACGAATCGCTCGTCCGGTGCGCCACTACCGGATCTACCACTCTGCAATTCGACGAGCCCTCGGTTCTTGGATTCCTCCACATATCGATCGAAATCCGTTGTCCAGTAGGCAACATGTTGAAGTCCTTCGAGCCCTCGATCGGCGAACTCGCGAAATGCCGACGGCTCATCGTTGTGTTGTTGAATCAGCTCGATCTGCGCGCTTCCGCTGTGCGCGAGCGCCACACTGAATCGAGGCGCACTCGACTTGCCACGGAAGACGAAGTCGTTCAACGGTTGGTCCTCCACGAAGAAGAAGGGGCCAACGCCGACAACGTCGATCCAATGCTTCAGCGCGCTGTCGATGTCGTTGACCACAAAACCCAATTGGCGCAAAGGCCCGAAGTATCTACTCACGAAGTCCTCGTTTGTTCGTTGCCGACGAAACCACGGTCGACGACTGTGATCCTGATAAGTGATGATGTCCTGCGCATGCTCGCCTGAAGAATGAAGAATTCCCGTTGATCGGGAATCTTCCGGGGCCGAGACTCGGCTCAAGCCTGTTCAGGTGCAACCAAGGTTCCGGCGTCGCGCTCCGCCCGGTAATCCAGTGTCAGTTGGTCGTTGGCCTTGTCGGCCTTTCTGGTGATCACCTTGAGCAGCAGCACGATCAATGCTGCCGTCGCCAGCACCGCGGAGTACACCCCGATTGCCGGTGTGAAACTGTTGGTCGCGTCCTTGATCCAGCCGGTGACCTGTGGACCGAAATAGCCTCCGAGGTTACCCATTCCGTTGATGACACCGAAACCTGCCGCCAAGGCAGCGCCGGTAAGGAAGCTCGAAGGCATGGTGATGAAGATGCTCATCGAACTGTAGAGACCGATCCCGGCGATGCAGAATCCGAAGATAGCGACAACCGGTGTGGTGAAGAACAGCGCAGCAATAGCAAATCCGAGTGCTGCGACCGATGCGGCGATGGCGAAGTGCACGGGGCGCTCTCCGGCGCGGTCCGAATGGCGCGTCCACCAGATCATCGGTCCGATCGCAATCAGTGCAGGTAGTGCGGCAACCCATCCGATCTGATTGGTGCTCATCCCGAATTGCGCGTAAATCTGCGGCATCCAAATCTGGAAACCGTTGAGGCTGAAGGTGAAACAAATGAACACGGAGATCAACACCAGTACTCGTGGGTGCACGAGTCCCTGGAGGAAGCTGTGCTTACCGACGACCGCTTCGCGCTCTTGCGCCTCGGACTCGAGCGTATCGGTGAGCCAACCGCGTTCTTCCTCGGAGAGGAACTCCGCCTCCGAAGGCTTGTCCCGCAGAACCTTGTAGATCACAAACGCCATGACCACAGCGGGGACGCCGGTGAGAATGAAAACCCATCGCCATCCGGAGAGCCCGAGAAAGCCGTCGATAGCCATCAGGTGTGTGGTGATCGGAGTACCCAGGCCGGAGATACAGATGAAGGTCACGATCCACGCCATTGCTTTGCCTCGATCCCGATTCGGGAACCACTTCGAGACGAAGAACAGCATGCCGGGCGAAAAGCCGGCTTCGGCAATACCCAACAGGAATCGTGCTGCCACCAATCCGCTGGCACCCTGAACGAACGCGGTTCCGATGGTGACCACGCCCCACGTGATCATGATTCGTGTGATCCAGCGCCGCGCACCGACCTTTGTGAGGATGTAGTTGCTCGGGGGTTCGCAGATCGTGTAACTCCAGAAATAGATTCCGGCCGCAAACCCGAACATCGAGGCCGATATTCCGAGTTCTTTGTTCATCGTCAATGCTGCAACGCCGATGTTCAATCGGTCGAGATACAGGACGATGTATGCCAATCCGATGACCGGCATGAAGCGGAGCATGACCTTCCGGACGGTCCTGGCCGGAAGGGGAAGTTGCTCGGTGACTGTTCTTTCGTGACGCATGATTCACCTCGTACTCATTCGAACACATCATTGTGATGGCTGACACAGAGACGATGCGGGTCGCGATTCGAACTTCACAGACACGATTCCCGATGATCGGTACTCGATTCGTGAGCAATCGACCAGCCGGGGTGACAAGAAAGCGGAGTGCCTGTCGGTTTCGACAGGCACTCCGTGCGGTGAAATAACATAGGCGTCCCGAGGGTATTCAGCCAGTCAGCTCGCTCTTGATCTCGTTCTTGAGAACTTTGCCGACCTTGGAGCGAGGTAGATCGTCCCAGACGATGACTTGCTTCGGAGTCTTCACACTTCCGATGCGAGCCTTCACGAAAGCCATCACCTCGGCGCCGTCGATGTCGGCGCCGAGGTGCGGTTGCACCACTGCCACAACGCGTTCGCCCCACTTGTCGTCCGGCAACCCGATCACTCCGCAGTCCTGAATCGCCGGATACGCCATGAGTGCCTGCTCCACCTCGACCGAATAGACGTTGAAACCGCCGGTGATGATCATGTCCTTCGCACGGTCGACGATGAACAGGAAATTGTCCTCGTCCAGGTACCCGATATCGCCGGTGTGATGCCAGCCGTGGGCTGACGCTTCCGCGGTTGCGTCGGGGTTCTTGTAATAACCCGCCATCACCAACGAACTGCGAATCACCACCTCACCACGCTCGCCACGTCCGAGCAGCGCGCCTTTGTCATCCATGATTCCCACGGTCACCAGCGGCGACGGTCGACCGGCCGAGGAAAGTCGTGACGTTGCGACAGTGCCGTCCGAGCCGAAGTGCTCCTTCGGTGACATCGTCGAAATCATCATGGGGGCTTCACTCTGCCCGAACAGCTGAGCCATGACCGGGCCGATCTTGTCGATCGCCTCCGCGAGTCTGGTCGGGGAGATCGGCGCCGCTCCGTACCAGAAGCATTGCAGCGAGCTGAGATCCGTGGCCGACAGGGCCTCGTGCTCGAGCAGCATGTAGATGAGCGTCGGCGGCAGGAAGGTGTGAGTCACCTTGCGCTTCTGAACGTTCGCGAGGAAGTACCCGAGATCGGGCTTCGGCATGATCACTACTTCGCCGCCGAGGGCCATGATCGGGAAGCACAGAACACCGGCGGCGTGAGTCAGCGGTGCCAGCGCCAGATACACCGGGCGCCCCTCGAACGGATAACTCATCAAAGTGATTGCGGTCATCGTCTCGATGTTGTGCCCGGTCAACATCACTCCCTTTGGCCGTCCAGTTGTACCACCGGTGCCGACCAGCATGGTGACGTCGTCGGGCGCCGCGGCGTCGAGTTCTTCTTCCCCGAGCCAGCTTTCGAGGGACTGTGCCGAATCCCACTCGCCGTCGATACAGACGAGCGTCACCAACTGGGGAAGAGCATCCTTGATCTGGTCGACTAGCGGCGCATAGGACTTCTGGAAGAACAGAGCGCGACAATCGAACAGATCCAACAGGTCTCGGTTTTCCGCAGCTTCGTTGCGAGGGTTGATCGGGCACCAGACGCCGCCGGCCCGGCTTATTCCGAATACGCACGAGAACGAGATCGGGTCGTTGCCGGACAGAATCGCGACCTTTTCGCCCGGCGCGATGCCCGAAGCCGCGAGTGAAGCTGCGAAGCGTCGGCTGAACTGTTGCACCTCGCCGTAGGAGAGAGTGCGCTCCCCCATCGTCAAACACGGTGCGGTGGAACCAAGAGAGGCTCCCTTGTCGAGATAGTCGGTCAAACGCATGGGGAGCCTCCAGGGCGGGGCTCCCGGCGCGCTACACGCCGGGAGCCGTGAACATGATGACGAGGGCGACGAGTTAGGCGTTGATGGTTACTTCCGGCTCCAGAGCCAGCCCGAAACTACGTAGCGCGCCGAGCAGTTCGCGATGGCCGAACGCCTGGCAAGCCGAGGCAAGCCCGGTCCGCTTCGGCGCCTGCTGGAGCAGAGAATGCGCTGCATAGGCGTGCAGGAGGCCCGTCTGCTTGTAGTTACAGTTTCCGTGGATCACGACGTGCGAGCGACCCAGCGGGCCCGACGCGTAGACGGAGTCGAGTGAGGTGTTGATGCGCGGATTTTCACGAGGGGGCATACCGGCCTGAACCGATCCGGCGATCTCGGCCAAGGCGGCTTCCTGCTCGTCGGCGGGCAGGGTCTTGATCTGCTCCTCCACGATCTTCTGCGTCGCGACAACGCCTTCCATCACGGTGCGGTCGAACACTCCGCCCGCAGCCTTGACGTTGGAAACTCGCGGATCGTTCTTGAACCACACCGGGTGGCATGTTCCGCCCCACGGCAATGCAAGCGCAGTTTCGTGCTGGCCGGGAACGACGACGTCGAAAGTCTGGCCGGGCGCCCACTGCACGTACTTGTTCTGCTCGAGGTAGTACCAGTTTGCCTTGAGGATGGTGAAGATCGTCTGAGTGGACGCGTAGGTGGGAAATCCCTTCCACAGCACGAGGATGTCGAGCGTATCGAGGCCCGGCGTTTCCAGTGCGATATTGGCCGCGATCTCACCGGTGGTGTACATCTGCGCGATACCGGGCGAGAGGAGCAGGCCCTTCTCCTGGTACTTGTCGCTGAACTTCTCCTGGACGTCGAGTACCCAGTCCTGCTCACCGGTTGTGTCCATGTAGTGGCAACCGGCATTCAACGCAGCCTCGACGACGGTGCCGCCGAGCTTGATGAACGGGCCGACCATATTACTGACAACCTGTGCACCGGTGAACAATTCGGTAAGAGCCTCGACCGTGTGCTCGACCTCGACGACCTCGTGATCGACGGTGTCCAAACCAGGGATCTTGTCGAGGACCTCTTGGATGCGAGCGGCGTCGCGGCCGGCTGCGATGAACGGGATGTTGAACTCGCGCAGGTATTCACACACCAGACGGCCGGTGTACCCGGAGACGCCGTAAACGATGACGGGCTTCTTTTCGGACATGTTCGTGGAACCTTTCGAAGACGTGAGAAGGGTGTACGTACGAATGAAGGGCGAGTTACATGCCCATGCCACCGTCGACCGGTAGGCCGATTCCGGTGATGAATCGCGCGGCGTCGGAGGACAAGAACACAACGGCGTCAGCCATGTCGTTCACTTCACCGAGGCGGCCGAGCGGGGTGAGGCCGATGACGTCTCCGACTGCTGCTTCGGCGCTGGGCCAGAGACCGAGCTTCTCCATGTCCGCCGCGAGTCCGAGACCCATCTCCGTGGCGACAAGACCCGGGTAGATGCAGTTGACGCGGACTCCGTAGCCGAGCTTGCCCGACTCGGCGGCGGCAACTCTGGTGAAGCGATCGACCGCGGACTTGGTCGCGGAGTATCCACTGATCCCGGGAAACGGAATGGTGGCGGCCACTGAAGAGATGTTGATGACGGAACCGCCGGTTCCGGCTACGCCACCCGGACGCATGCTGCGCAGTCCGTGTTTGGTTCCGAGCGCTGTTCCGAGGATGTTGACCTCACACATACGGCGGATGTCGTTCGGATCGAGGTCGACCACCAGCGAGGAAATCTCGATGCCTGCGTTGTTGACGAGGATGTCGAAGCCGCCGAGAGTCTCCGCGGTGGCGGCGACTGCCTCTTCCCAGTTGGCGTCGTCGGTGACGTCCAGCTTTACGAAGCCGGTTTTGACTCCGCCCGAACCAACAGCCTCTGCGGTGGCACGACCCTCGTCTTCGAGAACGTCGCCGATCATCACTGACGCCCCCGCCTTCGCCAACGCCTCAGCCATTCCGGCTCCGAGCCCCTTGGCACCACCTGTGACCAGTGCTTTTCGTCCCTCGAGATCAAACACGCTCATTTTCGACTGCCTCCATGACTGAAACGACTCTCGCGATGCCACCGTTCACAGCGACGCTGCCAAGTGGTGTGAGTCACAGAGTATTCAACTTTGGACGAGTGTCAAGAGAAATCTTGACGACTGTCAAGATTTTGTTACACGCTCGTCAAAGACCAGGGGTTACACTGATTCGGACGCGGTGATCGTGCCGCTGTGGAAACCGCAGGGAACAGGACGTGCCATCGTGACCACGACAGTCGAGAAGCCTAGTGAGGCAGGGAAAAAGGCTGCACCTAGCTCACCGGGCCAGCAGTCCGACTCCGCGAAGCGGTCCGACTCCGCCAAGCGGTCCAACGCAGACAAGGTGTCGCGTCGCCAGGTCGACAAATTCTCCGAGCGACGTGATCAACTCGCCGAGGCCGCACTGCAAACCCTGGCCGAATTGGGCTACGCACGCACGAGCCTGCGCGAAATCGCCCAGAATTCGGAGTTCTCCCACGGCGTCCTGCACTACTACTTCAGCGACAAGGTCGATCTCATCACCCACTGCGTGCGCCACTACAAGGCACGCTGCGTAACCCGCTACGACGGCATCGTCGCCACCGCGAAGACACCGGAGGAACTGAAAACCGGTTTCGGCACACTGCTCGCCGAGACCATGATCGAAGAACCCACGATGCACCGCCTCTGGTACGACCTGCGCGCGCAGTCGATGTTCGAGGAGTCGTTCCGAGCCGACGTCGCCGCGATCGACGAGAGTCTCGAAAACATGATCTGGCGCATTGTTTCTCGCTACGCCGAGCTTCTCGACGTAGAGGCATCGGTCACCTCGGCGGCGATGTACGCAATCTTCGACGGCCTGTTCCAGCAGAGCCTGCTGCGCCATCTGTCCGGCGATCAGACTGCCGCAAACTATCTTTCGGAGAGCGTCCAGCAGATGCTGCCTCTGGTAGTGCCCACTCCCTGATCAGCGAGCAGCGATGCCTTCCGCGACGTACCTGGCTCCGCGATCGAATTCTCCGACCACGTCGTAATCGGCGTCTTGCCGCCAGAAGCGGACCAACGCTCCGTACGTACCACCGATCATCTGTGCGAGAAAGAGCGGCGGGTAGTCCGATCTCACTTCGCCGGCTTCGATACCGGCAGTGACGATCCGCAGAAGTTCCACGTGGAACCGATGATCGTGGGCCGCCCCCGCTCCGGAGGAGGCGAAGTCGCGCTCGAGTTCTGCAGTCACCATGCGCAGATAGCGCGGGTGCATGATCGCTTGCTGCGCAAAGTCCTGAAAAATCCGGGAGATCCGATCAGAAGTCGGCATCGGCGATTCCATGAGCTGATCCACCAGTGCCGCAAGCTGATCGAGATGATCACTGTGCAACGCCTCGAGAACCGAGTCCTTGCCCTGGAAGTAATTGAAGAAGGTGGCTCGCGACACCTCGGCTCGCTCGGCGATGTCGTCGACGGTCGTGCTGGCGAAACCCTGCGCCGAGAACAGAATTCGAGCAGCCGAGAGCAACCTGTCGTTGGTGTCGCGCTTGTTCTGTTCTCGTTTGGAAATCACGTCGACCTGCCCTTCTCCGCCTCAGAACACAGTCTTCGCCACAGTCCGGAATGTGTCCAATGTCCGTCCCGTCAGGTGACGCACCTCCGCCTCCGATAGGTGGACTACAGTCCAATTATGTCGACTGTTTCCACCGAACGCCATGACCGCGTTCTCATCGTCAGGATCGAACGCGAAGAACGCCGTAACGCGATCAACCGTGAGACTGCCGAGGGAATCGAAGCCGCGCTGAATCTTCTCGACGACGACCCTGATCTGTGGGTCGGCATCATCACCGGAACCCCCAACATCTTTTGCGCCGGAACCGATATCCGAGAGCGGGCCGACCTTCGCATGCCTCGCGGCGGTGAGTACGGCGTCATTCGGCGCCGGCGGAACAAGCCCCTGATCGCTGCAGTCGAGGGCTACGCGCTTGGTGGCGGTTTCGAAATCGCACTGGCCTGCGATCTGATCGTCGCCTCTGCCACAGCGCAATTCGGCCTTCCCGAAACCAAACGCGGTCTGGTTGCGACGTCCGGCGCACTCTTTCGGGCTCCTCGCGCGCTTCCGATCAACGTCGCCCGTGAACTCTTGATCACCGGCCGCACACTCGATCCCGAACGGGCAAAGGACCTCGGCGTCGTCAATGCAGTCACTGCCCCTGGTAAGACACTTGACGAGGCACTGGTGATGGCAGCGGAGATCTGCGAGTCCTCCCCCACCTCCGTGAGTCTGAGTCTGAAGGCCATCGAGGCTCTCTACGCCGACGCCGACGCCGACGGATGGAAGGTCACCGACGACGCCAAGGACGCAGTGTTGCGCTCTCCGGACATCGCCGAAGGACTCGACGCTTTCGCCAATCGTCGGACACCCCGGTGGAGCGGACTGCCGCCCGCATGACAGACCACAATCCGAGACAGATTTCCTATACGTCTGGTCGGAAAGGGTATGAACCGGTTACAGTCTCTCCTGTGACGGGAATCGGCGCATACGAGACGGGCACGCTGCTGACGCGGCGGCGCCATGTCGACTTTGCGCATGTCTGTACATCCGGGTGTCCGATCTACTGATCGGACCTACGACGTGAGCGCCGCTCACGTCGATACTCGTATGTACACCCAGATCAGGGGACATTTCTGTCATGACCACCGCCTCCATCTCACACCTGAGTTCCGTCGTAGCAGCCAACGCCGACGCCATCGACAAAGACGCGAGCAAAGCGCACGTCGTCTTCAAGGCTTCCGCCCAGGCGCACGACGCCGTTGCCAGCACTATTTCTCTCGGTAAGTACAGCGTCGAGGTCGACGAGCCGCCGGCCCTCGGCGGCGAGAACACCGCAGCCAATCCTGTCGAGTACTACCTTGCTTCCCTGCTCTCCTGCCAGGTGGTCACCTACCGCGTCTGGGCGGACAAACTCGGTATCGCTCTCGACGACATCTCGGCCAGAGCCGAAGGTGACCTCGACGTTCGTGGATTCTTCGGCTTCGACGACGCCGTCCGTCCGGGATTCTCCGAGGTCCGCGTGGTCGTCACCCTGACCGGCCCCGAAACCCGCGAGCGCTACCTGGAACTGCAGGAAACGGTCGACGCACACTGCCCCGTACTCGATCTCACCCGCAATCCCGTCCCAGTGCATACAGTCGTCGAAACCGCCTGACCCGCACCAACCCACCTTCACCACGGAGTATGAATTCATGAGCGAGAACACCCCCGTCGATACCGATCCGACCGCCGATTGGTCGTTCGAAACCAAGCAGGTCCACGCCGGACAGGGCCCGGACAGCGCCACCAACGCTCGGGCGCTTCCGATCTACCAGACCACCAGCTACGTCTTCGACAACACCGACCATGCGGCGGCGCTCTTCGGCCTCGCCGAGCCGGGCAACATCTACACCCGCATCATGAACCCGACGCAGGACGCCGTCGAGCAGCGCATCGCCGCCCTCGAAGGCGGAGTCGCGGCTCTGCTGGTTGCGTCCGGTCAGGCCGCCGAATCCTTCGCGATCCTCAACCTCGCCGAGGCCGGGGACCACATCGTCTCAAGCCCTCGCCTGTACGGCGGCACGTACAACCTCTTCCACTACACGCTGCCCAAGCTCGGTATCACCGTCGACTTCGTCGAGGACCCGGACAACCTCGATCACTGGCGTGAGGCAATCCGTCCGAACACCAAGGCGTTCTACGGCGAAACCATCTCCAACCCCAAGAACGACGTGTTCGACATCCCCGGCATCAGCGCAGTCGCCCATGAGCACGGCATCCCGCTGATCGTGGACAACACGGTCGCAACTCCGTACCTCATTCAGCCGCTGAAGCACGGCGCCGACATCGTCGTCCACTCCGCCACCAAATACCTTGGCGGACACGGCACCGCGATCGCCGGCGTCATCGTCGACGGTGGCACCTTCGACTGGACCCAGGGACGCCACACCAACTTCACGACCCCCGACCCCAGCTACCACGGCGTCACCTTTGCCGATCTCGGTGCACCCGCCTACGCCCTCAAGGCACGCGTTCAGCTTCTGCGCGACCTCGGCTCGGCCATCGCACCGTTCAACGCCTTCCTCATCTCGCAGGGTATCGAGACACTGAGCCTGCGCATCGAGCGCCACGTGTCCAACGCCCAGAAGGTCGCGGAATTCCTCGAGGGCCGCGCCGAGGTCACGTCGGTCGCGTACGCCGGACTGGAATCCTCGCCCTGGCACGAGCGCGGAAAGCAGCTGGCGCCCAAGGGAACCGGCGCCATCGTCGCGTTCGAGCTCGCCGGTGGAGTCGACGCAGGCAAGAAGTTCGTCAACGCTCTGACGTTGCACAGCCACGTCGCCAACATCGGTGACGTTCGCTCACTCGTCATCCACCCCGCGTCGACGACGCACTCGCAGCTCACCCCCGAGGAGCAGCTCGCTTCGGGCGTCACCCCGGGGCTCGTCCGCCTTGCGGTCGGCATCGAAGGGATCGACGACATTCTCGCCGACCTCGAAACCGGTTTGGCCGCAGCAGCTTCCTGATCTATCGCACGAAAAAGCTCGGCCCCGATATGCATTGGGACCGAGCTTTTTCGTTGCGTAAGAGCTAGCTCTTGGGAGTGAACGCGGCCAGCGGTTCACTCTCGGACCAGTCATGGCCCCAGTAGCTGTCGGCCGTGATTTCCTCAGCGGTGTAGAAGGCTTCGTCGACAAGCATGCCTTCGCAACCGAACTCCAGATCCCATCCACCGGGTGCGCGCACGTAGAACGACACCATCTTGTCGTTCGTGTGGCGGCCCAACGTCGAGGAGATCGAGAAGCCGAGCTTGGCAACACGATCGAGAGCCTGACCGACGGCGTCGAGAGTCTCGGCTTCCATCATCAGGTGCACGAGACCGGGCTCGTCAACCGGCGGCGCCGGGCACAACGCCAGGCTGTGGTGGCGCTGGTTGACACCCATGAAGCGAACGCGGCGAGCCGGCGGCGGCGCATCGATACCGCCGAGACGGATGGAACCGCGCGGGAGGAATCCGAGCACCTCGGTGTAGAAGGTGTATGCCTCGTCGAAACGCGTAACCGGAAGCACCACATGGCCGAGGCCCTGATCGCCGGTGACGAAACGGCCGCCGTGCGGGGTGACCAACGGGCTGTGGTCGAGTACCGGTCCGAAGAAGACCTCGACTCGGTTGCCGTTGGGATCGTCGAATGCGATGACCTGCTCGGCATCGCGGTAGCTGGCGTCGACCTCGGAAAGAACCTCGACCTCGACTCCGGCCTTCTCCACTGCTTCACGAACACGCTGGAGCGCGAACTGATCTCGCACTTCCCAGCCCACTGCGAGAGCCTTGTCCGTCTCACCGGGCAGGACGATCAGTCGCGCACGACGCTCGTCCAGGCGCAAGTAGAGGCCGTCGGCTTCCGGGCCACTACCGACCGCGAGGCCGAGTCCGTCGACCACGAGCTCGCGCCAGCGAGCCACGTCCTGCGTTTGGATCCTGAGATACCCCAGGCCCCGAATTTCAGTCATGCCTAACCGTCCTTGCTTCGAAAGTATTTGTGGGACTAGATCATCGAGCGGTGGATACCCTGCGGTTCGCCGCCGAGCTGCGAGAGCGTCGACGCATGGAAGATGGAGCCAGGCACATGGATCGCGTGCGCCAAACCGGCATGAGCGTCACGCCAGAACCGCTGCATCGGCGTGTTCAACTGCAAAGCCCCACCACCGGAACGAGCAAAGATCTCGTCCACCGCCCGCACCGCACGCCACGCCGCAGCAGTCTGCGTACGGCGACCGATCGCACGAAGCTCGAACGAAACTTCCTGCCCCTTCTCGGTCATGTCCCAGAAACGATCCACCGTCTCCAAGATCGCAGCCCGAGAAGCAGCGATCTCAGCCGCCGCCTCACCGATCGCGAACAGCACGTACGGATCTTCCTTGATCGGAACACCACTGACCGTCACCCGCTCACGCTGCGCCGCCATGTTGCACGCCAACGCACCCTCGGCGATACCGATCAACGACGAGGTGATCCCCAACGGGAAAATGCACGAGAACGGGAACTTGTACAACGTCTCCGTGCGACCCGCTTCCTTCCACGCCGTCCCGTCGTACACCTTTCCGGCGTCGATCGTGCGGTAGGTGGGCAGGAACGCGTCCTTGACGATCAGGTCCTTCGACCCGGTTCCGCGCAGGCCCACGACATTCCAGCTGTCCTGGTCGATGTCGTAATCGGAGCGCGGCAGCAGTACGTGCAGGTGCTTCGGCGGCATCAACGGCTTGCCGGACTCGTCACCGACCATCGCGCCGATCATGATCCAGTCACAGTGATCGGTGCCGGACGAGAACGACCAACGACCGTTGAGGATGTACCCACCCTCGACCGGCCTCGCCACGCCCATCGGCGCATACGGTGACGCCATCCACGTATCGGGATCGGTTCCCCACACCTCTTCCTGAGCCTTGCGGTCGAAGAACGCAAGCTCCCACGGATGAACACCGACGATGCCGCTGACCCAGCCCGTGGCACCGTCCATCGCGCCGATAGCCATTGCCGTCTCGGCGAATTCACGCGGATGCGCCTCGAGGCCTCCGAACTCCTTCGGCTGGAACATCCGGATGACGCCGGAGTCGCGCAAGCGCTTCGCGCTGCCGTCCGTCAAGCGCATCAGCTTGTCACCCTCGACTCCGTCGGCGCGGATCTCGTCGGCGAACTGTGAGATGTTGTCCAGAACCTGACCCATGATTTTTCCGGCTTTCTGGTTTCGCTACCCGGCGAGTGCCTGGGCAGAATGAAAATCTGTTGGTGAAACGGTGGCAGGTAGCCCACCGAAGTGCAGAAACGCTTCCCGGTGAGTGGGAGCACCCCTGTGCGCCTTTTTGGTAGTGGGGGCTACCAAAAAGGCGCACCGTCCTTACTTGTCTTCTGGACGCGTCAGAAATGCCAGAACGGACGCGACCCAGGCGTCGCGAGCTTCGATCATCGTCCAGTGTCCGCAGTTGGGGAAGATGTGAACTTCGCCGTTGGGGATGTCGCGCATCGGCAGAATCGCCATGTCCACGGGGCTGACGCGGTCGTCGCGTCCCCAGGTCAACAGCGTTGGCGCCTTGATCTTGTTCAGCTGCGCCCAGTACGGCACGGCGGTCGACGCAGCGGCAGCCGCGCCCATGGCGGCCATGGCCTTGCTGCTGTACATACGACGGGCGATCTCGAGCGTCGTCGGCTCGGTGGCCAGGGCCCAACGCTCTTCGATGAGCTGCTCGGTGACGACGGCACGGTCGAAGACCATCGAATGCAACCAGCGGACCAGGGCTTCGCGGGTGGGGTTGTCGGTGAACTCCATGAGGAGTTTGATGCCTTCACCGGGCCCCGGCGAGAAGGTGTTCTTTCCCATGCCGCCGATGGTGACGAGCTTGCTCACCCGGTGCGGCTCGTCGATCGCGACCTTGGTGGCGACGATGCCGCCCATGGAGTTACCGATCATGTGGACCGGGCCGAGGCCGAGGCCGTCGAGGAACATCCCGACCGACGCCTGCGCCATCATCATCGGATGGTCGGGGCCGGGATCGCTGACGCCGAATCCGGGGAACTCGAGAACGTAGCAGTGGAAGTGCTTCGCGAAGTCCGCGAGAACGCCGCGGTAGTTACGCCAACCGGTGACGCCGGGGCCCGATCCGTGCAGCAGCAGGAGCGGCGGGCCGTCGCCGGCTTCGTGGTACCGGAGCACACCGAGATCGGTCTGCAGTTCCTTCAGAGTTCCCTCGTAGCTCAGTTCAGTCGTCATGGTCCGAACCGTGCCATCAGTACCGCTGAGCTGCTATGACTCGTCCCGATCAGCGAGACAAGTCGATCAAAATACGTCAGATCCAGTGGTCGGACGACGCTGCCAGCAGGCGATCCATCGTCTCCGCCGAGAACGTATTGGTCGGAACGGGAGGCGTTTTGCGGCCGCGGCGAGGAGCACCCAGTTCGGGGTACAGCGTCCGTGAGACCTCGCGAGCCGCGTCGACGACCAGCGGAGCAACTCGCTCGAGCTGAGCGGTCCGCATGTCACCACACAACGCGATGCTGCCGACGGGACCCTCGTGTCCGCGAATTGCCGAAGCCACACAAGCGACTCCACGCGCTGACTCCCCGCGTTCGAAGGCCAGTCCCCGACGCTGACGGATGCGGTTCAGTTCCTGGTGGAGCACAGCGACGTCGGTGATCGTGTTCTCGGTGCAGCGGGGAAGAGAAGCCCCGAACAGAGCGTCGACGCGCTCGGGGTCGATCCACGCCAGCATCGCCTTGCCACCAGCCGTCGAATGAGCGAGCACTCTGCCGCCGACGCGGGACGGGAGCGCCGCGGCGAATCGTCCGCCGACCTTGTCGAGATAGACGCTCTCGCGTCCGTCGAGCACCGACAGGTGAACGACCATGCCGGTCTGCAGGTGCAGTTCGTGCAGAAGCGGTGCAGCGGCTTCGCGGATCTGGCTGTGGCCGCCGTCGCCACCACCGAGGCCGAGCGCGCGACGCCCGAGGCAGTAGCCGAACGATGCGTGATCGACCCAGTCCAGCTTGACCAGCTGATCGAGAATGCGGTGGACCGTGGAGCGCGGCAACTGAGTACGGCACGCGACCTCTTCCAGCGTCAGCCGCGCGGCGCGGCCGTCGAATGCGTCGAGAATCAGTGTCATCCGCTCGACCATCGACGGCGGCAGATCCTTCTTGGGTTGCCCACCGGCAGTCTGGACGGTGGACAGTGTGTCGTTCATGTCAACAATGGTCATGGACGCCTCCCGAAAACTGGAATTGATTCTACCGACTATAACCCAGGTCACAGTTTCTGGAAAGTGAATCGATCTTTTCGATCCCGATCAGCGGTAATTCACCTGCCGCTGGGCGAGTGGGGACGCTATAAACGCCCGATGCACCTGGGAATCGTCACGCCGGTCCTGATTCAGCACCCGAGCACGCGCTCGGAGTGGGAGGCAAGTGCTGACATCGGCGAGATCGCCACAGTGGCCGCCACGGCGGATCGACTCGGTTTCCATCATCTGACCTGCAGTGAACACGTGGCGGTCCCCGAGGAGATTGCCACCGAGCGCGGCGGAACCTACTGGGATCCGCTCGCCACCCTTGGTTTTCTCGCCGCGCGTACATCACGAATCCTGCTGGCGACCCAGGTGCTGGTGTTGGGCTACCACCACCCCCTCGAGATCGCCAAGCGTTACGGAACGCTTGATCGAGTCAGCAATGGACGCCTGATACTCGGCCTCGGGGTGGGGACTCTGAAACAAGAATTCGATCTCATAAATGCTCCATTTGCCGACCGAGGAGCGCGCGCTGACGATGCCTTGGCCGCACTTCGGGCATCACTGTCGACGCCGACTCCGGAGTATCACGGCGAGTTCTACGACTACTCCGGATTTGTCGTCGAACCCCACGCCGTCCAGAAACGGGTGCCGCTGTGGATCGGCGGCCGGACCAAGAGATCGCTGCGCCGGGCCACCACACACGGCGACGGGTGGGTGCCGTTCGGGCTGCGATTCTCCGAACTGAAGGAAATGCTCGACGCCACGACGCTCCCCGACGGATTCGACGTGGTGCTTCCCGCCGGTGCGCCGCTCGATCCCCTCGGCAATCGCGAATCCACCCTTCGCGCCTTGACTCGCGTCCGTGACGCCGGGGCGACCATCGCCAGTTGCTCGGTCGGCGCTCGAAGCGTCGAGCACTACTGCGAACAACTCGAAGAACTTCACCGAATCGCCCTCGCCGAGGGCTTTTCTTTCACCACTTCCTGATTCCCCGACAATTCAATGCAAAGGACGTACCGATGACCGACTCGACCGCCCTGATCGAATCCCTGCTCGCCCGAGTGGAATTGCTCGAGGACAAGCTCGCGATCACCGAACTGCTGACCACATACAGCCCTGCCGTCGACAGCGGATCAGCCGACGAGGTCGCGAACCTGTGGCTCGAGGACGGCGTCTACGACGTCGATACCGGTGCGATGCACGGCCGCGGCGAACTGCGCGCGATGGTTCACAGCGCCTCACACCAGAACTGGATCATGAACGGCGCGGCCCACATGATGACACCCGCCCACATCCGCATCGACGGCAACAAGGCCGTCGCGACCTGCCATTCGCAGTTGGTCATCAAAGATCCCGAGAACCCGACGGGATTCAAGGTCCTCCGCATCACCGCAAACCGTTGGGAACTGATCAAGACGGACGGCGAGTGGAAGGTCGAACTGCGTACCAACGCCCTCCTCGACGGCCGACCCGAGGCTCGCGCTCTCCTGGCTGCCGGCGTGACGGCCTAACCGGCCTGTGGGCGGTTAGGGACCCTCTGCGGTCGCTAACCGCGCACAGCTGTTGAAAGTTCGGCTCCCCGAACTCTATAGTTCACTTATTCGAACCAACAGGTCCGAGTACGTGTGACCAGGAGACCGATGAGCACCAGTACGCAAGAGCCGACGACTCCGCGCCGACGACCCACGGGGAGATCCATCGCCCTGCTCGGTCCGGCGTTCGTCGCGGCAATCGCGTACGTCGATCCGGGCAACGTCGCCGCCAACCTCACCGCCGGCGCCAAGTACGGCTACCTCCTCATCTGGGTACTCGTACTCGCCAACGCGATGGCCGTCCTCGTGCAGTATCTGTCCGCGAAACTCGGTCTCGTCTCCGGCAGATCCCTGCCCGAAATGCTGGGTCAGCGCCTGCGTAAGAACAACCGCCGCGCCTTCTGGCTCCAGGCCGAGATGATGGCGATCGCGACCGACGTCGCCGAAGTCATCGGCGGCGCCATCGCACTCAACCTGCTCTTCAACATCCCGCTCTTCCTCGGCGGACTGATCACCGGATGCGTGTCGATGGTCATCCTGACGATCCAAAGTCGGCGCGGACAGCGCACTTTCGAGTTCGTGGTCATGGGATTGCTGGCCATCATCACCATCGGCTTCCTGACCGGGCTCGCCTTCACCGACGTCTCCGGCAGCGAGGCCGTCGCCGGACTGGTCCCCCGCTTCGAAGGAACCGAGACCGTACTGCTCGCCGCCAGCATGCTCGGAGCAACGGTCATGCCGCACGCGATCTACCTTCACTCCGCATTGGCACGTGATCGCCACGGCCACATCAAACCCGGCCCACGGTTGCAGCGATTACTCAAAGTCACCCGTTGGGATGTCGTTGTCGCGTTGATCATCGCCGGTGGCGTGAACATCGGCATGCTGCTGCTGGCCGCTTCGGCGCTGCGCGGAGTACCCGGCACCGACACCATCGACGGTGCGCATGCCGCGATCGAGAATTCGCTCGGCCCGGGCGTAGCCGTGGTGTTCGCGATCGGCCTCCTCGCCTCCGGACTCGCGTCGACCTCCGTGGGATGCGCGGCCGGCGCCGAGATCATGCATGGTCTTCTGGCCATTCGGATTCCGGTGATCACACGCCGGATCGTCACGCTCATCCCGGCACTGATCGTGCTCGGACTCGGCGTCGACCCGACGCTGGCGCTCGTGCTCAGCCAAGTGGTCTTGAGCCTGTGCATCCCCTTCGCGATCATCCCGCTGGTGCGAATGACCTCGGACCCCGAACTCATGGGCGACGCGCGCAATGCCCCGCTCACGACCGTCGCGGCGTGGATTGCGGCGGGCTTGATCGTTGCACTCAACGTCGCTCTGCTGGTTCTGACGGTGACAGGCTAGAGCACCGGAGCCACCCAACGCGTCCCTCACAAACGCGCTGGACGGCTCCGGCCGGACTAGGAGACTTGCTCGGCGAGAGTGGCCTTGGCCCAGCGATAGTCGGCCTTTCCGCTGGGAGAACGCCTGATCGACGGAACATTCATGACGGTGCGCGGCACTTTGTACCGAGCGACCTGCGACGCGCAATGCTCACCGATCTCGGCAGCGTCCGGGACGTCGAAGCCTTCGCGGGTCGTGATGACCGCAGCGACGCGCTCACCGAACTTTGCATCCGGAATTCCCGCGACCAAAGCGTCGAGCACCGCCGGGTGACTCTTGAGCGCCTGCTCGACCTCTTCCGGATACACCTTCTCCCCGCCGGTGTTGATGCACTGAGAACCACGCCCCAGCAGGACGATCGAGCCGTCGGCTTCCACGCGTCCGACGTCGCCGAGCACCGACATCCGCACCCCGTCGATCACCGGGAACGTAGCCGCGGTCTTGACCGGATCATTGAAGTAGCCGACCGGCACGTGACCACTGCGAGCGATGTAACCGGTCTCGGGCGATCCCGGCTCCAGCGGCCGCATCCTTTCGTCCACGACGCGGGTCTCGTCGCGAGCGGCGATGCGCATCAGGCCGTCTTGACCGATCTCCAGATTGCCGTCGACGCCCGACTCCGAGGAGCCGAATCCGTCGCGGATCACCAGGTTCGGAAGCATCGACTTGAGCTGCTCCCGCAGTGAGAGCGAGAACAAGGCTCCGCCGGACGAGACCATTCCGACCGTGCTGAGGTCGTAATCTGCTGCGTTTGCTGCCAATTCGTCTGCGAGCGGACGTGCCATCGCGTCTCCGACGACGGTGATGGAGACGGCCTTCTCACTTCCGGCGAGCTGGAGCGTCGTCTTCGCGTCGAACCGCGCCATGAGAATTGCGTTGGCGCCCATGAAGAATCCGGTGAACAGCGAGTACGACGCCGCACCGTGCATCAGGGGTGCGGTACTGAGCATGTTCATCGCGGGAACGTTCGGCACCGCGGCGAACAGAGCCTCAGCGGTCGTGTGCGGCGGACCGAACGGATTTCCGCCGGTGAGCGCCGCGAAGTAGAAGTCTTCATGACGCCACATGACACCCTTGGGCATCCCTGTCGTGCCGCCGGTGTAGATGACGAAGAGGTCGTCGTTGCTGCGGGGCGCGAAGTCACGAGTGGCGGCCTGCTCCGCGGCAGCGTCGGCAAATCGAACGACGTCGACGCCTTCGATATCGCGGACGGCTGACTCGCCGACGACAACGACGTGCTTGATGCCGGGCGCGGCCGGGAGAACCGTCTCCACGACGGAAACGAACTCCTCGTCCACGATCAGTGCCACCGACTGCGAATCGTTGTACAGATAGGTCAGTTCGGCGTCGACGTAGCGATAGTTGACGTTGATCGGGACCGCACGAATCTTGAGGCACCCGAGCAAACTCTCGACGAACTCGATGCTGTTGCGCATGTGCAGAGCAACGTGATCGCCGGGCCCGACACCGACACTCGCCAGGTGGCGGGCGATGCGATTCGAGCCCTCGTCCAGCTCGACGTAGGTGCGACGACGACCATCGCACACGAGCGCCGTGCGGTCCGGAATCAGATCCGAGATGCCCTCGTACAGATCTGCCAAATTCAGTGACACTGCTGGTGCCTTCCTTGATGTCCGGCCCGGTGAATTCAGGGCCGACCGTACTGCGTTTTCGGTGAGAACTATCCGACCCTGGAGCCGACGAATGCGGCCGAGAACTGAGCGGATCGGTGGTGACGCAAACGCGTACGCGGTGGGATCGCCGCGTCGCCCCAAGGTGGCATGCAGCGCTCGTGACCCAGATCACCGCTCCCGCTGAGTGAGACTCCTCCTCAGTCGGCCAAACTTCTGTTCAAAACTAGAACTAATTCTGATTTCGCTCGAATGATTTTTTCGGAACGACTACCGAACTCTCGACTTCAAATTAGAATGAATACTAATTTTGCAAGACGTACCCGACCGCCCGGATCGAAGGAGCACGACATGACGCAATCACTGAGCTTGGAAGGCAAAGTTGCCGCCGTCACCGGCGCCGGCGCCGGCCTGGGTCGCGCCGAAGCACTCGGACTCGCGGCTGCCGGTGCAGCCGTCATCGTCAACGACATGGGTGCAGCGGCCAACGACGTGGTCGACGAGATCAAGGCCGCAGGTGGACAGGCACTCGCCATCACCGGCGACGTCTCCGACTGGTCGCTCGGCGGGCGCATCATCGAAGAGGCTGTCAAGAACTTCGGATCCTTCGACATCCTCGTCAACAATGCAGGCATCCTGCGCGACAAGATGATCTTCAACCTGACCGAATCCGATTGGGACGACGTCATCCGCGTGCACCTCAAGGGCCACGCGGCCACCTCGCACGCAGCCGCAGTCCACTGGCGCGCAGCCAGCAAGGCAGCCGACGCACCGGTCTACGGCCGCATCATCAACACCTCTTCCGAGGCTTTCCTCTTCGGCAGCGCCGGGCAGCCCAACTACTCGGCAGCCAAGGCCGGTATCACCGCGCTGACGCTCTCGAGCGCAGCAGGTCTCTCCCGCTACGGCGTCCGCACCAACGCGATCTGCCCCCGTGCCCGCACCGCCATGACGGCAGAAGCCTTCGGCGAGAACAACACCGGCGTCGTCGGCCTCGATCCGCTTGCACCCGAGCGCGTCGCGACCCTGGTCAGCTACCTCGCATCCCCCGATTCCGACGAGATCAACGGACAGGTCTTCGTCGTCTACGGCAAGATGGTGGCGTTGATGGAAGCACCCAAGGTCGAGAACCGTTTCGACGCAGCCGGATCCGCGTTCACCGTCGAAGAACTCGGTGGCCAGCTCTCGTCTTACTTCTCCGGCCGTGGGCCGTACGAGACCTACGCCGCCTACAGCATCGCCGGCCTCGAAAAGATCGCACTTGCAGTCGACGAGACCGCAACAGTTTGAGCAGCACTTACGAAGAGGAGCGTTTCATGAGGTTGAACGGCAAGGTAGCGATCGTCACCGGCGGCGCCGGTGGAATCGGTCGCGCTGTCACCCGAGTCTTCGCCCGTGAAGGCGCGAAGGTCCTGTTCGTCGACATCAACGAGGAGCAGGGCCAGGCCCTCGAACAAGAACTGGCCGGCTCCGGCAAGTTCCTGAACGTCGACCTTGCTGCCGCCGGTTCGGCCGAGCAGATCCGTGACGCCGCGCTCGAGGCTTTCGGCAAGCTCGACATCCTGGTGAACAACGCTCACGCGTCCCGTCAGGCTCCGTTGCTCGAAACCACGCAGGACATGTTCGACCTGTCCTTCAACACCGGTTTCTACCCCGTTGTCCACCTCATGCAGGCGTGCCACGACGAACTCGCGAAGACCAAGGGTTCCGTCGTCAACTTCGCGTCGGGTTCAGGTTTGGACGGAATGCCGACCCAGACGTCCTACGCTGCGGCCAAGGAAGCTGTGCGAGGCCTGACGCGCGTCGTCGCCAACGAGTGGGCGCCGGAAGGCATTCGGGTCAACGTGGTCTGCCCGTTCGCCGCCACCGAAGGCGTCGTCAAGTGGCAGGAAGCCTTCCCTGAGCGCGCAGCCGCATCGGTTGCCAAGGTGCCTCTCGGACGCATCGGTGATCCCGAAACCGACATCGCTCCCGTCGTGGTGTTCCTGGCGAGCGACGATTCCAAGTACATGACGGGTCAGACGTTGATGGCCGACGGCGGCAGCATCAAACTGCGCTGAGTCGAAGTTCTTCTCGGTGAGCTCAGCACACCGAGAAGAGCTTGGCGGCGTTGTCGTGCACGACGGCTCGCAGCCATTCGTCTCCGAGATCGAAGCGCGTAACCGCTTGCAAGGCTGTGAGATACGGGTACGGAATGTTCGGGAAGTCGCTACCGAACAGAATCCGGTCCTGCATGTCGACGAGCCGTGATACGTCTACCTTCGGGAAGGCACACTGCTCTTCCGTGAAGTCGGTGAACGCCATGGTCGTATCCAGGCGGACATTGCCGTAAGCCTCTGCCAGATCGAGGAATTCGCTGTACTCGGGCATCCCCATGTGGGCGACGATCAACGACAGGCGCGGGTACCGTGCGAGCAGCGAAGCAATGCGATCAGGTCCCGTGTACTCCCCCGGCGCCGGTCCCGAACCACAGTGGATCACGATGGGCGTCTCGGAGTCCTCGAGTTGCCCCCAGACCTTGTCGAGCAGAGGGTCGTTCGGATCGTAGTTTCCGACCTGGATGTGGGACTTGAAGATTCGCGCGCCCGACTCCAATGCCTTGCCGACGTACGACGCCGCCGACTCCTCGGGATAGAACGTGGCCGTGTGCAGGCAATCGGGCGTTTGCGCGGCAAATTCGACGGCCCACTGATTGAGCCACTCGGCCATCGCGTGCTTGTGCGGGTAGATCATCGACGTGAAAGCCCGGACACCGAACTCGCGGAGACGGTGTACCCGCTCCTCCTCGGCAAGTCGGTACGCGATGGGCCAAGGTCGACCGATCATCGGTCCCGCCGAATCGAAGTAGCCCCACACCTTGTCCATGACGCTCTTCGGCATGAAATGGGTGTGGACGTCGATCACGCCAGGAACACCCAACTCGCGCCAAAAAGCCCGAACCTCGGCGATCTCCTCCGGTCCGGTCGATGGGACCTCTTCGGTACACACGTCTGACACCCCTTTCGTTCGCTCGACCATACCGAGTGCCGTCGCGCTCACCGGGACAGGTCGTTGACGGCCCGCCCGGAGCACCCGAATGTGAACCCATCTTGCCGATCACCGTTGGAGGTTGAATGTCTCAGGCCGAGTCCGAAGTGGGGTCGATCAGTGCCGTCGAGGAACTGCTCGCAATCGAGGAAATCAAGCGTGTGTTCGCCGCGCGCCTACGCTGCATGGACACCAAGCAGTGGCACGTCTACCCAACCCTGCACACCGCAGACGTCGTCAGCGAGACGTGGGGCGGACTCCCGACAGACAAGCAACCCAAGACCGGCGACACCTCGAACCAGGTAGTGGGCATCGACAAACTCACCGCGGCAATTCGGAACATGCTCGACGGCGACATCCCCCTCACCACGGCGCACCACGCACACACTCCCGAAATCGTGCTGACCTCGCCCACCACCGCAACCGGCATCTGGGCGATGGAGGACATGCTGTGGTGGAACGACGGCGAGAAAGAACTGCACCTACACGGCTACGGCCACTACCACGAGAAATACCGCAAAGAAGACGGCAAGTGGCTGATCAGCTACCGAACCCTCACCCGGCTCCGTGTCGACCAGGACCCCGGATTCTTCCGATTCATGAAAGCGCTGTGACGAAGTGACCAACCCGCTGTTCCAACCGCTCCGCATCCGTTCGCTCGAACTGTCCAACCGCATAGTCATGTCGCCGATGACGCGCACGTACTCCATCGAAGGTGTGCCCGGCCGCGACGTTGCCGACTACTACCGCCGACGAGCTGAGGGCGGCACTGGACTGATCGTCACCGAAGGCGTCGCGATCGATCACGAGACTGCTGTCGACCACGCCAACGTCCCCAACCTCCACACTCCCGCTGCTCAGGCCGGATGGCGGAAGGTAGTCGACGACGTGCACGCTGCGGGCGGCAAGATCGTGCCTCAACTCTGGCACGTCGGACCTCTGTGGGGCGCGATGACGCAGATGGACCCCTCACTCAAGCCGATGCGCCCCTCAGGCGAATGGGGCCCGCTCGGCGTCACCTCGTACTCCGCTGCCTACGTCGAACGCGCACAGGCGAGCACCGAAGCGATGACCGAGCAGGACATCCAGGACGTCATCGACGCGTACGTCCGCAGCGCGAAGCACGCCGTCGAACTCGGCTTCGACGGCATCGCGATCCACGGCGGTCACGGCTACCTCCTCGATTCCTTCTTCTGGGAGGGCACCAACCAGCGCGACGACGCGTGGGGAGGCGACCTGGAGCGTCGTACCAGGTTCCCGGCCGCCGTCGTCGCCGCGATCCGCGCAGCCATCGGACCGGATCTGCCGATCATCTACCGTTTCTCACAGCACAAGCAGCAGGATTTCACCGCGAAGATCGCGGAAACCCCCGAAGAGTTGGGCGTCATCCTGAGCGCGCTGGTCGACGCCGGAGTCGACGTTCTCGACGCCAGCATCAGGCGTTTCGACGTGCCGGCCTTCGAAGGCAGCGATCTCTCGTTGGCGGGTTGGGCGAAGAAGCTGACCGGCGCCGTCACGATGGCCGTCGGCAGCGTCGGTATCGGAAAGTCGCTGCGGGACAGCCGCATCGAAGGCGTCGCACCTGTAGTCGACAACATCCCACAGCTCGAGGAGCGCATCGGCAGCGGAGAGTTCGATCTGATCGCGATCGGCCGTCTCCATCTCGCCGATCCTGCATTGGCAACTACCCTGCGCGCCGGTGGCCCGCTACCGGCGTTCGATCGAGCGGTGCATGAGGGCAGCTTGATCTAGGGGCTCCGCCCCTGTGCGCCTTTCCGGTAGTTCGCACTACCAAAAAGGCGCACAGGGCCGAAGGCCTTTATGTTCGACCCATGACTACTTTCAACGCCTGGGTCGCCCGCGACAGCGACGGCACCATCGACTTCGCCCCCGAAACCGTCGACGAATCCTTCCTCCCGGCAGGTGAGGTCACCATTCGCGTCGAGTATTCGAGCGTCAACTACAAGGACGCGCTCGCGGTCACGCCGAAAGGCGGGGTGGTTCGCGAGTACCCGATCGTCCCCGGCATCGACGTCGCCGGCGAGGTCATTGCCTCCGAGTCCGACGCATTCGCCCCGGGAGACAAGGTCGTCGCACATGGCTACGAGATCGGGACCGCCCGCAACGGCGGCTACGCCGAGATCGCCCGTTTGCCTGCCGAGTGGGTCGTGAAGCTCGACGGCATTTCCACCGCCGACGCTGCCGCGATCGGCACGGCAGGATTCACCGCGGCCATGAGTGTCCAAGCCATTCTGGCCAGCGGAGTGAAGCCCGCCGACGGTCCCGTCCTGGTGACGGGTGCGAGCGGCGGAGTCGGCACCGTCAGCGTCGACCTTCTGGCAAGCGCAGGCTTCGACGTGGTCGCCTCCAGCGGTAAGCCAGGCGCGGCAGACCTTCTGACGTCACTCGGTGCGTCTTCGGTGATCGGCCGGCTCCCCGAGGATCCCGACGCCAAGCCTCGCCCGCTCGGAAAATCTCAGTGGGCGGCGGCCGTCGACTGCGTCGGTGGAAAGACCCTCGCTCACGTTCTGAGCACGATCAACTACGGCGGTGTTGTGGCCGCCAGCGGATTGACCGGTGGCGCCGCGCTGCCTACGACCGTGCTGCCGTTCATTCTCCGCGGAGTCTCACTGCTGGGCATGGACTCGGTATTGATGCCGATCGAGCCCCGTCGCGCGCTGTGGACCCGGCTGGGCTCCGACTTGGCCCCACGTCATCTGAAGGAGATCACGAACCTCGTTGCCGTCCGCGACGTCGTCTCGGTGATCGATCAGGTCCGCGAAGGCAAGTACACCGGCCGGGCGCTGGTTCAGGTTGCCGACGGTTTCTGAACCGCTCAGAAAAGTGTGAACAAATCTGCTGGTTCTTCGGCCGTCGTGGACTTCTCCTTGTAGGGGGAGTTCACGGCGGTCGGTTCCTTCTTCACCGGGGCAGCAAGCGGGACCGATGCGATGTCCCCCGAGACGATGGCGCGTGCGGCTTCGCCGGCCAGCTTGTCTGCCATTTCGTTGTAGTGGTTGCCGACGTGCCCGCGCACCCAACGAAAGCGCACCGGACCGACTCGATCGGTAATGGCTCGGTCGATGCTCTGGACCAGTTCCAGGTTCTTGACCGCCCCACCGCTCGCGGTCTTCCAGCCCTTGCGCTTCCAACTCGGCAGCCATTCCGACGCGCACTTGATGGCGTACTGCGAGTCGGATTCGATGAGCAGAGGATCAGCACCGGGATGGGCGACGACGGCCTCGAAGAGCGCACGCAACTCGGCAATCTGATTGGTGCCGGACGCTTCTCCGCCGGACATGCTCGGACCCTCGTGATTGACCCATGCCCAGCCGATAGCCCCGCCGGGGTTTCGCAGACAGGATCCGTCGGTGCTCACGATGATCATGGCTCGGACAATACGTTGCGCCACCGACACACGCCTTAACGGAGGATGGACGGTGGCGATACGCTGACCTCGATGACGCCGCTATCTCCGGTCGACGAAGTCACGGTGACTTCTCAGCGACCGCTCGATGCCGCGCTGACGCTCAGCCCGCATCAGCGCGGACCCGGCGACCCCGCACATAGACGGTCAGCCGACGGAGCGATCTGGCGAGTTTCCCGCCAACTTTCGGGTCCTGTGACCTACCGCATCACGCAGTCGGATCGCCATACGGTCCGGGTACAGGCCTGGGGTCCCGGCGCTACGGAATTTCTGACCGGCGCCGAAGCTCTGCTCGGTCTCGACGACGAGGCCGAAGATTTTGCGCCCGAGCATCCCAAGCTCGCCGAAGCTCATCGACGCTTCCCTCATCTGCGCATCGGCCGCACCGGCCGCGTCATGGAAGCTCTCGTTCCCGCGATCCTCGAGCAACGAGTCCACGGCATCGACGCATTCGCCGCGTGGCGCCGCCTGCTGACCAAGTTCGGGGAGCGCCCACCCGGCCCCGCGCCCGACGGAATGCGGGTTCCACTCACCGCGGACCAATGGCGTCGAATGCCGTCATGGGAATTCCATCGCGCGAACGTCGATCCCGCGAGGTCCAAGACGATCGTTCAGTGCGCTCGCGTCGCCGACCGCCTCGAGCAGGCATCCACGTTCCCCAGGACCGAGGCGACCAAACGGTTGCGAGCGGTACCCGGCGTCGGGATCTGGACTGCCGCCGAAGTGGCTCAGCGTGCATTCGGCGATTCAGATGCACTCTCGGTCGGCGACTACCACCTCGCTGCCGTCGTCGGGTGGTCACTGCTGGGTGAACCGATCGACGACGCCCAGATGGTGCAGTACCTCGCTCCCCTTCAACCGCATCGATACCGCGCCGTGAGGCTCCTGCAGGTCAGCGGGCAAGCCGTCAAACCCAAGTTCGGTCCGCGAACTGCCGTTGCCGACCACCGTTGGCACTGAGCATCAGGAGTTGGAAAATGTCGACCCGATACGCACACATCGCCTTCTCCCCCGCTGCGGTGGAGCGTCAGCGGTCGACCGGAAGTTTCACCGTGTACGGTTCGAAACTCGATCAGCCCGACGAAGGCCCGATGGAATTCGATTTCCGCGCGCAGGGATTCGTGAAATCCGTGGATTCCTTCTTCATGTCCACGGTGACGCCCGACGGTTGGCCGTACGTCCAACATCGCGGCGGCCCGCGCGGATTCCTGCATGTGTTGGGCCCGAATCGAATCGGATTCGCCGATCTCCCCGGCAATCAGCAATTCGTGACGCTCGGCAATCTGGAAGAGAACAATCGCACCTCGCTGTTCGTCATCGATTACCCGACGCGAACGAGATTGAAGATCTACGGGCGTGCGCAGGTGATCGAAGCGGACGAGGACCCTGCACTACTGCAACAGCTCTTGCAAGTCCCCGGCGGCACCATGACGGCAAAAGCCCAGCGTTCCATCGTCATCGACGTCGAAGCGTTCGACTGGAACTGCAGTCGAAACATCACGCCACGCTTCGACAAGGAGCGCATGGACGAATCCCTCGCTCTGGCACGCCAACCCCTGCAAGCCGAGGTAGATCGGCTTAGTGCCGAGGTCGAAGAATTGCGTGCGCGGTTGTCGAAAAACGAATGAGACTAGGCGGTTTCAGGGCACTCGGAGTCGGGTAGCCACCAAACACGGCCCGTCGCGCGGAGACGACGGGTCCCGTTGTGCCCGAGGAGGTCCGCACGATCGATCCAGACGGTGGAGTTCTGGTTAACGAACTGCACCGCCACCATTCACGACTGGTTCCACACAGACAGATTGGCCGTCCCCATGAAACTGTCCCGAACTCTCACCATGTCCGTACTCGTCGTCGCCGCAGTCGGCGCCGGAGCCGGCACCGCGGTCGCAGCGCCCCCGAATGCGGGCTTCGATCCGTCCCAACCCCTACTGACACCGACCGCAGAGTCGAACAGCCAGGCGGCGTTGATGCTCTTCCCCGGTAACGATCCGAAGCAGGCCGCGTTCGACACGATGGCCAACGAGGTCAATATCGGCTGGAACAACGGTGGTCTGCAGTCGACCCTGATCGGAGCCAACCTCGGCGTCGGAATCGGCTGCCTGTCGATCTTCCCGAACTTCATCGCCGGCTGCATCGTCGGTGGAGTCATCGGCACGGTTGCCGGAGTCGGCGCAGGAATCACCAACGGAAACCCGAACGCTGCGCCGGCCGTCGAGAAGTTCTTCGCGACTCCTTGAGTAGCGCTCAGCTGTGCGTGTGCCCGGGGGTGGGTGTCTCGTCGTGAAAATGTGTGGCGCCGATCGAATGCAGCAGCTGGTGAACGGTGTCGTCCGCCAGTTGGTATCGCATCGATCGGCCGTCGCGGGTCGCGCTCACCCACCCCTGGCTACGCAGTAGCCGCAGCGCATGTGAGACGGCTGTGCCGCTCATCCCCAGCGCCACGGACAAATCCGTGACGCAGATACCCGGTGCGTGATGAAGGCAGAGCAACAGACGCAGACGATTGGTGTCGGAGAGAAGCTCGAAGCGACCGGACCAACTGGTGACGTCCAAACCCTCGAGTGCGGCCCTGGCGCGACGAACATCCTCGACGCTCAGCGCGCCACTGGTGTCTGCTGCGCCTGCATTCGTCAACCGACTGCCTCCGTAGAACTTCCGATCCCCCGCCGCAAGTGTACCCAGAAGCGAACCTCGTCAGGCAGACTCCACCACGGCCGCCATACCCTGGCCACCGCCGATACACATGGTCAACAGCGCTTTTCCGCCGCCGCGTCGGCCGAGTTCGTGAAGCGCGGTTGTTGCCATACGCGCACCCGTCGCTCCCACGGGGTGCCCGAGCGAGATGCCGGAACCGTTGACGTTCAGGCGATCGAGGTCCTCGAATCCCCATTCCTTCACGACGCCGAGAACCTGGCACGCAAACGCCTCGTTCAGCTCGACCAGATCGAAATCGGCAAAGCCTGCCCCGGTGCGAGCAAACAGTTTCGAGACGGCGGCAACCGGCCCGAGGCCCATCAGCGCCGGTTCACAACCGGCCGCGGCCCAACTGTCGAGGAACCCGATGGGTTCCAGCCCCAGCTCGTCCAGACGATCCTCGGCGACAACCAACATCGCTGCCGCAGCGTCGTTCTGCTGGCTGGCGTTACCGGCGGTCACGACGCCTCCCTCGGTCACCGCGCGCAGCCGTGCCAAGGTTTCGAGTGAGGTATCCGGACGGATCCCCTCGTCAGCACGAAACTGTGTGACGTTCCCTTTTCGATCCGTCAGTTCGACGGCGACGATTTCGGCATCGAAGCGGCCGGATTCTCTTGCCAGTGTTGCCTTTCGGTGGCTGTCGACGGCGAAGGCGTCCGACTCTTCCCGCGTGATCCCGCAGCGTGTCGCGACGTTCTCGGCCGTTTCGATCATTCCGCTGATCCGGCCGAAACGCCACTCGGGTTGCGAGCGCTCGCGGCCACGATCGAGGCGGTCGAACAGTTGCAGCCCACCGGATCTGGTGCCCCACCGCGCTCCGGTGGTGTAGTGCTCGATCCCGCTCATCGATTCGACGCCACCCGCGAGAACCACGTCGGCCGCACCCGTCTGGACCATCATGGCCGCGGAAACGATGGCCTGCAGACCCGTTCCACATCGGCGATCCGTCTGGAAGCCGGCTACCGAAATCGGCAACCCGGCCTCGAGCGCCGCCCACCTTCCGATGCACGGTGCCTCCGAATTGGCATACGACTGCCCCATCGCGACGTCGTCGATGCGGGACGGATCGATTCCGCTACGACGCACGGTCTCCTTGACGACGGTGGCAGCCAGACTTTCCGCAGGCACGTCACGAAGTGCCCCTCCGAAACGGCCCACCGCGGTTCTGACCGGCGCGACCAATGCTGCTCGTTTCACAACTGACCTCGAATCTCGTTCTGGAAGAATGGAAAAGGATTCAGGAGACCAACAGGCGCACGGTATCCGCTACCAGCGCAGGTTTACCCGCTCCTTCGATTTCGATCGTGTACCGCACGACTATCGTCGCGCCCTTCGCGGTGCGCTCGAAGGAAAGAATCTCCGCACCTGCCCGCACCGAAGAACCGACCTTGACCGGTTCGGGGAATCGCACCTTGTTGCTTCCGTAGTTCACGGTCATGGAGATTCCGTCGACACGCATCACCTGAGCGCCGAGCACCGGCAACAACGAGAGAGTCAGATAGCCGTGGGCGATGGTGCCGCCGTACGGACCCTGCGCTGCGCGCTCGGGATCCACGTGAATCCACTGGTGATCCTCGGTGGCGTCGGCGAACTTGTCGATCCGATCCTGTGTGACCGGGAGCCACGCGCTGTAGCCCAAGTGCTCACCGACAGCCGTCTCTACTTCGTCGATTCCGTTGAAAATTCGCATAGTTCTCTCCTGAAAGGTGTTGAACAGCAAAGAAAAGTGCAGCGCTAATGTGCGCCGCGGCGCAGCGTCAATGTGCGCCGCGGCGCAGCGTGACCCGATACGTGTACTGCTCCGGCAAGAAATAGCTCACCGACAACTCGTTGGCAACGCCCTGCGCGTTGGAGTACAAACGGTCCACCCGCAACATGGCGTGGCCGATTTCGCAATCGACGTCCCTGGCAACGTCCGCCGTGGCCGGGGACACCGTGATCGATTGTGCTGCTTCGACAATCGGACTGTCGATCAGCGGTTCCAGCAAGCCGATCACCGTATTGGCGCTCACCGCACCGGCCGCCATGGCGGGCAGGTCGATGATCTGCCGCGCGATCGCCTCCGGCAGATGCGCCGTCGTCTGCACGAACGGAACTCCCTCGTGTATCCGCCGGAAGACCACGGTGTACACGACGTCGGTGTCGAGCCGAAGCCGACTGGCCGCCTCGATGTCCACGCGCCGTTGCAGCGGTAACACAACTTCCATCGTCGTGTCCCGCGAAAGGTTCATGAGATCTTCGATGGATCCGAGATGACGGAGATAGCGGCCGCTGTTCTCGGTCACGAACGTTCCGCGCCCGGGTACTCGGTACACGATGCCCTCGGCAACCAGATCGTGAAAGGCTCGGCGGACCGTCTGCCGACTCACGCCGTGATGCTGCGCCAGTTCGGATTCGGTGGGCAGTTGAATGCCGTCGCGGTAGGTACCGGCAGAGATCTGCTGACGAAGCTCACGAGAGAGGCGTTGGTACGCCGGCTCCGTCTCTCTTTCCTTACCGCTCATAGCGACATGATCCTACTTGCTCACCGGTCCGTCACAGACCGCCGCGGGCAACCAGCTGCGAAACGATCACGTTGCGCTGAATTTCGTTGGTTCCCTCCCCGACGATCATCAGTGGTGCATCACGGAAATACCGCTCGACGTCGTACTCCGTCGAGTAGCCGTAACCGCCGTGGATGCGGACGGCGGACAAAGCGATTTCCATCGCCACCTCGGAGGCGTACAGCTTGGCCATGCCTGCCTCCATGTCGCACCGCTCGCCGCTGTCGTACATCTGCGCCGCGTGCCACGTCAGCTGCCGTGCGGCCGTCAGCTTCGTTGCCATGTCGGCGAGGTAATTGCCGATCGACTGGTGCTTCCAGATCGGCTGGCCGAAGCTCTCGCGCTGCTGCGCGTAGGCAAGTGAATCTTCGAGTGCGGCCGTGGCGACGCCCAGTGCGCGGCAAGCCACCTGGATACGGCCGGTCTCGAGCCCCTTCATCATCTGCCCGAAGCCCTTTCCGGGAGTACCGCCCAGAATGGCCGACTCGGAGATGCGGTAATTGTCGAAGGACAGTTCACAACTCTCGACGCCCTTGTATCCGAGCTTCGGGAGGTCGCGGGAGACGGTCAGCCCTTCGCCGTGCTCGACGAGAACGATCGAGATGCCCGCATGACGAGGGCTTGCGCTTGGATCGGTCTTGCACAGCAAGGCGATCACGCCGGATCGGCGGGCATTGGTGATCCATGTCTTGGCGCCGTTGACGACCAGATCTGTGCCGTCGCTCTTGGCGTTGGTTGTCATGGCCTGCAGATCGGAACCTCCGCCGGGCTCGGTGAGGGCCATCGTTGCCCGGATCTCGCCGGTTGCCATTCGCGGCAGGTACTTCACCTTCTGTTCTTCGGTACCGAACAGCGAGATGAGCTTGGCGACCACAGTGTGCCCGCCCATCGCTCCCGCCAGGGACATCCATCCGCGCGACAGTTCTTGCGTCACCTGCGCATAACAGGGCATGGACACCGGCGATCCGCCGTACTCCTCGGGAATCGCGAGCCCGTAGATCCCGATCTGCTTCATCTGATCGATCCACTTCTCGGGATACTCGTTCGCGTGCTCCACCTCCTGGACCGTGGGCTTGACCTCTCGGTCGACGAACCGGCGCACGGTTTCGATCAGGAATGTCTCTTCGTCGTTGAGCTTGAGCATGAATCCGCCTCGACTTGAAATAAGTTTGTACGGCCATATTTCGATATTGTTCGCGCAATGTCAATACCGCGCCTTGACATCGATACGCAGCAACTGCCAGCATCGAGGCAGTTCGGTGCACATCAACGCCGTTCACGGCAGCTCATCCACTTCACAACTGGCCGTACATTTGATTTCCAGATCGAGGTAATCGACACACTATGGACGAGAACCACTACCGCGCCACCAGACGTCGCGCGTCCCTGGTCGCGCCGGGTTCAGACGAGCGCAAGGCACGCAAAGCACTCTTCTCGAACGCAGACGAGGTGATTCTCGACCTCGAAGATGCCGTCACTTCGACGAACAAGGACCTGGCGCGAACCCTCGTGAGCACCTTGGTGCACGAGTTCGGTAGGGCGCGCACCATCTCGGTCCGAATCAACGGCCTGACCACACCATGGGCCCGCGACGACCTGATCGCCTGCGGCGCCCTCGGAGAATCGCTGACGAGCGTGATCGTCCCGAAGGTCGAGTCCGCCGACGAACTACTCGAGGCCGAGCACATCCTCTTCACTGCCGGTGGGCACCACACCACCCTGCAAGCCCTGATCGAAACTCCGCTCGGCGTCCAGAATGCCGACTCCATCGCCCGCGCGACTCCTCGTCTCCAAGCCGCGATCATCGGATACGCCGATCTCGGTGCAGCGCTCGGCCGTTCACGCTCGGCACTGCCTGAACACTGGCTTGCCGTCCAGGACAGAATTCTGATCGCCTGCCGCGCAGCCGGCGTCGCAGCCATCGACGGGCCCTTTCTCGGCATCACCGACGACGACGCTTTCCGCCATGCCGCGCACTGGACCAGCGCTCTCGGGTTCGACGGCAAATGGGTCATCCACCCGGCGCAGATCGACTCGGCCACTACCGCATTCACTCCTTCGGACGACGCCGTCAATGACGCCCGACGGGTACTGACCGCACTCGAAGAAGCCGAAACCCTGGGTTCGGGTGCCGCCCAACTCGACGGCCAGATGCTCGACGAAGCTGTGGCCGTGGCAGCGCGTCGTACGCTTGCCCGAGCCGAAGGAGTCACCGTATGAGCGAGCACTACGTGGGAGGCCCGTACTTCGACGAGCTCACCCATGGACAGATCTTCGACGAAGCCCCCGCGGTGACGTTGACCAGTGGACTCGCCGCCTCCCATCAGGCGATCCTCGGTGACCGCATGCGCCTGCCTCTCGACGCACACTTGTCGTCGAGCGTCACGGGTTCCGGTGCACCAGTGGCAAATCCAGGACTGGTCACCGACATCGCCATCGGCCAGTCAACCGTGGTCACACACCACGTCAAGGCGAACCTCTTCTACCGTGGACTGCGATTCCACCGTTTCCCGGTACTCGGCGACACCCTGTACACGCGCACCGAGGTTGTCGGTCTACGCGAGAACTCGGCCAAGCCGGGACGCGGCGCCACCGGACTTGCCGCGCTACGGATGACGTCTGCTGATCAGAACGGCAACACGGTCCTCGACTTCTACCGCTGCGCCATGCTCCCCCTGAGCCCCGACCCGATCGAGGCGAGAACTCGCCACGCCGACGACCTCGGGGCGATCGGTCCGTCCGAACCGGCTCCGTACGTATCACCTGACGGTTGGGACCTCGACACGTATCGAGAGCGGGTACCCGGCAGGCACTTCGAGTCGGATTTGGTGGGCTCGGTATTCCGTAGCAGCGGCGACGTCGTCTCCAGTGCACCAGAACTTGCCCGGCTGAGCTTGAACATCGCAGCGACGCACCACGACGATCGCGTCGGCACCCACGGTCGCCTCGTCTACGGCGGCCACACCATCGGGATCGCACTCGCCCAGGCGACTCGCGCTCTGCCCAACGTGGTGACGGTTCTCGGGTGGCACTCGTGCGATCACACCGGACCCGTTCACGAGGGCGATACCCTCACGAGCGAACTGCACGTCGAAAACTCGTCGCCCCTCGAACACGGAACCGCAGTGCAACTGCGTTCGCTCGTGTTCTCCCACAATGCTTCTGCAACACAAACTCCGGTTCTCGACTGGCGTTTCACCGTGTTGATGGCATGAGCACACACTCTTCTATCACGGAGGACCACACATGACTCAGAGCCCAGGCCCGCTGTCCGGGCTTCGCATCGTCGAGGTCTCGAGCTTTGTCGCCGCGCCGCTGTGCGGACTGACGCTCTCCCAACTCGGCGCCGAGGTGATCCGGATCGACCCGATCGGAGGTGCCTCCGATTACAATCGCTGGCCCGTCACAGACAAGGGCGAGAGCATCTACTGGACCGGACTCAACAAAGGCAAACGGTCACTGTCAGTGGACATGCGCGCCGAACGCGGCCAAGAACTGATACGCCAACTGGTCACGGCGCCGGGACCTGGCGGCGGAATCCTGGTCACCAACGCCGGCGGCCGTAAGTGGATGAGCCACGACTCCCTGGCCCAGTTGCGTAGCGACGTCATCACCCTCGAGATCCTCGGACGCCGCGACGGCAGTCCCGGAGTCGACTACACGGTCAACGCCGCCTTGGGATTTCCACAGATCACCGGCCCGGCGGACTACGCCGGAGTTGTCAATCACGCCTTGCCTGCCTGGGACGTCGCATGCGGGCTCTACGCCGCCCTGTCGATCACTGCCGCAGTGCGCCAACGTGACTCGACCGGACATGGATCTCGGATCACGCTCCCACTCGAAGACGTCGCATTGGCCACCGCGGGAACCCTCGGTTACCTCACCGAAGTACAAGTGAACGGTCGCAGTCGCGAGTCCGGCGGAAACGCCGTCTACGGCACGTACGGAATCGATTTCGTCTCCAGCGACAACGAACGGTTCATGATCGTTGCACTCACTACCCGCCATTTCCGCGACCTCGCGTCGGTCACCGGCACCACGGCGGCTGTCGACGCTGTCGAAGCTGCACTCGGAGCCGACTTCTCCACCGAAGCGGATCGCTACCGTCATCGAGAGGTACTCACTGCTCTATTCTCACATTGGTTCCGGGAACACAGCGGCGCCGAGATCGCTGCAGCGCTGGACACATCGTCGGTTCTGTTCGAGAGGTACCGCAGTTTCGAGGAAGTGGTGAAATCTGGCGAACTGGAGAACAACCCGATGTTCTCCGCACTCGATCAACCTCGAATCGGAAGCTACCTGGCTGCCGCCAATCCTGCCTCGTTCGACGGCGCACACCTGGGTACCGGACCCGCCTCCGAGGTCGGCGGCGATTCGATCGCGGTGCTCGCCGACATCCTCGGAACCAACGCCGATCACGCCTCGACGCTGATCGCGGACGGCGTCGTCGGGGTTCCGGCGAACTGACCTACCCGGAAGATGTTTTCGGCCTCGGAACATTTGTTCCGAGGCCGAGAACATGTCGAGAGTGCGTCAGAGACCAAGATCCTTCGCGATGATGGTCTTCATGACTTCACTTGTGCCACCGTAGATTCGTGTGACACGCGTGTCTGCGTAAAGACGCGCGATGGGATACTCGGTGATGTAGCCGTACCCGCCGTGCAATTGGAGGCACTTGTCGATCACTCGACCTGCCGCCTCGGTGCAGAACAGTTTCGCCTTCGCTGCGTCGGGAATCGTCAGAGTGCCGCGGTCATGACATTCGAGTGCGTTGTCGGACACCAGCTGGATGGCATCAACCTCGGTAGCGCATTCGGCCAGAACGAATTTGGTGTTCTGGAAGGCCGCGACCGGCTTGCCGAACACCTTGCGGTCCTTGACGTAGTCGATGGCAAAGCGAAGCGCTGCACTGGCAGTGGCGGCCGCTCCGAACGCGATGGTCAACCGCTCCTGAGCCAGGTTGTGGGTCAGATAGCTGAAGCCGTCGCCCTCTTCTCCGAGTCGGTCCTCGACGGGCACCTTGACGTCGACAAACGAAAGCTCCGCAGTGTCGGAGGTCTTGAGCCCGATCTTGTTGATCTTGCGCCCCACCGAGTATCCGGGCGACGACGTATCGATCACCAGAATCGACAACCCCGTGCGCCGGTTCTCCGCTGTGCTGGGCGCGGTACGGCACACCACCAGGACGCGGTCGGCAAGTACTCCACCGGTGATGAACGTCTTGGAACCATTGACCACGTAGTGCGTACCGTCCTCCGACAGCTTGGCCGTGGTCGCGATGTTCGCCAGATCCGATCCTGTTCCCGGTTCGGTCATCGCAATCGCGAACATCAGATCTCCGGAAGCGAAGCCCGGCAACCAGCGGCTCTTCTGTTCTTCGTTCGCGTACTCGAGCAGGTAGGGCAGGATCAGGTTCGTATGCACCGACTGCGAGCCGAACGACGCCCCGGCGGCAGCAACTTCCTCGGCGACGACGACGTTGAACTTGAGCGACTTCTCGCCGCCTCCGCCGTATTCTTCCGGCACCTGAATTCCGAGTACGCCCAGCTCTCCGAGTCGTCGGTAGAAGTCACGGGGCGGGTGACCGTCCTCTTCCCACTTCTCGTGGACCGGGGTTACTTCCTTCGCGATGAAATCGCGAACGGTTGCCCGGAATGCCTCGTGATCCTCGTTGAACACGGTGCGCTGCATGTATGAACTCCAGTCGGTCAAGGGGACAGGGTGATCCTGATCTCACCTTGCCTCAATGTTCCGCATTCGATCCAACACTCATCGGCTATGCGTCCGATAGGGCGTACCAATATGGCCTGACCTGCGATACATAGGCAACCGCTATCGTTCCGATCATCGACGCGACATTGCTCAAAGTGATCCAGAACACGTTGAATGGGTCAGCCGGCAAACACACCACCATCGATCGCTTCGAGGCCGCGCTTCGAGCACGATCGCATCCGCCCACCAGTCTCGAAGGGACGCCACGTGACCCCCATCGCGCCACAGCGTAACGACGTCCAGCCCGAAGCAACAGCAACGCCAGATTCGTCAGCAGTTCCCGTCTTCGGTACCCGCAAGCGTGCGTGGACGATGACCGGGCTCGTCGTTTTCCTCTACATCGTCAACTACGCGGACAAGGCAGTCCTCGGAATCATCGCTCAGCCCCTCGCTCGTGAGCTCGGACTGAAGTCTTCGCAAATCGGCATGGTCGGCTCGCTCTTCTTCCTGATGTTCTGCATCGGTGGATTCCTCGCCGGACCGCTCAACAAGTACCTGACCCTGCGTTGGGCGCTGTTGATCCTGGCCGCAATCTGGTCCGTGGTCATGCTCCCCCTCGTTCTCGGCGCCAGCCTCGCGATGTTGATCGTCTCGCGCATGCTCCTCGGATTTGCCGAAGGCCCCAGTTCGGCGCTGATGCACACCGCGGCGTACTCGTGGCACCCGCCGGCCAAGCGCGGCCTTCCCGGCGCAATGCTCGCCGGATCCGCCTCTGTCGCAAAGATCGCCCTCGCGCCGGTACTGACCTTCATCGCCGTTCATTACGGCTGGCGCGCAGCGGTTCTCTCGCTCTCCGTTCTCGGTCTCGTGTGGATGGGTTGCTGGCTGGCCGGTTGGTCCGAGGGCCCGTACACGAGCAAGGCCGTCAAGGCGACCAAGACTGCAGATACAGAAGCAACCGAGGCAGCCGGGACAGCCACGAAGGCGGTCACCGAGCCCAACGTTCCGTGGCGCAAGATCCTGCTCTCCCGCACCTTCGTCAGCTGCTGCTTCCTCATCGCGACCATCTACGCGCTGACCACCGTCGTCCTCACCTGGTTGCCGTCGTACTTCGAGGTCGGCCTCGGATACAGTGCTATGCAGGCCGGTTCGATGTTCGCGCTGCCCTCGATCGTCGGTCTCGTCCTCATGATCACCTCCGGTTCCGTCACGGACAAGTTGATCGGCCGCGGCTTCACCTCTCGTACGGTTCGCGTCATCGTTCCCTGTGTCGGCGTTCTGATCTGCGGATCGATTCTCCTGTTCCTGCCACAGATCTCCACTCCCATCGTCGCTGTCGCCATGGTCTCGATCGGCTACGGGTTCTCGGCAATCACCTTCCCGCTCATCAACGCTGCGATCTCGGAGCTGTGCCCGCCGCAGCAGACTGCCGGAACGATGGGATTCTTCCTCGCCATCATGTCGATCGGTGGCCTGATTGCTCCTTACGCAACGGGAGTCATCGTGGACAACGCTGCAACCCCGGCCGACGGCTACGCCCAGTCCTTCCAGGCAATCGGCGTCATCGGAGTGATCGCCGCGGTTCTGGTCCTCGTCTTCGCCAATCCCGAGCGCGATCGCAAGCTCATCCGAGGCTGAGTACTCCACGTATAGCCATTCGCTAACAAAGCCATTCACCGAAAGACATTGCCGGGTCGACCCGCTCGTGATCGACTCGAGACACGCCCCGACCGCACAGTCGCAGAACCGGGCACGAACAGCAGGAGAGATACATGCGAGATGCCGTCATCGTCGACGCAGTACGTACACCGATCGGCCGTCGCGGCCGCGCCCTCTCGGAGATCCATCCGGCCGAGTTGTCCGCCCATGTACTGCGTGCGCTCGCTGAACGGACCGGACTCGACGCGGCGACGGTCGACGACGTGATCTGGGGTTGCGTCAGTCAGGTCGGCGAGCAGGCCGGAAGCATCGCCCGCACAGCGGCACTCGCTGCCGGCTGGCCCGACAGCGTTCCCGGCGTCACACTGACCCGGGCCTGCGGATCGAGCCAGCAGGCAGTTTCCTTTGCTGCGGCCACCGTCATCTCCGGTCAGAACGACGTGGTCGTAGCCGGAGGCGTCGAATCGATGTCACGAGTACCGATGGGTACCGCCAGCAAGAACGGTGAGCATTTTCCGGCTTCGGTACTCGAACGCTACGGGGTGGACGGTTTCAGCCAGGGGACCGGCGCCGAGATGATGGCCCGGAAATGGGCACTCACACGAACAGCTCTGGACGAATACTCCCTCCGCTCACACGAACTCGCGGCCCGTGCCACCGATGAAGGGGCATTCACCGGGCAGATCACTCCGATCGCGGGCTTGTCCCAGGACGAAGGCATTCGGCGAGGCGGAAGTGTGGAGTCGCTCGCGAAGTTGCCCCCGGCCTTCGACGCCGACGGTGCCATCCACGCCGGCAACTCTTCTCAGATCTCCGACGGGGCGGGCGCCACACTCGTCACGACCAGCGAGTACGCCCGGGCACGTGGGTGGAAGCCGCTCGTTCGTATTCACACCGCAGTGGTCGCAGCCGACGACCCGGTCATCATGCTCACCGGTCCGATTGCCGCCACCGCAAAGGCATTGGATCGCTCCGGATTGTCCATCGACGACATCGGCGCCTTCGAGATCAACGAGGCATTCGCCCCCGTCCCGCTTGCCTGGCAGTCTGAAACCGGCGCAGCCATCGATCGTGTGAATCCGCTCGGCGGCGCTATCGCGGTCGGCCACCCACTCGGCGGATCAGGTGCGATCTTGATGACTCGCCTTGCACATCACATGCGCGACAACGGAATTCGCTACGGTCTCCAGTCGATGTGCGAGGCCGGCGGCATGGCCAATGCGACCATTCTCGAATTGATCTGACCCGACAACGCTTTCGGGCCGACACGTCATCCAGCAGGAAAGAAGAATTGATCCATGAAACTCGAGGGACTTTCCACCGCGATCACCGGCGGCGCTTCAGGCCTCGGCCTGGCAACCGCTCGACGGCTGCTCGACGCCGGAGCGCAGGTCACGTTGATCGATCTGCCTTCGTCCGACGGTAAGCAGGTGGCGGCCGATCTCGGTGCTGCCGCACAATTCGCCCCGGCCGACGTCACCGACAGCGAACAATTCGCCGAAGCACTCGACGCGGCGCACGAGCGCGGCGGCCTCCGCGGCGTCGTCCACTGCGCGGGCGCCGGGCGTCGTATGCGCATTCTCGACAAGGACGGAAAAGCCGGATCGGTCGAAGATTTCGAGTTCGTCGTCAAGCTGAATCTTGTCGGTTCGTTCAACGCACTCCGTCTCGGCGCCGAGCGGATGGCGGAACTCGACGCCGTGGACGGTGAGCGAGGTGCCATCGTCATGACGGCGTCGGTCGCAGCATTCGAAGGTCAGATCGGTCAGATCAACTACACAGCGTCCAAAGCCGGCATCGTCGGTATGACGGTCACCGCTGCCCGCGATCTCGCCAGCCGCGGAATCCGCGTCAACACCATTGCTCCCGGCATCATGGACACTCCCCTCCTGGCGCGCCTACGCGAAGACGTGCGCACGGCCCTCGAAGCCTCTGTTCCCAATCCCTCACGACTGGGTCGTCCGGACGAGTTCGGCCAGCTCGCCGTCTCGATGCTCGAGAACGGCTACCTCAACGGCGAGACCATCAGACTCGACGGCGCTATCCGAATGGCTCCCCGGTGACGGGCACCAGCGTGATCGCCAATCCACAACTGCGGCACAACATGCAATACCCGGATACCACCATGGCGTACTGGGCGCCCAGCATGGCGGCGCTCTACGGTGACCGCCTCGCCGTCGTGGACGGCGAGCGTACGTGCACCTTCCGCGAACTCGGCCAGCGCAGTGCGCAATTCGCCGGCGCACTGCGGCAAGCCGGGGTGGGCGTCGGCGACGTGGTGTTGATGCACCTCGGGAACTGCGTCGAGTTCCTCCAGGCTTACTACGGATGCCTACAGGCCGGGGCGACAGTCACATTGGTCAACCCACTGCAGCCAGAGCTCGGCCTGCGCAAGCAGATCGAGGAGACGTCCGCCGTTGCTGCAGTCACTCAGAGTTCGCAGCTGCACGTACTGCTCGCGGCCGCTTCAGGAACCTCCGTGCGTACGATCGTGATGGTCCAGGACACCGAGGGCGCGCTCGACACACCGGAGTCGGTCGTCGCGTTCGACTCCTTCATCGCCGATCTACCCAACGAATTCACCCCTGCCTCGGTTCGTAGCGACGACATCGCACACATCGCGTTCACCGGCGGAACCACCGGAGTCTCCAAAGGTGTTCGTGTTCTTCACCGCAACGTCGTCGGCAACATCACACAGATGTGTGGGTGGAGAACCGGTCACGAGTTGGATGCAGGTCCTGAAGGTCTCGTCACTCCTCGACGCATCGATGGCCTCGACGTGCTCGGTCCGACGCCCGGGACCGGGGCGACCATCGTTGTCTCCCCTCTCTTCCACGCACATTCGTTGCTCAACACGTCGTTCCTGTTGATTTCCGGTCTCACCCAGGTGTTTGCCGGTCGGTTCGAACCCGGCCGGATGCTCGAGCTGATCGAAAAGCACGAGGCCACCTATCTCACCGGGTCTCCCGCCATGTGGCACGCACTGTCGGTTCATCCCGACGCCACGGTGCGCAACACCGACAGCGTGTGCGTCGTCTCTTCGGGTGCTGCCCCGATCGACAGTGTCACGCTCGCCGCACTCCGCCGGGCATTTCCCAAAGCGCTCGTCGTCGAAGGCTACGGGCTGACCGAGGCCACCTGTGTGGTCACGGCCGCTCCGCTGATCAACGGCTCGGAATATCGGCAGAGCAGCGTCGGCCTCCCGATCTTCGACACCGAAATCCAGATTCGCGATCAGCTCGACCGGAAGACCGTTCTGGGCGAGAACGAACGCGGCGAACTGTGGGTGCGTGGGCCTCAGGTCACCGACGGCTATCTCGGACACCCGGAAACCACCGCAGAACAGTTCGTCGACGGCTGGTTGGACACGGGAGACATCGCGTACCTGGACTCGGACGGATACCTCTTCATCTGTGACCGGGCCAAGGACATGCTCATCTACAAGGGATACAACGTCTATCCGCGTGAACTGGAAGAGATTCTGGTCTCGCACCCGGCGATCTCGACTGCCGCGGTCGTCGGCCGCGAAGTGGGGAACAACGGCCAGGAGCCCGTAGCCTTCGTCGTGATGATTCCGGGCACCGAGTTCGACGCCGAGCAGATCAAGGCGTTCGTCGCCGAGCAGGTGCTGCCGTACAAGAAGATTCGCGAAGTCGTCGAGGTAGAACTCCTTCCGACATCGGCTGCCGGTAAGGTCCTCAAGACCGACCTCCGCTCGAGACTTCTCGAATCCGTCGATCAGAAAGGCGGTTCCAGGTGACGACCTTCGCAGACCTGACGTCGCAACTGCGTGTCCCGGTTCTCGCTTCACCGATGTTCATCATCTCGACCCCTGACCTCGTCATCGCGCAGTGCACCTCTGGCATCATCGGGTCCTTCCCGGCACTGAATGCTCGTCCGCAGTCGGCACTTCGGGATTGGCTCAAACTGATCACCGTGGCTCGTGAGGAACATGATCGTGAGCACCCGGAGAATCCATCGGCGCCATTTGCCGTCAACCTCATCGTCCACCGGTCCAACAACCGCCTGGAAGAGGATCTGGCGACCATCGCCGAGTTCGAGGTTCCGATCGTCATCACGTCCCTCGGCGCTCGCACCGACATCAACGACGCAGTCCACGCATACGGCGGAATCGTTCTCCATGACGTCATCGACAATCGCTTTGCACGCAAGGCGATCGAGAAGGGCGCCGACGGACTGATCGCGGTAGCTGCCGGGACCGGTGGCCATGCCGGTAGGCAGTCGCCGTTTGCCCTGATTCGGGAGATTCGTGAGTGGTTCGCCGGTCCACTGCTGTTGTCAGGTGCCATCGCTCATGGTGATTCGATTCTCGCTGCGCTCGCGGCCGGGGCCGATTTGGCATACGTCGGATCAGCTTTCATCGCAACCGAAGAGGCTGACGCGGATCCTGCGTACAAGGAGATGATCGTGGATTCAGGGGCCTCCGACATCGTCTATTCCAACCTGTTCACCGGAGTACACGGAAACTACCTGCGGGGCAGCATCGTTGCCGCCGGCTTGGACCCCGACAACCTGGCCGAATCCGATCCATCCGCAATGAGTTTCGCGACCAACGACACCGATACCAAGGCCTGGCGTGACATCTGGGGCGCCGGACAGGGCATCGGAGCGATCGACGCAGTCCTTCCGACGCATGCAGTAGTAGAACGTCTCGCCGCCGAGTACTCTGCCGCGCGAGAACGTATCTGCCGACTCTAGTGCTGTGACCGGCGTTCGTCGGACAGGTACTCGTGGATCAGGTTCACGAATACCTGTCCCACCGGCGACAACGTCGAGGGGTCGAAGGCGAGACCGTACGCACGCAGGAATCTCGGCTCGCAGGCCCGTTCCACCACCTGACCAGGCATCGATTTCGCCACCGAGCGCTCGACCAACGAACCGCCGAGTCCGGCGATGACCATCGGGAGCCGCGACTCCCGTTGCTCGGTCACCACCGCGAGTTCCGTTCTGGTACCGGCCTTTCGGATCGAATCTTCGATCGCGTCACCCATCGCTGCCCCGCGAGGAACGAATACCATGGGAATGTCCGGCATTTCCGAAAGGCGTACCGGCCCCTCGGGTAGTTCTGTTCCAGCCGGGTAGACCAGGCGGTATTCCTGCTCCCCCAATTCGACGATTTCGAGCCCTTCGCCCGCCTCGAGCGGCAGATGAGCCACCGCGAATTCGCAGTGGCCGTCCCGGATGAGACTTTCCAGATTGTCCTCACGCTCGAGTTCCGAGAATCTGACTCGTGCTTGCGGATACCGTCGACAGAACTCCGCAATCAGATCGACGATCGTCCCCGAGGTCAGTGCAGGGAAAGCCATGATGTCGAGGCGACCGACGATGGCGCCATCGGATGCCGTCAACTGTTCAGCCGCCGCAGCTACGTCTCGCAAGACCTGTCGACTCGGGCCGACCAGACTGCGACCGGCAGCACTGAGCACCATGCCGCGCCCGATGCGATGGAACAGCCTTACTCCCAGTTCACGTTCGAGCCCGCGCAACGCTTGTGACACGGTCGGCTGAGCAACGCCGAGAGCCGCTGCGGCGCCGTTGATCCCCTTGTTCTCGACCACTGCGAGGAAGTACTCCATCTGCCGGAACTCCACAGTTCACTCCTCTTCCGTGGACGGAACGGCGGAGGTGGCCATTTCCGCAGCCGTCGCGATAAATGCAGCGGCCGCCGGGGATTGCTCGCCCGAGCGATAGACGATACCGACGTCGCGTGTCAGCGGCGGATCGAAGGAGAAGGCGCAGACGTCTGTCATCTGCTGTTGTGCAACCCTTCTCGGCACTACAGTGGCGCCGATTCCTCGGCGAACCAGTTCCCACGTGGTCACAGGGTGGACACAGTCCACGACTACGTTCTCGGCGCCTTCGCTCAGTAGACCCCGGAACTGATTCGATTGATCACCGAGATCGACCACAAGCGGCAAACTGTGCAAGAGCGCTCGCGGAACCGGATCCGCCAACGGCGTTGCAAGTCGGCCGGACAACGACGCATGGGTGGCGAGCACCAACTCCTGAGTGGCAATCGGAGCCGTGACCAAACCTTCGTACCCGATACTCAGATCGGTGACGCCGACCTCGGCCGAACCTCGCCGCAACGCATTGTCGACCCCGGCCGGGCCGTACGTGTCGAGAACACGCACGACGATCTTCGGGAAGTTGGCCCGGAATCGCCGGACCAACTCGACCATCGGATCGATCGAGAACGCCGAGTACGAGACGACGTCGACACGACCGAACTCGAGTTCGCGAACGGCGGTCACTTTCGCCTTCGCGCGCTCGACGTCGGCAAGGATTCTCCTGGCCGCGAGATCGAACGTGCGGCCCGCGTCGGTAAGAACCAACCGCCTGCCCGTCCGGTCGAACAGCGTGGCGCCGAGTCGACGCTCGAGCGTACGAATTGCCTGTGACAGCGAGGGCTGCGAAATGTAGAGAGCCTGAGCGGCCTTCGTTATCCCACCGTGGTCGACAACAGCGACGAAGTAGGTGACGAAGTGCAGATCCACTCATCCATCATACGACCAGCGATCCGTCGCTCACTCCACCCGAGTTGCCCCTGGTACGGCCCACTCTCCGGTGAAGATCGGCTCCCGCTTTTCCACGAAGGCACGAACCGCGTCGGTGGCATCCGTCGCAAAATTGACCGCTTGCGCCCTCGCCTCGTTGTCCAAGGCCTCCCGCAACGAGAGGGAGGTGTGACGTTCGAGCATGGCGGCAGACTGACTCAGTGCGGCCGGCGGGCCGGCGGCGAGCCGCTGCGCCAGTGTTGACGTGTGTTCGTCCAGCTCGGCCGGTTCGACCAGATAAGTCACCAACCCGAGCTCGTAGGCTTCCTGTGCGTCGATCGTCTCGGAAAGCATCACCAGTCGCTTGGCTTGTTGGAGGCCGACCAGTCTCGGCAGGATCCACGAACCACCGAAGTCGACAGACAACCCCCGTTTGGCAAAGATCTGGCTGAACTTCGCACCCTTGGCCGCCACGACGAAGTCGCAGAGCAACGCCATGTTCCATCCGGCTCCGACGGCAAACCCGTCGACCTTCGCCACCAGAGGTTTGGGAAACTCACTCAGTGCGATTGCCGTTGCGTTGATGACACGCATGCGATCGAGCGGGTGCGACGAGCCACGCTTGTCCAGATCGGAGCCCGCGCAGAAGGTCCCATCCGCGCCGGTCAGGATCACCGAGCGAATCTGCGCGTCCTCTTGAAGTTCGAGGACTGCTTCACGTAGAGCGATCCAGGCGTCGAGATCGAGAGCGTTGCGGCGGTGCGGCCGACAGAGAACAATCGTCGCGACAGCACCGTCTCGTTCGATGCTTACGGCCGCACGCTCGATCGTCTCGGCACTCATGAACCACTCCACACGGGAGAGCGCTTCTCGGCAAATGCCGTGGCGCCCTCCTTGGCATCACGAGAGGTGAAGACCGGATCGATGAATTCGCGTTGCGCGACAAAGGCATCCGGATCGGTGTACTTGGCGGACATTGCCAGTACCTGCTTGGTCGCGCGAACAGCCAGTGGACCGTTAGCCGCTACTCGGGCCGCAAGCTCGCGTGCGACGGTCAGCGCGTGTCCCGGTTCGGCGAGCCGATTGACCAAGCCGTGATGATGCGCCACGGTGGCACTGAGTGGATCCCCCGTGATCGCGATTTCCATGGCCAACTGATACGGAAGAATTTTCGGCAGACGTAGGAGTCCGCCGGCGGCCGCGGCAAGTCCCCGCTTCACTTCGGGCAGGCCGAATTTCGCGTCCGTGGACGCCACGATCAAGTCGGCCGCCAAGGCCAGTTCGCAACCGCCGGCGAGTGCCCAACCTTCGACGGCTGCGATCAGCGGCTTCGACGGCGGTGCCTCGGTCAGACCGGCAAAACCACGACCCGGTAGCGATGGCCGCTCTCCGCGCGCAAATCCCTTCAGATCCATACCGGCGCAGAAGGTTCCACCAGATCCGGTCAGAATGCCGATGGTGAGATCGGCCCGTTCCTCGAACTCGTCGATGGCCGCAGCCAAGGCTTCGGCAAGTTCGAGATTGACCGCGTTCTTGGCCTCGGGACGATTGAGGGTGATGACGGCAACGCCGTCGGCGAAGTCGGTGAGCACGACGCTCATGTTCGGTTCCTACTTCCGTGATGAGATTCTTGAAAGGTCACTGCGCGCGAATGCTCCAGCGCACGGGTGTGCCGCCGGACGGTGTCACGATCTCCCGCTTCGCCAAAACAACAAGATGAGCATGGGTTTCGCGGACTGCCAAGCGAAGTAGTCGCGGCGACATCTGTTCGAACGGGCGAGACCAGGAGATCGTGCGTGAGAGTTCCCAGGCCGTGGATTCAGGCTCATCCTGCACCGCAGCCACGATCTCCGCCAATCGCTCCTCGTGGTGCCCCATCAATTGACGTGCACGATCGGCGATCCCACGGAATCGATATTCATGTGCCGGAAGCACTTCGCACTCGCCCAGTGTTGTCGTCGCCTCGAGCGAGAGAAGATAACGATGAAGTGGGTTCTCGAGTTCACCGGGAATCGTGGAGATGTTCGGGCTGATCCTCGGCAGCATGTGATCGCCGCTGAACAACAAGCCTCTGTCCTCTTCCACGAAACAGAGATGTCCGGGAGTGTGCCCCGGTGTCCATTGGGCGCGGAGATTCCAACCGGGTAGGTCGAGTGAATCCCCTTCTCCCAGAACGATGTCGATGGTTTCGTACTCGGCGAACCGCACCAGGTCGACCCGAGACGCGTCGAGCACTTCGGCCGGTGCGCCGAGTTCGGACAACTGCAGGTTCCAGCCACTGATGTCGTCGCGGGTCTGTTCGGGCCCGTGGTACCCGAGGAGCGTCGCGTCGGCCACGTGCATCGCAAGTGTCGCGCCGCTGACCTGCCGAAGACGCGGCGCCAGGCCGAAGTGATCGGGATGCAGGTGCGTGATTGCCGCATAGCGCACTTCGGAAACGTGGTATCCGATCGATGCTATGCCGTCGACGAGAGCCTGCCAGGACTGTTCGTGATCCCAACCGACGTCGATGAGGGCAAGTCCGTCGTCGAGCGCGAGTGCGTAGACGAGTACGTAGCGCAAAGGGTTGTCCGGCATAGGAACAGGGATCGACCACAATCCGTCCCGCACCTGTTCGACCGGTGGAAGGACTTTGTTCGCCCATGCCTCACGTTGTGCGACACCGACGTCTTCGGTCACGATCATGATGCTTCTCCGCTCGCGTTCAGCATGGTCCGCAGGCTCGACTTGAGCAGTTTTCCGCTCGCGTTGCGAGGTAGGGAGTCCACGAAATGGATCTGGCGAGGTTTCTTGTACGACGCCAACTTCGCTGTGCTGAAAGCGATCAACTCGTCGACGCTCGGCACGTCGGCACCGTCGACCAGTTTGACCACTGCGGTCACGGATTCACCCCAGCGCTTGTCGGGAACCCCGACCACCGCAACCTCGGCGACCGAGGGGTGCTCGGCCAGAATGGATTCCACCTCGATCGGATAGACGTTCTCTCCGCCGGTGATGATCATGTCCTTGAGTCGATCGGTGACGAACAGATACCCCTCGTCGTCCAGATGGCCGGCGTCCCCCGTTCGGAGGAAACCGTCGTGGGTGAACAATTCGGCGGTCTCACGGTCACGTCGCCAGTATCCGCGAGTGTTGTTTCTACTGCGCGCGACGATCTCACCGGAATTATTGGGCGGCAATTCCTCACCAGTGGTGACGTCTCGAATCGAGATCTCGACGCCGATCATCGGCTTGCCCGCAGAGCGAAGCAACTCCGAACGCGGCCCGCTCACATGATGGTCGTAAGCACGAAGGACGGATACCGAACCCGTCGTCTCGGTCATCCCGTATCGCTGAACGAATTTGCAGTTCAAGACAGTCATCGCGTGGGCGAGGAGCGCCGGAGTGATCGGTGACGCCCCATAGGCGACCACCTCCAGGCTGGTCAGATCGAAACTGTCGAGAGTCGGCAGATCTACCAGCGTCTGAATGACTGCAGGCACCAGAAATGCGTGGGTGACGCGGTGGGTCGCGATGGCATCAGCGACCCGAGCAGGCGCCATGTCTCCGAGCAGCACCAAAGGCACTCCGGCCGACAAGCATGTACTCATCCAGCCGGCACCGGCGATGTGAAAGAGGGGAAGTGCATCGAGTGCGACTGTATTCGAACCGAATTCGTAGACATCGAACCCCTCGGGCTCGTTGTACAGATTCCGGTGCGTGGCCACGACGCCCTTGGGCCGGCCGGTTGTCCCGGACGTGTACAGCTGCAGAACTGCTGCGTCCGGATCGTGCCCGTGTCCGGGGTCGACACCGGTCCCTGATGCCACGAACTCCGCCCAGGTTCGCGAATCCGGCAGGCCCCCTGCAGCTCCCACGGTTATGACCTCGATGTCCGGCAACGCTGCGGACATCGCCGCCGCCCCCGCGGCGAACTCGTCATCGACGATCAAGACGTCGAGCTCCGCGTCCTCGGCGATGTCGACGAGTTCGAGTGGGTTGAGCCGCCAGTTCAACGGGATGAACACAGCGCCTGCCTTCGCACATGCGATGAAGGTTTCCGCACCTTCGAGCCCCATCCGCAGTAGCGCACCGACACGAGCACCCGTTGTGGTCACTTCTGCCAGCGCACTCGCCAAGGTGCTGGTCTCGCCATCCAGCTCAGCCCAAGTCAGCGTTCGGTCGCCGCACGTGATTGCCGGATCGGACGGCCGTGTCGACGCCGAGTGGCGTATCCGGTTGGGTAGGTGAAGCTCGCTCACATCACGCTCCTGTGTTCCAGGTACTCACCGAGCACGAAACGCGGTCGGTGGTACTGGAACAGTCGACCATCGCTATGGCCTGCGCCACAAAGACGAGAAGGCGCACAGAGCCATAGCTCAGACCTATGTCCGCAGGTCGCAGCAAGTCACCGCCGCCAAGGCTCCGTCATCTGGGAGAATTCGTCAGATGCAGGCACCCGGCATGGACATACGCAGCGCGCAGTATCTCGTCGCGGTCGTCGATCACGGCAGCGTCACTGCCGCCGCGGACGTCCTGCGTATCTCGCAACCGTCCCTCTCGCAGGCCGTGCGCAACCTCGAACGAGCTCTCGGAGCCACACTCTTCGAGCGCACCACTCGCGGTCTGGCTCCCACCACGGTCGGACTGGCAGTTGCCGATTCTGCCCGTACGTTGCTCGCCGACGTTGCTCGGGCCGAGGCCGCGGTGGCTGCGGTAACCGCTTTGCGCGCCGGGGAACTCGCCATAGCAGTTCAGTCCGATCTCGCCATCGACCCTGTTGCAGAGGTCGCCGGACGCCTCCATCTGACGGCACCCGGAATTCGGTTCTCCACGAACGCCTCCGCCAACGCACAGGACGTGCGCGCGCTCGTCAGAGCAGGTACGTGTGAACTCGGGTTTCTCGAGACCCACCCGGGTACCGAAGTCTCCGACGGGCTTCGAGAAATTGCCGTGAGCACCCAGGAAACGGTCTTGTCGATCCCCATTCGCCTGGCCACAGACCTCCCCGATCCGGTTCCGCGCACCGTGGTCGCGCGCCTGCCAATGGTGGTCGAGGCATCCGCAGTTCGGCGCGGGCACTCGATCGACGACGATCTGGAACTCACCGACGTCGTCGTGGAAGTGCCAGATCGCCTTGCTGTCCGGGAAATGGTCGGGCAAGGTGTAGGCGCCGCGCTGCTGCCCAGATCGATCGCCGAACAAGACTCACCGGCATCTGAGGTTCGCTCGCTTTTCCCACCGATCACCCGGCAGACGATCTTGGTCTACCGCGACGGCCCGCTCTCACCGGCCGGGTCTGCGTACATCGAGAACATCTCCCCACGTCACAAGCCCTCCACGAACAGCCTGCCCAACGGCGAGAGCGTCTCCGGATCGAACTCGACGCCGTAATTCAGTGAGATCGCCGGCTCCACCGGAAATATCTCCGCGCCGGACGCGACCGATCTCTCGGCCAACGAACGCTCCATGAATGCCATGCCCAAACCAGCAAAGACGAACGCGCCGACGGTCTCCCGCTGCGCCAACTCCGTCGACATCCGAGTCCGGGCCCCGGCGGCCTGCAGAGACGACTCGATGGCAAGCCGAGCCCGCGAGTGTTTGAGCACACCCACCACGGGGAGATCGGGCAATGCCGTCAATGACACCGGCTCTCCCGCAGCGGGTTTCACACCATTCGGCCAGACGTCGGGATGAACCCCCGACGGCACTGCCAGCCAGTACTCGTTCACCCCCAACACTTTCGTGGACAGCGCCGACATGTCGGGTGGCCAATAGCTGAAGACCACCTCGCACGCGCCGTCTGCCAACACCTGCTCAGACGTTGCACCCTGCGGCAACTCACCGACCCGAACGGTCACAGCAGGCCACCGCTCACGAAAGTCTGCCACGATGCGTGCGATCGGACCTTCGAGACCATGTGCCGCGGAGCAGATGTCGAGCCGGCCACGAGGCTCGTCGGCCGTACCGATCGCGACGTCGAACGCGGCCGCGCTGCTGCGAGTCATCTGCCTCGCCGGCCCTACCAACGCCCGACCTGCTGCCGTCAGCACCAAACCGCGACCGACACGGTGAAACAGTTCGACTCCGAGTTCGCGCTCGAGGCCACGAATACCCTGCGACAGCGACGGCTTGGTGACCGACAGATTCTGCGCAGCCGTCGACAAGGACTCACCACCGGCAACGGCAAGGAAGTACTCGATCTGACGTAGGTCCACTCCATCGACTTTGCCATAAACGCAGACAGGTATACCGGTACCAAGCACTGCAGGGTGTTCACACACGCTTCATTAATCGGACATTCAGGACGCACCTTCTTCTACCCGGCGCCACCTACCGTAATTGGTCCAGACCAATTACGGATAGGTCTGAACCACCGCGTCGAAGACAAGGAATCCTCGTGAGACGTACGACCATCGCGATAGCAGCCGTGACCGCGGCTCTCGCCGTTCCCGGCATCGCCCCCGCCGAATCCCACGCCGAACCCGGCTGGGGCAGTTCGTCCTTCGAATGGGGCAGCTCTTCGGGCGAGAACAACACGCCGCCCGCAGCGCCCGGCGTCAGCGTCCCCGGCGGACGGTACGAGCACCCCGTCGACCTGACCTTCACCGCCGAGCGCGGCGCCACCGTCCGCTACACCGTGGACGGAACGACACCCACCACCGACAGCCAAGCTGCCACGCCGGGACGTCCGCTGCACATCGCACAGGACACCAACGTCACTGTCGCAGCTTTCCGCGGCGATCACGCGAGCGCGGCCGTCTCGTTCGGCTACCTGATCAAGACCTCGGAAAAGCCGCTGGCTCAGGTCGTCGTGATGTCCGACGTCCACGTCGGCGATCACGCGAACAACGACAAGAAGTACGAAAGCTTCTTCGACACAATCGGTTCCATCTACCCGAAACCCGACGCCATCCTCTCCAACGGGGACATGATCAACGACAACGGAGACGGCAAGGGGCCCGACCACAAGATCGTCGCAGAAATCTTCCAGGCAAACCTCGCCCGAAAGGGCATGAACGACACACAACTCCTGATCTCCAACGGCAATCACGATGCAAGTCTCGCGGCGATCAGAGCCGGATATCCGGCGGAGTGGTTCCCGGATTCCGGTGGCGGATACTACGAATCCGACGTCAATGGTGTCCATCTCTTCACGGTCAACACCGAAACCTACAACAATGATTCAGCGCAACGCAATTGGCTGAAGTCCCGCCTGACCGAAATCACCGCGGAGTCCGGGAACCTGACCAAGCCGATCCTGGTCCAGGGACACCGGCCGGCAAGCAACACAGCCATGGACGGGCAGCAGGCGTCGAACCCTCGATTGACCGAAGACCTGAGTGCCTTCCCTCAGGCAATCTTCTTCTCCGGGCACTCACATCTGAACAACAACGACGACCGGTCGATCCATCAGCGTGACTTCACGTCGGTCAACGACGGCTCGATGTCGTACATCGAAATCGATCACGGCTACCAGATGGTGACCGAGTCCGGTCTCGCGAACCGTTTCGAATCACCCACTGCCCAAGCGCTCTTCGTCGAGGTCTACCAGAACCGCACGGAAATCAACCGAATCAACATGGCGGCAGACAAGCACGACATCTACGCCGGTGGCGCGTGGTCAGCCAACTGGCAGCCTCCGTACTCGAGCGCGGGCACGCTGAGCGGTTCGGGGTGGACGGTCGAACTCGACGGGTCGACCAACCAGCAGATCAAGGACAACTTCCGCTACACCTCGGGCGCACGGAACACGCACGCGCCGGAGTTCACCTCGAGCACTCCGCTCTCGGTGACGACCGGCGAAAACGGTGCGACCGCACTGAGGATCGCGCAGGCCAAGGACGATCAGATGGTGCACCACTACGCCGTCGAGGTCACGGACACAGCCACCGGAGCGAAGGTGGTCTCGTCGAAGGTGCTCTCGGACTTCTACTTCATGCCGCGGCCGAACAGCCTCGACATTCCGATTCCCGATGCCGCAGCGGGCACCGCGTACGAAGCCCGCGTCGAAGCCGTTGACGCATACGGCAACCGGTCACCGGTGACAACCCTGGCCTTCACCCGCTGACGTCCTCCCGCTGACCCGACACGACAAAGCGGCACCGCGCATATTCGCGGTGCCGCTTCTCGGCTCAGTTGTACGTGCGAAGCAGGCCCTTGCTGATGATCTGCTTCTGGATGTCGCTGGTGCCTTCACCGATCAGAAGGAACGGCGCCTCACGCATCAACCGCTCGATCTCGTATTCCTTGGAATAGCCGTATCCGCCGTGGATACGGAAGCTGTCCTGGGTGACCTCCGAGCAGAATTCACTCGCCAGATACTTCGCCATACCCGCGGCGACATCGTTGCGCTCACCCGAGTCCTTGAGCCTGGCAGCGTTGACCATCATCAGATGTGCCGCTTCGACTTTGGTGCCCATCTCGGCGATCCGGAACGCGATGGCCTGATGCTCGGCGATCGGCTTGCCGAAAGTCTCGCGTTGCTTGGCGTAGGTGACAGCCAGTTCGAAAGCGCGCTGGGCAATTCCGCAGGCACGCGCGGCGACGTTGACCCGGCCGACCTCGACGCCGTCCATCATGTGCCGAAATCCCGAGCCAGGGGTGCCACCGAGAACCTCCTCGGCTCCGATCTCGAAACCGTCGAAGATCATCTCCGTGGTGTCGATTCCCTTGTACCCCATCTTCTCGAGCTTGCCCGGAATGGTCAGGCCCGGGAGTACCTCGCCGAAACCTGCGGGTTTCTCGATCAATATCGTCGTCAGATTGTTGTGCGGCTTCTCCGCGCCCTCGTCCGTCTTGACCAGGACTGCCACCAAGGTCGAGGAACCCCCGTTGGTCAGCCACATCTTCTGGCCGGTGATCACGTAATCGCCGGAGTCCGTCCGCTTCGCCTTGGTCGATATGGCAGCAACATCGGAACCGAGGGCAGGCTCCGACATGGAAAATGCACCGGTGAGTTCCCCGGACGCCAAACGCGGCAGGTACTTCGCCTTCTGTTCCGGCGTCCCGTGCGCCGAAATCATGTGAGCCACGATGAAATGCGTGTTGATGACACCGGACACGCTCATCCATCCACGGGCCAATTCTTCGACGCACAGCGCGTAGGTGAGCAATGATTCGCCGATACCCCCGTACTCGGGGTCGATGGTCAGTCCGAACAGACCCATGTCCTTCATCTGCTTGACGATGTCGGTCGGGTACGTATCCGAGTGTTCGAGTTCCTGCGCCGCGGGGATGACCACACGATCGACGAACTCGCGTACCGCCCCGACGATATCGGTCTGAGTTTCGGTCAATCCCGCCGTCTGCGCCAAACGAGTCACTGTTCCACCTGTCAGTCGGTACTTCGTGCCCTCCCGGTCGACGAAATTGATTCGACTCCAGGAACTTTCATCCCGCCGCGACGTGTGTGCGGCAGAGACGCTGTATCCATTCAATCCCCGAAGGGTATATGTGTCAAAGTCGATTTCGCATACGAACCGTATGGCGGAAACTATGTCCGAACAGGTCGTTCCTGCTGTTGACAACCGCGCCACGCGTGCTGGATATTCGAGTGGCCAGGTCGCGACGGGCCCTTCGATCGGCCCGTTCACGCGACGCATTCCCCACCTCTCCTCGAGACAGGCGCATTCCATGCACGACGCAGTCATCTGTGAACCCGTTCGCACCCCGGTGGGCGGATTCGGCGGAGTCTTCAAGGACGTTCCCGTCACCACTCTCGCCGGCACTGTTGTGCGTGGCCTCGTCGAACGAACCGGCATTGCGTCCACCGATGTCGACGACGTCATCTTCGGTCAGGGGTACGCCAACGGAGAGGCCGCGGCCATCGGACGAATCGCGGCACTCGACGCCGGTCTCGACGTGTCCGTTCCCGGAATACAACTCGATCGCCGTTGCGGTTCGGGATTGCAGGCGATCATCTACGCCGCGATGCAGGTACAGACTGGGATGAGTGATCTGGTCATCGCCGGCGGCGCCGAGAGCATGAGCGGAACCGAGTTCTACTCCACCGACATGCGTTGGGGCACAAAGCGCCCTTCCGTCGAGTTCCACGACCGATTGGCCAAACCGCGCACGAACTCCGGCGGAGTCAACTTTCCGGTGGAAGGCGGCATGATCGAGACCGCTGAGAACTTGCGCCGGGAGTACTCGATCACCCGCGACGAGCAGGACCGATACGCGGTGCGATCGCACGAACGGGCCGTTCACGCCCAAGACAGTGGGTACTTCGACGACGAGACCATTCCCGTTTCGGTGCCCGGACGCCGTGGTGAGCAGACAGTCGTCACCCAAGACGAGCATCCGCGCCGAGGGATACAACTGTCCGATCTTGCTGCACTGCGCCCCATTCGAGGTCGCGTCGACCCTGAAGCAACAGTCACCGCCGGAAACGCCTGCGGCCAGAACGACGCCGGAGCCGCGGCCATCGTCACCACTGCGGCCAACGCCGAACGGCTGGGCCTGCGGCCGTTCGCGAAACTGGTCAGCTGGGGTGTGGCCGGTGTGGAGCCGAACCGGATGGGCATCGGACCGGTGCCTGCCGTGGCGAAGGCTCTCTCCCGTGTCGATCTGTCGCTGGACGACATCGACCTCATCGAAGTCAACGAGGCCTTCGCCGCCCAGGTTCTCGCGTGCGCCAAAGCCTGGGGATTGAGCGCGCAGGACATCGAGGAACGCTTCAACGTCAACGGTTCCGGAATCTCGCTCGGACATCCTGTCGGCGCTACCGGTGGGCGGATCCTCGCCAATCTGCTGCGCGAACTCGACCGGCGCCAGGCACGGTACGGGATCGAGACCATGTGTATCGGTGGCGGACAAGGGATTGCCGCGGTGTTCGAGAACCTGCGACGCTAGAAGCGTTAACCGATCGATCCGTCGCGGCGAAGTTCCGCGATCCGGTCGCCCGTAAGTCCCAACTCGGCCAGCAGAGAATCCGTCTGCTGGCCGAGTGCCGGAACGTCACCCATGCTCATTTCGACATCCGAATACGTCATCGGAGGCAGCACGGCATCGATCGGACCGTTCTCGGTGCCCACGGACCGCCACCTGGCACGCTTCTCCAGCTGCGGATGTTCCAGCAGACCGGCCATGTCGTTGAGTGCCGCGGCCGGAACACCAGCGGCGGCCAGACGCTGATCCAGATCTGTCGTCGAGTACAGACGCGTCAGAGAGCCCACCAATTCGTCCACCTCGCCACGGTTTTCGACGCGCACGATGTTGGTGCGGTAACGCGGATGATCGACCAGATCCTCTCGCTCGAACACGTCCACCATCAGCGCTCGCCATCCACGATCGTTCTGGACGCCGATCAGGATTTCGCCGTCGGCCGTGGGATACGAATCGTAGGGAACAATCGCGGCATGGCCGAGACCGACACGTGGAATCTGCTTGTCCGCATACATTTTCATGTACATCGGATGGCCCAGCCACTCGACGGTGGAATCGAACATCGAGACCTCGACGAGCGCTCCCTTGCCCGTTCGCTCTCTACGGAACAGGGCGCTCAGAATCGAAGTCAGCGCGTACATTCCTGCCGCGATGTCGGAGACCGGGATGCCGGTCTTGGTGGCCGTCTCCGGTGTGCCTGTCACGGAGATCATTCCGGTCTCGGCTTGGACCAACATGTCGTAGGCCTTACGCTCGCGCCGCGGGCCGGCACTGCCGTAGCCGGACATGTCGATCACGATGAGCCGTGGGTATTTATCGCGCAGTTCCTCCGCGCCGAACCCCAGTCTCGCGGCTGCGTCGGGAGCCAGGTTCTGCAGGAACACATCGGCTCGCGCGACCAGATCGAGAAGGATCTGCCGGCCGGGGTCCGACTTCACGTCGACGGCGATCGATTCCTTGGAACGGTTGAGCCACACGAAGTGTGATGCCTGACCGTGAACCGCCTGGTCGTAGTGACGCGCGAAGTCACCCTCGCCGACGCGTTCTATCTTGATCACCCGCGCACCCATGTCCGCGAGATGTCTGGTGGCGAGCGGTGCCGCCACCGCCTGTTCGAGTGCAACTACGGTGATTCCGTCGAGCGGAAGATCCGAGTTCGGCTGTCCCATGTCAGTAGTCACCCCAGAAGTTTTACACCCAGAATTCTCACACTCTGAATTCTTGCACTCGAACAGGACGGATCAGATGTGGCGGCCGCCGGTGATCTCGAGAACCGTGCCGGTCATGTAGCTCGAGAGGTCGCTCGCGAGGAACAGCACAACCGAAGCAACTTCCGAAGGCTCGGCTGCGCGCCCCATCGGAATCTCGGCAAGCTTCTCGTTCCAGATCCGTTCGGGCATCGCCTCGGTCATCGCCGTGCGGACCAGTCCGGGCTGAACGGCGTTGACGCGAACGTTCTTGAACGCGACCTCTTTTGCCGCGGCCTTCGTCAGACCGACGATCCCGGCCTTCGCGGCCGAGTAGTTGGTCTGCCCGAGCATGCCCACCTTGCCGGAGATCGACGAGATGTTCACGATCGCGCCCGTCTCACGCTCGCGCATGCGGGCGGCGGCAGCGCGTGTTCCGTTCCAGGCGCCCTTGAGGTGAACGGCGATCACGTCGTCGAAGTCCTGCTCGGTCATCTTCCGCATCGTGGCGTCGCGCGTCATGCCGGCGTTGTTGACCATGACATCGACTGGACCGAAAGCGCTTTCGGCCAGATCGAGCATGGCCTCGACCTGTCCGGAGTCACGCACGTCGCAGGAAGCGAAACGGGCGACCGACTCTCCACCGAGTTCGGCGACCGCAGCCGTTCCCACGGTTTCGTTGATGTCGCCGAGAACGACGGTCGCGCCTTCCTTGATGAAGGTGCGCGCAATTTCGAGCCCGATGCCCTGTGCTCCTCCGGTCACTACCGCAACCTTGCCGTCCAACAATCCCATGTCCACTCCGTTCGTGAGGTTAAAGCTCGTCTGGAAAATGTGTCAGCGTTGGTTTTGCTTTTTCGCTTGCGCCACGAGCCCACCACCGAGAATCAGACGCTGGATCTCGCTGGTTCCCTCGTACAGGCGCAACAGGCGAACTTCACGGTAGATGCGTTCGACCGGCACACCGCGCATGTACCCGTTGCCCCCGTGGATCTGCACGGCGAGATCTGCGACCTTGCCCACCATCTCGGTGCAGAAAAGCTTTGCCGCCGAAGGCCCGAGACGGCGATCCTCACCGCTGACGTACCGCGCGGCCACCTCGCGCACCATCGCGCGCCCTGCCATCACACCGGCTTGCTGGTCTGCCAACATCGCTTGAACCAGCTGGAAGTCGCCGATCGCGGTGCCGCCCTGTTCCGTGACCACGGAGAACGCGACAGATTCGTCGAGCGCTCGCTGTGCTGCTCCCACCGAGAGCGCCGCGATATGGACTCGTCCGCGCGCGAGAGACGTCATCGCTGCGCGGTATCCGGTGTCCTGGTCGCCACCGACGAGGGCCGACTCGGGAACCCGGACGTTGTCGAAGGTGACCTCGGAGGTCCAAGCACCTTCTTGACCCATCTTCTTGTCCTTGGGACCGACCGTGACACCTGGCGTGTCAGCCGGAACCAGGAACACTGCAATTCCCGGACCATCGGAATCCGCCGGGCGAGTGCGCGCGAACACCACGAACAGCTGCGCCAGTGGAGCATTGGTGATGAACCGCTTGTTGCCGTCGATCACCCAGTCGGATCCATCCAGCACTGCCTTGGTCCGAAGGCCGGCCGGGTTGGAGCCCGCGCCCGGTTCGGTGAGAGCAAAGGAAGCCACGACATCACCGGAGGCGATGCGCTCGAGCCACTGAGCCTTCTGCTCGTCGGTACCGAAGCCGACCAGCACCTGTCCGGCAATTCCGTTGTTGGTACCGAACATCGAACGCAGCGCCAGAGACGTGTAGCCGAATTCCATTGCCAGTTCGACGTCTTGGGTGAGGTCGAGTCCGAGCCCACCCCATTCCTGAGGGATCGCGTAACCGAAGAGCCCGATAGCTGCGGCCTTCTTGCGTATGTCCTCAGGAATGGCGTCGGTGTCGGCTATCTCCTGCTCACGCGGAACTACTTCCTTACGGATGAACTCCCGCGCAGTCGCCAAGATATCTGCGAAGTCATCTGCGTCGACCTGCATTCCCACCACCCACCTTGCTGTTTCCGAAGTCCATGCCGTCCCCCGAAGTCAATACCGTGAGGCAATCGGAGTCAAAGACCTGAAAACGAACCGAAGGTAAGGCAGAACCTATAGCAAGCTTCAGACGGTGCGCAGTTCCCGCTTCAGTAGCTTGCCGCTCTGGTTGCGCGGAAGCTCGGCCACGAAACGGACATGCTTGGGCACCTTGAACGGAGCGATTCGCTCCTTGACGTGGGCAATCAACGCCTCGGGCGTCAACTCGTCGTTGCCGTCCTTGAGCACGACGATCGCGGTGACGGCCTCGATCCACTTCTCGTCGGGCGTACCGATCACGGCAACTTCTGCCACGGCGGGGTGCGTGTAGACCGCATCTTCGACCTCGCGTGACGCCACCAGGATGCCGCCGGTGTTGATGACGTCCTTGATCCGGTCGACGACCGTGATGAACCCTTCTTCGTCCCGCACGACCAGATCGCCCGAATGGAACCAGCCGTCACGGAAGGCCTCGGCGGTGGCTTCCGGATTCTCCCAGTAGCCGTTGCACAGCTGCGGTGAGCGGTAGAGAACCTCGCCGGCCTCACCGTCGGCGACATCGTTTCCGTCGGCGTCGACGACGCGGGTTTCGACGAAGAACACCGCGCGACCACAGGAAGACGGGCGATCAGCATGCTCGCTGGGCTGGAGAACTGTTGCCAGTGGGCCGATTTCGGACTGGCCGAAGCAGTTGTAGAAACCGATGTCCGGGTAGCGCTCGCGCAGACGATTGAGCACGGTGACCGGCATGATCGAGGCGCCATACTGCGCCTTCTTCAGCGACGACAGATCGCGGGTCTCGAGGTCCGGATGGTTGGCCAGCGGCACCCACACGGTCGGCGCCAGGAACAGCGATCCGATCTTTTCGGCTTCGACACGGCGCAGGATTTCCGGGATGTCCGGCGCCTGCATCAGACTGACCGTCGCGCCGACGGACAGGTAGGGCAGCATGAAGACGTGCATGCCCGCGGAGTGGTACATCGGCATGCAGATCAGCGGGTTGTCGTTCTTGTCGAGGCCGAGCGCGATCACCGAGGACACGTACTCGTGAACCAGTGCACCGTGAGACATCATGGCGCCCTTGGGCTTCGAGGTGGTGCCCGAGGTGTACAGGAGTTGCGCCAGATCGGTCGACGTCGCACGCGGTTCGAAGACCGGCACCTCGCCTGCCTCACCGATCGTGACGACGGACAGTTCCGCGTCCCGCAGTGCGATCACGTGATCGAGATCGAGGTCGGAGCGTACCGAGTCGAGTGTCGGTGCCAATGCCGGATCCACCAACACCGCGCGGGCGCCTGACTGCGCCACGAGGTACCGGAGTTCCTCCCCCTTCAGTGCGTAATTGACGGGAACATGCACCAAACCTGCTCGTGCACAGGCAAGAAATCCGATTGCATAGGCGTCGGAGTTGGTTCCGTATGCCGCGACGCGGTCGCCGTGTTCGAGCCCCAGACCGAGCAAGTAGGCGGCGACCCGCGTCACCGCGTCGTCGAGTTCGCGGTAGGTGCGAGTGCGATCTTCGAAGACGACGGCTACACGGTCGGGGTACTTGGCTGCCGAGCGCCGAAGCACTCCGTCGACAGTGTTGGTGCGTGGATCCAGGCTCATGCGCCTCAGGTTATAGGACGTCCAACTAAACCGGAAGAGCGATCGTTACTTATTGCGCCATTCGGGCTTTCGCTTGTCTACAAAGGCCTGCATACCTTCCTGAGCGTCGCAGGTCACGGCGTTGGTTGCCATAGTTTCCGCCATCGCCTCGTACGCCTGCGCTTGTGGCAGATCGATCTGGCGATAGAACGCCTGCTTACCGATCTTCACCGTCAAGGGGCTGGCCGTCGTGATCTTGGCGGCCAGTTCGCGCACCTCTCGGTCCAGGTCTTCGGGCGCGACGACGAAGTTCACCAGACCCCAGTCCGCAGCGGTGTCGGCGTCGATCGTCTGCCCGGTGAGCAACATCTGCATCGAGCGCTTGCGCCCTACTGCCCTGCTCAGCGCCACCATGGGCGTCGAGCAGAACAGTCCGATCTTGACGCCCGGCGTGCCGAAGACAGCATTCGACGCAGCAACAACCAGATCACACGACGCGGCCAGTTGGCAGCCCGCCGCGATAGCCGGGCCCTGTACTGCGGCAATCACCGGCTGCGGAATCCGCTGTACGGTCTCCATCATCTCGGTACAGCCGTCGAAGATCGCCCGCTCGTCCTCGAGGGTTCTCCCGATCATCTCCGTCAGATCGTGTCCGGCGGAGAACACCGGGCCTTCGGCGCGCACGATCACGACCCGCACGCGCTCGTCTACAGACAATTCGACAAGGGCAGCCGTCACCTCACGCATGGTCTCCGCCGAGAGCGGATTGCGCCGCGCCGGCCGATCGAGCGTCAGGAAACCGAGTCCCACCGATTCCTCGACGGAAATCTTCACTGCAGTGTCTTCTACCTGTGTCTGCGACATGTGTTCTCTCTACCAATCGAATCCGTCCCGGTCAACGAGACGAAAAGGACATCCACTCGCACCGCGTCGATACGGTCCGGTCAATACTTCGCCACTACGAGGAGTGCCCATGAGCACCGATGCCGCCGTCACCACTGATCTCGAAGAGATTCTGCGCGCTCAGCAGGAAGCAACTCGAGCCGCTGGTCTTCCGTCCGCGCAGACACGACGCGAGCGCATTCAACGCGTCGTCGATCTCCTGGTGGCAAACCACAAGGATCTGACCGAGGCGATCAACGAAGACTTCGGCGGCCGAATCCCGGCCTACTCGGTGATGAATGACGTTCTCGGGTCGATGGTTTCACTCAAGCACGTTCGTGATTCGCTCGAAGAGTGGATGATTCGCTCACCGAGAGCTACCGGAGCGATGCAGGACCAGTTGGGTGCCACGGCGTACGTGTCGTACCAGCCGAAGGGTTCGATCGGCATCATCGGAACCTGGAATGCTCCCCTGTTCACTCTCCTGAGCCCGCTCGCCTGCGCCCTCGGAGCAGGAAATCGCGCCGTTCTCAAACCGTCGGAGATCGTGCCCAATACTGCGGCCGTCCTGGCCGAGGCGTCTCGTCGAACTCTCGACCCCGTGGAGGTCGCGGTGGTGACCGGCGGCCCGGAAGTCGCTGATCTGCTGACGTCGCTGCCTTTCGACCACCTCGTCTTCACCGGCAGCACGACCGTCGGAAAGCTGGTCATGGCCAATGCTGCGAAGAACCTGGTGCCGGTCACCCTCGAACTCGGCGGCAAGTCACCGAGCGTCTTGAGCCGCAGTGCCGATATCAGCTCTGCTGCTTCGCGTTTGGCTATCGCGAAGTCCACCAACGCCGGTCAACTCTGTGTCTCTCCCGATCTGATCTACGTTCCGCGCGAGAACACGGAAGCATTCATCGACGCGTTCACCGACCAGTTCACGGGACTGTTTCCCACGATCGCCGACAACAAAGACATGGTCTCGATAGTCAGCGATCGTCACCTCGCACGCATCGAGGGGTACATCGCGGACGCCGAAGAACGTGGGGCACGGATCATCACCGTTCCCGACGAAGAACTCTCCGCAGACACTCGTCGTCGCCCACTGCGAATCGTGGTCGACCCTCCGACCGACGCGCAGATCATGAAGGAGGAGATCTTCGGGCCGGCCGTCGTCGTCTTGCCGTACGACCAACTCGACAACGTCGTCGCCGACATCAATTCACGACCGAAACCGTTGGCGCTGTACTACTTCGGAACCGATCTGGACGAGAAGGAATCCGTACTCGAACGCACCGTCTCGGGCGGCGTCACCATCAACGACGCGATGTCTCACCCCGGGCTGAGCGACGCACCCTTCGGCGGCGTCGGGGCTTCGGGCATCGGGCACTACCACGGCCGTGAGGGTTTCCTGGAGTTCAGTCACGCGCGAACGGTATTCGAAGCAGCGCAGCATGACCCACGCGGTGAATGGGGAATGCTCCCGCCGTACGGTGAGGGTTTCGAGCAGATGATGTTGGCTCAGGTAACGCCCTAGGGCCTCCGGCCCCGTGCGCCTTTTTGGTAGTTCGCGCTACCGGAAAGGCGCACCGGCAAGGCCGCGGCTGAGGAACTCCACCAGCTGACCCGGTTCGGTATCCACCGACTCGATCAGTTGGATCAACTCCTTCTTGTCTTCTACCGCAAGCGGTTCGATGCCACCGAACGTGCGCATCGTGGACCCGGCCGGAAGAACACGAGCACACACGAGTGTGCCTGGCTCGAGGTTCAGCGAGCCCCACTCGTCCGTGACCTTCACCAGATGCCCGTTGCGGACGTCGCTGAGGGTCACCAACTGTCCCGGCTCCGTCGAGGCGACCTTGTACACCGAGCGCGGAATCGACAACCACTGATCGGCCAGTTCGCGTTCGTCGGCAGGCAGCAGTTCTCCGCGGCGCTCGACAAAAGCTGCGAAAATACCCGCATCGAACAAGGCAGCGTCGACGGCCAAACCACCTTCGACGGCCAGCGTCAGTGCTTCTTCGCTGTTGAACTGCTCGGCACGGATGAGCGCAAGATCGAACACGGCGTCGAAGTACTCCGGCGTGCGCGAGAACAACTGAGCCTTGACGTAGAGCCAGCTGGCCCGGTCGTCGAACGTCACCTCGGACTTACCGAGATGGCAAACCTTGAACTTTCGACCGGAACCGCACCAGCACTTGTCATTTCGTCCGAGTTCGGGGTGCTCGGCCGGGGCGTAGCGCTGAAGAACCTCGTGCAGAACCTCGGACTCGCCACCCTCGATTCGGCCCAGCAAAGCCAGCGCGCGCGTCACATCGCTTCGATCGGCGGCCAGTAGCGCCAGATCGAAGATCGCGGGAGTCCAGTCGGGATCGAGATCGTGCGCTGATTCGTACGACGCCTCAGCGGCCAGGATCTTGCCGAGACGATCCGAAGCCTTGCCCGCCAGCCAGTGCGCTGCCGGCTTGACACGACGCGACCCTTTTTCGGCGAGAGCAGTTGCAACAGAATGCAATACGGAATCATGATCGTCGAGTTCGGACAACAGCTCCAACGCTGCCGCAGCCGCGGGCGGCTCGGCGAGGCCGGCGAAGGCCTGCGGATCCTCCTTGATCTGCTTGCGCGCCCAGTCCGAGACATCGTCGACGCCTTCGGCTTTCGCGGCCATGACCACATCGACGAAGGCGATCACCGACGCGGCTTCTTCGGGGTGCAGATTCTCGCGGACCTCGAGCATGCGAGCCCGGTTCGCCAGGTGGTATGCCTCGAAATCGAATCCGTCGACCGCAACGTAGTCACCGTCGCGGACGTAACCTGACGCCTCGAGCATCTCGCCCAGCGGGGCGGTCGGCTGACGGAACAGCGACGGCTCGTCGAGCATCAACTGCCAGACAATGGCATCGAGGGTGTCAGCACCGATGTCGGCAAGGACCGTCGCCAGGTGCTCGCCGAATCCGGGTGCGGGATCCAGTACCTCGGGGATGGTGCAGAGCGTCAGCTCACGGTCAGCGACGAACAATCCGATCAAGTCACCTGCCGAGCACTCGGCAAGGGTGTCGGTGTCGAGTAGAAAGCCTTCGTCGTGTGGGAACTCCGGATCTTCGATCCCACGATCAGCCAACAGGTCGTCGTCTATCCCGCGGTGCACGACGCTGATGCCATGAATCTCGTCGTCGTCACGATCGAGGAACACCCGCAGCATCATCAGATCGGGGTTCGCGTCGAGAACGCCGGACTTTATTTCGGCTTCGGTGAGCCGATGGGTCAGCACTCGATGCTCGAACAACGTGTCGAGGGCGGCGTACCGTTCCTCACTCAAGTATCCGAGCAACGGGTCCTCGACGTACTCGACGAATTCGGTCATGTCCTCGGCTGTGCCGTGGCCGGCGTCAGCCAACAGAGTGCCCCAGTCCGCCGCTGTCTGCGGGCCGTGCTCACGCAACAACTCCATCGCGGCTTCGGCGATCAAGTCATTGGCATCCATCGGTTCGTTCACCTATCCAACTTTAACGGGGTCGACTCGATACATCGTCACCGGTCATCGGTCGAGTGATCGGCGCCTCCACGCAACTCGCGCACCAGTTCTTCGGCCTCGAGATCTTCGGAAGCGAGAACCTCGAGCACCCTCGCAGCCTGCGATTCCGTTGCCATGACCACAACACCCACCGCAAACGCGCCAGTGGGGGCCGTCAGGACCCGAGCACTGATCACATCACCTGGCTTGCCTTCGACCGAGTGAGCAACCGTGACGGTCTCCTTGGACCCACGATCGAGCAGCACGACGCCGGTGTCGGACGTTTCGATCACCTCGTACACCGACCTCCGGATTCCGAGCCACTGTGCGGCTGTCACAACTTCCGCCTCCGGAAGTAGTTCGCTGCGTCTGGCCAAGAATTCGGCAAAGATTCCACCCTCGAACAGAGCGACGTCCAGTGCCGAGCCGTCGAAGATCGTGGCCGCGATCAGTTCGTCCTCGGAGAGACTTTCGTTTTCGAGATCGTCGAGCCCGGTCACGATGTCGACGAATTCGGAGGCAAACGCAAACAGGCATGCCTTCTTGTACAGCCACCGACCGTCCGCCTTGACGGATTCATCGGTCTTTCCGAGGTGGCAGACCTTGTACTTGCGGCCGGAACCGCACCAACACTTGTCGTTTCGTCCGAGTTCCGGGTGATCGGCTGGGACGAAGTCCTGCAGTACGGCGTAGAGATTCTCTTCGGTTCCGCCGTCGATCCGCCCGAGCAGTGACAGCGCCCGGGTCGCGTCGCCCCGGTCCGACGCGAACTGAGCCAGCTCGAACAAAGCCGGACCCCAACCGGATTCGGCAAGGACCGCTTTCTCGTAGTGCGCTTCCGCTTCGAGGACGCGTCCCAGCCGATCGACGGCCTTACCGGCGAGCCAATGAGCCGCCGCCCGCACCGACCGTGGCCCTCGCTCGGCCAGTTCGGAGGCAAGCGCTTCGAGGATTGCGTCGGTCACCGGGTCCTGATTCCGAAATCCGAGATCGAACACGGCCACTGCAGCACCCGGATCTGCCAGTGAGACAAAAGAGTCCGGAGCAGCGCTCACATGACGGTGGGCCCAGTCCGCGATATCGAAGTCGGCGATGACCGCGTCGGTGTATCCGCGGTCCGCCAGATCGACAAACGCAACGGCAGAGACTGCCTCGTCGTGGGTCAGGTCGTAGGTACTGGCCGCCAAGGCTGTCCGAATCTGCAGGTCGTAGGCGTCGAAGTCGAATCCCCGCCGAGCCAGTAGCTCACGCTCGTGCTCGTAACCTGCCACCTCGAAGATCTCACCCAGCGGCGCAACAGGAACCGTGAAGAGTGACGGATCCTCGATCAGGAGTTGCCAGCACACAGAATCCAGGGCCTCGACTCCGTCCTCCTCGAAGAGTTCGCCGAGCGCCGGAGCAAGATCGGGTTCGTCCTCGATCTCGACCAGACGAAACGCAAGTGTTCCGTCTTCGACAGCCAAGCCGACGAGATCACCGTCGGCGCACTCGCCGAGGGTTCCGGCCGGAAGTACCACAACTCGTCGACTCCGGAAGGGAGCAGCTCCGCGTTCGGAGGCTGCTTCTTCCGCCAGGGCCACCCGGATCGCCCCGTCGTCGTCGCCGAATGCCAAGATCGGTTCCAGGTCGGGGCTCGCGTCAAGGATGTCCGACGCAATTTCGACTTCGCTGAGCCGGTGAGTGAACACGAGCCCTTCGAGGACCGTGTCGAGAGCGACGTACTTTCCGTTGGGCAGGTACCCGAGCATCGGTTCGGACAGGTACTCGAGTACATCGGCCAACTCGGTCGCAGTTCCGTACTCCTCGAGATGGGTCGCCCACTCTTCGAGACTCAGCGGGCCTTGCTCGCGCAGAACAGCCAAAGCAGCGGAGGCAATGGAACCGGCAGCGTCGTCGTCGAAATCAGTCACCCGCCAATGGTAGGCGACCTATTGCAGCCCACTGAGCCCCTCGCCCAGCACGGTCGCACCGAGGATCGTCAGGATGACCGTCATCATCACCGCGTTGTTGGCGGTCATCCATGCCTTCGCGGACGCGAGGATCTCGTCGGCACGCTTGCCGGAGAACACCTTCACCAGGATCGGCGACGCGATGCCGACGCTCGCGATGACCGTGAAGATCACCGCGGCAACAATCTGTTGGGCAACGACATTCGTGGCGACCGCGATAGTGGCCGCACCGGATACCGCCAGCGCTGCATTCTTGGGATTGACCGCCGCGGACAAGAACGCCAATCCGAACGCCTTCCGCGGAGTCAACCCGTCGACGCTCTTCATCCACTTCGGAACTGTCGGCTCACTCCCGTTTCGCGGACGCGCGCGCCACTGCTTGTATGCCAAGCCGAACAGGACAAGACCCAACACGATTCGTACGACGCTCGACCACACCGAAGTCTGCGACGACTCCGACTCCGCAAACGAATAGTCCGCGATCACGATGGTCACCGCGACGACTGCCGAGATTCCGAGGACCCACCCGAGTAGAAAAGATGCCGCCCCTCGATGTGCTCCAGCGGTGATCATGACGAGCACGATCACCGCCATGGGCATCGAGACGAAAAGCAGGCCGAGGGCAATCGGAAGAGACAAACCGATCGCAGCTAGCACCGAAAACCTCCAGTTGAATGCACGATCGACGATCGATTCGAGGTCGAAATCACGACGTCGGAGGCAGCATGACCTCGATGAGATGCGGGCCGGGTTCCGCCAGCGCTGCGGCAAACTGTTCGGCCAACTCCTCCGCTGTGTTCGCCCGCGACGCGGGCACTCCCAACCCCTCGGAGATCTTGACGTAGTCCATGTTCGGAGATGACAGATCCAACATCGACTGTGCGACGACGCCGCCACCTTCTGCGCCGACTCGTTGCAGTTCGCCACGCAGGATGGCGTATGCGCGATTGTTGAGCAGAATCGTCGTGACGTTCAACATCTCTCGCGCCTGCGTCCACAACGCCGTGATGGTGTACATCGCGCTTCCGTCGGCTTCGAGATTGATCACCGGTCGCTCCGGCGCTGCCACAGCGGCGCCCGTCGCCACCGGGATGCCCTGGCCGATGGCACCTCCGGTGAGCGTGAGCACGTCGTGGCGCGGCGCTCCGGCAAGGGCAATCGGGATCGCCCAACCGGAAGTCGCCGCCTCGTCGGAGATGATGGCGTCGCCTGGCAGCAGGGCGCCGATCACGTCGGCCCAATTTCGAACGTCCAGAGGCCCGCTCGGCAGCGCCGGCCGATTCGCTTCCTGCAAAACAGGTTCGACTCCCGGTGCCACGAGTTCGGCCACTGCCTCCAGTGCACCGGCAACATCGTCGCCGACGCTTGCCAGCGTTGTCACCGCAGCACCCTCCGGTGCCAGATCGCTCGGTTTTCCGGGATACGCAAAGAACGAGACCGGCGAAACCGCTCCGGCCAGAACCAGCTGAGTTGTTCCGCGAAGTTGTTCGGTGGCGTGCTCGGCGAAGTATCCCAAGCGCTCGAATGACGGTAGCCCCGCACCGCGTTGAAGCCTGGCTGGAAAAGTCTCGATCAGAATCTGTGCACCGGTCGCGACCGCAATTCGGGAAGCGGCGCGCAGCCCAGCTTCGGAACAGGCTGCGCCGCCCAGCAGTAGCGTGGCGCGACCCTCGGCATTGAGCGCGCCCACCACCGAGTCGATCTGTTTTGCAGAAACTTCCGCCCGCGGCGGTATGTCCCGAGGACCCGCAAGAACTCCACCTTCGCCCCACGAGACGTCGGCGGGGAGGACAAGTGTGGCAATGTGCCCGGGCGGATTCATCGAGGCGGCAACGGCGTCGGCCGCGTCGCTACCGACGGTCGCGGTGGATTCGGAACGTCGACTCCACCCCTCCAACCATTCGGTCAGCGCATCGATGTTCGATTCGAGAGGAGCGTCGAAACCGTGGTGGTAGGTCGCGTGGTCCCCGACGATGTTCACGATGGGGGTGTGGGCGCGGCGCGCGTTGTGAAGGTTCGCCAGTCCGTTCGCCATACCGGGGCCCAGATGGAGCAGCGTCGCGGCGGGCTTTCCGGCGATCCGTGCGTAGCCGTCCGCGGCACCGGTCACGGCGCCCTCGAACAAGCCGAGTACCGCACGCATCTGCGGAACGGAATCGAGTGCGGCGACAAAATGCATCTCGGACGTTCCTGGATTGCCGAAGCACACCTCGACGCCCGAGTCGACCAGGCTTTGGATAAGCGACTGTGCACCGTTCATTTCGATCACCTCTTCTTCATGAAAAGCTGCGAATGCTTCCTGCGCTTCATCGTGAGCAACCGAACTCCCGGTGCGTGCTCCTCGATCCGAACAGTCATCCGTACCTCCGTCGTGGCCGAGAGTCTCGATTCAAGCTACTCGGTCGGGAGTTCAGCGTTCGTAGCCCTTGCGCATATCGTCGACGATGCGTGGCCGGTCGAGCGTCGAGGGTTCCAACTCCCGCCTCGGGCGATCGCGAGGAAACACCGAGGCCGACGCCAGCGTCGGCTCGTCGAGGAACCGTAGTTCCGGCACATCAGCGGGCAGACGAAGCTCGGGCGGCGTGGAACCTCTTTGCGCGAGCACATATCCCCAGTCACCGAAGCTCGGCACGAAAACGTGATAGGGCGAGACGCTCAGTCCGACAGCCGATACCGTCGACACCGTTCTCCAGTACGCATCCGGTGTCGAGTACGGGCTGCCGGACTGGACGACCATCAGCCCGCCCGGATTCATCGCGGCAGCGGCAAGTCCGTAGAACTCCATCGAATACAAGCGGCCGAGTGCGGGGGTGTCGGGATCTGGGAGGTCGACGATCACCGCATCGAAACCCGGTTCCGGACGCTCTCGCAGCCACCGAAACGCGTCGTCGAGTACGACGTCCACCCGTGGATCCTCGAGCGCTCCCTCGTTCAGATCACGAAGACGCGTGTTGGCCAACTCGATGACTGCCGGATCGAGTTCCACTTGAACGATCTGCTCGACGCTGTTCATTCGCAGCACTTCCCGTGCAGCGAGGCCGTCACCGCCGCCCAGAATCAGCACGCGCCGGGGGTCGTTCACCAGGGCCGGATACACCAGCGACTCCGTGTACCGATGCTCGTCGACACTGGAGAACTGCAGGTCTCCGTCGAGGAACAGGCGCACGTCGTTCCCCCGCTCGGTGACGACGATTTCCTGGTACACCGATCGCTCGGCGGCCACCACGGGATCGGTGTAGAGCCGCTGCCTCGACGTGGTCTCGATGTCCGACGCTGCGATCAGCAACCATCCGATCAAACTTGCTGCCAACAGCATTGCGACGACGGCGATCGATCGTGCGCGCAGGCTGAGCTGCCACCGAAGGAGTATCAGCGCGACCACTGCCGCAGCCACGAGATTGATCATGCCGGTGAGTGCGGCACCGCGAATCATTCCCGCCCACGGCAACAGTACGAACGGCCACAGCAGACCACCGATCAATGCGCCGAGGTAGTCGGCGGCATTGAGGTTGGCCAGTACCTTTCCGGTGCTCTGTGCGTCGTTGTCGCTGCGACCGGACTGCAAGAGCGTCATCAGCAGAGGCACTTCGGCACCGACGAGGATGCCGATCAGCGCGGTCGCCGCCACCAGAACTGCTGCGCTGGAACCGAAGAACGTGAAGGTCACGTACAGCGTGACGGCACTGAATCCGCCGATCAGCCCGAGCAGTATCTCGACCGTCACGAACGAAACGGCAGCGTGTCCCAGCAGAGGTTTGGCGGCCAGCGCTCCGATACCCAGAGCCGCAACAAATCCCGCGACGATCAACGACGTCTGGGTGATGCCGCCGCCGGTCAGACTCACGCTGAGTGTCAACAGGGCCAGCTCGTAGATCAGGCCACACGCAGCGCACGCCGCAACAGCCGCAAGGAGAAGGACGCGTGCGCGCGGGCCGAGCATCGTCGAACGCTCGTCAACTGTCACATCGGGATCAGCGGCAACCATCAGGTGAGCGCTGCGGCGTTCACCAAACCGATGGACAGCAAGCTCACACCCACAGCCCACGCGGCGCCACACATCTTCGGATCCTGCACCAGCGCAACCAACTTGCCGGGAAGGAATGCGTTCATCAATCGCAGCGCGATCGCTTGCAACACGATCGCGAACAGTCCGTACACCGCGGAGTCGGCGAGTCCCTGAGCAAAGCCGTCCGAACTGGTCAGGATTGCCGTCACCACGATGATCGCCAGCGCAAGATGATTGGAGGCCAACAGAATCGCAGCGTTCGGGTTCTTGTCGACGTAAACCTGGTGGCGGAGATTTCCGGGTGTCATGAGGTCGAGGACCAGGAATCCCGTCGCCAGAACCGCTGCACCGACGACGAAGTAGGCGAGGGTGCCGAGAACGCCCCCGACGAGCAATGCCGGATCCACCGTTCCGATCTCGACGGAAGTGGATGCAAAGATGTTCGTCACGCCGTTCTCCTTCTCATTGAGCATTACCGTCATTTGGCACTACCCGAGCCGCCGCTGCCACTGCTTCCACCCGCCGGGGATCCCGGGTTGAAGCCCGGTCCCAGGTACGCGTATCCGCCGCTGCGATACGTGCCGTCGATGTCCTCTACCTTGATGGTGCTGCCACCGCCCGAAGCCGAACTGACAGTGACGATGTCGTCGTCGTAGCGCAGGTATTCGTTGCCGCCGTCAGCACTTCGCGCCGCTGGTTCGTCCGCGTCGACAATCCGTGAGACGGTCGTGCCCACTGGATCTTTCGACGAGTACAACACGACGTCGCCATCCTGGGACGTCTTGGAATAGTTGTCCGCGATGAAGTCTTTGGCTCCACCACCGCACGCCGACAACATAATTGCGGCCGCCAGCATCACCGGAGCAAACCACGTCCGCCCCCTCACGGGCGCCACCTACTGCGCGTCTTCACGATCACTCCTGTCCCCTCCCCCGGGTACAAATGCCAACTCTGCCAACTCCACCCCTGGCGGTCTCGCACGCCACACAACGCGGTCAACGCTGTGTCGTCGCCGGGAAAGGATCCGCAGATCCAACCGTCCTGGCCGGCGGACTCTCTCAACGATGCAGCTTCCGAATCGAATTCGACTCGGTCCAGGATCAGCGAGGAAGACTCGAACCGGTAGTTTTCCGTGGACTCCACTGCCGGCAAGGGTTCACCGCCGGCGGCAAGAGCATCGCACGAAACCTGCTCGGTCAGTTCCTTTCCCGACGCCCAGGCCGTCACCACGTGCGAAGCCCCGAGCACTCCGAGTGTCAGCGTCGCGTCGGAAGTTCCGATCACCAACTCGGCGAGGGTCGGTGGCGCAGGAGCTCCCAGTACCAACCCCAGTGCCGAGGCATCCACGTCGGTCGGCTCCACGTCGAGTAGATACAGGCTCATTCCGGGGGGCCCGAGTGGATGACAGTGAGTTCGCTGCGAGTGACCGCCCGTCCCGTGGAAACCTCCCACGACTGTCCGCGCGCCCACTTCTCGAATGCAATCAGGCCGGTCTTGTCTGCGGTCGCATAGTCCGCGTATTCCATCGAGCCGGAAGGGGCCGTACCCGTCGTACCCTCGGCCGTGAACTTCGCCGTTCCACTTTCGATCTTGCGGTGAACCTTGTCGTCGAGAATGACGTCGCCGTTCGGGACCAGGTTGGTTCCTTCTCGACGCATCCAGAGAGTCATCTCCAATTCGCCCTCGTCGTCCTCGACCGTCAACCAACGACGACCGGTCGAACCGTCGAGAAGGTGCTCACGCCAGATGTACCCCTCTTCGTCGAGCGTGATGGTCCCTCGAACAACATGGTCGATACCCGCGTACGTGATGATGTCGCCGACCCCGATCTTGTGGGGGTCGTACACCTCGGGATAGTCGGCGAGCGGGTCGACGCGAGCATTCGGCTTACCCTGGCGTCCACGCAGGACCACAAACACGACGGCAGCGATCACTACGAGTATCAGGACAACTATCAGCACGTTGGTCAACGGTTTCTCCGAAATCGTCTCGGCAGGGTTGCCGCGGGCCATACCCTACCGATCCGTTCTCAGCCTTTTCGGATGAGACTGCCGGCAATCCGGCCTGTCGCCGACCGGACAGGTCTCCAGCGCCGCGGGCAGATCGAAAGACTGCCCCGGCGCACCTTTGCGTTTACGCTCAGCCCGAGGAACTCCGCGCGAACGAAAGCCGGTCGACTGACGATGAGCAAGAACACGGAGCCGTCTGCCCGCACCGTCATGCACACACCACGATTCTGGTTGACACCATTGATAGTGGTCACCCTGTTGATGTCTGCGCTGGCAGCGTTGTACATGGGCGGAATACTCGACCCCAAGAAACACCTGGACCAGTTCCCGATCGCCCTGGTCAACCAGGACGAGGGCGACACCCTCCCCGGTGGCGACCCCGCCGACCGCAAGAACTTCGGAAACGACATCGTCGCCGGCCTCGAAAGCGGAATCGACCACCAGAAGATCGACCTGCAGCAGATCGGTATCGCCGAAGCCCAATCGCGGTTGAACTCCGGCACGCTGTACGGCGCGATCGTGATTCCCAGTGATTTCACGAAGAGGACGATCATCCTGGCGGAGGCCAGCGTCGTCGCCGGTGAAGTAGAGCAACCGATCATCACGATCTACACCAATCCTCGCGCCGGTTCCGTCTCGGCATCGCTGGTCCAGTCGATCGGAACCACAGCCCTCGCCTCGGTCAACAAGAACATGGGCGAGCAACTCACCGCCCTTGTCACCGCGCAGTTGGAAGCGGGAGGCACCGGAACCCAGATCTCCGGAGCGAGCCGCCTGCTGCTCGAAAACCCGGTGAACGTACTCACGGTTGCCCACGATCCGCTTCCCGACGGAACCGGATTCGGTTTGGTGGCATTCTATTTCGCGCTGCTGTTGGTCCTTGCGGGATTCACCGGAGCAACCGTGGTCAATTCCTTGGTGGACGGCATGCTCGGATACGCGCCTACCGAATTCGGTCCACTCTTCGTTCAGAACGACGTTGTGGGTATCAACAGGTTTCGAACGCTGCTCGTCAAATGGGCATTCATGATCGTGTTGTCCGGCATAGTCTCCGCGTTGTTCCAGTGGATCAGTCGCGCCCTCGGAATGCCGGTCACTCACGGGCTTGCATTGTGGGAGTACGGCGCGCTGGTCATCACAGCGGTGGGCATCACGGTGATGTCGGTGATGGCCGCGTTCGGCTCGTTGGGCATGTTGATCAACCTGTTCGTGTTCGTCATTCTCGCGCTGCCCTCGTCCGGTGGCACCATCCCCCTCGAAGCCAGCCCCAGGTTGTATGCCTGGCTGGCGCAATTCGAGCCGATGCACCAGATCTACATGGGCACGCGATCGATCCTGTTCTTCGGCGCACGCGGTGAGGCAGGCCTGCTGCATGCCGTCTGGATGACGTTGGTGGGTCTACTGATCGGCGTCGTACTCGGCATCGTGACCACCCGTTTCTACGACCGCAAGGGCTACGAGCGCACCCATCGCCGCAAGGTGGCGTGACATGGTACCCAGCCGGGATTTGATCGAAACCTGTTGAGCCGATTCAATGTGATTGCGCGTTTCGGGAATCTTCGAGCCCCTTCCGCACGTTGTACAACTATGGCTAATTACAAAACAGTCAATCCCGCGACAGGTGAAACCGTCAGGGAATTCGATACTTTGGATGACGCCGGAGTTGAAGCCGCACTTGCGAACACGCATCGCGGCTACTTGACCTGGCGCAACAGTGCGCCACAGCAGCGTGCGGCAGTCCTGAGCAAGACCGCCGAACTGTACACAGAGCGCGCAGACGAACTGGCCCGAATGATCTCCTTGGAGATGGGTAAGCCGGTCCGCGAGGCCAAGGGCGAAGTACAACTCTCGGCCGCGATCTATCAGTGGTATGCAGACCACGGTCCGGCACTGCTCGAGGAAGAACGACTCGACGTTCCCGGGGCCGAGGAGTCGGTTGTGTACCGGCGACCGATCGGCGCTCTCATCGGCGTCATGCCGTGGAACTTCCCGTACTACCAAGTCGCCCGCTTCGCGGCACCGAATCTGATGCTCGGTAACACGATCATTCTCAAGCACGCATCGAACTGTCCGCAGTCGGCGCTGCTGATGGAAGAGATTCTGCGACAAGCCGGATTGCCGGACGACGCCTACGTCAACGTCTTCGCGACCAACGAGCAGATCGCGGACATGATCGCCGATCCCCGAGTTCAAGGTGTGTCACTGACCGGCAGCGAACGCGCCGGAACCAGCGTCGCCGAAACTGCCGGACGCAATCTCAAGAAGGTCGTCCTCGAACTCGGCGGATCAGACGTGTTCATCGTCCTCGATTCCGACGACATGGATGCCACCGTCAAGTCCGCAACCAAGGCACGTCTGTCCAATGCCGGCCAGGCCTGCAACGCGGGGAAGCGTTTCATCGTCACCGAAGATTTCTACGACGACTTCACCGACAAGTTGGCGACGTCCTTCGAATCCGTCACTGCCGGTGACCCGTTGGACGAATCCACAGTCTTGGGTCCGCTCTCTTCGCAGGGCGCGGCAGACACTCTGATCGAGCAGATCGACGACGCTGTGTCCAAGGGTGCCACGCTGCTGACCGGTGGAAAGAAGATCGACGGCCCGGGCGCCTACGTTCAACCGACATTGCTCGCAGACGTGACACCGGACATGCGGGCCTACAGCGAAGAACTGTTCGGACCTGCCGGAGTCGTCTACAAGGTCAAGTCGGCCAGCGAGGCTGTGGAACTTGCCAATTCGTCGGTCTACGGTCTGAGCGGATCCGTCTGGAGCAGCGATCTCGATTCCGCCCGGTCGGTCGCTGCAGATCTCGACGTGGGAATGGCGTTCGTCAACGAGCACGGAACGACGTTGCCCGGTCTGCCCTTCGGCGGAGTCAAGCGCTCCGGAGTCGGCCGCGAGCTGGGTCCGTGGGGAATGGACGAGTTCGTCAACAAGAAGCTGCTCCGCGTCTCGAAGAAGTAGCTCGACACAGAAGTAGCTCGACACAGAAGTAGCTCGGCGCAAAGGAAGGCCCTGACCTCGATGGAGGTCGGGGCCTTTCCTCACAACCCACGGACCAGCAAGCGGGTCCGCTGCCTGGTCACTCGCTTGCCAGAGTGACACTCCCACGAGTGAGGCTCCACCCGAACCTCGTCGCGATGACAGCTGACAGCCAGCCCATCAGCGCACCCACCAGTGGAGCAGCGACGGCGGTGTAGATCGCCTCGTTGGAAACACCAACCGACACGGCGGAGTCACCGACGAAGGCGAAATCGGTTCGGGAGGCGAAGGAGGCCCACTCGATCAGGCCGGAGACAACAATAATCAGGAACCCCAGCAGGAAGCCGAAGCCGGCCAGCAGAACGTGAAGTGCGCGCATCCGGTCAGTCTGCCTGTAACACCCACCCAGATAAAACCGACCTGCTGGTATGACACTTTCACGAATCGCTCGAACTACCGTAATCGCCGCTGCCCTCTGCGCGAGTGCAGCCATCTGTTCCGCGACTTCAGCGTCCGCGGACGTAGTCGACGTCACGATCCTTCCGGGTCTCAGCAGCGGGTCGACGACGCCGTACGGAGCGGGCTGCACGTATCTGGTGGTTGCCAGGACAGCAGCGTTGAACGAGCCGAACGTCTCGATTGTCGACATGAACCGAGCGTCGACCATGTTCCCGCAGGAACTGATCTGGGACACCGTCAATCCCTACTTCACCTTGCCGGTCGTACTCGGCCACGCCGTCACGCTGTGGACTCCGACTGCACCGGGCGAACACTCTCTGATGGCCTACCAGACGTCCGCGGGCGGGCCGGTCACAACGGTCGATGTCAATCCGGCGACACCGATCGGTCCGGGGTGCGTCGTCGCACCCTGATCCGCTAGCCCTCCAAGAAGTCGACGAGCACCCGGTTGACTTCATCGGCGGGAACCATCGGAATGCTGTGATGCGAAGAAGCTTTCAGCACCTCGACACGCGCTGCGGGAACCCTCTCCCGCACTGACTTCGACACGATTTCCGCATCATGCACCCGTCCGTCTTGTGCGAGGACCACCAGCAACTCGACATCCAGTGCGCTCAAGGCCTCCGTCGACGGACGTCGAGGCACTACGAGATCGGGTCGCGGTAGATCCGAAGTGCCCACTTCCACAAGAGACAGCCAGTCGGAGTCGATACTCAACTCGCCTGTCTCCCATTCCAACAGTCGCCGTCGGCGTGCTCGCGACGGGGAGAGCAACAGCGGAAGCGCACGCAGAAGGTAGCCCGCCTTCATGCCGGAGAAACTCGAATTAGGGTCGAGCAGAACAAGTTTGCCGAGACGATCAGGTCGATGCAGCGCAAAGGCCAACGCAATCATCGCGCCGTAGGAATGTCCGATCACATCGACGGTGTCGACCCCGGTGCAATCGACTATCGAGTCCATCCACTCGATCAGATCGTCGACGGACTTCATCCGATCACCATTCGGAATGCTGAGTCCGGCATCACCCAGCGTGTCGACGGCAAAACACGCCGGGATTTCGACAGCGCCCCAACGTTGTCGAACCACACCGTCGAAGTGGCACCTCCCCCGGGCAGAAGGAGCAACGGCCGCGAGTCTGCAGGTCCACAGACGTTCACGTGAGTGCTACCGAACCGCCCCGCGAGATCCACACCCAGCGGTTTCTGCGGCCATTTGGTCAGTACAGCGTCGTATGCGCGATTGAAGTCCATCCCCCACCCCCATTTCTCTCGATTATCGAGATAGTAGACAATCAAGAGACAACACACCAGGGCTGGAGGCATCCTTGAGCGTCGGCGATGCAGAAGACGAAGCGATGGCGATCGTCCACTCGCTTCGCGCACTTACCGTCGACTTGAACGTGGCGGTTTCCGGCTTTGCGAACAAGTACAAAATGCACTCCACCGACGTGCGCGCGTTGATCTGCCTTCTCGATGCCGAGCGCTCGGACGCACCGGCGACACCAGGCTGGCTCGGCGCACAGCTGGGTATCAACTCGGCGTCGGTGACCGCGCTCGTCGACCGGATGGTCAAAGCGGGCCACGTAGCTCGGGAGCGAGACTCAGCAGACCGCAGGCGGGTGCTCTTGCAGGTCACACCATCGGCGGTCACTCTGGGCGAGAGTTACTTCGGCCCACTCATTTCACGGGCGGTGAGCACCCTCGGCAATTTTACCGCCACAGAGCGAGCCACCATCGCGAGTTTCATCGCCGCGATGCGAGCGGACGTGGAGCGGACTCGAGTCGATAGGGAGCCCTCCCGGTGACTCGCATACTTCCCGCGGGAGAACGCGCATTGCTCGTGGACTTCGATTCCGAAGCTGGCGTTCTAGCGTTCACCGAAGCACTGACGCGTAACACCCCGGTCGGGGTCGAAGACTTCCTCCCCGCAGCTCGCACGGTCCTGGTCACGTGCACCCCGGCGGCAGATCTCACGTACGTCCGGAAGCGCTTGAACGATCTCGAGCAGACCGATTCTGCCGCGACCACAGACGAGCATTTCGAGACGGATGCACTCACCATCGCCGTCAGGTACGACGGGCCCGACCTCGACGACGTCGCACAGTCACTTGGTATGAGCCGATCCGAGGTGGTTGCGGCCCACACCGGGGCAATGTGGCGTTGCGCCTTCATCGGATTCGCACCCGGCTTCGCCTACCTGACTTCAGGCGACACTCGGCTCGACGTTCCGCGTCGAACGCAATCACGAACCGCTGTGCCTGCCGGTTCCGTCGCCCTGGCCGCTGGATACAGCGCGGTCTACCCGCGTGCATCACCGGGTGGCTGGCAGATCATCGGGAGCACCGATGCCGTGATGTGGGATCTGAACGCCACACCACCGGCCACCGTTCAGCCCGGCAGACGCGTGCGCTTCGTGAACGAGGAACAACGATGAACGGTCTGGAGATACTCGACACCGGGCCGCTGAGCCTGATCCAGGACCTCGGACGGATAGGTCATCTTCGCTCGGGTGTCGGGGTTTCCGGTGCGGCAGACAGTCGATCTCTCAGGCTTGGCAATCGGCTCGTCGGCAACAACGAGGGCGCAGCCGGTGTCGAGGTCCTCCTGGGTGGGCTGAGTCTTCGGGCGCAGCAACCGACAACGATCGCGTTCACCGGTGCGCCTGCACAGGCCTACCGCGACGGCATTCCGGTCGGGCATTCGAGCGTGATCGATCTGCGGGCTGGGCAGACCGTCCGCCTGGACTACGCACCGAGTGGACTGCGGACGTATCTGACCGTCCGAGGCGGCATTGTGGTTCCCGAGATCCTGGGATCGCGCAGCACCGACACGATGTCCGGGATCGGTCCGGCGCCTCTCGAGCCTGGTGTTTTTCTCCCGATCGGGCCATCGCCGACCACGTTCTCAGCCGTCGACCTCGCACCGGTGCCGCCGATGGCAAACGAGACTCTCGCCATTCGAGTGGTGTTCGGTCCTCGCGCAGATCGATTCACCAACCCCGAAACACTCCTCCAGGGCCGATGGGCGATCTCGACCGACTCGGACCGAATCGGCGCACGCGTCGATCGCGTCGGCGCCGACGAACTACTTCGAAGAACAGACGACACCGAACTGCCCACCGAAGGCGTGGCACTCGGATCGATCCAGGTCCCACCCAGCGGCCAACCTGTCGTGTTCCTCGCCGATCACCCCATCACCGGCGGCTATCCGGTGGTGGGAGTGGTCGCGGACGCAGATATCGACCGACTCGGCCAAGCCCGCCCGGGTCAACACATCCGGTTCGTCAGGGCCTGAGCACGCCGAGCGATAGCGTGTCGGACCCAGCCGTCACACTGATGTCGTGCGAGTTGTCCTGGTCCCCGGTAGTACGACGTCCACGGGAGCTGTGACGGCAACTGTCCTACGGACCGATCCCGCTGGAACGCCGCTCGCCGATCCCGTCGAATACCCCGACCTGATCGCAGCGGTACGCACCATCGAGGAAGCCGAGCACCCGCGGTGGGTGTGGCCGAGTACGGCGACCGTGTACCCACCTCTACTGCGGGCAGGCGTACGGGTTCAGCGGTGCCACGACATCTCCCTGACCCGCGCGATACTCGGAATGCGCGCCGGCAAACCGTCACCGCCCGCCGAGGAGTTCGACGACGATCGACTCGGACTCTTCGACACTGCACCCGTTCTCGATCCCCTCGCCGTCGTCACCGAATTCGCCGAGCAGCGCGCAACCATCGGCGCGGACGCTCGACTGGACTTGTTGATCGCAGCAGAATCGGCCGGCGCTCTCAGCGCCGCCGAGATGACGCACACGGGCCTTCCGTTCTCGACGCAGAAGCATCGCGAACTCCTCGAAGAACGGCTGGGGCCGCGGCCGACGGGATACGACCTCCCCGCTCGTATGCAGGAACTTGCCGCACAGATCAGTGAGGTCTTCGGGCGCACCGTCAATCCTTCGTCTTCGGTGGAGATCACCGAGGCGTTCGGTCGTCAGGGCATCGAACTTCCGTCGACGCGCAAGTGGTTTCTGCAGGAGATCGATCATCCGGCTGTGCCGCTACTCCTTCGTCATCGCGAACTCGCCAAGCTGTACAGCACCAACGGGTGGCAGTGGATGGACAGTTGGGTGCGGGGAGATCGATTCCGTCCGATCTACGTTCCTGGTGGTGTCGTGTCCGGCAGGTGGGCGAGTCGAGGCGGCGGGGCCCTCCAGATTCCGAAGACCATGCGCTCGAGCGTCGTCGCCGATCCGGGCCACGTGTTCGTCGTCGCCGACGCCGGTCAGCTCGAGCCCCGAATTCTGGCCGCCATGTCCGGCGACCGCCGCATGATGGCCGCCGCCGGGGACGACGACCTGTACGCACTTGTCGGTGCCGAAGCCTTCGGCGGTGATCGCGCCAAAGCCAAGGTCGCAATCCTCGGAGTCCTGTACGGGGCGACGGCGGGTGAAGCCAAAGCACTGCTCGTCTTGTTGCGGAAGCGATTCCCGGTCGCCGTCGAGTACGTCGAGCAAGCTGCCAAGGCAGGTGAGCGCGGCGAGGTGGTGAAGTCACTGCTCGGCCGGGCCTGTCCCCCACCGTCTCCCGACTTCTACTCCCACGGCGACGCTCACGCCCGCGGTCGTTTCACGCGCAACTTCGTCGTGCAGGCCACTGCGTCCGAGTGGGCGCTGTGCCTCCTGGCCGACCTCAGGCGCCGCCTCGCCGAAGACCCGGACGGCGAGTTGGTCTTCTTCCAGCACGACGAGGTAGTCGTGCATACCCGAAATCCCGAGTCAGGTACCGCCCACGTGCTGGCCGCCGCGGCTTCGGCAACTCGATTGTTGTTCGGCGACACAGTCGTCCGTTTTCCCATGGACGTCGCAGCCCGCGAGACATACGGCAAAGGCACTTCGTAGCGTCGTCAATTCCACGCCAAGTGGTTCCACCGCGCCCGTATTGCGTGTTCTACTGGAAAATGTTGCTTTGTTGGTGCTGGTCGACTGCGTTCGAGGAGAACCATGACCAAGCTGGACACAACTGACGCAGAACGGAACGAGCGCGGAGCCGTGAAGCGCCTTCGCGTGCCGATCTTCACCGTGATCGCCCTTGCGATCTTCGCCTTCTTCGCAGGCGGATTCGGCGGTTCTTTCCAGGGCAAACTCGCCGAGGTTCAAAAGAACGACAACGCCTCGTACCTCCCGAGTTCCGCCGAATCGACAATCGTCAGCAACCAATCCGCGAACTTCCTCGCAGTCGAGACGATCCCTGGATTTGTTCTGTTCCATAGAGATTCGGCCCTCACCGAGGCGGACAAATCTGCAATCAACTCGGCCTACGGCGCCATTGCCGGCGTCGCCGGGGTAGACGCCGACGGTATGCAGCCCACTCAGTACTCCGCCGACGGCACAACTGCGTCGATCTTCGTGCCACTCGTCGCCAAGGACGGAGACACATCCGTGGCAGGCGATGTCCTGGCGACCACCGAGCAGAACGTCATCGACGCAGCAAAACAAGCAGCTGGTGATGTCGAGGTACTCCCAGCCGGGCCAGGTGGGCTACTCGTTGCGTTCATCGACGCCTTTGCCGGTCTGGACGGAGCGCTCCTTGGCGCGGCACTCCTGGTCGTGATCCTCATCCTGCTTGTCGTGTACCGATCGCCGGTGTTGTGGTTCTTCCCGCTGTTCTCCGCGCTCCTCGCCATCGGTTTGTCGTCGATGGTGATCTATTTTCTCGCGAAAGCCGAATTACTCACTCTGACCGGACAATCTCAAGGCATCCTTTTCGTGTTGGTGATCGGTGCCGGTACCGACTACGCCCTACTCTTGATCTCTCGCTATCGCGAAGAATTGCACACGTATCCCAACCGCTTCGACGCGATGATCAAGGCCTGGCGCGAGTCTGCGCCGGCCATCACCGCTTCGGCTGTCACCGTGATTCTCGGTCTGCTTTGCCTGACGTTCTCTCAACTCAACTCCAACAAGAGCCTCGGACCCGTCGCCGCCATCGGGATCGCCTGCACCTACCTGGTGATGATGACGTTCATGCCGGTCGCTCTGGCCGCCACCGGACGGTGGGTCTTCTGGCCGCGCAAGCCCAAGGTCGATCACGCCGCAGACCTTACGACGCACGGGATGTGGGGCAAGATCGCCGAGGCCGTCGGTAGCAAGGACCGCCCACTGTGGATCGGCGCCACAGTGTTGTTGATCATCCTGTTCGCGGCCGGGATCGGCAGTCTCGAAACCGATGGCCTGACATCCACCGAAAGCTTCACCAATCGTCCCGACGCAGTTGTCGGACAAGAACTCTACGACTCGAAGTTCGATCCCGGAGCCGGCGCACCGGCCGTGATCACCGCAAACGCCGACCAGGCCGACGCCGTCATCAAAGCAGCCAGCGGCGTCGAAGGTATCTCGCAGGATCCCGGCGCCGTCTGCACCCAGGTGGACGTCGCAAAGGTCAGCGATTTGATCAAGACCAACCCCGCTGCCGTCGCACAAGCCGCCGCTGCGGGTTGCGCCCCTGCGGCTTTCACCGTTGCACCGATCGACGGCCGAACCATGATCAATGCAACCCTCGCCGACTCCTACGATTCGCCGGAGGCACTCGAAACTGTCAAGCGACTGCGGACTGCCGTCCACGACGTGCCCGGCGCCGACGCGCTCGTCGGCGGCAGCACGGCCACCACCCTTGATGTCCAGGCGGCCTCGGTCCGCGACAGAAACCTGATCATCCCGATCGTGCTGGTGGTGATCTTCCTGGTTCTGGCCGCTTTGCTCCGTGCTCTGCTGATCCCGGTGATTCTCATTGTCACCGTGGTGCTTTCCTTCGCGGCGACCCTCGGTGTGAGCGGATTCTTCTTCACACACGTATTCGGGTTCGCCGGGGCGGATCAATCGTTCCCGCTGTTCGCCTTCGTCTTCCTCGTCGCGCTGGGTATCGACTACAACATCTTCCTGATGACCAGAGTCCGGGAGGAGACCGGAGAATTCGGCACCCGCGCAGGTGTACTGCGCGGTCTTGCGGTGACGGGCGGTGTGATCACGTCAGCCGGAATCGTCTTGGCCGCAACATTTGCCGTACTGGGCATCCTGCCACTGGTCTTCCTCGCCGAGATCGGATTTGCCGTGGCCTTCGGCGTGCTGCTCGATACGATCATCGTGCGCAGCGTCCTGGTGCCGGCACTCTCTCACGACATCGGGAAACGTATTTGGTGGCCGTCCGAACTGGCGCGCGCGAAAGACTGACCGACTACAGAAACGCTTCCTTGGTCCACAGATGAAAGAGCGCGTAGGCTCGCCAGGGTCGCCAGCGCTCGGACAACGCTGCGGCTTCTTTGGCCGTCGAGACCCCCAGCGCACGTTTCAACACCAGATCATCGGGCACGAATGCGTCGCGATCACCGAGAATCCGGACGGTGAGATAGTCAGCGGTCCACGGTCCGATCCCCTTTAGCGCCAACAGCTCTCGCCGAAATTGGACAGGATCCGCATTCCAGGAGAGGTCGAGGCCGTTCGCTGCCGCAGTTGCCAGCGTGTGCACTGTTCTTGCGCGCGCTGTGGTCAATCCGACGGCTTTCTGTATGCCCTCGGTTGATTGCGCTGCAACCATGTCCGGATCAGGGAAGGCAAGAAAATCCCCTTGCACCGGCGCTCCGAATGCGCTGACAAAACGACCACCGAACGTCCTCGCCGCGCCGAGCGAAACCTGTTGTCCCAGAACGGTGAGCACTGCGGTCTCGAACCCGTCCACCGAACCGAGCACACGCAATCCTGGACGGGCGGCAACAAGTGGGGCCAACAACTCATCACTACCGAACGCCGCTTCGACAGCAGTGTGATCGGCGTCGAGGTCGAGCCAACGGCGCACGATCACCTCCAGCACTGCGGAATCCGTTACCGGCACATCGGAATCCACGACGACACCGTCGTCGGTCCACGACACCGACACGACAACGGGTCCGGAAGGCAACGGTACGACTCTGGTGTGAACACCGTCGTCGTGACGCTCGAGGCCTGCGACGCAGTGAGCCCGCAGGGCACCGGTGAGCGGTTCGACTGCATAGGGCGCCTGAAAGCGCAGCGTCACTGCGCTCACCGGCCGGCTTCCAGATCCAGCAGAATCGCTTTCAGTTCGGGGCCACCCGCGTACTGCCCGAGGCTGCCGTCGCTGCGCACCACCCGGTGACACGGGACCACCAACGGCAGCGGGTTCTTTGCACATGCGGTCCCTACGGCACGCACCGCACGTGGGCTTCCCGACGCTGCCGCGACCACCGAATAGCTTGCAGTGTGGCCGTATTCGATCTCGGGAAGATGACGCAACACTTCGCGTCGAAACCCTTTCGCGAGTTGGAAATCCAAGCGCAGATCGAATTCTCGACGCGCACCGGCAAAGTACTCGTCCAACTCGCGAGCGACAGTGTCCAGCCTGCGCGGGTAATGAAGCACACGAGGGCTGACGGTGTCCGCCAATCGTTCCAGAACGAGGTCGTGCCCTTCGACGGCAAAGGCAACCCGCACCAGGCCGACATCAGTTGCCGCCAGCAGCAGCTTTCCGACCGGCGAATCGACGGTTCGATATGCCACGTCGATCAATTCGGCTTCGGACGCCTGCGCAGCCAGGCGCGCCCGTAGGCGGATCATGGCGTCGGCGTCAACGGCTGGAAGTGCCTCGAACACATCGTTACTCATGAGTGACTCCCTTCCGCAGCGGTAGCGGACAAGTAGGTTCTTCGTAGGGTGGCGATACCGTCGGCACCCGCGCGTCTGGCGGCTGCCGGCGTGTTGCCGAGGATGTCCGCGATCTCTGCGTACGGCAGCCCGCCCAGAAAGTGATAGGCGACCGCCGCACGTTGTTTGAGTGGTAGTTGTTCGAGTGCGTCCCAGAGTTCGTGATCCCACGTGCCCGGCACGCCGATTCGCGTCGGCAATTCCGGAACGTCGTCTGTCGGCACGGCCACGCGGGCACGCACTCGGGTGATGTCGATCGCCTTGCGGTGCGCGATGGTGACCAGCCAGGCTTCGATGTTCGCGTCCGGGTTCAGATCCGGGTATGCCCGCATCGCCGCGATGAACGTCTCGGACCACGCGTCCTCGGCGTCGACGGGCCCGACCACCGCGCGGCAGACACGGAGGACCACTGCACCGTATTCGGTCACGACGTCTTCGAACGGTTTGAGTCTCACGATCGGTAGACGTTCCCGATCACCGAATTGTGAGCCGAGCGCATCAGAAGAGGACATCCGATTCGCCGCCGTGCTCGCGGTCGAGCAGGAACCGCTTACGTTCGAGGCCGCCGGCGAAACCGGTCAGACTTCCGTCGCTACCGACCACGCGATGACAGGGAACGATGATGCTGATCGGATTCTTGCCGTTTGCCGCGGCGGCAGCACGGATCGCAAGCGGGTTACCCAAAGTTTGCGCGAGCTCCATGTAGGTCCAGGTTTCGCCGTACGGGATCGTTCGCAAGGTATCCCACACCCGCTTCTGGAACTCGGTACCCACGGGCGCCAGCGGCACCGAGAACTCCGTGCGATCACCCTCGAAGTACTCGGTGAGCTGCGATTCGACTTCACCGAAGACCGCCGAGGAACGATCACCGAACGTGGACTCGTCCGGCTTGTGGCGATGCTCCGCCATGTACAGACCGCAGAGGTCGTCACCTGCTGCTACCAGCGTCAACGCTCCGATCGGCGAGTCGATCACAGTGTGCGTACGGATAGCCGTCATGTCTCGATCCTTCCAGGTTGCGCGGTGCGGCAGACAGCGGGTGAATTGATTGTCCGCGCCGGCACCGACACCTCGAAAACGCCGCGGGCCTCGTGAATGTGAGATTTACCTGTACTTTGACGTCACATCAGGCAGTATCGAGGGATGGCTCTAGTTTTGCCCGGCAGCTCCACCGTTGTCCGCTCCGTCGGCGACGTGGTGCACTGGTCCCTGTCCACGGTCGCATTTGCGGTCACCCTGCCCACTCGACTCGAGGCGCTCCTCTTCTCGGTCGAGAGGTTGGTGGCGCGCATCAACCAGATCGCCGACAACGCCGACCGCGTCGTCATCGGAGCCGCCGCCGTGACCGTTCGCGCTGAGACACTGGTCGAGGCCGTCGAGCAGACGTCGGACATCGCGGGTCAACTCCTCGAGATCTACGAGCCCATCGCCCTACAGCTCGCGCCGCTGGCCGCCAGGTTCGCCGACGACCTTTCCGAGGCAGAGGTCAGCGCCGCGATCAAGCTGATCGACCAACTACCGGAGCTCACCGACCGGGTGGCCGCGGTGTTGCCCATCCTCGGAACCTTGGACTCCGTCTCGCCCGAGATCCACGAACTCCTCGGAGTGGTCAAGGACCTGCGGCAGGCGATCGTCGGGGTGCCCGGCTTTCACTTCTTTCGCAAGCGGGGCGAAGCCAAGCTGGATTGAAATTTCAGGCGGAGTAGCCGTTGGTCCCGGCCCGCGCCATGACGACCTTCGGAACGACCGCTCGAGACGAGAGCTTGAGCAGACCGTCCACCAACTCCACGATGTCGTCGACCTTGATCATGGTGTCCGGTGTGATCCGATCGTGTGTCCATGCCGACATGTCGGTGTCGACGTAACCGGGAGCGATGGCCGTCGCACTGACGCCGTTTCCGGATTCCTCGGCGTTGAGTGCCTCGACCATCGAAATCAGCGCAGCTTTGGTGGCTCCGTAGACGGCCAGGCCGCTCTCGGCATACACACCGGCCATCGAGGCGAGAGCGATCACCTTCGCTCCGCCGGCAAGGTCCGCGTCCGCCGCTGTACGCAGGAGCGGCAGCGACGCTTGCAATAGTGCAAACGGTGTTCGGAGATTGACGGCAACGGTCTTGTCGAAACGTCGCATCGGGTAATCCGCTACTCGCCCACTGGTTCCCACTCCGGCGTTGAGGACGAGAGCCCTCATGGAGCCGAATCGCTCATTGTGTGTGGCGACGAGTGCTGCGGCGAAGTTCTCGTCCGCCATGTCGCCGGCCGAGACGACGACGTCCGGCGATCCGGCGCGGGTAAGTTCTTCGGCGACAACGGCGAGCCGCTCGGTATCACGCGCCGTGATGGTCAGCCCGTACCCTTGCGAAGCCAAGCGTGTTGCGATGCCGAGCCCGATTCCCTTGGAGGCGCCGGTGACCAGTGCTGATCGAGTCATTCGAATTTCCCTTGCAGTGCGTTGAGTCCGGCCGAGATCAGTTCCGGCACAGAAGATCCAGCCTTGTCGAATCCCCCGCCGACGGTGGCTCCTGCTCGGAATCGGTGATCGATGCCCTGCGCCACGACGGCGAGTTTGAAGAACCCGAGCGCCATGTAGAAGTTCCAATGCGCCAGTTCACGACCCGAAACGGACGAATACCGTTGCGCCAGATCGACAACGGACGGTAGCGACGGGCTCGTCCACGCAGCAGGCTCACCCAGAACCAGATCCAGCGCGGGATGCCGATAGACGCACATCATCGCGATGTCCGCCAGCGGATCTCCCAGCGTCGACAGTTCCCAGTCCACCACTGCGGCAACCTTGGTGACGTCGTTCGCCGCGAGAATCGTGTTGTCGATCCGGTAGTCGCCGTGCACGATCGACGAGGCTGATTCCGCCGGAATCAATTCCGCGAGGCTCGACGCCAACCTGTCCACGTCGGCCGAGTCCTCGGTCTTGACGCGTGACCATTGACCGGCCCACAACTTCACCTGGCGGGCTACGTAACCGTCGGGTCTGCCGAGTTCGCCGAGACCCACTGCGGTGTAGTCGACGTCGTGCAGTGCAGCGAGAACACGCACCAACTCGTCGGTGCACTGCGTGACCTGCGCTGCCGGAACAGCTTCCAACTCGGTTTTGGTTCGGATCACTTGACCGGTGACGAACTCGACCACCGTGAACGACGCACCCATCACCGAGGCGTCCTCGCACAGCACGACGGTCGGCGCGACCGGCACGGCGGTGTTCTGCAACGCCGAGGTGATTCGGAACTCGCGCGCAACATCGTGCGCCGACGGCGTGAGGCCGGCCGTGGGTGGACGACGGAGAATCCACTTCGAGTTGTCGTCGAAGATACCGTAGGTGAGATTGGATTTGCCGCCTGAAATCAGTTCGGCTCGCAACTCACCGCTCACCTCGACGCCAGCGGCTTGCAGATACTTGTGGAGCGCCGCGAGATCGAGTCCTGGAAAGTCCGTCACTTCGACTCCTCGCGAGCAGCGCGCTTCGCAGCTCCGACAACACGTTTCGCAATTGCCCAGCGATGAACCTCGGACGGGCCGTCGTAGACGCGGAAGGGACGCACTTCGCGGGACAAGCGTGCCAGCGGCAGATCGCCGGACACGCCCATTCCGCCACACATCTGAATGGAGCGGTCCACGATCCGGAAGATCGCCTCGGCAGCGTAGGTCTTGGCGATGGACGTCGCGTTGCTCGCGTGCCCGCCCTGATCGAGTTCGAAGCAGGCCTGCACCAGAAGTGCGCGGCTGGCTGCGATGTCGATCTCGTTGTCGGCGACCATCTTCTGGATCATTCCGAGATCACCGAGTTTCGAGCCGAAGCCTTCTCGTTCGGCAACTCTGGCCACGGCGACGTCGTGGCCGCGGCGCGCTGCACCGAGCCAGCGCATCACGTGCGTCATGCGGGCGGGACCGAGGCGAACCTGCGCGTAGGCGAAACCTTGATCGACCTCACCGAGAACGGCCTCGTCGGGTACGAAGAGATCCTCGAACGTGACCTCGCAGTGCCCACCGATCATGGCCTTGTCGAGGGTGTCGATGTGTCGACCCACTACCAGGCCGGGAGTGTCCGTCGGCGCCAAGAACATGGTCGCTCCGCCGCGCTGCCCGGGCTCGCCGGACGTGCGCGCCATGATGATGAAGAACCCGGCGCCGTCGGCGCCGGTGATGAACCATTTCTTACCGTTGATCTTCCAGCCACCGGGGACTTTTTCGGCGCGGGTGTTCAAAGCCGAGGGATCGGATCCCGCTCCGGGCGCGGGTTCGGTCATGGCGAATGCCGACCGCATGTCCCCGCTTGCGAGCGGCGCGAGGAACTGCTGCTTCTGTGCTTCGTTCGCCACGTGGGCCAGCATGTGAACGTTGCCCTCGTCCGGCGCCGCGATGTTGAGCGCCGTCGGCCCGAATAGCGAGTAGCCGGCTTCCTCGAAGACCGGCGCGCGATCACTCATGTTGAGTCCGTGGCCGCCGTACTCGATCGGTGCATGCGGGGCGAAGACACCGGCTTCTTTTGCTGCCGACTGCATCTCGATGCGGATGGCATCGCCACCCGCTACAGCGATGTCACCGGCGTGTTCGTCTTCGATGGGGAGCACTACGTTGCGCGTGAAGTCGCGCGTCTTCTCGATCAGCGCCACCACCTCGGGCGCGTACGTCAGATCGATTGCCACCAGCCACCTCCGAAAGAACATCCCGACCGAGCGATCGCTCGGTAACAGCACTCTCGCACATGCCGATGCGCCGGGTCAACAATCTTCGAGCATCGCCTCGCCCTGATCGAGCCGGCCGGCAACCACCATGTCGCGGTACAGATCGTCCTTGTCCATGAGCTCGTCATGGTTGCCGATGTTGCGGATCCGACCGTCTTCCATGACCACGATCCAGTCGGCGTCACGCACCGTCGAGAGCCGGTGAGCGATAGTCACCACGGCCCCGGTGCGCGCACGTTCGTTGATCGCGTCGACAATCGCGGCTTCGGTGAGCGTGTCGACCTGGGCAGTGGCTTCGTCGAGCAGAAGCAAAGCACTCGGCCGCAGAACTGCGCGCGCCATCGCGATCCGCTGACGTTGGCCGCCCGACAGCGAGGTGGCCGTCAGAGCGGTGTCGAGTCCGTTGGGCAGGGCCTCGATCGCGTCGTCGAGCCGGAGCAAGCGCAGAACGGCCTGGACTTCTTCGTCCGTCGCATCGGGATGGCTGAAGACGACGTTCTCCCGAATCGTTCCGGGCACCACCGGTGTCTCCTGCTCCACGTACGCGAGACTCTCGCGCACAGCGCGGTGATCGAGCGCGTCGTAACCGACTCCATGCAGGAGAACCTCACCCGATCGAGGTTCGACAAATCGCAGCACGGTCGAGAGCAAGGTCGTCTTTCCTGCACCCGACGGGCCGACGATGGCCATGTGCCCACGCGTCGGAATGACCAGCGAGACATCGCGCAACGCCGGCTGGTTCGATCCGTGGTAGCTCACGGTGACGTCGCGCAACTCGATCAGCGGCGCGGCAGCGTTGGTTTTCGCGACCACGTCCACGACCTCGTCGTACTGCTCGGTGGGCAACGACTGCATCTCGCGAATCCGGATAGCTGCCGCGATTCCCGACTGAACGGAGGTCACGTTCTGCGCAAGCTCCGACACCGGCCCCATCAGGGTGAAGGCGTAGAGCAGAAACGCGATGAGCGTCGAGACTGCCATTTCGCCGTCGGCGACTCGCCACGCACCAAAGCCGAGGATGGCAATGATCGATCCTTGAATGGCGGTCCACGCGACAGTCCACGCGGTTGCCGACACTCGAACTGCCGTGATCGCATGCTTTTTCGCATCGGACGCATTGTTCGTCACCAGAGCGCCGACGCGATCCTCGGCGAGGGAAACTTTGACCGTCCGGATCGCACGCAAGCCACCCTCGAGTACGCCGCCGAGCTGACCGAGCGATTCCTGGGTTCGCGCTTCGGCTGCGGAAATCCGAGGCATCAGAACGGCAAAGAGTATGGAGGCGAACACGATTGCCACCATGGTGACGCCCAACAACGGCAGATCCAGTACGCCCATCAGAACAATCGTTCCGATGGTCAACGCGGCTGCGTTCAGAATATTCACCGCGGCCGACGACGCAGCCTCCCGCAGCAGCAAGGTGTCAGACGTGACCCGGGTGACCAATTCACCCACGGATCGCGATTGCAGCGAAGGTACGGTCGCCGCCAGGAATCGCTTCACCAGCGACGACCTGGCGTCGAAGACAACCTTCTCGGCGGCGGTTCCGAGAACGATCCACTGAGCACAACCGAGCACGGCACCGACGATCAGAAGGACGACGAGCGTGAGGATAGGTCCTTTCAGCGACGCACCGGTATCGAGGGTGTCGAGAACCCACTTGGTGACCATGGGCGTTGCCAGCGTCGCCGCGGAGCCGCACAGCGCCAGTACCAATCCGAGAAGGAGCGACGGCAGATGCGGTCGAGCGAACTCCGAGAGGACGCGGAGATTGCTCCATTTCGGTGCGGGCTGAGAAGCGTCGGATTCAAGCATGAATTTATGGAACACGAATGTTCCATAAAGGGCAAGAGAAATTCCGATTCGGAAACACTGGATACCGAAACCGGACACGGCTACGCTTCGGATTCGTGACAACGATCCACAGCGCACCAGAACAAAGCGCGACCCGCGAGCGCACACGGAAGGCCATCCTCGATGCTGCCGTTTCGGTGTTCGCATCCAAGCCTGCTGCGACCCTCAGCGAGATCGCTTCGGCCGCAAAGGTCGGCCGGACCACTTTGCACCGCTACTTTCCCGAACGGTCAGACCTGGTCGACGCAGTCGCGGCCGAGGCCACCCGCGCCGTCGGAGAGGCAGCAGCAGCAGCTCGACTCGGCGAGGGTACCGGAGCCGAAGCACTGGTTCGCCTGTGCCATGAATACTTCGAACTGGCCGACCTCTTGACGGTCCTGTTCTTCACTCCCGTTGTGTATCAAGAAGATTCGTTTGCCGAGTCCGCGTCGAACGACGACTCAGTCACCGATGCAATCGAGCGCGGACACTCCGACGGTTCCATCGACCCCGACATGGGTTCGGACTGGGTGCAGAACCTGCTGTGGTCACTGCTCTACACGTCGATGGACTACGTGAACCGCGGTTCCGGGACGCGACTACAAGCCTTGGATCTGACGGTTCGCAGCCTCCGCCGCGGAATCGCCCCCGATCCCGCGGTCTAGGTTGTCGGCTGCTTGAACAGCGGCACGCCGTTTGGTCACGCCTAGTTTGCGGTAGATCGAGCGAATGTGAGTCTTCACAGTGGGATAGGCGATGCCGAGGTGCGCAGCGATCTCGTCTGCAGTCATCGTAGTTCGCAGAAAAGTGAGGATCTCTTTCTCACGTTCCGTCAGGACTCCGGCGAGCTTGGCAGAGAGCTGGCCCCGTTTTTCCAGAATCGTGCGTAGGAGCTCCTGGTGTCTCGACCCCTGTGTTGCGTGCGCGTTCAACAGATCGACGATTACCGGATCGCCGCTCAGAAATGGGGCGAGAATCCGCTCGGGGATTGCTTCCGCCAGCGCACGATCCAACTGCTCGTGCGCCTGCGGTCCACGCCCGGCGACGGAGCTCAGGGCGGCAGACGTGACAAGGGTGCTCACCAGCGCATATCGCGGCAGCGCGGCCGAGGTTGCCAAGCGAAGCGCTTGAGCCGACGGTTCCGGATCCCCCATGACTCGGTAGAGCTCCGCGAGAAGCGCGTGAGCGACCGCAGCACCTGTTCTGGTCAGCGTGGGCATTGCGATGCGGCGAGCTTGCTCGTCCTGTCCTTGAGCGTGGGCGAGCCAGGCCGTGGTGACGCGCCGCAGCGTATCCCAAGGAATGCCGTGCTTGTCCGCAGTGCTCACGCCTCGCAGCAGACGAGCGGCGTTGTGGTACCGGTCTTCCCGGTTCAGAGCGATCAGGCTCATCACCAGGTACAGACGGGCGAGCGCCTCGAAGTTGGTTCCGGGACTGCCCTCCACGATGATCGAGTCGAACTGAGCGATCGCCTCCTCGAAGTCGCCACGCCAGTAAGCGATGCACCCCCGATTCGACTGTGGGAGACCACCTTCGAAGCGTTCCCAATCGGACGCCACATCTCGCGCAGGAAGGCCGTCGAGGATCTGTTCGGCTTCGGTGAATGCTCCCGCGTGGGTCAGCGCAAAGGCCAAGTTGGACTGTGCAAGACGCAATGTCTCCGTGCGCGACTGCAACTGCGCCTCGTCACCGGCGGAGCGAAGTAGCGCGATGGCACGAGGAAGGTCACGACGAAGCCTGACCTCGGTCCATCCGAGGAGGAAAAGCGCGGACGGGTAATCGTCCTCGGGCTCGCACTGGGCGAGCGCGTGACGCGCGCGATCGGCGATGACGGCCTTGGTCGAGGTGTCCGGAGCGAGCAGCAGGTCGGTGAAGCAGACGACAAAATCGTCGGACGCCACCCGCAGACCCTGCCCGCGGAGAAACTCAGCGCCGTACGGATCACCGCTGAGATCGCGGCAGCACGCTCGTATCAGCAGGATGTGCGGATCGTGGGGATCGGGATGAGCAAGGCAGAGCTGCTCGAGTTCCCTGGTGTGAGATTCGAGAATCAAACGAAGCCAGTTTTTCCGCAGGACTCGTCGAGCCTGCTCCGCCTCACCAGAGGCGAGTGCGTCACGCACGGCTTCGATCATGTGTCGAAGATACTCGAGACGTTCGATGTCCGTGGAAATCCGGTCTCATCCGCTTCGGATTAGGCCGCGATCGAAGCCCGCCGATACCGGTGAGAATTGCCGGAATCAACCGAAATGCGTGAGTCAGCGGAATACCGTGTGCGCAGGCCTTACACGAAACGGATAAGACACATGAGCTTCTGGGAAAGCCTCGGCTGGATGCTGTGGGCGACCGTCTTCATCGGATATCTCTTCGCGCTGTTCGCGATCATCGCCGACCTGTTCCGCGACCACAAGCTCAGCGGTTGGTTGAAGGCCGTTTGGGTGTTCTTCCTGCTCTTCCTACCGATCCTGACCGCCCTCGTCTATCTCGTCGCCCGCGGCGAAGGGATGACGGAACGCAGCAACAAGGCCGCACGCGACGCCGAGAAGGCCGCCGAATCGTATATCCGCGAGGTCGCGGGGAAGAGCCCCAGCGAGGAGATCGCCGCAGCCGCAGCACTGCTCGAAGCCGGAGCGATCAGCGAGGACGAGTTCGCCGCACTCAAGCTGAAGGTCCTCTCGTGAGTGCCGCGCGTTTCGGCCCCGTCGACTTCTACCTTCTCGGCCTGCCTGGGCAGAGCCTCGACCCGGCCGCGCTCTCCGCACTGACCGACCTTACGGATACCGGCCTGGTGCGGCTGCTCGATCTGATCGTCATCTCCAAGTCCGAGGACGATGAACTCACCCTCATCGAAGTCGAGGAGTTGCCGAACGGCTTCGAGATCAACGTCGAGATGCTCGGCGCGTCCGGTCTGCTCGGGCATGAGGACATCACCGAACTCGCGGCAGCCATTCCCACCGGCGCTGCAGCGCTGCTGGTCGCGCTCGAGCTGGTCTATCAGCGCGAACTCGCCGCCCGCACCGCTGCGTCAGGCGCGGTGCTACTGGGTTACGAGCGGATACCCGCACCCGTCGTCAATGCCCTCATGGACACGATCATCCCGAAATTGGAGGTCTGACATGCCGTACATCCCGAGACGAGGCCGCCCCGGACTGCTGGGCCTCGCCGCCCGCACCGCGGTCGTCACCGGTACCGCGACCGCCGTCAGCGACGGTATGGCCACCCGCCGGCAAAGGAGAGCTCAGGCCGACTACGAGCAGGCGCAGTACGAATTCGCCCAGCAGCATACCGCACTCCCGATGCCCACACCCGCACCCGCGGCCCCGGTCGATCTCGTCGCCGAGTTGCAGAAACTCGGCGACCTCAAATCACAAGGCCTGCTGAGTGACGCCGAGTTCCAAGCCGCGAAAGCACGACTGCTGGGCTGATTCACCCCGACGGGCCATGGATTACCGCGCCCGCTTCCGTACCCCGACACCGATTGGAACCCACTATGTCCACGATCGCCGTCAACGTCCTGAACTTCAATCGGGCAGAGTCCGATCTCATGTTCGCTCGCCTGGCCGCGGGCGTCGGCCTGGGCACGTGGAACCACACTCGTGATCTCGGGTCACTCGACAACCAGCCGATCATCCGCCAGAACCGCGACACTCTGTACAGCAGCGCGATCATCGACGTGCGCGAGAACGTCACCATCACGGTGCCCGATACCGGCGAGCGCTACATCTCCGTGTGGGTGGTCAGTCAAGATCACTTCGGTCCCGTCATCCTGCGCGACCCGGGAGAGCACCTGCTCACGCGTGAATTGGTCGGGACCGACTACGCCGCACTGATCGTGCGCATCCTCGTCGATCCGAACAGCCCCGAAGACGTCGCCGAGGTGAACCGGTTGCAAGACGCCCTCAACATCGACGGCGGCGGAACGGGAGAGTTCCCGTTGCCCGACTACGACGAGCAATCGCAGACCGAGACCCGCGACGCACTCCTCGCACTCGCGCGTGGCATCACCACGTACGACCATTCATTCGGTACCGCTGCGGAAGTCGATCCGATCAGGCACCTGCTCGGTACCGCATCCGGCTGGGGTGGCCTTCCCGAGTACGAGGCCACCTACGTCAACTTCGACGAACGTCTCCCGGTCGGGGAATACCGTCTCCGCCTGAACGATGTTCCCGTGGATGCGTTCTGGTCGGTCTCGCTGTACAACGCGGCCGGATACTTCGAAGAGAACGCTCTGGGCGTCAACAGCATCAACAGCCTCACGGCCACCCCAGACTCCGACGGCAGCACCACCATTCGCTTCGGGGTCCATCTCGACGGCGTCGCGAACGCACTGCCCATCATGCCCGGGTGGAACTACGTACTGCGCCTGTACCGCCCCCGTCCCTCCGTGCTCGACGGCACCTGGACGGCGCCTCGTCCCGAAGCCCTGCAGCAAAGCGTTCCCCACGCACACACCACTCTCGGGTGACTCGACCTGATCACGGAGGTACAAGCCATGCGTCTGTTATTTCAGCTCATTTCGCAATGTGTTCTCGGCGCGATAGCGCTGATCGTCGTGCATTTTGCTCTTCCCGGGGTCAGCCTGAGCGTGAACGGCTTCTTGGCCGCTATCGGTGTATTCACCCTCGCACACATGATCCTCGGCCCATTCGTGCTCAGCGTGGCACTGCACTACGCGGCTCCGCTCGCGGGTGGTGTCGGCTTGGTCGCCACACTGCTCGCGCTCTGGGTTGCGACCCTGGTCCCCGACGGTATCGAGATCAGCGGCGTCGGGTCCTGGATCCTCGCCCCGATCATCGTGTGGGTGATCACGGCATTGGGCGGGTGGATCTTCATGGCTCTCGTCATCGACAAGTGGATCAAGAGACGCAATGCCGAAAAGCTCGTGCGCAGTGTGCAGAAGGCATGAATGATCAGTTCGGAAACGGAACCCACAAGGAGTCAGCCATGCCAACTCACCCGCTCGATCGCCGCGTTCTCCTGAAGACCGCTCCGAACTTCCGGGACCTCGGTGGCATTCCTGTTGCAGACGGCACCGTCCGCGCGGGCGCGCTCTATCGTTCGGCGACTCTGGCGAAACTCGACGGCGACGACCTTGCCGCGGTCGCCGACTTGGACGTGCGGACGGTATACGACCTGAGGACCGCCGCCGAGCGCGACGGCGCACTCGACAATCTCCCTGACTCGACGCGCACAGTCTGGCTCGACGTACTTGCCGACAATGCCCAAAACGCCGCGGCCACTGGACTACTCATGACGGACCCGGTCGCATACGCCGAGACCATCAGCGACGGACGTGGGATCGCACAGATGGAGGAAGCCAACCGCAACTTCGTCAGCCTGCCGTCCGCTCTCGACGCCTATCGCACGTTCTACCTCGACCTCATCGACGAAAAACGCTCCGGGGCAGCACTTTTCCACTGCACCACCGGCAAGGATCGAACCGGGTGGGCCGCGACCTCTTTCCTACTCCTCCTCGGGGCCGACGAAGCCGATGTACGCGCCGACTACCTGGAGACGAACACCGATCTGGCTCCCATGACAGAACCGATCCTCGACTTCGCCGCGAGCAAAGGCGTTGACGCAGAAGTGCTACGACCCCTCCTCGGAGTCCGTGACAGCTATTTCGACGCAGCTCTCGACGAAATGCGCACGCACTTCGGCACCGTCGAGGACTACGCAATCAACGGACTGAAGCTCACCGCAGAGCAACTCACCGCGCTCCGCGAGCGGTTCACATCCAGGTCGGGAGTCATCAGCGCGAAGTGATCGGAGCCCTTACCGAACAGGCATTTTCGCCCTCTCCCCGCTTTTTCTGGTGATTGTCCGCCCGGGTGACCACGACGACGGCGAGGATCCCCACCGCCAAGCCGAGCGCGGTGAACGCAGTGAACGATTCTCCGAACATCAACGCGCCCCAGACCGCGGTGACGGGGGCGATCAAGAACATCAAGGTGTTGACGGACGTGATGCCGATGCGACGGAGCAGTAACCAGTACAGCCCGTAACCACCGAACGTGGACAGCACGACTAACCAGAGCAATGCGATCCAGAATGTGTTGACGCTTGGTGGTACGGCGACACCTGAGGCCACCGCCAGTGTCGTGAAAACTATTGCGCTGGTAGAGCAGTGGATGGCCAAAGCCTGCAGTGGCGGTGTAGACGTGGGAGCGCGTTGTTGGACGAAGGTGGATGCAACCAGGCTGAGCATCCCCAGGAACGGAATCGCGTACGCCCACCACGGCGCCGATGTACCGGCCCCGGCATCGGCTGCCGTGACCATCACGACGCCGCCCATTCCGATCGCCAACCCGACCCACTGCATACGCGGGACTGCGACACCGAGGACCGGACCGAGCAGCGCGGCAGCCACCAGCGGCTGAATACCGTCGATCAGCGCAGTTGTTCCGGTGTTCACGCCGAGATCGACTGCCCAGTACATCGACAACAGGTAGCCACTCTGGGAGAGCATCCCGATCACCACCTGCCTGCCGAGAGCCCGTGGTGTCGGCATCGTGTTCTGGCGCCGGGCGGAGAACCAGACAATCGGGAGCAGTACCACCGCGAGCGGGAGAAAACGCCACATCAGCAGCGTGGGGACCCCGGCACTGCCGGCGCCTAGTTTGGCTCCGATGAATCCCGAACTCCAGCACGCGACGAACAGGACCGACAAGGTAGCCGTCACGGCAGATCTCGAGGTCACGATCCGAGGTATACCGATCTGTTTACTCATGAGCCCGACTATACAGATCGGTATACTTTTGTCCATGGCAGAGGAATCCACACCCGAATTGACTCCGAAAGCGCGTCGCATTCTGGAGTCTGCGTCGAAGCTGTTCTACGAAAAGGGGATTCATGCCGTAGGCGTGGATACCGTCGCACTGGACGCCGGCGTCACGAAGAAGACTTTGTACGAACGGTTCGGCTCGAAAGACGGTCTCGTCGTTGAATACCTGAGGGCTCGAGATCGGCGGTGGCGAATCTTTCGCGACGAGAAGCTCGCATCAGCCGGAGCTAGCCGCGCCGAACAGTTGAGTGCGGTATTCGACGCTTCCGCCTCCTGGTCCAAGGCGAGCGGAGGCAAAGGGTGCAGCATGATCAACGCGCACGCCGAGTTCAGCGATCACTCACATCCGGTGTTCGCTGTCATCGCCGAACAAAAGCGGGAGATGTCAGACCTTTTCCGGCGCATTCTGGCGACGGACGGACTAGCCGACGAACGTCTCGTCGAGGCAATCATGCTGCTTCACGAAGGTGCCCTCGTCGCAGACGGGATCGGTATCGGCACCGACCCCTTCGATGCCGGCCGGAACGCAGCGCTCGAATTGTTGAAAAATTCAGACTGATTCGCGCCGTTGCGTCAACAGATCACTCCCCCACCCGCTTCGCCCCCACAGTCACTCCCCCACCCGCTTCGCCCCCACAGTCACTCCCCCACCCGCTTCGCCCCCACCATGCGCCTCGCTATCTCCAAATACCTCTCCACCAACTCGTCCGGAGACAACTCACCGTCCGGTCGGTACCAGACCGCGACGGCGACGCACATCGTCACCACGGCTCGGCTGGCGTCCTCGGGATGGTCGGCTTCGAACACGCCCGAGGCGACGCCGTCGAGGACGATCCGGTCCACCTGCTTCTGCTGTTCGTCGCGCTGGGCGATGTAACCAGCCCGGCTGTCGGGCTCCATGCTGCGGATCTCCGAGGAGGCGACGAACGACTGCTCGCGCCGAAACATGTGGAACCGCAACAGAGATTCGATCACCGCGTCGAAGCGATCGGAGGGATCGTCCCCGGCATCGAGTTCGGCGGCGCGGCTTCGCTCCAACAACTCCGTCATCACAACGGTCGCCAGACCGATCAGCAGAGCCTGCTTGGACGGGTAGTGGTGGTAGAGCCCCGGCACCGACAGCCCGGACCGCGACGCGACGTCACGGATCGAAGTCCCGTGATAGCCCTGCTCGACGAACGCCTCCAACGCCGCAGCGAGCGGTTTCGGTAGTCCCAGGTCTTCGTAATCGCGCCAGGACCCGCGTACCGGAAGCTCGTTCGTCATACCGATACCGTAGATCGCTCTTGCGCCGCCGCCGAACACGTCGGAGCCATTGGTTAGAGTCGGTGTTCACCGAAAGACAGGGACCAGTCATGATCCATGTTCGCCACACCGCGGTTGCTGCCGTGCCGGTTGATGTCGCCTTCGACTACATCGACAACTACCGCAATGTCCCGACGTGGATGTTCGGTGTTTCCGAGTTCACCCCGTTCGGAGAGTTCGATCAGGGACTCGGCGCCACGTTCGACGCGGCCATGCAGATCGGGCCGAGCACGTTGCGCTCCAAACTCGAGGTCACCGAGTGGGAGAAGAATCGGATCATCAAGCTGTCCTCGCTCGGCGGTGTATCTAACTCGTCCACGTGGGAGTTCGCTGCGATCGACGATTCCAAGACCGAGCTTTCCGTCGACTTCGCCTACAAACTGCCCGGCGGCATTGCCGGCAAGGCACTCGGCCGATTGATCGGGCCGTTCGTCGAAAACGCTGTCAAGAACAGCGAGGAAACACTGCGCCACAGCCTCGAGGAGCAGTTCGCGGCCCGCGGCGAAGGCTGAAACTACCCGCGGTCGCCTTCGAGTCCCAGCGCGTTGGCCCACACCTGAGTAGCCGTCTTGACGACGTCCTCGAACGGGACGGGGTTGCCGTCGGCGCCAGGTTCCTCGGAGACGAATGAACTGTAGGCAAGACGGCTCACCATCGCCGACAGTGCTCGGGAAGCCAACAGCGGGTCCAACGAGGCGTCTGCCTTGCCAGCTGCTTGCAAGCGTTCGATGGCTCGGGCATTACGAGAAATGAAGGTCTCGGCTCGGTCCCGACGCAGTTTCGCGAAGGCCGGATCGATGTGCGATACCTGCTCGAGCAGACCCATCAGTTTGGCGTTGCGGCGAAAAGCCGTCAGGTAGGCACGGTTGCTCGATTCGAGGACCGCATACGGATTGTCGACGTCGCGGACCCGTCCCATGCCTGGGTGCAGCATGTCTTCCTGCGCGACGTCGAGAACTGCGGCGAAGATCTGCTCTTTGTTGTCGAAGTAGGTGTAGAACGTGCCGGTGGAGCAGTTCGCTTCCTTGGTGATGTCCGTGAGACGGGCGTCGAGATACCCTGCGCGCTCGAACACCGTTCGAGCCGCTGCGACCAGAGAAGCCCTGGTACGGACGCCGCGGGCAGTCACCGGCAGGTCACGCAGAAGCTCCGTCGCAGCCATGGATGGTGGCGGACGGTCTTCCCAGTTCTCCTGAGGTTCGGCGCGAGAGGTCACCAGCTACTTATACGGCAAAGCCGGCGACATCTCGGCATCGGCGTCAGGTGATGGTGATTCCTCCGTCGACGGCGATGGTCTGACCGGTGACGTATCCGCCGGCCTCGGACGCGAGCCACACCATGGTGGCCGCGAGCTCTTCCGGATCGCCCATGCGGCCGAGGATCAGGCGCGGAGCCATCGCGTCCAAGTAACCGTCGTTGTATTGGTCTGTCATTTCCGACTTGAAGAAGCCGGGCGCGATCGCGTTGACGCGAATGCCCTTGCGCGTTCCCCACTGCTGTGCGAGGTCGCGGGTCAATCCGACGACGCCTGCCTTGCTCGCCGCATAGGCGGCCTGCGGGAGTCCGGCGGTCGTCAATCCGAGAATGCTCGAGATGTTGACGATGGAGCTGCCCGGGAGCATGACGCGGCCGCAGGCCTGCGCTGCCCAGTAGGACCCATTGAGGTTGATGTCGATGACGGCGCGGAACTGGTCCGGGGTCTCGCGGGTCGCCGGAACGGCAGTTCCGACGCCGGCATTGTTGACCAGCACGTCCACGCGGCCGAACTTCTCCATCGCGGCGTCGACCATGTTCTGAGCCTGAGCCGGATCGACGATGTCGGTGGCCACGCACAATGCTTCGCGGCCTGCGTCACGCACGAGCTTGGCCGTGTCTTCGAGCTTGTCGACGCGGCGAGCAGCGAGGACGACGTCCGCGCCGGCCTCTGCTGCGGCTTTCGCAAACGCCACCCCGAGGCCCGACGACGCACCGGTCACGATGACCACTCGATCGGTCAGAGAGAACTTGTCGAGAACAGACATGCGCGGTGATGCTCCTGTGTCGTCGGGTTCGGGAAGTGGCGGTTGCAGTGACGTATCGACTGCAGTTGCGAAATTACAGGCCGAGATCGCGGCCGATGAGTTCCTTCATGATCTCGTTGGATCCGGCCCAGATCTTGGTGACACGGGCGTCCATCCACGCGCGAGCGGCGCGGTACTCGGTCATGAAGCCGTAGCCACCGTGCAACTGAACGCAGTGATCGAGGACCTCGTTCTGCACCTGCGCGGTCCACCACTTAGCCTTGGCGGCGTCGATGGCGGTCAGCTCGCCGGCAGCGTGTGCCGCGACGCAGTTGTCGACGTAGGCCTGGGTGACCTCGATGCGGGTGACGAGATCCGCGAGAAGGAATTTGTTCCACTGCAGCGAGCCGATCGGCTGACCGAAAGCCTTGCGGTCCTTGGCGTATTGCAGCGTCTCTTCGAGGATCGGAGCGGCGTGCGCGATGTTGGACACCGCAGCGCCGACGCGCTCCTGCGGCAGCATTTCCATCATGTGGATGAAGCCGCGGTCGATCTCACCGATGATGTTGGTGGACGGCACGCGAACGTTCTCGAAGAACAGTTCGGCGGTATCGGACTCGTGCTGGCCGACCTTGTCGAGCTTGCGTCCGCGCTCGAAGCCTTCCATGCCGGTCTCGACGGCAAAGAGGGTGATGCCCTTGGACTTCTTCTCGGGACTGGTCCGAGCCGCCACGATCACGAGGTCGGCGTTGTAGCCGTTGGTGATGAAGGTCTTGGAGCCGTTGATGATCCAGTCGTCGCCGTCCTTGACCGCAGTGGTCTTGAGCGAGGCGAGGTCGGATCCACCGGAAGGCTCGGTCATGCCGATGGCCGTCAGCATCTCGCCGGTGCAGAACTTGGGCAGCCAACGCTGCTTCTGCTCTTCGGTGGTGAGCTGAACGAGGTAGGGAGCAACGACGTCGGCGTGAATGCCGAAGCTCGAAGCAACAGCTGCACTGGCGCGCGAGAGCTCTTCGGCCAGAACCGCGTTGAAGCGGTAGTCGTCGGCTTCGCTTCCGCCGTACGCCTCCGGAACCTCGAGTCCGAGGAAGCCGTTGCGTCCCGCTTCGAGCCAGATTTCACGATCGATGAAGCGCTGGTCGATCAGCTTCTCTGCGACCGGAAGGATGTTCCGGTTGACGAATTCGCGAGCAGATTCGCGAAATGCCTCGTGATCGGGTCCGTACAGAGTGCGACGCATGACGAGTTGCTTCCTTTCGGCGTGGCAAAGCCACACGTAACGATGTTCCTAAGCATTCGCTTAGAATCTAAGCACCTGCTTATAGTGAATCGAGAGCGGGATATTGTCAACATCGAAATCCGTCACACCTGGAGGAAACCGTGAGCGATTCACCTGACGTGGTGATCAGCCCCTCCAAAGCTGCGGCCCGTATCCGCGCGGCAGCCGTGGACGCTTTTGCCTCTGCCGGCTACGGCGGCACCACCACCCGTGACATCGCCGCGCGACTCGACATGAGTCCCGCCGCCATGTACCCGCACTACCGCTCGAAAGAAGAACTGCTTTTCGCGATCAGCTTCGAAGGCCACACCGAAGCGTTGAAGGTGGTCGAGGGCGCCGACCGACCTGGTGAAGAACCGTCCGTTCGTTTGCAGGAACTGATCAGCACCTTCGCAAGTTGGCAGGCCGGGCACCATTCACTCGCTCGCGTTGTCCAGTACGAACTCACTGCCCTCACACCAGAGCACTACCGAACCGTCGTCGCGCTTCGCCGCAGCACGACGCGGGTGGTCCGGGAGGTTGTCGATGCCGGCGTGCAGTCGGGCGATTTCACGATCCCCGATGCCGAAGGCGTCACCCTCGCCTTGATGTCCCTGTGCGTCGACGTGTGCCGCTGGTTCCCGGCCGGCAATTACACGAATCCGGAAGACATCGGAAAACTGTACGGAGACCTGGCATTGAGGATGGTGGGCGCCGCCCGAATCAGGTGACGCCGACCGCAGAAAGGACTCGGCCAGTGGCCAACCGCACCTATCTCTACTCGACTCCTGTTGCCCCGCATGAGAATCCGGCTGCCGCTCGCACCCGTGGACTCAAAGGAATCTCGGAGTGGTCGTACGCGATACCGCTGGTCCCCCGGATCCTTGTGTCCGTGAATCCGCTCCCCCGCCAGTCGATCATCTGGGACGACACCCCCGACCTGATCGCGGTCACCGCGCCCTGTGGTCCTGGTATCGCCCGGTTCGAAGACTTCCTCGGCCGCATCGATCACCCCGCACTCGGCACGATGGCCGGCGATGCGCTGCGTTTCCTGCACAGCCACACCGAACCCGACCACTACTTCGTCCTCGAGTGCGGCGAGATCTTCGACATGGACGACGAACCGTTCGCCGAACAGGGCACGGCCCTGATGACCGGTCTGGCGGACATCGACGCCGAGATGGAGGCGGCGCTGGCCACGCTCGCACCCGCCAAGCCGCGCTTCTGGGAGCGGCTGTTCACGCCGACTCAGGAGAGCGTCGAGGAACCGCTACGCGAGCTCGGCCTCGGTTACTGGTCCGAGACCCTGTACTTCGATCTCGACGTCCCTCGATAAGAGCACCGGCGCAACCAAAGGTTTCAGACCGGGTGGTCCGCAAACAGGTACCCTCGGATTTCGTGTCCGACTACGCCACCGATCTGCCAACCGCTGCGTCCACCGTCCTCGGCGGTTGGGGTCGCACAGCCCGAACTACCTCGCACGTCGTTTCGACCCCTGATGTAGAGGCGATCGCTAAGGCCGTCGCCCGCGTCGCAGACGACAACGCGGACAAGCCGTTGCACCTCCGACGTGGAGTCATCGCTCGTGGTCTGGGCCGGTCTTACGGAGACAACGCGCAGAACACCGGCGGCTTGGTCATCGACATGACCGCCTTCCGTCGAATTCACAAGATCGATGCCGAGTCCCGTCTCGTGGAGATGGACGCGGGAGTCTCTCTCGATCAGCTGATGCGCGCGGCACTACCGTTCGGCCTCTGGGTCCCGGTTCTCCCCGGAACACGCCAGGTAACCATCGGCGGAGCGATCGCCTGCGATATTCACGGCAAGAACCACCACGCCGAGGGCAGCTTCGGAAATCATGTCCGCTCGATGAATCTGCTCACTGCTGACGGCAGTATCCGAACCTTGGAGCCGCATGGCCCGACATCCGAGCTCTTCTGGGCTACCGTCGGCGGGATCGGACTGACCGGGATCATCCTGCGCGTCACCCTCGAGATGACGCCGACCGAAACGGCGTATTTCGCCAACGACGGCGCTCTGACCGCGAGTCTTGATGAAACCGTCGCTTTTCACAGCGACGGCAGCGAAGCCGACTACACGTATTCGAGCGCCTGGTTCGATGCAGTCAGTGCGCCGCCGAAGCTCGGCCGGGCCTCGATCACGCGTGGTTCGTTGGCGACCGTCGACCAGCTTCCGCTGAAATTGCAGAAGAATCCGTTGAAATTCGATGCGCCACAACTGTTCACGACACCGGATGTTTTCCCCAACGGCTTGATGAACAAGCTTTCGGCGTCAGCGATCGGCGAGTTCTACTACCGCACCGGCGGCAACTACGTCGGGAAGGTGCAGAACCTGACGCAGTTCTACCATCCGCTCGACCTCATCGGTGACTGGAACCGTGCCTACGGGTCCAAGGGATTCCTGCAATACCAGTTCGTGGTGCCCGTCGACGCGGTGGACGAATTCAAGAGCATCATCCGCGATATCCAGCGTTCGGGACACTATTCAGCTCTCAACGTCTTCAAACTTTTCGGCGAGGGAAACGCAGCGCCACTGAGCTTTCCGATGTCCGGGTGGAACGTCGCCTTCGACTTCCCGATCAAGTCCGGCCTGGGTGAGTTCGTCGCCTCCCTCGACAAACGGGTACTCGAATTCGGCGGTCGCCTCTACACCGCCAAGGACTCTCGGACTACCGCAGCAAGCTTCCACTCGATGTATCCGCGAATCGACGAGTGGATCCAGATACGCAGAAATATCGATCCGACAGGTGTTTTCGTGTCCGACATGGCCCGAAGACTCGAATTGGTCTGAGGCGCCGATCAGTCGGAGATCTCACCCAACCGACGCTCCAGGTAGGCCCGCTCCGGTTCCGTACCAACGAGTTTCAGAGCTTGTCGGTACGCGGATGCCGCTGCGTCGGTGCGCCCCAACCGAGCAAGTAGTTCGGCTCGTGCAAGGTGATACGGATGGTAGTCGGCAAGTTTGGGCTCCGCTGCCAGTTCCTCCAGCGCAGTCAGCCCGACTTCCTCGCCGTCGCGCATCGCCAACGCTACTGCCCGATTGACGGCCACGACCGGCGACGGAGTCAGCGTGAGGAGCACTCCGTAGAGAGCGCAGATCTGTGGCCAGTCGGTGCTCTCCACATCTGCGGCCTCGTCGTGCAATGCGGCGATGGCGGCCTGCACCCCGTACGGCCCCGGCGCTCCCCCGGTCAACGCGACTACGACGAGGTCGCTGCCTTCCTCGATCATCGGCTGGTCCCAACACCCGCGATCCTGGTCTTCGAGGAGCACGATCCCGCCGGCGGCGTCGGTACGGGCATCCCGACGCGCGTGGACGAGAAGCATCAATGCAAGCAACCCGGCGATCTCGCGCTCATCGGGAAGCAATGCGCGCAAGATCCTCGCCAGCCTGATCGCCTCCACCGCCAGGTCGACGCGTTGCAGATCCGGACCCGAACTCGCTGCGTACCCCTCGGTGAACACCGAATAGATCACCTGCAGAACACCGGGCAGACGCTCCGGGAGTTCTTCGGCGCTGGGAGTTCGGAAGGGAATCCGAGCCTGACGGATTTTCTTCTTCGCACGCACGATCCGCTGCGCCATGGTCGCCGAAGGCACGAGGAAGGCCCGAGCGACTTCGGGCGTCGTCAACCCGCCGAGGCAACGCAAGGTGAGTGCGATTCGGTCGTCCTCGGCCAGCGCTGGGTGCGAGCAGGTGAAGAACAGCTGCAACCGCTCGTCGGGAAGTTCTCCGTCGACCGTGGGCGGCGCCGGGTCGGCACGATCGGCGTCCACCTGCATCACCGCCAATCGCGCCGCATAGGCCTGATCACGACGAAGCCTGTCGACGGCTTTACGACGCGCCGTGGTCAGCAGCCAGGCGCCGGGTTTAGCCGGCACTCCGTCCACGGGCCAGTGCACCAACGCGGCCTCGACGGCTTCGGAGGTGACTTCCTCGGCCAGATCCAGATCACCGAAGCGGCTGACGAGCGAGGCCAAGAGTCGTCCGCGTTCCTCCCGGAACACTGACTCGATGGAGTTCTCGGCCTGCTCGTCCACGGCGAATCAGTCCCCGAACCCGGCCAGTGGACGCACCTCGACGCTGCCGCCGTCGCGCGCGCCGGGGCACCGCGCGGCCCATGAAAGCGCCGCATCCAGATCGGGAACGTCGATGACGTCGTAGCCGCCGAGGATTTCACGGGTTTCTGCGAAGGGACCGTCGGTGACGGTCTTTTCTCCGGACTGCGAGACCCGAACCGTCGTCGTTGCCGTCAGGTCGGCGAGGGCATCGCCGGACACCCAGATCCCGGCATCCTTCATTTCCTTGTCGTATTGCTGCCAGTCCTCGAACGTGCACTGGGGTTCGGTGTCTCCGCCGGGTGCGGTGTAGATGAGCAACATGTACTTCATGACTGACTCCTTGGTCTGTTGTTTCTCTTCCGGCTTTCTTGCCTTACAACATGACGACGAACGGTTCTCCCCGCAATCGACAGGCGACTCGAAAAAACTTTTGGCGAGTTCGTCCGAGGCGCTGCCGTTAGGCTGAGTGTATGACCGAACGCGACCGGGACGCCGCTGGGAAACCCCTCAATTCGCGGCCCCGTGACGGACTCGGACGTCCACTGCCACGCGACGCAGCGGGCGGTGTCCCGCGCATTCCGGACGATGTACGCCTGCCACCAGACGAGTCGATCACCGAGGCGCAGCGCCTCCTCGACCACGGCATGCCTTTCCACGCACACGAGATTCTCGAAGGAACGTGGAAAAGCGCGCCGCCCGAGGAACGTGACCTGTGGCAGGGACTGGCTCAGTTGGCCGTCGGGCTCACCCATCTGCTTCGGGGCAACAACACCGGCGCCGTCTCACTCCTCGGCCAGGGTCACGACCGCATCAGGCACTACGAGGTCGAGAGTCCGCACGGCCTCGATATCCCCGGTCTACTGACGTGGTCCGAGCACCTGCTCGCCGAAATCGATCGCCCCGGCGATTTCCCCGCCCCTCCGATTCCGAGGTTGAGAATCCCCTGATGCCCATCTTCCCCATGTTTCCGCTCGGCTCCGCTTTGCTACCGGGTGAGGTGTTGCCCCTGAACATCTTCGAACCTCGGTATCGCGCACTGGTCGAGAACGTTCTCGAAGCTGCCGACGGCCCACTGTTCGGAGTAGTGCTCATCGCTCGTGGCCACGAGGTCGGTGGCGGCGAATCACGTCACGACGTCGGCACTCTGGCTCGGATCGAGTCTCATGTCGCCATGGGTGCCGGGCGGTATCAGTTGTATTGCCGGACCGAAGACCGCATCCGGGTCAATCGATGGCTGCCGGACGATCCCTACCCACTTGCCGAGGTCGAATTGTGGCCTGACGAGAACAACGGAACACCAGTCACTGCTTACGAATACGACTCGCTCCTCGAGCGCATCGAGTTCATGTACGGAATGTTGGGAAAGCTCGCACTTCGGGCCGGCGAACAGACTCCGCGAATGCCCGTCCCACCGGATCCCTTGGATCCGCTGGGTTCTCGGCTGTATGCCCTCGCCAGGAGCATTCCGATGGGTGACGCCGATCGCCTGGCGATTTTGACCGCGCCAGGCGCCGACGAACGTATTCGCGCACTCTCGGAGGCAGTCGAGAACACCATCGAGGTCGCGCAGTTCAATCTCCTCTGAGCGCAACTACGCCATCGTCTGACCCATGTCGATGACGATCTTCGTCCCGGTGACCGCGCGGGAGAGGTCCGTCGCGAGGTAGACAACAGCGTTGGAGATGTCCTCGACGGTGGTGCGCGGGACGGACGTGAGCGGCCACTTGTACGAGTTCATGTACTCCGGATGAGTAGTGAGTACCTTACCGACGTTGGGATCGTTGCCCATCTCGGTCTCCACCGCGCCAGGGTGGATGGTGTTGACTCGAATGTCGAAGCTTCCCAATTCCGTTGCAGCAGTGCGAGCCAAACCCACGAGGCCGTGCTTGGCCGCCGAGTAGTGCGCGCAGCCGGGCGCTTCGGCGACGCCGGCAGCACTGCTCACAATCACGATGGAACCACCGTTGCCGGCTTCGATCATTGCAGGAACCGCAGCTGTCATCGTGCGCCAGACACCATTGAGATTGATGTCCACCAGCGTCGACCACTGTTCTTCAGGCATCTCCCAGAAACGGTTCCACGTAGCGATGCCCGCATTGGCAATCACGACGTCGAGGCGACCGAACTTGTCGACGCCCGACGCCACCGCCGCCCGCAGCGCCTCGAGGTCACGGACGTCCGCTACAGCGGTGACGATCTCGCGCCCCTCCGCTCGCACGAGACGAGCCGTTTCTTCGAGGTCGGCTTCAGTCGCGGCCGCGTAACCCACGTCTTCGGACACCGACGCGCACACGTCGACAGCGATGACGTCTGCACCTTCCTGCGCGAGTCGAATCGCGTGATTGCGTCCCTGACCCCGCGCTGCACCGGTGATGAAAACGACCTTGCCTGCCAACAGTTGTGTCATGGCCGGGACGTTAGACGCTGATGAGGCCGCCTGCCTGTGAGTTCCCGCTCGACGGGAATCAACCGTCGACGATGACGACGTGAAGATTCCTCGGACCATGGACACCTTCGACGCGCTCGAGTTCGATGTCGGAGGTCGCCGACGGGCCGCTGATCATGGTGGTGGGGCGCTCCGGTGTCAGCTTCGCAATCGCCTCCGGCACTCCCACTTCCACACTGCTGCGATACACGACGCAGATGTGTGTGTCCGGTACCAGCGTCAACGCACGGCGTCCCTGCGATGGACCGGCGTCGAGGAAGATGGTGCCGGTTTCGGCGCACGATACCTTCGAGCCGGTGACAACGGCGTCGAGGTTCTCGAGTTCAGGAGCCGGTACGTCCGGGCTGTCCACCACCAGCGTTCCGTCGAATCCGGCTACCCATGATCGGTCGAGGCCGGCGGGGATCCCCAGAGTGTGTAGTCCGCGCTCTCTCAGTATTCCGGCGACGGCCTCGGCGACTTCTGTTGCAGCGCAATGGTGAACGTGCGCCTTGTAGTCCACCAGACGGTCGATGAACAAATCGATGAGTTCCCCGTCGGACATGGTTCTGCCAGTCCGGTAGTTTCGCGGTATCTCGCCTTCGCGGGCGGGCGCCAAGGTGATGGCATCACGAATGCGTCCGAGCACCACTTCACGTGAATTCATCTGTCCGCCTTCCCGTCACGACGAGCCTCGTCCAATGCCGCGCGGCCTTCGTCGGAGTCCCACCAGGATCGGAAGGTCTGCTTGGGCGGTGCGGGAATGTCTCTGGCAGCTGTCCAACCGTTCAATGGAGGTGGCAACGTAGAGATCTTCCCTTTCCTGCCGGCCACGACGCGTCCGAGCCCGGCAGCTTTCTGAGCCAACGTCCACCGGCCCTCGGTCGACATCGCCAGAGAGGCGGCTTTCATCGCCAAAGACTCTGCCGTGACACCGGATTGCTCGACCTTCTGGTGCCGCAATTCGACGAGCAGCGAGGGTATGTCGATCTTGACCGGGCAGGCGTCGAAGCACGCACCGCACAGACTCGAGGCAAAGGGAAGCGTCGAGTTGGGATCGTCTTTGCCATGCATGCCCGCGAGCTGCGGAGTCAGCACCGCGCCGATCGGTCCCGGATAGGTCGATCCGTAGGCGTGACCGCCGGTGCGCTCGTAGACCGGGCACACGTTCAGACACGCCGAGCACCGTATGCAGCTCAGGGCTTCCCTCCCGATCTTGTCGGCAAGCGCGGCAGTCCGACCGTTGTCGAGGAGGACCAGGTGGAACTCCTGTGGACCGTCGTCGGGCGTGACGCCGGTCCACATGGAGGTGTACGGGTTCATCCGCTCCCCCGTCGAGGACCGCGGCAGCAGTTGCAGGAAGACCTCCAGATCCTGATACGTCGGCAGAATCTTCTCGATGCCCATCACGGTGATCAGTGTTTTCGGCAGCGTCAGGCACATTCGCCCGTTGCCCTCCGACTCCACGACGGTCAGAGTGCCCGTGTCCGCGATGCCGAAATTGGCGCCGGAGACGGCGACCGGCGTCGTCATGAACTTGTGGCGTAAGAACTTTCGTGCAGCTGCGGCAAGTTCGGCCGGGTTCTCCCCGAGGTTCGGATCGACATCTGGCATCTCACGAAGAAATATCTCCCGAATCTCGGACCTGTTGCGATGGATCGCGGGAACCAGGATGTGCGACGGTTTGTCATGGCCGAGTTGGACGATCAATTCCGCGAGATCGGTCTCGTAGGCGGTGATTCCGTGGGCTTCGAGATGCTCGTTGAGACCGATCTCCTGCGTGGCCATCGACTTGACCTTGATGACCTCGTCGGAGCCGGTGGCTTTGACAAGTTCGGTCACAATGGCGTTGGCCTCGTTGGCATCTGCCGCCCAATGCACCTGCCCACCGCGCGCGATGACTGCAGCTTCGAACTGTTCGAGCAGTTCCGGCAACCGCGCCATGACGTCGGCCTTGATCGCCGAACCCGCATCACGCAGGTCTTCCCAATCGGGAAGCTCTCCAGTCACGTTGATGCGCTTGGCACGGATGGTGTGCGTCGCCTTGCCGATATTGCGTCGCAGTTGCGCGTTGGCCAGCTCGTGATGTGCTGCGACGGGGAATTTCTCAGTACCTCGCAGGAACCCTGCACCCTCGGGCGACCTCGGCGGGAAGCTGGGCAGACCCAGCGTCACAGCGCTCATGCGTGCACCCGGCTTTCCACCGACGCCAGAATCTCCGCGAGGTGAATGGTCTTGGCGCCCATCCGCAGTCGTGACATACCGCCGCCGATGTGCATGAGGCAGGACGAGTCTCCGGCGCTGCAGAATTCGGCGCCGGTGTCCGCAACGTGGCGAATTTTGTCCGCCAGCATGGCCGTCGAAGTCTCCGCATTCTTGATGGCGAAGGTGCCGCCGAATCCACAGCAGGAATCTGCTTCGGGGAGTTCGACCAGATCGATGTCGCGGACGTTGCGCAGCAACTGAAGTGGCTTGTCCCCTACCCTCAGCATGCGCAGTGAGTGACAGGTCGGGTGATAGGTGACCCGGTGCGGGAAGTACGCGCCCACATCGGTGACCCCGAGAACGTCCACGAGGAATTCGGAAAGCTCGTACGTCTTTGCCTTCACGGTCTGCACCTGTCCACACAGCGACGCGGTGCCGTAGCGCTCGGCGACGATCTCGTGTTGATGACGGACCGAGCCGACGCACGACCCCGATGGTGCGACAACGGCGTCGATCGACGCATCACCGAAGGTATCGGCGTAGTTCGCGACCAGCGGTAGTGCGCCCGGCTGATAGCCGGTATTGACGTGCATCTGCCCGCAGCAGGTCTGCCCGGACGGAAACACGACGTCGTGCCCGAGACGGGTGAGCAGGAGGGCGGTGGCCTTGACGGCGTCGGGAAACATCGTGTCCCCGATGCAGGTGGCGAACAGCGCTACTCGCATGTGGTTCCCCGCAATCTGTCAGTGTGGTCTGACCACAGTAATACATCCCCGTACAGGCCACCCCATAAACGGCGTCCACCCGGTTATGCTCTTGCCTCATGCCGACCGAGCCGAGCCCGCGAGCGTGGGAACAAGTACTGAGCCACCTCGAACGTCGGCTCGTTTCAGGCGAGGTGTCTCCTGGCCAGCGCCTGCCGGGAGAGAGAATTCTGGCAGCAGAGTTGGGCGTCGGACGGTCATCGGTCCGAGAAGCGTTGCGGGTCATGGAAGCACTCGGCCTCCTCAAGGCGCAGACTGGCTCCGGCCCGACGTCCGGCGCGATGATCGTGGCCAAACCGACCGGCGGTATGACCATGCTGATGCGGATGCAGGTTGCAGCACAAGGCTTTCCGGTCTCGGATGTGGTGAAGACACGACTCGTTCTCGAATCCGAGGTGATGCAGTCCCTGGCATCGCGGACCCCGACACCCGACCTCCGCGCGGCCGTCGAACTGCTCGACTCGATGGAGGACGCAGCTCTCTCGGCCGAGGAATTCTTGCTACTCGACGCACAGTTCCACGTGGCGCTCGCCGACGCGGCGGGCAATCAGGTGATCGCAGCCATGATGACCGGCCTGCGCGAGTCCATCGAGGCCTACGTTCTCGCGGGCGTCCAGATCGACAGCTGGCCGAGCACCTGCAGGCGACTGCGTGACGAACACCGAGGATTGGTGGATGCGGTCAACGCGGGTGACGGCGAACTCGCACGTCAGCGCATAGTCGGACACATCCGCGGTTACTACTCGGAAAGCGCGCACTCCAGCCGGTGACAGGGGGTGGTAATTGCGCCTCCAGAAGTCGTGTACTGTTGGTTTCACACCGACGCGGGGTGGAGCAGCTCGGTAGCTCGCTGGGCTCATAACCCAGAGGTCGCAGGTTCAAATCCTGTCCCCGCTACAAAGAAGAGGCCCGTAGGTTGCGAAAGCGACCTACGGGCCTTTTGCTGTGCGCCTTTATTAACCGCCGGGGGTTAATAAAGGCGCACAGCAGTACCTCACACCACCACGTTGTGAAAATCGATCTCCGCGGCCAGCATGCCCGAGAACCACCGATCCAGGTCCTCGTCGGTGACGGACTCGGGCATGGCGTCCACTTCGCACGCCAGCACTGCCACCTGAGACACGAACGGCGGAGCGACATGCATGTCCACCCAGTCCTGCAACGCTGGTTCGCGATCTACCTTCACTGCCGCCGCCTCCCGGCACCACGACAGATACAGGGTTTCCGCGGCGTACATGCCCACCAGCGCCGCCGCCCTGCCCTCTTCGCGAGCGAGAGTCAAGGCGTGCGTCGACAGCACGGCCGACTCCTCGACCAGCGCCGCTGCGTCACCCTCGTACGGGAAGCGGGAACGCAACTGCGCGAAATACTCGCGCTGCTCGCCCACCAGGTTCGACATCGACGTCACGTGGTCGAGCGCGTCGTCGAGCGTCGGGGATTCGGCGACCACCAACCCCAACACCTTGACGGCCGTCAGTACAAATGCCTCTTCGATCACGAGGTACCGGCGGAATCCCTCATCACTCAACGTCCCGCCGATGGTGTCCTCGATGAATGGAACCGCCCGCGCGGCAGCGAGATTACTCTGCTGCCGCGCGAGCAGGTCTGAGGAGCGACTCATTCGCCGGCGACCCAACTGATCAAGCCGTCGAACAGGTCGGTGTATCCGGGCCACTGCTCACAGAACTCCGGCGGAGCCCAGTGCGGCGAGCAGTCCGAGGTGAAGACGATCGACCGTCCGGCGCCGTATTCACCGGCAGCGACAAGCGGATCGCCGTTGATGGTGGCGGGAACCACGGCACCGTCCTTCGCGACGACGCGGTTGTATCCCAGGAGCGCCGGCCAGGAATCGCCGGCACCACCGAGAGCCGGGTGAGCAGCATCGACGACGGTGGGAACGATCCCAGCCGGTGTCTCGACGCGATCGTCTTCGGCCAGCATCGTCACGGGCAGTACCTCGGCGATCGCGGTCTGGCGGAAAGCTGCTCGCGCCTGGAATCCGGAGAACGAGAGGTAGCCACCGATCATCATCAGTGAGCCGCCGGCGTTCACCCAGTCACGTAGCGCGACAAGACGATCCTCGCCGGCGCGGAACTGGTCGAACACGCCGGGAGCCAGCTGCAGCGAGTTCGCTCCGATGTCGGAGAGAACGACGACGTCGAACTGCGACAGTGCTTCTGCGGTACCGGGGAACTGCGTCGGCACCAGGTGTGCGGGCATGTGTGTCACGTCGTGGCCACGTGAGGTGAGCGCATCCCGAAGCGGGCCGACTCCCTCGACGTAGGAATGGACACTGAACTCGTCGACGCCCTTGACGTGCGTCGACGTCGTCATCCAGCTCTCGCCGGCGATCAGTACTCGTTTACCCATGACTGCTTCTGTTTCCTTTCGCGGCCTGCTCGAAGAGCGACCTCGGGTTGTCTCGCATCAATGCGGACACTTGCTGGGGATCTACGCCTGCGCGCACCAATCGGGCGGCGAAGGCGAGTGGTACGTAGGAGAATCCGTTTCCGCCGTGCTTTCTGAGCATTGATTTGAGGAAGAGGTCGTGACTGAGCAGGAGCTGTGATGCGTGACCGGAGGTGACCAATCCGGCTACCGCAGTGGCTGTTTCCGCCGGATGCGGAGAAAGACCCTCGCCGGGGAAATCGAAAGGCATCCCGATCATGTCGAACTCGAGAAAGACACCGCGGTCGGCGAGCGATCGTTGGTAGTCGGCGTCGTGTCCGGACGGGTCCATGTGGCACAGGACCACTGCTTGCGGATCGACGCCCATCTCGTCGACCACGATGTCGACGACGTGATGTCCCACGCGCTGCCAGCCCGGAAGGTGGACGAACAGGGGCACGTCCACCTCGCGCTGGGCGATGCATGCCGCCCGCAACGCTTTCGCCTCGTTCTGAGTGAAGAGCGGGGAGACTCCGATCTCCCCGATCACGCCAGGAGCCAATTCCTTTGCCGGATCGAACTCCTCGACGAGCGAACCTGCCAGATCGTCGACACCGAGTTCGTGGACCTCGACCGGATGGGTCGTCTCGAGGTACCACCCTGAACCCATGATCACTCGCACGTCTGACTTTCGCGAGAACTCCGCCAACTTCTCCGGTGCCCGGCCCAGTCCCGGCGGTGTCAGATCGACGATCGTCCGACCACCGAGGCGGGCGAAGTCCGCAAGGTCTTCCACCACGGCCGATCCGTCGTCGACTCGACAATTGTCGAGACTGTAGTACGGATTGTCGTGAAGAAGCCAGGCATCCTCGGCGCGTACCGGACCGGCCAACCGCTGTGCCACAACCGGATCCGGGGCCTCGGTGTACGCACCGGTGACGTCGTTGTGCAGATGTTCGTGTGGGAGAACCAGTCCGAGTTCCGAGCTGTCCACAGTTCCCGTGACAGTACGAACCTTGCTCATGAGCGTGCGGGCCCCGACGGTGCGGACTGCAGGTGTCGCCACAGCGCGCTCAGGGTGTGTCCCCGCATGTTGATCCAGATGGCCAGTAGCAGAACGACACCGGTGATGATCGGCGTCAGGAACGGGCTCACGCCGAGCAGGGTCAATCCGTTGGCGATGATTCCGGTCAGGACGGCGCCGATGACGGTACCGATCACGGTGCCGCGACCGCCGAAGAGATTGGTGCCACCGAGAACCACCGCGGTGATCACCGTGAGCTCGAATCCCGTTGCGGAGTTGGCCGAACCCGAGCCCAGTCGAGCCGCGATCAGCAGGCCCGCGATACCGGCAGCCAAGCCGGTGAAGACGAGCGTCATCATGAGCACACGACGCGTGTTGACGCCGGACCGTCGCACGGATTCGACGTTGGAACCGATACCGGTGACGTAGCGCCCGAAGCGCATGCGGTTGAGCGCAATTGCTCCGATGACCACGACGACGAGAGCAATCCAGGCGCTGGCGGAGAACCCGAGGAACTCAGCAGTTCCGAGCTTCGCGAAGTAAGTGTCGGCCGGAACCGGAACGGAGAATCCTTCGGTCCGATACAGCGCGATACCGCGAATGACGGACATCGTCGCCAGAGTCACGATGAACGGCGGAATGCCCTGATAGGCAGCGAGCCATCCGTTGACCAGGCCCCAGGCCGCACCCATCACCGGGGCGACGACGAAGACCAGGGACGAATCGACGCCGGCCTGGATAAGCTCGGCACTCATCGCCGCGACGAACGCGACGATCGCACCGACGGACAGGTCGATCTGACCTGCCGTGATCACGAAAGTCATCGCCACCGCGATGATCAGAACCGGAGCGATCTGGGTTGCCAGGTTCGACAGGTTCGTGAATGTCAGGAACGACGACGTGGTCGCCGAGAAGACGGCTGCGACAGCAACTGTCACCGCCAGCATCGCGAGGGTGGGCTTGTTGACGCTGTCCCACAAGGAGGGTTTCGCGGCGAGCTTGCGCTCGATCGGCGCCTGGGTCTTCTCGAGAGTGGTCATGCCGTGGCTCCCTGTGTTGCTGCCGATGTCCGTTGCGGCACCGGAGTTCGAGTGATGAGTCCGACGAGGGACTCGATGTTGAGGTCGCCGATCGGAACGTCGTCGACACTCTGCCCCTCGTACATGACCGTGATTCGGTCACATACGCGGAACAGGTCCTGCAGGCGGTGTGTCACGAGAATGACGCCCACGCCGGCCGCTGCGACGTCCGTGATCAGCTTGAGCACCGACTCGACCTCGGCGACGGCAAGCGCTGCGGTGGGCTCGTCGAGGATCAGTACGTCTGGGCGGAAGGAGACTGCGCGGGCGATCGCGACGGTTTGCCGCTGTCCGCCGGACAGTTGCCCGATCTCCTGGTAGGTCGACTTCACCTTGACATGCAGGTCGGCAAGAATGTGAGCCGCCTTCTCGTGCATGGCATGCCGGTTGAGGAAGGGGCCTTTTCGCGGTTCTCTGCCGAGGAACAGGTTGCTGGCGACGTCCAGCGTGTCGCACAGAGCCAGATCCTGGTAGACGATTCCGATCTTTTTCTGCTGCGCGTCGAGAGGCGTCGAAAAGCGCACTGGTTCACCGTTGACGCGCATTTCGCCGCCGTCGTGCTGAACCGCACCGGCGAGAATCTTCATCAGAGTGGACTTACCGGCGCCGTTGTCGCCGACCACTCCGAGTACTTCACCCTTCGCCAGCCGAAGGTCCACTCCTTGAAGGGACTTCACCGGTCCGTACGACTTGGTGATGCCCGAGAGTTCGATCAGTGGAGGTGCCATGATTACTTCTCCAAGTAGTACATGTAGTCGGCCACGTTCTCCGGGGTCACGATCTGGGTGGGAACCGGGATGTTTGCCGGAGCGCCGCGTCCGCAAGCCAGGTCGATTGCCGAATTCATTGCCTCATGGCCGAATTCGAAGGTGTTCTGCTGGACCACGCCTTTAAGCCAACCGGCTTTGAGTCCGCCTACCGCCTGATCCGAAAGATCCCAACCGACTGCTTCGATTCGATCCTGCGCCTTCTGACTGTTGACCGCCGCGACGAGACCGATCAGTGCCGGCTCACCGGTTGCGTAGACGTACTTCATGTCGCCACCGCCGGTCAGCAGGTTCTCCGCCGCGGTCTGTGCGTTCTCCTGAATGTTACGTCCGTCCACGACGGTGCCGACGGTCATTCCGCGGCCGGTCACGGTCTCCGTGAAGCCCTTCTGCCGCTCCAACTGAACAGTGCTGTTGAGCGCGCCGACGATACCGACCGTTCCGGTGTTGTTCGCGACGTCGGCCAAGGTGTTTCCGATCTTGGCACCACCCTCGGCGTTGGCCGTACCGACCTGAGTCGACAGTGCCGGATCGTCGATGGTCGCGTCCACCGCGACGACGGGGATGCCCGCGTTCTTGGCCTTGACCACCGACGGCTTGATTCCGTCCGTGTCGATTGCATCGACGATGATCGCGTCGACTCCGGCGGCAATCAGATTGTCGAAGGCGTTGGCCTGCGCGACGGAATCGTCGTTGCCGCTGATGATCTGCAGGTCGACGCCTGCCTTGTCCGCGACGTTCTTCGCGGCATTGTTGATCTGGTTGAAGTACAGCGCCTGGAGGTTGATGGTCACCAGACCGACCTTGAGCTTGCCGTTCGTCCCGTCACAGCTTTCGGCGACCCGGGTCGGCTGCGGGATGGACGAGCCCCCCGACGCGTCCTTCGAGTCACTCGACGAAGCCGAGTCACAAGCGGTGAGCGTGAGCGCGACTGCAGCTCCCAGCGCCAGAGGCAATGCACGTTTCATCATCGAGTCTCCAAAAGGGTATGAGGGGTCAATGTTGCTGTGAAGCTGTCCAATTCATCTCGGGTGGGGCATCCGCGGGGGCCTGCGGTGGCGCAAGCCAATGCAGCCGATGCCCCGGCGAGTCGTGCGGCGTCCACCGGTGAGCGCCCGGCGTCGACAAAAGCGATGTACGTACCGCCGAAGCAATCACCGGCCCCGACTGCATCGACGACGTCGACCACTACTGCCGGTTCGCTCGTCACCTCGCCGTCCGGTGTGGCCAGTGTCCAACCTCGCGAGCCGTCGGTCACCAGCAGGTGGGTGTGGTGCTCGGCGGCCAGAGTCTGCCACTGGTCGAAACCGATCCCGAACTCGCCTTCCCACAGGGCACGCCCTACGACGACGTGGTCGGCCAGAGCGAACGCGCGCAGTGCCGCGGCTTTGTTTTCACAACCGTCCAGATCGATTACCAGACTTACGCTTCCCGGTAATTCATCCGGGAGGAAGAGCGCACGGTATCCGTCGAGGAACAGTCGTCCACCGCCGGCAGCGGCCAATCGGGTGACGACAACTCCGATGCGTTCGGCATCGTTCGGGTCGTCCTGGCTGATGATGGAGCGATCGCCGTCCTGCGCGATGAGAACAACTGCCGTCGACAGGAACGCATCTCGCGGCGACCAACTGGTGTCGACGCCGTCTGCCTCGAGGGATTCGAGAAACTCGGTGGACCGCGCGTCCGGGCCCACGGCACCGGCAAAGATCACTTGCGCGCCCATTCTGGCCGCGGATACCGCAGCATTTGCATTCATTCCACCGTCGATCTGACTGATGGCCGTTGCCTGAACGCGCTCACCGAGTACCGGTACGTGTGGGACATGTACCGTCACATCGTTGTTGGCGTATCCACAAAATACAATCATGGTTACTTTCCTGCGGCCCGGGACAGTTCGCGGACCTTCTCGCCTGCGACCCGTCCCCACCAGCGTCCATTGTCCTTCACCGAGGATGCAACTATCGCGCCGTCGCATTCCTTCATCAGCGCTGCGACATTGGCAGCCGTGATGCCGGAGCCGATGATCACCGGAAGAACGGTGTTGTCTCGGATCACGGAAACCTCGTCGACCGAAGCGGCGTCACCGGTGCGCGAACCCGTCGCGATCAGAACATCTGCGTCGAAGAACTCGGCGTCTTCGGTCTGTTCCGCGACAGTGCGGTCCGCGACAATGGCATGCGCACCGTGTTTGACGTGCACGTCAGCGAAGATCCGGACCGGGTCGGCGCCGATGCGATGGCGGAAGCGCGTCGTCTTGGCGGCCTGGCCCTCGATGAAGCCCTCATTGGCAATGTAGGCATTTGCCCACTGATTGACGCGCACAAAACTCGCGCCTGCCGCCCACGCTGCGGCCACTCCGCACTCGCCGGCGTTGGACAGGATGCTGACGCCGACGGCCTCGCCGAACTCGCCGACCACCGCTGCCGTGATGACTCCCATGCTCGCGGCGGTTTCGTATCCGTGTTCGCCGGGCTTGAGGAACGGTATGTCCCAGTGATTTTCGACGATCACACCGTCGAAACCGTTGTCGACATACGCGTGTGCTTCCTCGACGGCGAAGCGAGCAATTTCCGAAACCGGCTGCCCGGTGTAGTGCGGGCTGCCCGGCAGGGCCGGGAGGTGAATGGCCCCGATGAGAGATGGCGTGCCAGTGAACATCTCTGCCAGCGCCGAGGGCTTGGGCGGAAAGACTCCGAGCGGTGATGCGGTCACTTCAGCTACCCCATTCCATGCGCAAGATTTGCGCTGTATGTCCATGCACAAGATCTGCACACGATGTAATCGATTGCCTTGATGAATTAGCAGGTTATGCGATCAGCACCGGGTTGTGTCAAGGATTTCACAATTCGAATTTGTAAACGATTGCCTCAATCGCGTTACATGCGGGACACTGGACCGTGCGGTTCGATAACCTCGGACCCGAATCGAGCAGAAAACGGGGGACGCATGCGCAAGGCGACCATTCGCGATGTCGCGGAACTGGCCGGGGTGTCGACGGCCACCGTGTCGCGGGCACTGTCCGGATCCCGCCCTGTCTCGGACGAGCTTGCAGCGACGATCAAACGAGCCGCGGATTCTCTCGGATACTCGGGAAACATCATCGCCAGCTCGCTGCGTCGTAATCGGACGGACACTGTCGGAATGGTGGTTCCGAGTATCGCGAACCCCTTCTTCACTTCGCTGGTGGTCAACGTCGAACACGTCCTCGCTCAGCGCGGACTACAACTGTTCCTGTGCGATTCTCGTTCCGATCCCGACGTGGAAGCGCAGCGACTCAAGTCGCTCGTCTCCCGGCAAGTGGACGGAATCATCATCAGCCCGTGCCACGGCGAACTGAGTGCAGAAGCCGTCCGAGCCAGCGCGGCAACGCTTCCGGTCGTTCAACTGGACCGGTTTGCAATGGATACCCAGACGGACTGGGTCGGCGTCGACGACGACGCCGCTCAATCCCTGGTGATGGAGCATCTGTCGGAGCGTGGCGCGCAATCAGCCGCCTTCATCAGTTCCGAGCTGACCAATTCGTCAACAGAACTTCGCCGGGCCGGCTTCTTCCGCCACGCGGATCGAATGGGCATCGAAACTCGTGACGAGTGGACACAACTCGGCGAGTACTCGATCGAGTGGGGGCGCACGGCATCCAACATCATCCTGACCGGCAAAACTCGCCCCGACGCCCTGGTCTGCGCCGACGACTTGATCGCACTTGGCGTGTTGCAGACGTGTCACACATTGGGCATCGACGTTCCCGGCGACGTTCTGGTCACCGGTTTCGACAACATCCCATTCTCCGAATTGTGCAACCCACCGTTGACCACCGTCGGGCAGCCGCAGGAAAGAATCGCGGAAGAAGCTGTGCGACTTCTGGATCAGGCGATGAACAACTCTTCCGAGTCGACAGCCCACATCGCGCTTGCTCCTGAACTGATTGTCCGTCAGTCCACCGTCGGCCAAGCGGCGGCAACCGCACCGTAAGCAGCGATCGCATCGTCCAGTTCGGAAACCTTGACGCTTTCGTTGGCCGCATGCATCAGCGAGGGAGTGCCAGGGCCCCAGATCACGACGGGAGCACCAGGGGCGGCGGCGGCCAGTACCGAAGCGTCGGTGAAGTACGAAACCGGTTCGGTTGCAACAGGGATAGGCAGGGTGGCCAACCACGGGTCCGACGCGTCGGTACGCACACCTCCCAGATGAATCGACGTCTCCACCGAGTCGACTTCTGGTTGGGCTCGCCACCACGCGAGCAGGTCGGCGCCGTCTCCCACCGTGCGGTGATCGATCACCGCACGTGCACTGTCCGGCACGATGTTCGGAGCCGAACCCCCGCCGACCAAGCCGAGGTTCCAGGTTTCGGCACCCAGAAACGCGTCGGACGACAGCGGAAGCTCACGCCGGGCTCGGTCGACGACGTCAAGCAGTTTGAGGACGGCGTTGGTTCCTCGCTGCGGTGTACTCCCGTGCGCGGCTTTTCCTTTGACGGACACTTCGAGCCACAGTGCGCCGCGGTGCCCCAGGTTGATTCGGTTGCCCGTCGCCTCGGGAACGATGACGGCCCCGACCTCGAGATTCGCCACGGCGTCGGCCGAACGAACAGCCCCGAGCGATCCGATTTCCTCGTCGCTCGTCAGCAACAGCGCGACCGGGACTCCACGTTCGAAGGCTTCGACAACCGCGGCAGTAGCGGCAACAAGGCCGGCCTTCATATCCGATGTCCCTCTGCCGAGGAACAATTCGCCGTCGACCTGTGCGGCATACGGATCGAACTCCCAGTCGGAGACAGTGCCCACCGGCACCGTGTCCACGTGGCAGGCGAACAGGAGTCTGGCTGCCGAGGGTGCAGCTTCGTTGGTGATCAAGGCCCAGGGATGATTGCCGGTCAGGTCTGACTCCACCTTCGCCTGTGGCGCACGTGAGAGAACCAACGAGACAATCGAATCCATCGCCCGCTGTTGAGGAGCGGACTCCCCCGAGACCGTGTCGAGAGCTACCAGTTCCGAGAGAAGTCCGAGGGAATCCATGTACCTATTCTTGCACTGCCACGGATTCAGTGCGCTGCCAGCTGGGCGATGACAACGTAATTGTCGTCGGTCGACTCTCCTTCGACGACATCACAATTGGCGAGGATCAGCCGTCCCGGAACCGATTCGCGCAACTCGTGAGCGCCCAGCAGCGAACCTTTGTGCAGCGGCCCGACTGTTTCGACGTCGTACTCGAGTGTGCCGTTCGGTGTACCCAGGAGAATTCGATCGCCCGGCTCCACTACCCGGAGCGCCCGGAACGGTGCTTCGCGAGTGGTGTAGTTGTGGCCGACCACGACAACTGTTTGTGTGGTCGACGTTCCCGGCATTCCGCTTTCACCCCACCACACCGGCAGTTCGTCGACAGGATTCAGTTGCTGCCCACTCTCGCCGCCGCGCATCAGCTTCTCCGAGTGCAACGGACTGCTCAGGTACGTAACCCCGGACGCAGACCTCAACTCGATCCGCTCGGGTTCTGCCGGATCGACGGTCACCGAAGCCGGTGCAGCCGCGATATGCGACTGCACCGGCGAGCGGTCTGGTAGCGATCCTGCGTTCTCGCCCGAACATCCGGATGCGAGGAGGGCGAGGATCGCTACCGCCGAGAGGCCGGCGCTACGCAGACGTGTTGCCCGGGCCGTCATGACGCTTGCGACGAACAACCACCGTCGTAGCTGCTGCGGCGGCAGCGCCCACGACTCCGACGCCGATCAATACAGCCGGCAGGTTGGAGTTGCTGCTACCGCTGGTGCTGCTGCTTGCGGTGTCACCGAGAGCAAGGTCGACCGGGGGCAGGCTTCCGGCGAGCGCCGGATCGCCGTCGGCATCGGTGACGTAGTAGTCGACGACGTCGAAGGCTCCCTTGTTGTTGTAGTAGCCGACCAGCTTGACGCCGGTCTTGTTCACTACAGCGGTGGTCTCGTCGACCTTCGTGACCCCGGAGCCGTCGTCAGTGTGCTCACCGATGATCACTTCACCGCCGACGCCTGTTCCGTTGTCGATCTCCTTCTCGCCCTTTGCCTTGAGCTCGTCGACGATCTTCTGCGCTGCATCCGCTTCGGCCTTTGCGGCGGCTGCGGCGGCCTGAGCTTCCTTTGCCTTTGCTGCTGCGGCGTCGGCCGCCGCCTTCGCGTCTTCGGCGGCCAGGTAGAGATCCTGCGCCTTCTTACTCGCTGCTTCGGCAGCTTCGGCCTTCTTGGCGGCTTCGGCAGCCTTTTCGTCGGCGATTGCTCGCTTGTCGGTGGCCGCCTCCCCTGCAGCATCGGCCTCGGCCTGCGCCGTCTCCGCGGCCTTCTGTGCAGCGGCAGCGTCCTTCTGTGCGGAAGCTGCGGTAGCTGCCGCTTCATCAGCAGCCTTACGGGCGGCGGTGGCAGCTTCTACCTCGGTGGCGGCTGCGGACTCGGCTGCCTTGGCGGTGGTTTCGGCGGCGGTGGCCACCTTCTGAGTTTCCTTGACGGTGATCGCGAGCTGCTTGGCGTTCCATGCTGCGGCCAACGCCTGAGCCTTAGCGACGGCTGCCTTCGCGAAATCCCAGTTCTTGAAGGCTTCCTCGGCTTCCTTGTTCTTGTCCGCTACCAGTTTGGCGTTTGCATCCGCGGCAGCCTTCGCCTCATCGGCCTTGGCCTGCAGAGCATTAGCCTCGGCGCGCGCCTTTGCTGCCTCTTCGGTCTTGGGCCCCGAACCGGCGGCCTTCGCAGCCTCCTCGAGTTCAGCAGCCTTGGCTGCGGCCGCGTCGGCTTCTGCCTGAGCTGTTTTTGCTACCTCTTTCGCATCGGCCGCCGCGGACTCCGCAACCTTGGCTGCCTCTTCCGCTTCTTTCGCAGACTGTTCCGCGGCCCCGGCCTCCGCCTTGGCCTTGGTCGATTCGACCGCCGCCTTGGTTGCCTCGACGCTCGCCTGGGTCATTGCCTCGGTCGCCTTCACCGAAGTGTCTGTCGCTGCGGACGAGTCGACCCCTGCTGTCGCGGCTGCTTCGGCGGCCTTCGCTGCCGCGTCGGCAGCTGCCTTGGCTTTTGCTTCGGCTTCCGCCAGTGCTGCAGCGTCCGTACCAGCGGTTTCGGCACTGCCCGTGCCCGCGACCCCGGCTTCAACCTTCTCCGGCGTGGTCTCGGTGCTCGTCGCCGCGTCGGCGTCGGTGGTGGCAGCTGCCTCTTCCTCGGCGCAGGTCACCAGCGGATCAGCGCTCGGGGTACACACGGTTTCCGGCTCTGCCGATGCAATTCCCGTGCCGCCCACCGCCAATCCGAGAGCTAGTACGGCACCGGCGGCCGCAGAGCGGACCCTCCGAGAATGGGCGATGGACTTCTCCGACATAGCGCTCAACCTTTCGGCCTTCTTTACGAAGACGGCAATTCCGGCGTGGACAGCCTTTACTTCGTCGGCTGACTTCCAGACGTTACGACCGGTCGGTCCGAAAAATTGAGAGCTGCTGCTCTACCCGCAGGAATCAGGACCGCGGAACGCGCCCCATCAGGTAGAACTCCGGATTGGGCAGCATGCCGGAGAAACTCGCCATGCGATTGCTGAGCCCGAAGAATGCAGTGATCGCGGCGATGTCCCACGCGTCCTCGTCGCCGAAGCCGTGCACACGAAGGGCGTCGAAGTCGGCGTCGGCGATTTCGTGCGAGGCGGAGTTCACCTTGGTGGCGAAGTCGAGCATCGCGCGCTGACGATCGGAGATTTCTGCGGTGCGATAGTTGACCGCAACCTGGTCGGCAACCAGCGGCTTCTTCTCGTAGATACGCAGAATTGCGCCGTGCGCGACAACGCAGTACGTACATTTGTTGGCCGCAGAGATCGTGGTGACGATCATTTCTCGATCACCCTTGGTGAGTGCGGAATCTTCCTTGAGCATGATCGCGTCGTGGTATGCGAAGAATGCCCGGAACTCGGCTGGGCGCCGAGCGAACATCAGGAAGACGTTGGGCACGAACCCCGACTTCTCCTGGATCTCGAGAATCTTGGCGGCGATGTCCTCGGGCACCTCGGTCAATTCAGCCTGCGGAAATCGGGTGCTCACTGTGCCTCCTGGTCAACCATCGATGTTCGATTCAAGATAATGATGATTAACTGAGTTGTCCAGATGCATTTCCTGCCCTACTTTTTCGGGCACGGATAGTCGGGTACGGCCCAAGTGATCTGCGTAGCGTGAAACCCGTGAACAGGAAGACACGATGATCGACGGACTGAACCGCGCGCTCGACTACATCGAAAGCAATCTGAGCGGCGAGATCGAGACAGCCGAGATAGCAAGGCTGGCAACCACCTCGGAGTATCACTTTCGGAGGATGTTCTCGGCCCTGGCCGGCATTCCCGTATCCGAATACATCCGTCGACGTCGACTCACCCTGGCCGGTGCCGAGTTGTCCGTCAGCAGATCAGGAGTGTTGGAGACCGCCGTGAAGTACGGCTACTCGTCCGCGGAGGCCTTCACACGAGCGTTCACCGCATTTCACGGCGTGAGCCCCGGCGCGGTCAAACGCGCTCCCGCCGTTCTCAAATCCCAACAGAAACTTGTCATTCACGTGACACTGGAAGGAGCCACACCGATGGACTACATGCTTGTGGACAAACCTGCCCTGACGGTAGTCGGGTTCAAGACCCGGGTTCCATTGGTTCACGAAGGTCCCAATTCTGCGATCGAAGATTTCACCCGCTCCGTGGACAAGGTTGCGTTGCGAGGGTTGCGCGAGCTCTCCGATCAGGACCCGTCGGGAATCGTCAGTGTCGTCGACAATTTGGCGCATCCCAGAACCGAAGGCACAGAACTGGATTACTACCTGGGAGTGGTCACCGGCAAACCTTCACCCACGGGTTTCGATGCGCTGACGGTCGACGCACACACGTGGGCCGTCTTCACCGCCGACGGGTCGGAAATCGAATCTGTGCAGTATTTGTGGCGAGATATCTACACGGAATGGTTCCCTGCCAACCCTTTTCGCTCCGTACCTGGTCCCGAGATCATGCGTACCGAATACAACGACGATTTCACCGTCGCACGGTTCGAGCTCTGGATTCCGGTCGAGAGCGAGCTGAGCGACGTCGGGGCGTAAAACAGCCGCCAGGTCGGATGGAAGTCACGACCCGGCGGCTGAGCCATCAGATGAAACAGACTGTCAAAGAATCAGTTTCGCCCCGGTAGCAGCAACCACGTCCTCGACGCTGATGCCCGGCGCCGTCTCCACCAGGCGGAGACCGTCGTCAGTCACGTCGATCACGGCCATGTCGGTGATGATTCGCTGGACGCAGCCCTTACCGGTCAGCGGAAGCGAGCACTTCTCGACGATCTTGTGCTCACCCTTCTTCGAGACGTGCTCCATCATCACGATGACGCGCTTTGCGCCGTGGACCAGGTCCATCGCGCCGCCCATGCCTTTGACCATGTGGCCGGGGATCATCCAGTTCGCGAGGTCTCCGGTGGCACTGACCTGCATGGCACCGAGCACGGCAACGTCGACCTGGCCGCCGCGGATCATGCCGAACGACGCTGAGGAGTCGAAGAACGACGCACCGGGGAGAACGGTGATGGTCTCCTTGCCCGCATTGATCAGCTCGGGATCGAGTTCGTCCTCGGTCGGGTACGGCCCCACGCCCAGAACGCCGTTCTCCGAGTGCAATACAACGGTGATGTCTGTCGGGAGGTAGTTCGGAACCAGCGTCGGCATACCGATGCCGAGGTTCACGTACTGCCCGTCCTCGAGTTCGCGCGCGACGCGGGCCGCCATCTCTTCGCGGGTGAGTTTGGTGGGTAGTACAGAAGTCATGCTCGTACCGTCCGATTCTCGATGCCGACCGTCACGGGGCCGACGTGGACAACACGCTGAACGTGAATGCCCGGCGTGTGGATCTCGGCGGGGTCGAGCTCACCCGGCTCTACGAGGTGCTCGACCTGCGCAATGGTGATGCGCCCCGACGTTGCTGCAGCCGGATTGAAGTTCTGGGTACTCGCGCGGTAGACGAGGTTGCCGTGCCGGTCACCTTTCCAGGCATGGACCAGTGCATAGTCGGCGACGATGCCGCGCTCCATCACGTAGGTGACGCCGTCGAAGTCACGAGTTTCCTTGGGCGGACTGGCAACTGCGATGCCGCCGTTACCGTCGTAACGCAGTGGCAGGCCGCCGTCGGCGACCTGGGTGCCGACGCCGGCCGGGGTGAAGAACGCGGGGATGCCCGCTCCCCCGGCGCGCATGCGCTCGGCGAGCGTGCCCTGCGGCGTGAGTTCGACTTCCAGCTCACCTGAAAGGTACTGACGCGCGAACTCCTTGTTGGAGCCGACGTACGAGCTGACAGTCCGACGGATACGCCCCTTCTCAAGAAGCACTCCGAGCCCGAACCCGTCGGTGCCGCAGTTGTTGCTCACCGTTTCGAGTGATGTCGCGCCCTGCTCGAGGAGCGCATCGATGAGGATTTCCGGCACTCCGACGAGCCCGAAACCTCCGACAGCGATCGTGACGCCGTCCGGCACGTCGGCGACGGCCTCGGCAGCAGTGGGAATGACTTTGTCCATCATGTCGATCACAGTAGCGCGACCCGTACGTATTGTGAACCCCCGTCCGCATAACGAACATATTTCGCCCCCGGCATTGCCTGGGTCACATCTACGAACTATTCTGTTCGCAGAGCGCAACACATGTACACATTGCGAACAACTTCACGTAACCGAACGACGAGGTTCCCTATGCTGCATCTACCGCCGAGGTACCAGCGGCCGACTGGCGTCAACGCCCCGGCCGATTTCGCGGACTACAAGACGACTTCCCTTCGCCACCCGAAGCAGCCGCTGAAGCTGCTCCCCCAGCGGCTCACGGAGCTCACCGGGCCGGTATTCGGCGAAGATCGCGTCGGCGCCGGCGAAAACGACCTGACCATTGCCAACGGCGGCGAAGCACAGGGACAGCGCATCGTCGTTCACGGCCGCGTACTCGACGGCGACGGAAAACCCGTCCCCCACACACTGCTCGAGGTGTGGCAGGCCAACGCCGGTGGACGCTACCGCCACACCGGCGACAACTGGCCCGCGCCGCTGGATCCGTTCTTCAACGGCCTGGGTCGCTGCGTCACCGACGCGAACGGCCACTACAGCTTCACCACGATCAAGCCGGGCGCCTACCCGTGGATGAACCACGACAACGCCTGGCGACCGGCACACATCCATTTCTCGCTGTTCGGCACGGCATTCACGCAGCGCCTCGTGACGCAGATGTACTTCCCCGACGATCCGATGTTCTTCCAGGACCCGATCTACAACGCGGTACCCGAAGCAGCACGTCACCGCATGGTCAGCGTCTTCGACTACGACGCCACAGTCCCCAACTGGGCTCTCGGGTTCCGCTTCGACATCGTCCTGCGCGGCCGTAACGCCTCCGTATTCGAGAACGAGGAAGACCACGATGACTGATCACACCGCGAAGCCCGCACCCACTTATCCGGTCGTCCCCGGCGACTTCACCACCGCCCCCTTCGGTGTCACGCCCTCTCAGACCGTCGGGCCGTACTGGCACATCGGCCTCCCCTGGACGGACGGCCCCGACGCCGCTCCCGCCGATGCCCCCGGACGAATCACGCTGGCCATCACGGTGATCGACGGCGCCCGTACACCCGTCGCCGACGCGATGATCGAAACATGGCAGGCCGATACGCTCGGACGCTTCAACCATCCGGACGATCCCCGTGGCGCAGTGGAGCTCACTCCGGCTGGTTTTCGCGGATTCGCCCGCAGCGCAGCGGATCCCACGGGCACTGCATTGGTCCACACTGTCAAGCCCGGTGCGCAGCCCACTGAAACGGATGCGGACGAGGCCCCACACGTGAACGTGTCGGTCTTCGCTCGCGGCATGCTCGACCGCCTGGTCACCCGCTTGTACTTCCCCGAAGACGCCGACGCACACGCAACAGATCCGGTGCTGTCCTCACTGAGCGAAACCGAACGCGCGAAGCTGGTTGCAACCAAGGTCGACGGTGGGTACTCCTGGACGGTCTATGTTCAGGACGAGGACGCGAACGGCGTCGAGACGCCCTTCTTCGAGCTGTAAGAGGAGTACACATGCCCACTCGCGGCGCACTGTTCGACCCGGTGTTCGGGGCCACCCGCGTATCGGAGCACCTGTCCGACCAGGCGTGGGTCACCGCGTTGCTCGACGTGGAGGCCGCACTGAGTTGTGCGATGGCCACAGTCGGGTTGGCGGACGGGGAACATTGCGCCGCGGTGGCTGCTGCCGCGGCCGAACTCTCACAACCGGGCGGTCTGGACATCGTGGCGCTCGGCCGCGCGTCGGCCGCCGGCGGAAATCCCGTCATTCCGCTGGTGAAGATGCTGCGCGAAAGGGTCGGACAGGAAGGTGTGCCTGCCTCCGTGGTGCACCCGGGCGCCACCAGTCAGGACATCATGGACTGTGCGCTGATGCTGTTGACGCGACGCGCGGGCGCGGTGGTTCTGGCCGACCTGACCCGCGCCGCCGATTCCGCCGCCCACCTCGCCCGCCTCCATCGCTCCACTCCGATGGTCGCGAGAACTCTGGGCCAGCAAGCACTTCCGACCACCTTCGGGCTACTGGCATCGAGTTGGTTCACCGCACTCGACGCCGCCGCGATCCGCCTCGAGATCGTGCTGTCCACGTTGCCGGTTCAATTCGGCGGAGCAGCAGGAACACTCGCTGCGTTGTATCCCGACGGGCTCAGGATCGCCGACGCGCTGGCCGACGAACTCGGCCTGGCCAGGCAGGTCACTCCCTGGCACACCGACCGCGTGACCATCGCAGAACTCGCGACCACACTCGGTATCGTCGCCGGCGCCGTTTCCAAGCCCGCCACCGACATCACCGTCATGGCGTCCACCGAACTGTCCGAGGTCGCCGAGAGCGCTCCGGGCGGCTCTTCGGCCATGCCGCACAAGCAGAATCCGGTTGCCGCGATCACCGCCCGCGCGGCAGCGCGACGTGCTCCCGCGCTGGTGGCCACAGCCCTGTCGAACATGGATCACGAATTCGCTCGCGCTGCAGGCCCCTGGCACGCCGAGTGGGAAACCGTCACCGATCTCCTGCGTCTGGCCGGCGGAGCGGCGCACCAGCTTTCCGTGAGCCTCACCGGCCTGCAAGTACACACCGAGTCGATGGCTCGCAATCTCGACATCACCGGTGGCCTGATTCTCGCCGAGCGTGTCACCAAGGCCCTGTCCGCACACACTGATCGAGCGCGCGACATCGTCACCGCGGCAGCCACTTCCGGAACCAGATTGGATCGTGATCCCGCCATCGCAGAGCACCTGAGCGAAACCGAGATCGCCGAACTACTCGACCCCGCACACTATCTGGGCCACGCCACCGATCTGGTCGACCGCGCCCTCGCCGAACGCCCCACAGGAGGATCTCGATGAGCGTCGCGCTCAACTTTCAACAGACCGGCAATCTCGATGCCCCGGCAGTGGTTCTCCTGGGTTCACTCGGATCCGATCTGTCCATGTGGCAGCCGCAGATTCACGCGCTGTCGAATCGCTACCGCGTCATCGCCGTCGACCATCGCGGCCACGGCAAGTCACCGGTGCCTACGGGCCCCTACTCAATTGCCGATCTCGCCGGCGATGTCATCGCTCTCCTCGATTCGCTCGAACTCGAGTCCGTACATCTCGTCGGGCTCTCCCTCGGCGGCGCTGTCAGCCAATGGATCGCCGCGCACCACCCCACTCGCGTCGAGACGTTGACATTGATGTGCACGTCCTCGCAGTTCGCCCCGGCTCAACCGTGGATCGATCGTGCTCGGGCTGTCCGTGCGGACGGTATTGCATCCATCGCGGCCGCCGTCGTCGGACGCTGGTTCACGCCGGGACTGGCCGAGAACGATCCGGAGCTTGTCGCCCGTCACGTCGCGATGGTCGAAGCCACACCCGACGAGGGCTATGCCGCCTGCTGCGAGGCGCTTTCGACGTGGGACGGCCGCAACGACCTGGCCCGCATCGTCGCTCCGACGCTCCTCGTCGCGGGCGAGCAGGATCCGGCGACGCCTCCGTCGACGTTGGGTGCGATCGCCGACGGCATCGCCGATGCGGTACTGCACGTGGTCGATCCGGGCGCACACCTGGCCAACGTCGAACAAGCCGGGCGCGTCACCAAACTACTTGCAACGCATATTGCCTCGCACACATCTGCGCTCGCCCAACGTAGCGCCGCGGTGTCGGCCGGCATGACCATACGACGCCAGGTGCTCGGCGACGCCCACGTCGACCGTTCCATTGCCGGTGCCACCGAGTTCACCGCCCCTTTCCAGGACTTCATCACTCGCACGGCGTGGGGTGACATCTGGTCGCGCCCCGGCCTCGATCACCACACCCGCAGGCTCCTCACTCTCGCGATCCTCACTGCCGTCGGCAACGAACACGAACTCGACATGCACATTCGCGCTGCGCTGCGTGCCGGGATCGATCCCGACGAACTCGTGGAAGTATTTCTCCATACCGCGGTCTATGCGGGTGTGCCGAACAGCAACTTGGCTTTTGCGCTGGGAAAGCAAGCACTCGCGGACCTCTCGGCCGAACCTGAGGAGAACGAGACAACATGAGTGAGAACAGCAGCGAGCAAGCGCCGGGACCGTCCCCGGACTACGTGCAGTCGCTGGCCCGTGGGCTTTCCGTCATCAAGGCTTTCGATGGTGAGCACCCGCGTCGCACCCTCAGCGAGGTTGCCCGGCACACCGACCTCACGCGTGCGACTGCTCGCCGCTTCCTACTCACGCTCGTCGAACTCGAATACGTACGTACTGACGGTTCGGTGTTCTGGTTGACGCCCCGTGTCCTCGAACTCGGCTACAGCTACCTCTCCAGTCTGTCCCTTCCCGAGATCGCCGGGCCGCATCTGGAAGCCTTGTCCGCCAAGGTCCGTGAATCCACGTCCGTGTCGATCCTCGACGGTGACGACGTCGTGTACGTGGCTCGTGTTCCGGTCAGCCGCATCATGACGGTGTCCATCACCATCGGCACGCGCTTTCCCGCGTACGCCACATCCATGGGTCGAGTTCTGCTCGCCGGCTTGCCGGACGACGCCCTGGACGCCTACCTCGCCCGAGTGTCCTTCGCCCGCCTGACCGGCAAGACCATCTCCACCGCCGACGGACTACGCGCCGAACTCGAGAAGATTCGCACCGACGGGTTCGCGATAGTCGATCAGGAACTCGAAGAGGGTCTGCGCTCGCTCGCCGCACCCATCCGGGACGCGACCGGTGACGTGGTCGCGGCCGTCAACATCTCCACCCAAGCCGCCCGCTACAGCGCCGAAGCTGTTCGCGGTGAACTGGTTCCGGCCGCAGTCGCCACTGCGGACGCCATCTCCGTCGATCTCGGACGTACTCAGTCGTCCAACAATCACTCGGCTGCCACCCGCTGACCGAGCAGACCCAAGGAAGAACCAATGCCTGACGTTGTCATCTGTGAACCGCTCCGTACCCCTGTCGGCCGCTTCGGCGGTGCCTTCCGTGACGTAGCCCCGGAAGATCTCGCCTCGACGCTGATCACCGAACTCGTCACGCGTACCGGCATTTCCGGCGCGGAGATCGACGACGTCATTCTCGGCCAGGCTTCGCCGAACGGTGAGGCTCCGGCGATCGGACGCATCGCGGCGCTCAACGCGGGTCTGGGCATCGATGTTCCCGGCATGCAGGTGGATCGCCGGTGCGGGTCGGGATTACAGGCAGTCATCCAGGCCGTCATGCAGGTTCAGTCCGGTGGCAGTGACCTGGTCCTCGCGGGCGGTGCCGAGTCGATGAGCCAGGCCGAGTTCTACGCAACCGGAATGCGTTGGGGCGTCAAGGGTGAAGGAGTTGCGCTCAGCGATCGTCTCGCGCGGGCCCGCGTCACAGCCGGCGGACGTGACTTCCCGGTTCCCGGCGGAATGATCGAAACGGCAGAGAACCTGCGCGCCGAGTTCTCCATCAGCCGCGAGGATCAAGATGCACTCGCGGTTCAATCCCATCAGCGTGCCGTCGCAGCACAGAAGAACGGCGTCTTCGCCGAAGAAATCGTTCCGGTATCCGTTCCGCAGCGCAAGGGCGAGGCCCTGCTCGTCGACACCGACGAGCATCCACGCGCCGACACCTCGATGGAATCGCTTGCGCGCCTTCGTCCCATGCGCGCAAAGATCGACCCCGACTCCACCGTGACTGCAGGTAATGCCAGCGGTCAGAACGACGGCGCAGCACTGGCGATCGTCACCACCGCCGACAAAGCTCGTACCCTCGGACTGCGACCGCTCGCACGCCTCGCGAGTTGGAGCGTTGCGGGCGTTCCGCCGCGCACCATGGGCATCGGCCCCGTACCGGCGTCGGAGAAGGCACTCGGCCGCCTCGGGCTGTCCCTGGCGGACATGGACGTCATCGAACTCAACGAAGCCTTTGCGGCACAAGCACTTGCAGTCCTGCAGAGTTGGAATCTCGAGGCCGACGACCCACGCATCAACCCCAACGGCTCCGGCATCTCCCTCGGACATCCGGTCGGAGCTACGGGTGGACGAATCCTGGCCACCCTGTTGCGCGAGATGGACCGTCGCGAAGCGCGTTACGGCCTCGAGACGATGTGCATCGGCGGCGGGCAGGGCCTGGCTGCGGTCTTCGAGCGCCTGTCCTGATCAAGCCCCGACGTGCGCGACGCCGGAGTCACCGAGTTCGCCGCGTAGGCCGTCGAGAAAGACACGCAGCAGGTCGGTGAGTTCGGCCTGCTGCTGCTCGGTGAGAATCGACGTCAGTTCGGCTTCACGGCCGAGGACTCGGTCCACCAGTTGCTCCACCAGTTCGTGACCGGCGGCAGTGAGGGTCACGAGCACTATTCGTGACCCTTCCGCGGCGGAAGACCTCTCCACCAGACCCGCGTTCTCCGCGCGCGCGAGTCGCTGCGAGATTGCACCGGCCGTGACTCCGGTCTGCTCGGTGATCTGGCGAGTCGTCAACTGATACGGCTCGCCGGATCGCCGCAGGACACTGAGCAGGTCCAGCGTCGCTGTGTCCGCACCGGCCGAGGCGAGTACCCGTCGGCGATCCTCACCGAGCAGCTTGGCGCACATCCACAGCCTGGTGACGATGCCGATACCCTCCACGGGCGTGCCCGGCCTTTCGCGAAGCCACGCCAAGGCAACCGCGTCCACCGCGTCGTCCGGGTTGTAGTCGCCCACCACTGCACACCTCGTTTAGCTCTAAATGATACGTTCTTCGTATAGGTCTAAACGTAGCTCACGGAGGTAGGCATGACACGCACAGTTCTGGTAACCGGCGGCGGAACAGGGATCGGACGCGCAGTTGCAGCGGCGTTCGCCCGAGACGGAGACACCGTTTTTGTCACCGGCCGACGCACGGAACCACTCGAAAAGACCGCGGAGGAGTTGGGCGATAATGTTCACGCCTTGACGTGTGACAACTCCGACCCGAAAGACCTGAAGCGGCTGCAGGATTCACTTCCGGGAACCATCGACGTCGTGGTGCACTGCGCCGGCGGTAACACGGACTTCGATCGCGAAGCGCCGTCAGATCTGGAATCCCTGGCCGCCGGGTGGCGGGCCAATCTGGACTCCAATCTGATCTCGGCAGTGTTGACCACAGCAGCAGTTCGAGATCGAATCCCCAGTGGCGGTGCCGTCATCACCATCGGATCGATTGCCGCCGACAAGGGAGCTGGAGCGTACGGCGCTGCCAAAGCAGCAGTTGCGACGTGGAATGTCGATCTGGCCGCCGAACTGGGCCCAGAAGGCATCACGGCGAACATCGTCTCCCCCGGTTACATCGCCGACACCGAGTTCTTCCGGGACTTTCTGACGGACGAGCGTCGCGCGATGCTGATCGAATCCACCAGCACCAAGCGCGCCGGAACCCCGGACGACATCGCATCAGCCGTCCATTTCTTGGCCTCACCGGGTGCCCGGCAGATCACCGGTCAGGTATTGGCAGTCAACGGCGGTGAGAGAACCAGTCGCTGATCACGCCAGGTGGCGCTCGAAGAACGAGTCGATTCGCTTCCAGGCATCCTGCGCTGCAACAGGATCGGGACCGATTCCGAGGATGCGCTCCAAAGGACGAAGCACCTTGGGTCCGGCCTCCGCGTCGTTGAGGAACGCGTGGCCGGCGGTGGGGTACTCCTTGACGTCGTTCTCGATACCGGCATTGCTGAGCGCCGTCTCCAGCTTCGCTGCCGCGCCCCGGAGCGAAAAGTCCTTGCCTCCGAAACTCCCGACGATCGGGCACGCATCCACCACGGCCTCATCGAGTTTGCGTGGAAGCTGACCGTAATTGACCGAGGCAGCGTCGAAATCTCCGGCGCTGACCATCGCGAAGCCGCCGCCCATGCAGAATCCGATGACACCGATCTTTCCGGTGCAGTCCGGGGATTCCACCAGCCAACTGCGAGCGACTTCGATGTCGGTGAACGCCTTGCCGTGTCCTCGAAGCATCGACGTCATGGTGGGCACGAGGCACCGCTTCGCCCCGCCCGCGCTGTAGAGGTCGACAGCAAGCGTCAAAAACCCCGCAGCGGCCAGCCGCTTGGCTTGCCGCTGCATCACCTCCTCGAGCCCGAAGGCCTCGTGAATCATCACTACCCCCGGCCACGGGCCGGGGGTAGTGGGGGTTTCGAGTATCGCTCGCAGCGGTTGTGATCCGCCGACTACTGCGGCGCGGCCCGTCAGATCTATGTCCACCATGTTTCGATGCTAGGCCGACGCGGCGTCAATAGGCTCGGAAGCGAGGTCAGGGGAGCTGTTTTCCCTGGCCCGCCGCAAGCCCGGTCAAGACCCCGGCGAGCTGCGGCAAGGCGTACGGCGCGCTCAGTGGACCGAAATTATCGACAAAGGCATTCGAGAGCAGAAGTTCGACCGGCGCATAGGATCGCGCCTTCACCGCGGGGAGGTTCTGGAAAACTGCGAAGTTCTCCAACCTCGTCGTCGCTTCCTGATCAGAAGCGAGGCTGAGCAAAATGTCTGCGGGTGCGAGTACCTCCGCCTGCTCCATCGACAGCGCAGTCATCTGCTCGGCGTTGTATCCGCGATAGTCGAGTCCGAGTTCGCGCAGCAGAACCCCGGGCGCACTGGCATCCCCCTGCACATACAACTGATCGCCGTACATCGAGCCGATCATGATCGTCTTGCCACCCAAGCCGTTCAGGGAAGCTGCGGTGTCGGAGATCAGAGCGTCGGTCCGGGCGATCGCTGCAGCAGCAGCCTCGTCGACAAAAGCTGCCTGCCCGACCATGGCGACGCCGTCACGCCACGAGGTGGTCCAGTCCAGCGCGATGACCGGAGCGATCTGACTGAGCCTCTCGGCTGCAGGTTCGAGATAAGTCTTCATTCCGATGATGAGGTCCGGCGAGTAGCGCGCGATGATTTCCGGGTTGATTTCGCCTGTGGTGCCGAAGCTTTCGAGGTCGGCTATTCCCGCGGTGCTCTGCCAAGGCAGTGAACCGCGGTCCCACGATCCTGTGTTGCCGTAGGCGACTGGGTGAACGCCGAGCGAGAGCAGGAATTCCAGATCCGTGAAGTCGCTGGCAACAACGATCCTTTCCGGCTTTCCCGAGATCGTGGTGGTTCCGAGCGCATTGATCACCTCACGTTGTTCGCCGGCATCAGAAGCATCTGATGTAGTCGAACACCCCGCAAGGATGGCGGCCGCCGCCACTGCGCCGACCCCGAAGAACCCACGGCGACTGAGCTGGTCCACAAGTTCAGCGGTAGTCGGTGATTCGCGAATCGTTCCGTACACGTGTGCACTCTCCTTCTCGGCGTCTGCTGCGCGCGCCGAGGGCACAGCGAATGAGAGGTTAGCCCACCCTCAGCTCCCGTGGGGCCCTACGTTGTCGACTTCGAGCGATCCGAGCGCGAGAACACAGCTGGGCAGCTTCTCGCTGGTCTAGCCCCGCAGGCTGGCATGCGAGCCACGAGTCCACGCCGTCGACGGATTGATCAGACAAGTGCTGAAGATCGGTATCCCTCCTCCTTGTCGGCCCCTGACAAACTCGCTTCTGCACGTCGCCCACCGTTCGACTTGCGCGGCATGGGAGGATAGACACATCGAGATCGGGACTTCGATGTGAGGGCCCGGATCGAGTTTGTAGGGAGTATCGGTATGGCACAGGGCATCGTGAAGTGGTTCAACGGCGAAAAGGGCTTTGGTTTCATCGCTCCCGACGACGGAACACCGGACGTGTTCGTTCATTACTCTGAAATCTCGGGCAACGGCTACAAGTCGCTCGACGAGAACCAGCGTGTGGAGTTCGAGGTTGGCCAGGGCCAGAAGGGTCCTCAGGCCACCAATGTGCGCGCTGTCTAATCAGTGACACAAGAAGAGGGCCGCACCCGCAAGGGTGCGGCCCTCTTCTGCATCGGATTCACCTCTGAATCACTGATCCTGAATGACGGCCAACGCTCCAACGATGTTCGACTCCGCCACCGACTTCGAGATTCCGAGATCAGCCAGAACACCTGATCCGTCTTCGAGTTCGAGCAGTGCGAGCAGGATGTGCTCGGTTCCGATGTAGTTGTGGCCCAGGCGAAGAGCCTCACGGAACGTCAGTTCCAGGACCTTGCGCGCACGAGCGTCGTACGGAATGAGTTCTGGTAGTTCGGAAGTCGGAGCCGGTAGTACACCGGCCACTGCAGCTCGGACGGATCCGAGCTCCACCCCTTGCGCCACTATCGCCTTCGCAGCCAACCCGGCAGGCTCCTCGACGAGCCCCAGGAGCAGGTGCTCCGGCTGGATCTCTGCGTTACCGGCGGCGCGGGCTTCGTTCTGCGAGGCCATGACGACGTTCTTCGCCCGGGGAGTGAACCGGTTGAACCCTTCGTTCGGATCCATCGGCTTCTGATCACTCGGCGCCTTGGGAACAAAACGCTTCTGCGCAGCCTGCTTCGAGACACCCATGCTCGCGCCGATCTCCGTCCACGACGCTCCCGACCTGCGCGCCTGGTCGACGAAGTGACCGATCAGGTGATCTGCAACTTCACCGAGATGATCAGCGGCAATCACGGCGTCGGAAAGTTGGTCGAGAGCATCGGTGTGAACCTTCTTGATCGCGTCGATGAGGTCGTCGAGTCGAACCTTGTTGGTCATTTCCACTGGTTTGCTCATGCGTCAACCATAGGTTGACGCAATCGAAAACGTCAACCCTAGGTTGACGATCGTCTTCGCCGCCCAGTGCTCAGCCGGAAAAGAATTCACGCAGAGCCGGGACAATAGCGTCGTCGGCGACGCCGTGGCCCTGACCGGGGATCTCCAAAGTCTTTGTCCCCGAGACTTTTGCAGCGATTCTCGTCGCCGAGGCAGGTGCCCATTGACCACTATCACCGCCGTACATGACCAACGTGGGGACGGCAATGGAGGCAAGCCAGTCGAGCGACTGACAGCCGTGATCACACACAGCGACGTCGTAAGGCAAGGTGTGCGCGATGGCGCACATGTCGGGCCAATCGGCACTCCGCTTGATCTCGTCGACCATCTCCGGAGACGCGCCGGTCAGATCCAGAAAACGCGTCACAGCACCTTCCCTGTCGCCGCCCGCAATCAATCGCTCCAGGTCACTTTGGGCAGTCTCGTCACGCTGGTCGTCGTCCATGTACGGCGCCTCGTAGACGGCGAGCTTACGCATCGGAACGGCCTGCGCAGCGGCCTCCAAAGCCAGCGCGGCACCCGACGACAATCCGTAAACGAGCGGTGTTTCACCGGTGGCAGCGACGACCGCCCGCAAGTCCTCCACCTCGGCGTCGATCGAGAACGCGCGACTGTCACCGCTGTCCCCGCGTCCGCGCCTGTCGTACGAGTACACCGTGAAGTCCGCCGCCAACTCTGCAGCCAGGGAATCGAACCAACCGCGGTCGCAGAACGCTCCGGCGACCAGGACCACTGCTGGTCCGGCACCGGAGCGTTCGTATGCGATGGTCGTACCGTCGCGGGATTGCACTACCGCTGGGGATTGCTCTGTTTGCACGTCGATCTCCTCAGGTCTGGTCAATGCCTACCTGATTAGACCGCCCGCGTTACCTAAACTCATCGGTCCGGTCGGCAGAGGCTTCAGCTGATCTTGTTGTACAGGGCATCCCAACCCTGCGCCACGTAGGAAATCGTGTAGATCGAACCGTAGAAGGTGGAGCCACCCAGACTGGTGACGTTGCCCGCCTGCACTGCCGGGAGTCGCTGCCACAGCTTGCTCGCCACCAATGCCTGGTACGCCGCACTGTCCTCGTTTTCGGTGATCATGAAGCCGTCGACGCCGGCCAGCACGTCGAGGCCTTCGAGGCTGACGCCGCCCTCGGGATCGAGCCCTTCCGAGGTGGCGGTTTTGCCACCGATGTCGCCGAGCGTCATGTCGCTGGGCTTGTCGCCCTTCTCGGAGGTACGGATGCTCGTGACGTACAGCGTGTTCGTGTCCGGCATGAACGAGACACTGGCAACGGTTTTGGACGCAATCTTCTCGGCATGACGACTGCGGATGTCGGAAATCAGATTGTCGTAGTCGAGCGTCAATCGATCGAGTGTGGCCGTTCGACCGAGCCAGCCCGACAACCGCGAGAGGTTTGTGCGCCAGTCGTCGGTGAACTCTGTCGTCAGAACCGGTGCGATGGTGGACATCTCGGCCACCGGCCACCACTCGCTCTCGTAGTTCAGGCACACGATCAGGTCGGGCTCGAGCGCCAAGATCTGCTCGCGGTTGGGGATCTCCGACAGGAACGGTACCGACGAATCGATAGGCACCCACGGTGTCGCCTGGGCGTACGTGTAGCCGACGAGCGGAAGTTCCAGAGCTACAGCAGGTTCCAGATCGAGCCGCGAGTCGATCGCGACAACCCTCTTCGGATTGACAGGAATGTCGTACGTTCCGAGAGGTGTCGTCACAGAACGCATTTCGGTTTCACCCGAACTGCTCCCGCTGTCACCGCAGGCCGCCAGGAACGCGCCCAGCCCGGCGATCCCGGCACCGAAGCCGAACTGCCGACGTGTGAGGTCCGAAACGAGGCGGTTGTCGGAGTAGCCCTCGGGAAGCAAGAGCGTGGATTGAGCGGGCATGCGTGTCGAACCTCCAAAAGAAATGAATCATCCACTGTTGCGAGCGGATAAGGATGCCCTAACAGCGTACGCAGGGAGGGTCGTCGCGATCGGCCCAGAAATAGTCGAATCAGGCCAATTCGCACCCCTTACTTGTCGAGTTTGCGCATCTCGACGAAGTAGACCGCACTGAACGCGAGGTAGGTGCCGACGATTCCGAGGACCGAGATGATCAGGACGAGAGCGAGAAACATAGCCATGATGGTCTCCACTGACACGGGTTGTTCACGATGTCGATCGAGAGAAAATGGCTTCGAACTGCGGCGCTGCGACTCGAAGCGGGGCCGAAACTTTCGGTTACACACACCACGCTAGCCCCAGGCGTCTCGAGTTTCGATGAACTCGAGGTGAACTCTCCTACGGCTACGTCACACTTTTCTGTCGGACGGTCAGTTCGGTCCGAGCACCTGTCCGGACCATTCGACCAAAGGCGTCAGTGCGCGCCACGCTGTGCGAACTTCCTTCAATGTCCTGGCGCTGTCCAGCCACGACGGGCTCGGGTAAGTACGCCCAGCGGTCAGCGACTTGTGACGCAGCAATTCGATCCGCGGGTGATCGACCGTGTATCCGCGAGGCGCCGTCTTGAGCTTGTCGCCGCCGATCGTGAATCCGGCCTTCTCGACGGAGGCCAGGATCTTCTCGAGCTCCGGCCCTCGAACGTCGTCGTCGACAGCCGCACGATAACGCGCGATGGTCTCCGAACTGCTGGCGTAGAAACCACCGGCCACCATCAACCCTGCCGCGTCGATCTGCACGTAGTAGCCACAGCTCTCGGCGAGACCGACGAACGCTCCCTGGTGCGTCTTGTACGGGATCTTGTCCTTCGAGAATCGAACGTCACGATACGGCCGAAAGAGCTTGGCCGTGCCGAATTCGTCCTCCAATGCCGCGGTCAACGACGCCATCGGACGACGAACCACTTCGTCGTACGTCTCCTTGTGCGCTGCCCACCAGGTCTTGCTGTTGTCGGCTTCCAGGTCTTCGTAGAAGTCGAGTGCAGCAACGGGTATGCCAGTGAACGCAGCCATGACGTAAGCCTAGCTGCCTGTTCGGCTTTGGACCGTCTGCCCTGCACCGATGCCCGGATCGGCCCGAATCCGTAGACTGCATGGAGATGATTTCCGAAATACAAGCATGGGAACTGACCGATACCAACCGAGACTGGTTGATTCACCGACCCGTCGAGATCGCGATCTACGTGGCACTCGCAGTCGTTCTGCGCTTCGCACTGCACCGCGGGATCGATCGAATGTCGAAGCCTCGCAAGTCTCCGAACGCCAAGGTGAACGAGCGCAGATCGCAGCGAGCCCGGACCATCGGTTCGGTACTCAAATCGACGGTGTCCATCGTCATCCTGGTCTGGTGTGTGCTGCAGATTCTCGGCATCCTCGGGATCAACGTCGCGCCGTTCATCGCATCCGCCGGAGTCATCGGCCTTGCCATCGGTTTCGGTGCACAAAACCTGGTGCGTGACTTCCTCTCCGGCATCTTCATGTTGCTCGAGGATCAGTACGGTGTCGGCGACGTCGTTGATCTCGGCGACGCGGTCGGCACCGTCGAAACAGTGGGCCTGCGCGTCACCACGATTCGAGATGTCAACGGCACCTTGTGGTATTGCCGCAACGGCGAAATCCTGCGAGTGGGCAACATGAGTCAGGGTTACGCCACTGCAGTTCTCGATCTCCCGATCGCCCACAATGCGAACGTGCACAAAGCGTGTGAGGTGGCGACGCGAGCCGTCCTCGAGGCGGCGGAGTCCGAACCGATCAGGGCGGACATGATCGACAAGCCGGAGATGCTGGGAGTCAATTCGGTTACTGCCGAGGCGATTACCATTCGAGTGACGGCGCAGGTCAAGCCTGGGCGCCAATGGGCAGTCCAGCGCGCATTTGCGCGCTCGGCGCTGACTGCGTTCGAAGAGCAGGGAATCGAGGCACCGTACCTGCCTGTTCTGCGATGACGGTTGAGACGGAAGCGTCTGCCCTTTCCATCAAGTACGCGAGCCCCCGGCGCGGTCGATACCGCCGGGGGCTCGCTGGTGCCTGAAGCATGATTCAGACGGTGGAAGTCGAGACCTCCCGATCTGCCGAGCTGTTGCCAAACAACCGGTGCAGGAACATCGTCAGTGCAATGGCTACGACGATGCCGATCAGAGGCGGGATTCCCACCTCGAACTCACCGGAAAGCCAAGCGAGGAACGCTGCGACGGCATAGACGGCGAGGTTGCGCCAGTGGACCGGCTGCGGGGTGTACCCCTCGGGGATGCCTCGCCGCCACCGGCACAGGAAGTCAGCGATGATCACGCCGCCCAACGGCGGGATGAAAGTTCCGAGCAGGCTCAGGTAGTCGACCAGATGGTTGTGCACACCGGTCAGAGCGAGCGCCGTGCCGATCACACATCCACCGATGACGAACGGGGTCTTGCGGGGCTTTCTGAACAGCTCGGCACCGGCCACTCCGAAGGCGTATGCGGTGTCTGCGTTGCTCTTCCAGAGGTTTCCGAACAGCAAGACCAGGCCCCAGCCGACAAGCCCGAGGTTGTAGAGGATCAACACGAAGTCACCCTCGTGGAACGTGATGGCTCCGATGGCGCCGAACAGGATCATCAATCCGTTTCCGAGGAGGAACCCGATAACGCAGGCCCACACCGCTTGTGATCCGGAACGGGCAAACCTGGTCCAGTTGGGCGCTTGCGTTCCCGCCGATACGAACGTGCCGACGACAGTGGTGATTGCGAGCGCGATCGTCATGGTCGTCTGCGGTTGAACCGAGACCAGGCCGGAGAATCCACCGACCTCTTCGAGGGACCTGAACACGACCCAGCAGGCCAACGCCAGGATCAAGGGCGTCGAGACGAGCGAAACCCAGTACATTCCGCGGTAGCCGTAGCAGGCGGTGACGCACATCAAGATGCTCGCCGCGATCATCACCGACGCCCTGGCGAGGTAGGAATCCCAGCCCAGCGCCTGGGCGGTGAGATCGCCGATCGTGCCGATGATGACTCCGTACCAGCCGATCTGGGTACCGCCCAGCAGGATCGAAGCGAGCTTGGACCCGCGAGTGCCGAAACTGTAGCGCGCCATCACAACTGTTGTCAGTCCGGTTCGAGCTCCGACGAACCCCATCATGGCGACGTAAACCCCCAAGATGGCGGATCCGGCGGCGATCACCACCATCAGTTTCCAGAACGAGAACGCGGTACCGAGCGCTGCTCCGGCCAACATCGTCGGTGTGAAGATGGTGAACCCCAACAACACCACCGCGAGCGAGAAGAACGGCTTTCGTGCATGAAGCGGAACCGGAGTAACGGGATAGTCAGGATCGACCGGGGGGCCTGCGCTCTCCGAATCGCCTGCGACCGTGGCAGGTTCGACGGCGCTGCTCATACAACTTCGCCGATGTCTTCGAGCCACAGGCTCGGGCGCTCGGCCAGCATGCGGTCCATCAGTGCCACACACTCCGCGTCGTCGACGACGTCGACCTGAATTCCGCTGCTGCGCAACCATTCCTCCGATGCCTCGAAGGAACGATTTTCGCCGACCACGATTCGAGGGATCTCGTACAGGCGAGCCGTTCCGGCGCACATGAAGCACGGCGACAAAGTCGTGTAGAGGACACACTCGCGATACACCGAGGCCGGCAGTCGTCCGGCGCGCTCGATGCAGTCGGTCTCGCCATGACGGATGGCGCTGTTCATCTGGACCCGACGGTTACGTCCGACTGCGAGAACCTCGCCCCGGTGAATCAGCGCCGCGCCGATCGGCACGCCGCCCTCCTCCCAACCGATCTTCGCCTGTTCGATCGCAAGTCCGAGAAAATACTCATCGGTGTGTGCCGGATGATTCATGTGCGCTCCTGGAGTCTGACCAAAATCGTCGATTGTGGCTCGTGTCACAATCCGACCACGGTGGTAACAGCCCGACAAGGGACAACCTGTCAGTTCGGCAGAACTAGCTCTATGACGAAGTGCCCCCTCAGCGGACGATATAAAAATGCTCCCGACTCTGCGACAAGTTCTTGCGATGCCCTCGTTCAAGGCCGCCGCAATCGAGGTGCTCGCGGGCGACGTCGATACCGCGGTGGTCCGCTGGGTCCATTCGTCCGAGGTGTACGAGATGGGTGGGCTGCTGTCCGGAGGTGAGGTCCTTCTGACCACGGGCCTCGGTCTGCACGGGCGATCTCCCGAGCAGCTCACCGCCTACATCGACCAATTGGCGGACGCGGGATGCGTCGCACTCGCGATGGAAGTCGGGCGCTCGTTCCTCACGGCCCCTCCCGAACTCGTCGAAGCTTCGCGCCGACGGGGACTCGCGTTCTTGGCCCTGCACGCAGTAGTGCCCTTCGAGCGGATGGTCGAAGACTTTCACGACCTCATGCTCCGCCGCACTCTCGGTTCGGCGCAAGCGGGCGAGCCTGTCTGGCAAGAACTTCTGAGTCTCGTGGTTGCAGGCCAGGGCATGACCGCGCTGCTCGACAAGGTGTCACGACTCGCGGGGTGCGGCGTCGATCTGCTCGACGCGGATGGCAGAACCGTCGAGCGCAGCACAACCGGCGCAGAGCGATCCGAGACCGAACGCACTATCCACGACGTACGCGGCCCGACGAACTCACTCGGTCGACTTGTCCTGTGCGGGCCGGCAACCACACGCCGAACCGCCGTCGCAAACTGCGCCGCCGTCGCGGTAGCTCTGGAACTCGGCCGTCACGGCGATCTCGGCCCAAGACAGTCACTCGCCCAATCGGTGATCACCGACGTGGTGGGCGGTGTGCTCACATCGCACGGCGACTTGTCCGAGCGACTGACAGCGGCCGGGTGGACGCCGTTGTCGGAGGGGCACCACGTCCTCGTCGCCGCTGTCGACATCGATCGGCAAACGCCGGTTCGAGAGCTCGCTGACCAAGTACGCGACGCCGTACGGGCCGTGCTCGGCTCCTGTGTCGTCGGGACTGCGGCCAATCACGTCATCGTGCTCGCGCACGGGTGGGCGTCCGCATCCCCCGCTCGAGTGCGGACTGCGTTCACCGAAGCCGACGAGCTGCTACGCCGCGGGCCGGGCGGTTCCGCGGTACGCACGCTCGGAGTGGCGACGCCGGTCGCGGACCTGTCGGGCGTCGGGGCGGCGGTCGCGCAAGCTCGCGAAGTCGTCCAGATCGCGCGGCGCTTCGGCACCCGGACCGGAGTGATCCTCGCGAGGGACGTCGGCGTCCAGCGACTGCTCGCCGCCGGAACGACTCCCGCTTCGCTGTCCGTGTTCGTAACCGAGCAACTCGGTTCGCTGATCGCATACGACACAGCACATTCCGCCGATCTCGTCCGAACGCTCGACGCGTACCTCGCACATCGGGGCGGCAAGGCGAGAACCGCGGATTTCCTCGGCATTCGGCGTCAGTCGCTTTATGCACGGCTCACGCGTATCGAGAAGCTGATGGGTGTTTCCCTCGACGATCCGGCACAGGTGGTCTGCCTCGGGCTTGCGCTGACCGCATGGCGCATGCGCACCGGCCTTGATCCACAAGCTGCGTTCGAGCGTCTCCCCGGGTGAGCGACAACCTCTGCGATGATGAACGAATGACCGGAGCAGCAGAGTTGATGATCGAGATCCCTGCCGGCCAGGTGCACCTTCGGGACGACCGCAAAGGTACTGCGTGGACCTCGAAAGTCGAATCCTTCCGCCTCGCACGCCATCTCACCACCAGGGCGCTGCTTCACGGAGATTCGTCGGACGATTCGAGCAAACCAGCGGTCGACCTTTCATGGAAGGACGCCATCGCAACCTGCAACACACTTTCGGTCGCGGACGGTCTGACACCCGCATATCGAGACGTCGACACCGATTCTCCGCAGTGGGACCGCGGCGCAACTGGCTACCGGCTCGCCACCGAGGCCGAGTGGCAGTACGCATGCAAGGCCGGCACCTCCGGCTACCGCTACGGCGAGATCGACGAGATTGCCTGGTACAGCGACAATTCAGAGGGTAGGGCTCGTCCCGTCGGAACGAAGGCACCCAACAACTGGGGCCTGTACGACATGATCGGCAATGTCTGGGAATGGTGCTGGGATCTCTACGACCCCGAGGTCTACGGCACGTACCGGATCTTTCGCGGCGGCAGTTGGGCCGAAAGCGAGCGCGGTTGCGGCGCTACCGTAAGGAGGCGAAGCCATCCGACGTTTGCAATCGACGACCTGGGATTTCGCCTAGCTCAAACGATCTGAGGGCAGACGGCTGAGGACTTCGAGCACAGCCTCGATCTCTTCTCGACTGCGCAGCCGAACTATCGGCAACGACGGCACATCGACAAGAACCGTGGCCATTCGCTCGGCGTTGCGTCCGTCGGTTCGCCAGGCCCAGCGCACCACGTGATCCGGATCGAACAGAATGGTGTGCAGTGGAGGCTCCATGTTGCGATTCCACAACACCTCTCGCTGCAATCGCCGACGCACGGTTCGTGTGATCACCTGGCGCATCACCGTCCGCCGAGGCAGATCCAACCACAGCATCAGGTCCGCACGCTCGGCCAGAAGTCGACGCACCGCACCGTACTGCCACTCGGTCACCCAGGCCGGCTCGCTGGAAAAGCGTCGTACTTCGGTTTCGAAACTGTCGAGCGGAATCCAGCCGGGCCCGTGGAACAGCGAGTCCAGCTCAGTGTGTTCGATCTCGAGAAGCCGCCCGATTCGACCGGCGAGAGTCGTCTTTCCGGCACCGGAAGTCCCCGCGACAAGGATCTTCTGCGGACGAATCGTCAGCGCGGCGGGGTCTACGAAAGGCACCGATACACCCTAGGGGCCTTACACTTCGCAGTCCACCCATTCGATGTAACCGGTGCCGTTGATCGACGCACCGTCGAAGCTTCCCCGGTAGGTATACGCGCCGACGTATCCCTTGCCGTGACCGTAGCGCCACTCCGAGTCTATCTCGGCCTCGAACTCCACGACCGTCCTGCCGTGATCGCGTACCTGCCAACGCAGTACGCGCGGCACACGCATCTCGCGACCCTGTGGGTCGACGTGCAATGCGTCGGCGTACTCGAGCACGTCGAACTCGACGTCGTCGAAGACCTTCGCACTACCGTCGACAGTCCGAATGTAGGCGAGCTTGCACGCCGTAACCCCTGACGCTCGAACATCGGTGAGCAACAACTGATGCCGGTCGTCCAGTTGAACGATCTGGTAGGTGAAAAAGTCGGCCGGGAGCTTCCACGACTCGGGAAGCACGCGGCGAGTCAACGATTGCGGTGTCATGCACCGCGCGTACTCGACGGTGCACGGAGCCGAAATACTCACCGGTCCATCCGGACTCGCAATTGTTCCGGAGCACTGTGCCAGCAGACTGACGTGGTCGTAGACGGGATTACGCACGAACCACGTCGCTTGGTCCGTTGCCACGATCTCGAGATCGACGTCGAATGAGTCGTATCGCCCGGTGACTCGGAAGTTCGGATAGCTGTTCTCGATGATCAGGTTGTCACCGAAGGCGATTCGCGAACCATCTTCTTCGAACGCACACTCATCGGCAGCGTCGTACGCCCGGTAGAAGTGATGGCCCGGCGCTGCGGTGGAACTCAGCACGGTTGCGGTGTTTCGCGCGTCGGGTGCAGCGAGATAGTCGTTGTCGAACACCACCGTCCCGGTTGCACCGATCAACGTCATGGTGTTGAGGTAACGGAAAGGCCCTGGCAGCCGGGGAACGAAGATCCCGTAGTGCGTCCACGCGAACTTACGCGAAGCCAGGTGCGGACGCATCATGTCGGGCCGATCGAACGGGCGTACCGATTCCGCCATTCGCTTGTCGATCAGCGGTAGCGCGCCGTCCAGCAAAGCCCGAACCGCGGGTCGCCACAATCGGCGCGAGCGGGTGGCGGGAACAGGGTCGGAACGATCAACGGTTTGTCCGGTCACGCCCCTAAGTTAATGTAACCAGCCGTAACAAACAAGTGTCGAAGTTTCCTCGACGACCTCACACCCTGAACACCCGCGCCCTGCCCACCGGGCGAATAGCATGTGAGAATCCGCGTACCGGAACCGGTCGCAGAGAGGGCGCAACAATGCAGCACGAAGAGTCGTCGTTCACCGGAGTCGCCGGTACCAAGATCGTCTACGACGTGTGGACACCGGACCGCGAACCCACCGGGGTTCTCGTCCTGTGCCACGGACTCGGCGAACACGCGAGGCGCTACGACCATGTTGCTGCGCGGCTCGGGGAACTCGGGCTCATCGTGTATGCACCCGACCATCGCGGGCACGGACGCTCTGGCGGCAAGCGCGTTCACCTCAAGGAATTCTCCGACTTCACCGACGACGTCCACACGTTGTTCTCGATCGTGACGGCGGCACATCCCGGCAAGGACAAGTTCCTGCTCGGGCACAGCATGGGCGGCGCGATCGCCCTTTCCTACGCCCTCGACCATCAGGCCGATCTCAAAGCCCTCGCCCTGTCCGGACCTGCGGTGATCATCGCAACCGGCACTCCGAAGATCGTGATGCAGCTGGGCAAGATCGTCGGCAAATACCTCCCGGACGTGCCCGTCGAGAACCTGGAAGCTGCTGCCGTATCGCGTGATCAGAAGGTCGTCGACAAGTACAACGCCGACCCGCTGGTTCACCACGGCAAGGTTCCCGCCGGCATCGCGCGCGGCATGATCACCGCCGCGGAAGGCTTCCCGGCGCGCCTGCCCTCGCTCACCATTCCCGTACTGCTTCAACACGGCTCGGACGACCGTTTGACGGACCCGGCCGGCAGCAAGCTCGTCGCAGATCTGGCCGGCTCTTCGGATGTCACCTTGAAGGTGTACGACGGCCTGTACCACGAGATCTTCAACGAGCCTGAGCAGGAAGAAGTTCTGAACGATCTGATCGAGTGGCTGCGTCCGCGGGTCACCGGAGCATAGTCATGTCTACGTGCGGGATCCTGCTGGCGGCCGGGGCCGGATCCCGCATGGGCAAACCCAAAGCGCTCGTCACAAACACCGAGGGTCAGTCTTGGCTCCACCACGGGGTGACGACACTGCAGTCCGCAGGCCTCTCACCGGTCATCGTGGTGCTCGGCGCGCAGGCAGAGGACGCCCTCGAACTACTGCCCACCACCGATGTCATTGTGGTGATATCGGATTGGCAACACGGAATGAGCGCGTCACTGCGCTGCGGACTCGAAGCCGCCATGCGAATCGACGACGCAGATGCGGCAGCGATCTGTCTGGTCGACGTCCCGGACCTCAACGCCGACACCGTGACGCGGATCGTGGGTCAGATTTCCCCATCACGAAACATACTGCGAAGAGCTGTCTTTCACGGAAGACCCGGCCATCCCGTCCTGATCGGACGCGACCACTGGCCGACGCTTGCAAAGTCACTCACCGGGGACGGCGGCGCCAACACCTACCTACGCGAACACGGGGTCGAGTTGGTGGAGTGCAGCGACCTCAGCAGCGGCGTCGACGTCGACTATCCCGAAGCCTGATCGCACGTCACAATCCTCCCAGGTGGTGGGTGTCCGTATTCGGTGTAAAGATGGCCCGATGAAACGTACCGTCGCCGCCCTGCTCGACATCGAGATCGACGAGGCGACCAACCTGGAGTTCAAGATCGCGGTGACGCGCGCGCCGGGTGTCGAACTGCTGGAAACGATGTCGTTCGTCCATGACGGCAATCCGCTCGAACCCCGCGAGATCACCGCCGAACACGGTACCCGAATTCACCTACTCGACTGTGCCCCAGGCAAACTGATCGTCAGCTACGACGCAACCGTCATCGGCCGCGCAGAACCGGCGTCGGTCAGCGACTACGACGTGTCGAAATATCTGCGCCCCAGCCGGTATGCCGAGGCCGACAAGTTCTTCGGTTTTGTCGCCGGGCAATTCGATCTCGCCACTCCCCCGGCCGAACTCCTCCTCGAAGTCACTCGCTGGGTGAGTACACATTTGAGTTATGTTCCCGGCACCAGTCGCGGCACCGACAGTGCGGTCGACACCTTGCTCGCCGGCGCCGGAGTGTGCCGCGACTACTCGCACCTGACCATCTCACTGCTGCGCGCCGTGGGGATTCCCGCTCGACTGGTGGCCGTCTACGCGCCGGGCTGCGATCCGATGGATTTTCACGCCGTAGTCGAAGCCAATATCGACCACGTCTGGCGCGTGGTCGATGCAACGCAATTGGCGCCGCGCAGCAATCTTGTGCGCATCTCGACCGGCCGAGATGCCGCAGACACAGCCTTCCTCGACAATCACGGCGGTTCGATCACGTTGCACGCCTCGGAAGTTCGCGCAGTCGTCGACGGCGTTCTCGACAACGACGACTACGCAACACTCACATCGATCGGCTGAAAAGCGTCAGGCGCTGATCTGGTTCTGCGAGGCCATCGTTCGCTCGAGGAACTTGATCGTGAGATCGACGATCGCCTTCCCCTCCCGAAGAGCTTTCCCGATCACCGGGAAAGCATGGATCTGCCCACTCCAGATGTGCGTTTCGACGGCTTGTCCTGCCTTGATCAAGTTTTCGGTCATGATCTCGACGTCCGGACGCATCAGTTCGTATTCGGCGGACACCAGGAACGACGGCGGAATCAGACTGGCGTCGGCGTTGATCGGCGACTGCGCACCAGGAATCTCGTCCGGACCCTCGAGCCACCGGTCCTTGAGCTTTTCCACCTGTGACATCGGTAGGTAGGCATCACGTTTCATGAAATCGGGATCATGGTCCTCGAGGTTCACGTTGAGAAGAGGGGAATATCCCACCACGGCAGCGGGCCGCGTGATTCCGCGCAGTGCGGCAATTTCGGCGACCTTCATGGCCAGGTATCCGCCCGCCGAGTCACCGGCAACCACAATCTTGTTCGGGTCTTCGGCTGTCTCGAGCAACGCGGTGTACGCGGCCATTGCGTCCTTGACGGAGGTGCCGATGGAACCTTCCGGCAGCTGGCGGTAGCGCACGGAGATCACCGGTACTCCGGCCTTCGCAGAGAGCAAACCGCACAGTGCCCGGTGCGTTGCCAGACCGCAGAAGACGAATCCCCCTCCATGGAAGTAGAGGATCGTGGCGCCGGCCAACTCGCCCTGCGCTTTGCGTGGATGCTGCACCTTCTCGCTGGGCACACCACCCAGCGTGAAAGGCTCGATATCGAGGTTCTTCGGCTTCGGCAGTTTGTCCGCCATCGCGTCGAGTCGCTCGAGCTGGCGGATACCACGTTCGGTGGTCGGCCAGAGGGTGAACATCGGCTTCACGAACGTCCTGGTCAGGCAGAAGATAACCCGCGCTCGCGGACTCACGTTCCAATGCCATACCGTCGAATCTCGCGTCCGCATAGCGTCCTCCCAGGTCAAGCCGTTTTGTGCATTTGAGTTACACATACTTGTCGGCTGCTGATGTGAACGATAACTGACGCTGCGTCAAAATGACACGACGGGTATGGATCAATTGCTCGAGCGTGTGCAAGTTCTGGTCGCGATCACGGCCGGGAGAGATATGCGCACAGTCCGCGGTGCCCTCCACGCATCATCGCTTCATGATTCCACTCGAACAGCGGCTTCGCGACCTTCGCGGCCAGACCAAGCGCTCCGGACACCGCTACCTGTTGCCGAAATTCGGCTGTGCAACCAGATCCAGCGGGGCGCACCGCCCAGCTACTCCACCCGGTCATTGCGCCGGTGAGACGCACTTTCAGAAAGTGGTCAACTGAGTCTTCCACCTCGCGTCGCCCGAAGACCAGCAGCGTCAGAGGGACAGCGCTGCGGATGGACATGGAGCCTGAATGCTCGTCGATCGTCCCGACTCGGCGTATCTGAGGCCACCACTGCGAATACTGTTCGGCATCCGCGAGAACCTCGTAGACGCGGTCAGCAGAGGCAGGAAGCGTCCAGACGCTGTGGAAGTCGAAGTCGGTCACGGCGTCCGAGCTAGCCGGTACGCACGGTGAGATCGCCGAACAACGAATACGCGACGACACGAATAACCGGTGCACCTGGGCCGGGATCCTGTCGACCCCCGTCGAATTCCCGATCTCCGAAAAGGTCGAAGCCACCCAACTCGACTGAAACACCCTCCGGAACCCGCAGCCTCGTGTCCCCGAAGATCGACACGATGGTGATCGTCGAGGAGGACGCTGTGATGGTTGCCGATCGCAGATCGAACTTGACGTCCCCGAACAACAGCAGAGCGAGTGTCTTTTTCGCCAAAGACCAACGGCCGGAGCGCTTCGTGTCACCGAAGACACCGACGATCGTTGCTTGCGGCGGCGACACCACAGCAGGTGGTGCCGCACTGAACGGCACGATCTGCTCGAGCTGCCCTCGATCTGCGGTGGGCGACCACACCACTGCCGCCTTGTCCGAGTACTCCTCGAGGGTCAAACGCCCCTCACCCACCGCGACTTCCAGACGCGCTTGGGCATCGACACGCAATTGATCGACGTCGTGGCCTTCTTCAGCAGCAGTCACCCAAGCACCGTAACCCGAACCTCGGGTGCTTACACGCCGGGCTTGCTCAGTATTCGAATGTCTCCACGCGTCGCAGGATCTCCTCCGCGATCTTGGCGGGACTCCCGCCCACGTCGACGACGATGGCCTGTTCGTCCGGGTCGACGGCCTCGAGTGTCGAGATCTGGGAGTCGAGGAGCGAGGCGGGCATGTAGTGATCGAGGCGAGCGGTCAATCGCTGGCCGATCTGATCCCGCGAACCGGCGAGGTGCACGAACACGACGTGCTCACCGCGAAGCACGTCGCGGTAGCTGCGCTTGAGTGCCGAACACGTGACGATGCCCGGCTGACCGGCGTCGGTATGGCTCTTGATCCAGACGGCGATCTTGTCGAGCCAGGGCCAGCGGTCTTGGTCGTTCAACGGATGCCCGGTCGCCATCTTGTCGATGTTCGCCTGCGGGTGGAGATCGTCGCCTTCTTGAAGGTCCCAACCCATCGCTCCGGCGAGCATGCCGCCGACCGTCGACTTTCCCGAACCCGAGACACCCATCAGGACGAGCACGGGATACTGCTTCTGCTGTGCCGCTTCGCTGTTCATGTGCTCGCCTACCTAGATGAATGCGCTCAACACGAGCACTCCGGCCAGGCCCGATACCGAGATGATGCATTCCATCACGGTCCAGGTCTTGAGGTTCTGTACCACGCTGACGCCCAGATACTCCTTCACCAACCAGAATCCGGCGTCGTTGACGTGCGAGAGGAAGAGCGAGCCCGCACCGATCGCCAAGACCATCAGCGAGACATGTGCGGACGAGAGGTCTGCCGCAACCGGAGCGAGGATGCCCGACGCCGTCACTGTTGCCACCGTTGCCGAACCTGTTGCGACGCGGATCAATACCGCTACCAGCCAGGCCAGGAACAGCACGGGGAGGCTGCTGCCCTTGATCGCGTCGGCGATCACTCCGGCGATACCGGTGTCGATCAGGACCTGCTTGAAACCGCCACCGGCGCCGACGATCAACAAGATGCCTGCGATGGGAGGTAGGGAACTCTCGAGTGACTTCGAGATGGCCTTGCGGTCCATTCCGCCGCCGCGACCCAGCAGCACCATACCGACCAGAACCGCGAGACCCAAAGCCACAACGGGTGTTCCGAGGAAGTCGAGGACGGACTTGGGTAGTGCCTCGGAATCGGGTGCGATCACGTCTGCAAATGCTTTGCCCAGCATGAGAACAACCGGGAGGAGGATCGCTGCGAGAGTAGCCGCGAACGAGGGACGCTGCTTCTTCTCTTCCTCGCCTCGATCTTCGCCTGTGACAAAAAGATCCGGGACCTTCACGTCGACCCACCGCGCGGCGTACTTACTGAAGACCGGTCCGGCGAGAACAACAGTGGGGATCGCGACGAGGACACCGAGCGCGAGGGTGAGGCCGAGGTTTGCGTTCAAAGCCGAGACTGCAACCAGCGGCCCTGGGTGCGGGGGAACCAACCCGTGCATGGCCGAGAGGCCGGCGAGGGTGGGGATCGCGATGCGCATCAGGGACAAGCCGGAACGCCGCGCGACGAGGATGATGACCGGCATCAACAGGACGAGACCGATTTCGAAGAACATCGGCAGACCGATCACTGCGCCGACCAGAGCCATGGTCCACGGAAGCGCCTTGGTGCTGGAGCGGCCGACCAGCGTGTCGACCACTCGGTCGGCACCGCCGGAATCGGCGAGGAGTTTGCCGAACATCGCGCCGAAACCGATCAGGATTCCGACGCTTCCCATGGTCGACCCGAAGCCTGTCGCGAATGCCGCGACCGACTCGGCCGATCCGAGGCCGGCCGCCAGACCGACACCAACCGCACCGATGGACAGTGCGAGGAAGGGGTGCAGGTCGAGCCAGGTGATCAGCGCGATGATAACCGCGACGCCGGCGACTGCAGCGATGATCAATCGTGCGTCACTACCAGCGGGGACGACCTCGGCCGCCAGCAATGCTGTGGTGTTCATAGGGACTCCCAGTCCGATGAGTGATTGAGGTCACTGTTCCTTAATTAACCTACAATTTCAAGAGCAGACACTAATTTGTAGTATTTATTCGGCTTCCACCGGGCTTACTCCATACGCATGGGACGATCTACGTATGCCTTCTGTCCCGTTTCAGCAGTTACACGACTCGATGCTGGAACAGCTCGGCCAAGACATAGTCGGTGGTGTGCTCGCTCCGGGAACCACGATCTCCGCCGACGAGGTGGCAACGCGATACGACGTGTCGCGAACCGTCATCCGCGAAGTTGTCCGCGTTCTCGAATCCCTCGGACTCGCCTCGGTTCGTCGACGCGTCGGAATCACCATCCTGGGCTCCGAACACTGGAACTCGCTCGACCCCAATGTCATCCGCTGGCAACTGGCCGGTCCTGATCGGTTCGAGCAGCTGTCTATCCTCAGCGAACTCCGTTCCGGCATCGAACCTCTGGCTGCGCGACTCGCCGCAACTCGCGCCACACCTGAGCAGTGCGGCGCTCTCACTGCAGCCGTCATCGGCATGTCAGCTACCTCTCGCGCTGCCGATACCGGCGCCTATCTCGGCCATGACTCCGACTTCCACCGCACCCTGCTCGCCGCCTCCGGTAACCCGATGCTGCGGGCGATGTCGCAGATCGTCGTCGAGATACTCGAAGGCCGCACCCGCCACTCGTTGATGCCCCACGAGGCCGACCCCGAAGCGATTCACCTGCACGGAGTGGTCGCATCTGCTATTCAGGCCGGGGACGCCGACGCCGCGGAAGCCGCCATGCGCTCGATCGTCGCGGAATCCGCAGAAGCGGTCGAAACAATGCGCGAAAGCCCCGAACCGCCGCCTCATCTGTAAGTCGAGCCACAGACTCGGCGGAATTGGCCCGCAACTGCTCCGCAAGTGGAACGCTTGGCGCCATGACAGCACTCGCTACCCAGAACAGCGCACTCTGATGGCCCGCCCGGTACGCGTCGTCGTCCTCGGTGCCGGATCGTGGGGAACCACGGTGGCCGGCCTCGCTGCCCGCAACACCCCGACCCTGTTGTGGGCACGCAATTCCGAAGCAGCCGACGAGATCAATTCGCAACGGACCAACTCCAAATACCTTGGTGAGCGCAAACTTCCCAAGGGGCTCAAGGCAACCTCGGATCTGGTCGAAGCCGCCCGAGAAGCGGACGTACTCGTGTGCGGGGTGCCATCGCACGCCGTTCGCTCCACCCTCGCCGAGATCGCCAACGAGGTTCGGGCGTGGGTCCCGGTGTTGTCACTGTCCAAGGGCCTCGAGCCCGGCACCCGGCAGCGTCCCACCGAAGTGATCGCCGAGTGCCTGCCCGGCCATCCCGTCGGATTGCTCGCGGGCCCCAACATCGCCAAAGAGATCGTCGACGGCATGGCCGCGGCATCGGTCGTGGCGACCCAGGACGATCGCGTCGCCGCCGCGCTGCAACCCCTGTTCGCGTCGTCGGTCTTCCGCGTCTATCGCAACACCGACGTGCTCGGCTGCGAACTCGGCGGCATCCTCAAGAACATCGTTGCCATCGCCTCGGGCATGGCTGACGGTCTGGGGGTCGGTGACAACACTCGTGCGATGGTGCTCGCACGCGGTCTCGCCGAGATGACCCGACTCGGTGAGGCGATGGGCGCCAACCCGCGCACCTTTGCCGGCTTGACGGGCGTCGGCGATCTGATTGCCACCTGCATGGCTCCGACTTCTCGCAATCGTCGCGTCGGCGAAGCTCTGGCGCAGGGATTGACCGTCGAGGAGGCGGTAGCCAAGCTCGGCCAGGTTGCCGAGGGCGTCAAGACTGCCCCCACCGTCATGGATCTGGCCCGTGAATACGGTGTCGACATGCCGATTGCCGCGGAGGTCGAGGCCGTCATCGGCGGTCGCCAAAGTGCCAGCGACGCATATCGCGGACTTCAGAAGGTTGCCCCGGGCGGCGAGCACGAAGTGGCGTGAGGAAGATCTACAGGTATCTAGCGATTTGGCTAGATACCTGTAGATCGCCCGAGATCACGGAATTGGAGCGTCGACGAAGATGTCGATCGCCAACGGTGACTCACCGCCGTACTGCGAGAAATCCGAGATCCCCGCCTCGCGCAAGATCTCGACGTCGAGCACTGTACGACCGGTATCCGTGCCGGCGGGACGCCCGAGAATCTCGACAGCCGCATCGGCCATGATCTCGGGTGAACGCGAGTGCTCGATACTGTCGTCTCCCCCGAGCAGGTTTCCGACAGCGGCCGTGGCGATCATGGTCTCCGGCCACAGGCAATTACTCGAAATCGGTGCACCTGAATACTCTGCGGCGATGCCCAAGGCCGCCAATGTCATTCCGTATTTGGCCAACATGTAGCCCGGATGAGCACCCAACCAGTGCGGCGAAAAGTTGAGCGGCGGCGACAGCGTCAATACGTGCGCATTGGCCGAAACCCGAAGGTACGGAAGGCACGCGCGGGTGAGCGCGAAGGTGCCACGGACGTTGACCTGCTGCATCAGATCGAATCGCTTCATCGCGAGATCTTCGGTTTTCGAGATGTCGAGGACGCTCGCGTTGTTGACCACGATGTCGATGCCACCGAAGTGCTCTACCGCTGCAGCCACGGCCCGCGCGATGTCGTCGTCGTTCCTCACGTCGCCGACGACCGGAACGGCATGACCCTCGAGCTCGTTCAACTCGTCCACAGCCGTGTGGATAGTTCCAGGCAGCCTGGGATCCGGCGTATCGGTCTTGGCGAGCAACACGATGTTTCCGCCGCGGCGCGCTATCGCACGGGCGATGGCAAGTCCGATGCCACGGCTTCCCCCGGACATGATCGCGGTTCGTCCGCGGAAGTTCTTGTCGTCCAAAACGAATCCTTGTCATCGTCGACGGTCTTCGTCGTTGCGGGTGTGGCCGCGTGAAGTCCCCACACGACCACTCGTCGACTTCCACGATATGAGCGCCTTCATGCGATGACTACGTCCGCAGAGCATCAACAATCGTTGGTCCGTTGTCCTGACGGGACAACGGATCAATCCGGTCAGCCACCCACCGGGCGCAGAATCCACCATCCGCCGAGCACGAGCACCGCGACGTTCACGAGCAGGAACAACCCGACCCAGACGATCGCGGGTATCGGTGAGAGCCTGGCCAATTGGTCGGCGTCCGAGTCCGGTGCCCCGCCTCGTCGCATTCGCTGCCGTTGAAGTTCCACGACCGGGCGTGGTCCGGCAAAGAGGAGGAAGAGCGTCAGGAAGTACGCTGCGGCCACTTGCTGCTCCTGGGTCCCCCACCAGACGAGCCCGAACAACACGGCTCCCACCACGGCAAGTGAGAAGACTCCGTAGAGGTTTCGGATCAGGACCATCATCACCGCGATGACGAATACGCCGATCCACAGCACCGAGACCGCACGCTGCGCGCCCAACAACCCGGCCGCGCCGAGTCCGAGAATCGACGGTCCGACGTACCCCGCGAACGTCATCAGAATGACGCCGAAGCCGGTCGGTTTGCCCGACGAGATCGCAACACCCGACGTATCCGAATGCAGGCGAAGACCTTTCAACCGTCGACCGACCAGGACGGCGACGATCAGGTGAGCACCCTCGTGTGCGATGGTGACGACGTTGCGGGCGATCCGCCACAGGTGTGGTTCGAGAACGATGATCACGGCGATCAACGCGGCCAGTTGAACCACCCACACCGGCGGATTGGGACTGAGCGCCGCCACCCGATCCCACGCGGTTTCGAGCGCGTTCACTCCGCTTGTCCGCGCAGGTATCGGCCGAAGTGCGGGACCGTGAATCCGATGGATCCACGTTCTGCCGAATAGATCAGCCCCTTCTTGATCAGTCCATCCCGTGCCGGCGACAGGGAAGCCGGTTTGCGCCCCAACTCGACGGCGATCTTCGCGGTTGCGACGGGCCCGTCGTCACCGGCGAGATCGGCCATGGCGCGCATGTACTCACGCTCCGCGGGCGTTGCTCGCTCGTACCGCGATCCGAAGAAACCGACAGCGAGTTCTTCCTCAGCCGTCGGCGCGCCGACGCGCACGTCTTCTGCCGTGATCGGACTCGACGCCGCCACATCCCACGTGGCTTTTCCGTAGGCCTGAACGAAGTACGGGTACCCGTCAGCCGCTTCGTACAGAGCGTCGAGCGCGGATTCGGTGAACTCGACGTCCTCACGCTCGGCAGGTGCAATCAGCGCCTGATCTGCAGCTTCACGCTCGAGGCGATCGATCCGGTGGTAGCTGAACAGGCGCTCCGAGTAGCTTTTCGACGCCGACAGCACAGCAGGCAGATGCGGAAGCCCTGCACCGACGACGATCAGCGGTGCCGCGTCCTGACTCAACTCGTGGCAGGCCCCGCAGATCGCCGAGACATCCGCGGCACCGAGGTCCTGCATCTCGTCGATGAAGATGGCGATCCCGACGCCGACATCCCTGGCCAGCGACGACGCGTCGAGCAGCAACTCGACGAGGTCGATCTCGATGTCGCCGCTGTCTGCCCGACCTTTGATCGCGGGTGCGTCGATGCCTGGCTGCCAGCGCTCGCGCATTCCCTTGTCCGCAGTGGCGCGTAGGGCAAACGATTTGAGGACTCCGAGGAACTGCTCGACCCGCTCCGGATCGCGATGGGAGACCGCGATCTCTCGGACTGCCATGTGGAGCGCTGACGAGAGTGGGCGTCGTAAATCCTGATCGGGGCGCGCCTCGATCTTGCCTGTCCCCCAGCTCCGGGAGATCGCGGCCGAACGCAACTGATTGAGCAGGACGGTCTTGCCGACGCCACGCAATCCGGTGAGGACAACACTTCGTTCCGGGCGGCCACGCGCAATTCGCTCGAGAACGACGTCGAAGGCGTCGATCTGCTTGTCGCGCCCGGCGAGTTCCGGCGGGCGTTGACCGGCACCGGGGGCATACGGATTGCGCACGGGGTCCATGCCCATCGACGGTACAAGCCGAGTAGACGAATATCCCGCTCTCTAGCGCGTGTCCTAGAGAGAACTAGGAACCGCAATATCGGCTCGAACCTTGTCGAACCGGGCTCCGGCGTCGTCGTCTAACCGTCCAGGGTTGACGCTCGGGCGAAGTCCCCGGCCACGTGGGCTCCAATTGCTCCGGACAGAATGATCGCCGGATGCGTCGCGGCCAGATAGAGCCCCGACACGCCTTCGGCGAAGCCCAGCAGCGGGCGGCCACCACGCGGGATGGGACGGTCAGCGACTACCGCCTCGATCAGTTCCACTTGGTCACCGTCCTCGAGCTGACTGCGGATCGCGCGCAGCGTCGGCCCCGCAAGCTCACGAGCATCTCCGGAGAACCCGACCGGAACATCTTCAGCCGCAATCAGTGTCGTGTCGTCCAATTGCCGGATCTCGAAATCCGGAGAGGAGAGTATTCCGTTCACCAATGGGTAGGGCGTCGAGAATCTGATGAGGCAACACGGGGAGGCGTCGACCTCGACGTCCACTCCCGCCGACGCCGCGAGTCCAGGAATCGCGGTACCCGCAGCGAGCACGGTGGCCGTTCCGTAGACGGGACCGTCGGCAGTCATTACTCCGCACACTCTCATGCCCTCCGCGAGCACCCCGAGCGCACTGACATCGGAATACACTGTGGCACCGTACTCTTCGGCACCTCGCAGGAGCGATCGAGCGAACGCAACCGGGTCAACGCCACCGTCATCAGGCGCGTACGCTGCGACCGAGGGGGCCGTCCGCAATCCCGGCTCACGAGCAAGGATTTCCTCTTTACCGATGAGGTCGACGGGATGGCCGAGTGCTCGATGAGCATCTACGAACGCTCGAGTCTCCGCTTCCGTCTCTTCCCAGGTGATCGCGCCTCTGCGGCGCAAACCGATTGGCTCGACGAGTTCGCGCTCCAGGCGGTCGATTTCGACTGCAGCGCCTTGCCGGAACGGATCTGAGTAAGTTTCTGCGGCACTCTTCGAGAGGCCGACCCAGGCAAAGGAGTTGCCGGTCACCCCTCCCGCCACCGAGCCGTGCTCCAGCACGGTGACTCGGAGACCAACGCGCGCCAGGTGATACGCGATCGACGCGCCGACGACGCCGGCACCAATCACCAGGATCGGACTGTCGTTTCGACCATTCGGATGCGCCACCAGTGGACCATATCTGCGAGCCGCAACCTGGATCCACTCAATTTGGATGCGAGGACTTCGGCGGTAAACGGAGGACTAAGCCTCGGCGCACATCGGGACCGATACGGTGTGCTCATGCTCTGGCGTTGGTTCGCAGTCGTGATCGTCATCCTCGCTGTTGCCGGCATTTGGCACGTGACCATCCCCGACCGTCCTGTTGCCGCAATAGTCGACGCCGAGACGCTGGGGTGCGCGACCCCGTATCCGATCGGCCCGCTCCAGACGACACCAACTGCGACAGTTCCAGACGATTTCGTACCCGTCGCCGCCGTCACGTGCGACCCGTTTGTCAGCGACAACGTGGCAGCCGACCGAACCGTCAGCTTCTCTGCTCACCGTTGGGAGGGCGATTTCAGTCGGGCGGTGGAAATGCTGAACCGCTCGTCCGCGCACAAGACTTGGTTCCCCGAAGGCTGCACAACTACAGCCTGGCTGTCCTGGAGCAATTCTGGTTGGTCGACGATCGAGGCCGAGCAACTCGGCCGGGGTATCCCTCCGATTCGTGTGGACTACCGAAACCCGGTGGCCTGGCCGCCATCAAGGAACTGACACCGGTCGGCAGTACCGAACACCGAATAGCGTTGTCCGACGATCAGATCTACGAACTGTCGCATTGCAGGCCGACCTACCGACCAGCCACGACAGGTACAACGGCGCTGACATCGCTGTCGGCGGGCAGCGTTTTCTGCCGATTCTCCTCCACCGAATTCGTAGGCACATCGTCTACGACGGAAACCTTCGACGGACTTCCACCCGCTCCCGACTGTGACGCGGTGGCCACCGAGGTGGCGTCGACGATCTACGTGGACCGTCCCACGAACGAGGAACGATTACTCACCGTCGAGATCGACGGCTGTCGGCGCGTCATCGCCGACGGATACGCACCGATGCAAGCGTCGGACGAGCTGTTGGTGTCTTTCCGGTAGTGCTGCGCCACAATGCAGTTGATCTCCCGCCCGGATGCGTAGGTCCCGATGTGACCAGTGACAGCCCGCAATCCTGTCAGGCGCCCGGGAACTGAAGGTGCGCTTGGGTCTTTCCCAGAACCGTCTGGCCCTTGTGCGTGACTGTGACATCGATCCGCGTTGTCCGCATCGTGGCGTCGATTCGCGCGATCTTCGCAGTGATGGAGAGATCAGCACCATCGACGGCATCGACTACGACGGGCCGAGTAAAGCGAGTTTCATACGAGATCACACCGCTCGGGTCACCAACCCAGTCGACGATAGCCTGCAAAGCAATTCCGGCAGTGAGCATTCCGTGCGCCAGAACTCCCGGTAGCCCAGCCGCAGTAGCGATTGCGTCGTTGAAATGGATCGGGTTCATGTCGCCGGAGGCACCGGCGTAGCGAACTAGGTCATCACGAGTGAGGACCAGATCAACCTTCGCGACGATGTCACCGAGGACGAGGTTTTCGAAAACCGGCACGACGGGTACGGTCATGCGCCTTCTCCTCGCGCCAGCAGCGTCGAGGTGACCGTTGCTACCAAAGCGTCGGTCACGTCGTGGATCTCGGAAACTGTCGACAGGATCGCACTGCCTGCACGCACTGTCACCCCTGTAATCGTCAGTGTCGTAGACAGGTCATCGCCGGCGACTATCGGACGCTGATGCTCGATCTTCTCGGAAGTATGGACCACACGAGTCGGATCGAGCCCGGTATCCGGCGTGCGCAGCAGTGCCATGATCGCTCGTTGCTGGACAACGGTTGTGAATGTTGTCGGTGCGATGACATCGACGAACCCGGCCTCCCTGGCGACACCGACATCATGGTGCAAGGGATTGCTCGAACGCACCGCCAGAGCGAACTCGCGAATCTTCTCGCGCCCGACAAGGTACGAAGACGAGGGAAACACCCGGCCGGCGAGCGCTGGGTTCACAGGAGACATCCCGGAATACTAACGGCGGCCGACTTCGGGTTGATTCGTGGCCTGAGGTCTCGTCGGCCCGAGAATGCGATCGAGGAGACGCTCAACCAACTGGACCGCCAATTCTGCTGTGGCGTAGCCGGGAAGCATCCCCTGGGCGAGCCCGGCGACAGCCGCCAGAATGAGCTCGGCGTCGAGGTCGGGATCCATTGACGGCGCAACCGCGTCCCGATTGGTCACTCGTTGAAGCTGGCCGGAAATGAGCGCTGTCAACTCTCTTGGGGCAGTGAGGGTTTCCTCGGCGGCGATTCCTTGTCCGGTCAGTGCGGCAGCGTGGAAGGCGCCGAGAACAATCGCTTCCTCCCGACGTTGTCGATCGAGTGGGAGCATGCCAACAAGGAACGCTGAAATAACCTCGCGGGGTGTCGCTTCCGCGCCAAGAACAGACAACTCCTGCATCAAGCGAGCACCCGCATCCTGACGCACAGCTTGATGCGTCGCGAGAAGGAATTCCCGCTTCGTGCCGAAGTAGTACTGCACGAGTCGCACCGAAATCCCGGCCTCGGCAGCAACGGACTGAAATGTCACCGCCGCGAGCCCACCGTCGACAATTACTCGCCGCACCGCGTCGGTGATCTCCCGTTGCCTCACTTCATGGTCGACCAGTCGCGGCATTAGGCTGTCCTTCCCCTTTCGATATAGATGACTTTGACCCGTTAATGATACGCACGTACCGCATTAGTGATACGGTCATACCATCAAAATTGAATGCAGCGAGAGGGAGGCTCATGCCGAAGATCGGACGATTCAAGAACGAAGCATCAAAGCAGGCGTACGAGAGCATCTACCGAGAACTGGAGAGCACCTGGCCGGTTCCGTCGACACAACTCGACGTGCCGACATCGTTCGGAACCACCCATGTCCGTAGGTCGGGGACCGGCACGGAGACGCCGATCGTCCTGGTGCACTCTCTCGGGGCCAATTGTCTGCAATGGCACATCGTCATCGAGGACCTGTGCCGAGACCGAGTCGTGTACGCACTGGACACGATCGGCACACCAGGCCTCAGTGTCCAGACTTCTCCACTGACCGGGGAGTCCGACTTCGCCACCTGGATCAGCGAGGTATTGAACGAACTCGAGGTCGATCGCGTCCACCTGGTCGGCTACTCGCAGGGCGCGTGGCATGCCGTTCTCGTAGCACTTCATTCTCCTGAACGACTGGCGAGTGTGACGCTCATCGAACCGGGTGGAGTCTTCGACAAGCCCTCGTGGCGTGTGCTGCTGAAGATGGTCCGCGCCGGTATGCGCCGCACCGACAAGAATATTCGCAAGCTCAACGATTGGCTGTCCCCCGGGTACGTTCTCGGCGACCTCGAGTTCGCCCTCGCCAAGGAAGCGCTGAACTACCGGCCCGGTATCGGGTGGGCACGAATGCTCAAGGATGCAGAAGTGCAGTCGATTTCGGTTCCCATGCTCGTAATCTCCGGTGCTGAGACGGTGGTCTCCAACCCCGAGCAGGTGGCCGCGAGGTTAGCTGATCTTGTACCTGAAGCCGAAGTGGAGATCTATGCCGGAACCGGCCACGGAATCCTGGGACACATACCCGATCGGGTGATTCCCCGACTCATGAAGTTCGTCCGCAATCATGACGACGCGAAGCGGACGTGATCTCGCGGACCAGCCGCCGACAAGGTGGTGATGAAGCCGGTCAATCAGCTGGCCAAGGCGGTACAACTGACAGAGGAGAACATTCCTCTCCGACCACCGCGGTCAGGTAATGGTGGCCGTTGCCGCCGCCGTTTTGGTCGTGGCGGGAGGTCTGTGGTGGACGAAGACCATCTCCTCGCGCAGATACTCGGTGGCAGTGCTTCCGACCACGAGTCCGATTGACGATCACAGATGCGGACGTACCTGGGCTCGCGGTGACGGCCCGAGGTCGAACCCCCAGCGCTGCCCGAGCATTGGCGACCGACGCCGCCGAAGCTCCCTGTTCGATGTTCGAAGAAGCCAACGCAATGACTTCCGGAGGGTTCACGTTCACCGTCGTTCCACCGGGGAACTGACGGATCTATGGTCAGTAGCGCGGCCGCACCAGGTTTATGCCTGTTCGCGCTCGGCTGCGAGGGCGACCGCCTGTTCGAAAGTATGGACGAGCACTGCACGTCGAGCGACCTTGTGATCCTCGTCCGGTTCGAGTTCGTCAATGTAGCCATCCCACACGCGCAGATATCGATCGCGCCAGTCGATCAGCACTTGCGTGGATGGAAACGTCACACCGACTCGTTTCGTCTGGGCAATATCGGTGAGGATCTCGAGCCACGCCGGCACCATCTCCCCGCCCCATTCATCCGGCTCCAGACTCGAATCGTCTTCGAACTCGGCAGTGATGTCGTCCACGATTCGACCGGTCAGGGCCCCCAACCCATCCGCGACGGTGTCACTGTCAAAGTTTCCCGGACCCCAGACTCCCACAAGCCCTCCCATATCGATTGCGGATAAATTCAGGTCGACAGTCGCGTTCCCGTCGCAGCAGGCCGTGAGCGTGCTCGCAGTTTCAGGTCGGCAATTGCAAATTGGAGAATCTGCCGCCCGCTCAGTCAGAGCTTGCGGTCATTGGCGCCCGCCCAAATCGGACTGTCGACTGTCTTCCGAAACTTCGGCGACCCACCGATTGCTGAAATTTTGAGCATCAACCAGTTCCAGATTCTCACAGCCACCTCCGCGTCGTATCTCACCGTCAACACTAACCGACCGGCGGGACTCTTTTGGCTACCGGTACACCACTATGCGTCGACCAGTTAGATCAAGTGTGAACTCGAACTGGCGCAACAGATCGCCGGGAACTGCAGGAGCGCTTGGGTCTTTCCCAGAACCGTCTGGCCCTTTGTGCGTGACGGCGATTGGTTCTGGGTGCATCGATCCGGTCGGAAGCACTGCGATGTTTGTCGGCACACGGAATTGCGCTCGGTGGAGATCGAGGATCCGTATCCACGGGTGTCGCAGGCAATTCCTGAAGATTCGCAGGGGAAATAGCTGCGCATCGCCACCCCCAACAGCGATTCCGTCGATTGTGTAACAACCACACGAAGAACAGCCATCGATGTCCGAAAGGAAGACTGATCCGGCGAGACCGCGAGGTAGTGTCACATCTGCCCAGCAAAACTCGCCACGATCTCGAGAAGACGGTCGGCCTCGCCAACTGCCACTTCTGACGTTACGACGTTGCTGGGCAGGTGTTTACGGAAAAGGGTTTCGCACGCGGGGTACCGATCGCTGATGGGACTGATCACCCCTTCTCCGAAAGATGTTGGTAACGAATCGAACCCCGAGCATAGAGGTGCAACGATTGGGCGAGTTGATTCAACGCCCCGGTGTGCGATCTATCTGTTTGCGCCAATCATTTTCGGCAAAGGCTTAATTCGCCGAACGGGGCCGGGTACTGCAATAGCTGGTCGAGTATTCGATCACGCGTCTTACGCTAAGGAAGGACCGAGAACATGACTGAAGTAATTTCGTGGATTGTCCAGAATCCGATTGGTGCCGTCGTCGCGCTTGTTGCCGACATCATAATATTGACGATGTCGTCTGTCGCGGGATACTCGTAACCGAATCCGCCCGTCCTTCACGGTATTCCTAAGTCGGGGAACTACATTCGAAACACAGAGGGCCGCAACCGCAGCGTACTGTCGGCGCTCGTCACTGACCTTTCGTGGCCTCATATGCCCAACTGCGCTGGGTCCGTACTGACGTCCCTCGTGTCGAGTGTCGCACCACCAGTTTCAATCAGTCACGCCATCACTATTCAGGAGGAATCACAATGGGTTCGATCAACGCATTCAACGAATGGGTCAACCAAGCTACGTATGCGGGCGACCCGTTTGCCACCGCCATAGCGATCGTCCAGTTCTTCGCGGTGAGTCTCGTCAACCTGTTCACCGGCGGCCCCATTCTTTAAAGGAGTCCACTCGGTCTCACTTCTGCTCGGCGTCCATCGCAGCCTGTTCTTCGGCTGTACTGCTCCTCGCGAAAGGTGGCCGGGACATCGCTGACGAGCATGATGCGCAGTTCGGCCTCGCGGATGGTCAGTGAACGCAGTTTTGGACGGTCGATCAGGACGAGTCGACATCGGAGCGAATGAACACCGAAGTGCCCAAGCATGTTCGACGCTTGGGCACTGTCGGGCTTGTTACCCGGCAGTCGGGGTGGGCTCGGGGTTTTCCTGGATGTATCGCAGATTGCGAACCCGTACGCTATCGCAATGGACTTGATGGTCTGGATCGTCACGACGCCATTTCTTGCAGCAGCACTGGCGGGCGTGATGCGACGAACGCTGGGGACGAGAGTCGGATGGCCGCGAACCCTTGCGGTCGCGGTGATAGCACTCTCGGTGGGGGTTCCACTGTCGGGATACGTCGCAACACTTGCAGGAATTGCCAGCCAGGACGATCAACTTCTGGTGAGCGTAGGAACAGCGCTCATATTCTTCGGAGTTGTCGCGCTCTGGGTGTTCGCAGCATGCCTGGCCGCATTGGTTTTCCTCGAAGTTGTCCTTCCAACAGGGTCCATCCCCGGACCGCCAGAAGCATTGCAGCGCAGCCGCAAATCGTGGCGACGAACCAAGCGATACGTCCAGATCATGGGCATCGTCGTGCGAGCGGGAGGCGGGCCCGCTCTCCGTGCTGGGCCATCAGCGCCTCAGTTCGGGGACGCGCTGGTGGAAGTAATCAACCGGTGCGGTGTCACTTTCGTCAAGCTGGGACAGATCCTCGGCACGCGAGACGACCTCATACCACCCCAGTTGGCTCGCACTCTCTCGTCTCTGCAAAGTTCGGCACGACCGGCTGATCCAGTCCGCATTGCGGAGCTACTGGCATCGGAACTCGGCGACGCACCAGAGTCGGTGTTCGCATGGTTCGATGTGGAGCCGTTCGCCGCCGCCTCTGTCGCACAGGTACATTCCGCGCGCACCGTTGAAGGCGTCGACGTTGTGGTGAAGGTTCAACGGCCCGAGGCGAGCGCACAAGTGAGCGTGGATTGCGATATCTTCCTTCGCGTGTCATCCCGCGCGGAGACCCGTTTTCCCTGGGCACGCGATATCGGCGTTCACCGACTCGCCGGGGGCCTCGTCACGTCACTGCTCGAGGAACTCGACTACCGCACCGAAGCAGCGAATACCGGCGCGATTGCTTCCACCATGTCGAACCGCCCGGATATCGTCGTTCCGCACATCTACCCCAACCTCAGTAGCGGACGGGTGCTCGTGATGGAACGTCTTCACGGCACACCGCTCTCCGACGGTGAGTCGGCGCTCACCGGCCTCGACCGCGACACCCGCAGCAGCATCGCCAACGAACTTCTTGCGTCGTTGCTCGACGGGATCTTTGTCCACGGCGTGTTTCACGCGGACCTGCACCCCGGCAACATCATGATCCTCGATGACGGCCGGGTCGGGCTCCTCGACTTCGGCGCAGTAGGGGTTCTGGACGGCGAGACACGGATCTTGTTCGCCGTGCTCCTCAACGCTGCCCTCGCAGGTGATCCGGTGGCGACAGTCGACGCGATGCTGATGGCATTCGACGTGCCGCCCGAAGTTGATCGCGGAGCACTACGTCACCAGGTGGGCCGAGAGATCACCCTGCTCAGTGTCCAACCCAATGTTTCCATGGCATCGTTCGCGCGAATGTTCACCGTGCTTCGCGAACACCGAATCGGAGTGCCGGGAGACGTCGCCGCCGCTTTCCGTTCGCTCGCGTCCTTGGAGCGCGCCCTGCGGCTCCTGGATCCGCAGATCGACCTCGTCGCTGCTGTTCGGGCCGAAGTACCCCGACTGTTGACCCATGTCGCCAGCCCGACTGCAGCCGCGCAGGCAATCCTGTCGACGACGGCGGTCACAACCGCGGTGGTCCGGCGCCTGCCTGGTCAGCTCGATCAGATCGCGACCTCGATCGCGTCGGGAAGCTTCACACTTCGCACTCGCTCGGTTGCACACCCCGACGACAGGCGATGGCTACGACGGTCGGCGAACAACGCCCTGGGTATGGCGGCGGGAGTGACCGCGCTGATCGTCGCGGCGATCCTGCTGTTCGTACCTGGCGGACCACAACTCACACCTCAGCTGTCGGGCTATGCACTCGCGAGTGCGGTACTGGGCTTCGTCGGCGTCGTTCTGTGCATGCGGACCGTGTTCCGTTTGTTCACACTCGACAACAGGTAACCGAGAACTGATTTTCATCGCTTGATCTCGATGTCGTCGAAGTCGAGCGCCAGGAGGGTCGGCCGCGAGAGAACGCGACTGCCTGGGCCCCGCGGGAGAACGCGCCGTCGAGTGGGAAAGGTGAGACCGTCGAACTGACGGTGATGGTCACAGTAGAGAGCAGCTTTCGCCCAGCTGCCTACCGGTTCGGCGACGAAGTCGTGACGGCGGATGAGGCCACCGTTGTCGACATAGAAGGTCTGCTGCCGGCAATGGGTGTCGATTTCTGGCGCAAATGTTGCTTGTAGTCGTCGCCATTGCTGCCCGGATTCCTGCCAAGGTTCGGCTTCGGTGACAGTGATGTCGTCGCGGGCGAGCAGCAGCGGTGCGTTCAGATAGTTCCAAAAGGCGTAGCCGGCAAAGTAAGCGGTGTCGAGCGCGTCCCAGTGGAGGTTGCGCCGGACTCCACTCAACCCGAAAAACTCTGGACGTGGGTCGGTTCGCCTCCCGAGTTCTTCGCCGTCACGAGTTTCGAACCGCACGACGCCCTTGTCGAACACAGCGCACTCGCCGACACGCGGAAAGTCTTGGAGGACAGTGCGTTGCTCGGCGACTTCAACCTCGACCGTGAACTTCGCCAGCTTGTTGCCGGGGAAGCGCTGAGGCAGCAGACCGCCCAAACGTCCCCGTGCCGTGATCGCTGAAACAGACTGCCAACGTTCGACTCCGCCATGTGCGGTGAGGACTTCATCGAGTAGTTCGGTCATATGTCGACGCTCTCCGTCCCCTGACGGAACTGTGGAAATCAGCGATCAGACGGACGCGTAGTTGTAGTTGCGTTCCTCCCGCGGTACCACTGCCACCCCGCGGTGATGATGACAGCGCCGGCAAGGGACCCGAGGATGCCGCTCGGGCGCAATGATAATCCGTCGCCTGCAATCAAACTCACGAGCAATCCGCCGACCAGCGAACCACCGATTCCCGCGATGAACGCGAAGGTCCAGTCCACTCGTGCGGTCGTTTTCCCCAGAATCAGCTGGGCTCCCGCTCCGATGACGATCCCGAACAGGAGTATTCCGATGATGAGCATGAGCTGAGACCCTTTCGTGGAGTGACGACGCAAGGCGCGAACGACTTACTCTGCGCCATCTTTCCGGTATGTCTCTTATGTCGTGGTGAAATCCGTGTGAAAGGTTGTCGCCACCCACTCCACACTGCTAGGACGACGCCAGTGTCGTCGCCCAGCGGTAGTCCGCCTTACCGGCCGGGGTCCTCTTGACTTCATCGACCAGCACGATCGTGCGCGGCACCTTGTAACCGGCCAACGTCTTACGGCAATGTTCCTGAACCGCTTCGAGAGTCAGCTCGTCGGACTCGGGATAGGTCGCGATCACCGCGGCAACCTGCTGCCCCATGCGCGCGTCGGGTGCGGGGACGACAAGCGCGTCGGAGATCGCCGGATGCGCGTGAAGGGCAGCCTCGACCTCTTCGGCGAAAACCTTCTCGCCGCCGGTGTTAATGCACTGTGAGCCGCGGCCCAGGAAGACAATCGTGCCGTCCGCTTCGACCTTGCCCATGTCGCCGAGCACCGAAAGACGGGTGCCGTCAGCGCGGGTCGGGAACGTGCGGGCGGTCTTCTCTTCGTCCTTGTAGTACCCGAGCGGGACGTTTCCGATACGCGCGATGTAGCCCACGTCGTCGGAGCCGGCGGGGATCTCTTCGAGCCGCTCGTCGACCAGGATCATGTTCGGCGAGGGCGGCATTCGCAGATTTCCCGCCTCGTCGATGGAGAAGGCGCCGTCATTACCGGACTCCGAGGCTCCGAAGTTGTCCCGCAACAGCAGGTCCGGCTTCACCGCCAGCATGCGGTCTCGAACGCTGGTGGACCAGATCGCACCACCTGACGTGATCGAGAAGAGACTGCTGAAATCGACCTCGTCTTTGCGTCGTTCCATCTCGTCGACCAACGGCAGTCCCATGCCGTCACCGACGATCAGGATCACCTGTACCGAATCCTTCTCGATCGCTTCGACGACCTTCTCCGCAACGAATTCTCGTCGTAGAACCACGCGGGCACCGAGGGTGAGGAAGGTGAACAGCGAATACAACGCTGCGCCGTGCATGAGGGGGGCGGCAATGAGGAACGAGAGTTCCGGAAATTCCTTTGCAGCGCTGGCTATCTCGGCGAGGTCCTGTCGAGCTTCCTCGCCGTACGGATTTCCGCCGGAGAGCGGCTTACGGAAGAAGTCGTCGTGACGCCACATGACACCCTTCGGGTATCCGGTCGTCCCGCCGGTGTAGAGCAGGTACACGTCGTCGCCCGAACGAGAATCGAACTCCCCTACCGGTGACATCTCGCGAGCGTCGTCGAAGGAAACCACCGACACTTCATGCGCTTTCGCGGCAGCGACCAGTTCGGCCTCGACCTCGCCGATCACGATCACCGTCTTCACCTTCGGGCATGCACCGAAAAGGGAAGCAAGGACACGCTGATGCTCGGGGAGTTCCACGACCACTGCGACCGAGTCGGAGTTGGTGAAGATGTACTCGAGCTCGGCGGGCGTGTACCGGTAGTTCACGTTGATCGGGACCGCACGGATCTTGATCAACCCGAGGATCGACGTGACATGTTCGACGCTGTTCTTCAGGAACAGGGCTACATGATCGCCGCGCGAGATGCCGGCTTGCGCGAGCAGGTTGGCCGTTCGGTTGGCTTCCGCGTCCAGCTCAGCGTAGGAGAAGTTCTCTCCCTCGTAAGTCAAGGCGACGCGATCAGGCACCGAGCTGGCGACGGTTTCGAATACATCAGCGAGGTTGAACTGCATCGTCTTCCCTTTCAGAGTCTGCGCCGCGATACCGAGGCATACAACCCTGAATCTAGAACACGTTCCATGTCACCCGAGGCAAAACGGAGCGATTAGCTGACCATTACCTGGACCTGACCTTGATCGGCGCAGCGACGGCCGAGCCCGCACCGCCCGACACCCATTCGGCGAGCAAGGTCTGCCACGACCCACAATGGCAGCGCAGGTAGGTGACCGTCCCCTCGCTGGTCCGATGCCGAGATTCGATCTCCCAGCGGTGGATGCAACTTATCGGCGCGAAATCTGTTTTCTTCATACGACGAGCATGATGTAATGGCATTGTGCATCTCAACCCTTACGGCGAATATGCGGTGACGCTGGCCGCCGACCTGGCCAATCGAAATCCCGAGACCTTGGCCGAACTCGTCGAACGCTGCGTCGATGCAGGCATCATTCTCGATTTCCCCATCGCCGAGAAGGACCTCGACGAGACCCTCGACCTTCTGATCGAGTGGTCGAAAATCGTCGACGTCACGGAGGAGGCTGCCCGCGCCGAGTTGGTGAACGTCATGCTCGAGCAAGCGTCGGCGTATCCGCGCATGACCAACCACGCCAACGACGGGTGGCATCTGCACTACCGCGATCCCCAACAGTCGCTCGCCGAGGTCCTCAAGGCACTCTTCTCGGTAGGCACGGCGCTGCACCTCGTCGGCCGCGGAATGCACAGATTAGGTCGGTGCACCCTGGACGAGTGCACCAACATCTACGCGGACACCTCACGCAACGGCAATCAGCGGTACTGCTCCCCCACGTGTGCAAATCGCGACGCGGTGCGACGCCACCGCGCGCGCAAGTGAGCCGGACCGACTACGACGTAGGACCCACTACCTCGAAATCCGAGCCACCTTGGTAGTCGAACTGGAAACTGCCGCCGCTGCTTCCCGAGCTGATCCGATTCCACGCGTCGATCAAGTCCTGGACCGTGTTGTATCCCAGGTCCTCCAAAGAACCTGAGAGACTTCCGGTTCCGGCGCCCTCGAACCAGCCGCCGACCACAACGGCCTGCGGAATCGCGATAGTGGGGTTGGTCGGATCGAGCAGTCGAACGCACGCTCCCGCAACGGCGTACACCCCGGCCGGCAGATTCCCGACGGTCCGCGTGATCGTCTGCCCAGGCGAAACGGCAAACAGATCGAGGATGTTGCTGACGGTCGGATACACCAACACGCCGGGCTGGAGCAGCTTTGCCGGATCGCGGATCACGTCGGGGACATCCCTGGCGTTGAGGATCGCCACTGTGCAGTTGATGAAGCTGAACCGCGGGTTCGGATTGGTGATGGTGAAGGTGATCGCATTGTCCGCTGCGCTCACCGACACCGGAGGCGGGAGAATCGCCGGTGCTGCCGACGCCGTCGCCGGAGTCATGACAACAAGTCCCACGACGGCGGCCGACGCCGCGACAATGCTTCCCAGAGCGCGTTTGAATCCACGACTTCGCATTTCCGAACCTCCAGGCAAGTCGGTCAGATCACCAGATGCCTGAAGAATAGACCGCTCAGTCGGAAAATTGGGGAGACAGACGGTGAGCTACCCGAAAAGTCCTTCGAGGCTGCCGCTGCCGAACAGGTCGCTCAGGCTTCCGGTATTGATGCCGCTGAACGGTCCACCGATGACAACGAGGCTCGGCACGCCAGGAACAGGCTTACCCAACGTCTCCAGATCGAGAAGATCGGAGCAGGCACCGAGCACGGCGTAGGTTCCGTCCGGAACATCGGTCACGGTGTTGGTGACCGTCTGCCCCTTACCGACGGCGAACAGTGAGGACGGGTCGGTGATCTTGGGGTACACCACAAGGTTCGGATCGAGCAGCTTGAGCGGATCATCAAGCACGGCAGCAGAATCCGCGGCGTTGACGACAAACGCCTGGCACAACGGGGCAATGCCCGTGTTGTTGTTCGTGATCGTCAGCGCCAGATCGTTTCCGGTCACCTTGTACGAGACGACCGGCGGGACCACCTCGGCCGACGCAGTTGCAGGATTGACCATCGCGACGCCTGCCGCGGTTGCAGCGGCGACTGCCACGGTTCCCACGACGCGACGTACTCCACTCGTGCCCAGCTTCATCGAGGATCCTTTCGTACTGCGCCTTGAGTTCGGCAACAGTGCGCAGCCTAGAACGGATCTACTGACCGAATTGCGTGAATAGTCCCGGAGGGAGGCCGTGCCCGAAAGATCGGGACAAACGTCCCCTTCTCGAAGAGCTTGCTGTTCGACTCAGTTCCCACTGGAGACGAAGGGCGTTCGCACCGGTCCGCCGACCGAACCGTGCGGTGCTACCAATCCACGCTTTTCGAGGATCGGACGCACACCCTCACCGAACTGATACGCCTCTTCGAGATGGGGATAGCCCGACAATACAAAGTGATCCAGGCCGATCGCCGCGTACTCGGCAATCCGATCAGCCACTTCTTGGTGCGAACCTACCAATGCGGTGCCTGCACCCCCTCGCACCAATCCGACGCCGGTCCACAGGTTCGGCGCAATCTCCAGCGACCTCGCTCCGACGCCCTCCTTGTAAGCCGAACCGCCGCCGTGCAATTCGAGCATTCGACGCTGACCTTCGGAGCCGGATCGCGCAAGACTCGCCTGAGCCTGCTCGACGGTCGCCGGATCGAGCGCACTGAGCAGCCGATCCGCTTCTGCCCATGCCTGTTCCGAGGTGTCCCGGCTGATGACATGCAGACGGATTCCGTAGTCGAGGTGACGACCTTGGACTTCCGCGAGGTCGCGGATCCAGGCGATCTTGGCGGCAACAGCGGACGGCGTCTCACCCCACGTGAGATACGTATCCGCGTAACGCGATGCGACGGTTCCGGCCGCCGGCGACGATCCGCCGAAGAAGATGGGCGGTACCGGATCCGGAATACGCTGCAGCGTAGCCTTTTCCACGTTGACGTACTCGCCGGAGAAATCAACCGGACCGTTACCGGACCACAACTGGCGGATCACGTCGAGGAACTCGCCGCATCGTGCGTACCGTTGGTTCTTGTCGAGGAAGTCACCGAACGTGCGCTGCTCGTGGTCCTCCCCGCCGGTCACGACGTTGAGCAGCAGACGACCGCCCGACTGCCATTGGAAGGTTGCGGCCATCTGAGCGGCAAGCGTGGGGCTGAGCAATCCCGGGCGCAGAGCAACCAGAAACTTGAGTGTCTCGGTGGTCTCGAGCATCATCGCCGTCGTCAGCCATGCGTCTTCGCACCACGCGCCGGTCGGCGTGAGGACAGCTTCGAAGCCGTTCGTCTCGGCGGCCGCGCCGATCTGATTGAGGTATTTCAGCGTCGCCGGACGATCACCGGACATCGAACTGCCGTGCCCACCCGCCATCAGATTCCGGGAATCACCGTAAGTAGGCAAGAACCAGTGGAAGCGCAGTGACACGGTGATTCCTTTCGTCGACGAACAGGCAGAACTCTTCTGTCATTACAACCACAGTCCACCTCGAAGAACAGGGTTGAAATCACCCTGATCGCTAGGGGTGCCCACTTTCGGCTCCGGCGATACCTTCGTGAATTTGCACCGCGACCCGGGGGCTCCGATGACCACGTTTGCCGAAGTCGAGCACAATTCACCGTTCTCGAACGAGACCGACGACGAGCGGCGATCCAGATTGAGAACCGTCGTCGCCGCGAGCCTGCTCGGCACGACGGTCGAGTGGTACGACTTCTTCCTCTACGCAACGGCCGCGAGTCTGGTCTTCAACCAACTGTTCTTCCCGAACCAGAGTTCGTTCGTCGGGACCATGCTCTCTTTTGCGACCTTCGCAGTCGGCTTTCTCGTTCGCCCCATCGGCGGAGTGGTGTTCGGTCACATCGGCGATCGCATCGGGCGCAAGAAAACGCTTGCCCTCACGATGTTCATCATGGGTATCGCGACGGCGCTCATGGGTGTCCTTCCGACCGCAGCTCAAATCGGGGTCGTTGCACCGATTCTGCTTCTGCTGCTTCGTATCCTGCAGGGATTTGCTCTCGGTGGTGAGTGGGCCGGAGCCGTTCTTCTGGCGGTCGAACACAGTCCGGAGAAGAAGCGCGGGCTGTTCGGCAGCATCCCGCAGATCGGACTGGCTCTCGGCTTGGCTTTGGGCACAGGAATGTTCGCACTACTTCAAACGGTCTTCGACGACGAACAGTTTCTCCGTTTCGGCTGGCGCATAGCCTTTGTTCTGAGCTTGGTACTCGTGATCGTGGGGTTGGTGGTCCGTTTGAAGGTCGACGAGACGCCGGCATTTCAGGCCGTTCGCGACCTCGAACAGCGCTCATCCGCCCCGCTCAGGGAAGTCTTTCAAGGAAGAGTCGCGCGAAACACCGTACTGGGCATGCTGTCTCGCTGGGGCGAGGGCGCCGCGTTCAACACCTGGGGCGTCTTTGCAATCACGTATGCAACCAAGACTCTGCATTTCGAAAAGGTTCCGGTACTTCTTGTGGTCACCGTGGCCGCAGTAGTGATGGCGATCTTGCTGCCGTTTTCCGGTTCACTCGCTGATCGGTTCGGCCCGCAACGGGTCTACATCGTGGGCATCGCCGCGTACGGCCTCGCGATCTTCCCCGCCTTCGCACTGTTCGGTACCGAGAATCTCCTGCTCTTCGGAGTCGCGATGGTCGTGGTCTTCGGAGTGATTCATGCCTTGTTCTACGGCGCCCAGGGAACGCTGTATGCGAGCCTCTACCCCACAGAAATCCGGTACACCGGGTTGTCGGTCGTTTACCAGTTCTCGGGTATCTACGCCTCCGGCGTCACACCTCTGATTCTGACGGCACTGATCGGCGCCAGTGGCGGTTCGCCCTGGCTGGCATGTGGATATCTGGTGGCCACCTCGGCGATCAGCGTCGTCGCCACTGCGGCGATCAGGAAGCGTGATCTGCATCTATAGCGATCACATCTGAATATTCACCTCTCTTGCACATTTACTAGATATGCATAGAAATACCTGCGAAGAAGAACAGATCGAGATACGCCTGCGCATCGGATACATCGGTGTATCGTTTGGGGTCCCACCCTGACGGAGGCGCCGATGACGACTGGAACGGACAACTCGCCGGCCAAGCGTGTCACCAAACGCCGTGGTCAGACCCGGCAGCGTCTGCTCGACGCGGCTGCAGATGTCTTCTCCGAATCCGGGTTCGGGCACGCCACGGTCGAGCAGATCTGCGAACGCGCCGGATACTCCCGAGGCGCGTTCTACTCCAACTTCGATTCACTCGACGAATTGTTCTTCGCGATGTGGGAGCAGCGATCTGCATCAATGCTCGCCGATCTACGGCTGGCGACGGAGTCGATCACCGCCGGCAACACCGTCGACATCCATGCCGCTGTCGCCCGGATCGTGGCGGTGGTTCCGGTCGACCCCCAGTGGTACCGGATCAACGCGGAATTCACAGCCCACGCGCTCCGTAACCCGGCACTTCGCAAAGCCCTTGCCGACCGTGAAGACGCGATCCTTCGCACCCTGTTGCCCATCGTGGAGTCCGCACTCAGCGATGTCGGGCGAACAATCGTCGGCGACCCGACGGCGTTGGGACGGGCATTGGTTGCAGTGCACGACGGCACCAGCGTGCAGTGCCTCGTCGATACCGACACCAACGCCGCCTTTGCACTGCGCCGCGATATCTTCACTCGAATTCTGCTGTCCTACAGCGAAATAATCCAGAACAACCAATCGGAAGAGGAGTTGTCGTGAGCGAACAAGCTGACGTCATCGTTGTCGGGGCAGGGCTGGCGGGACTGGTCGCCACCTACGAACTGACGCGCGCGGGCCGCAAAGTCCTTGTCGTGGAACAGGAGAACGCTGCCAACCTCGGCGCGCAGGCATTTTGGTCTCTCGGCGGACTCTTCCTCGTGAACAGCCCCGAACAACGCCGACTCGGCATCAAGGACTCCCTCGAGTTGGCGATGCAGGACTGGATGGGCACAGCGGGATTCGACCGCGACCGCGAAGATCACTGGCCGCGTCAGTGGGCCAAGGCGTACGTCGAGTTCGCGGCCGGCGACAAGCGTCAGTACCTGCACGATCTGGGGCTTCGCCTGATGCCGAATGTCGGCTGGGCCGAACGCGGCCGCGGAATGGCTCTTGGACACGGCAATTCGGTGCCGCGCTTCCACCTCACCTGGGGAACCGGACCTGGCGTCGTCGATGTCTTTCTGACCAAGGTCATAGCTGCCCAGAAACGTGGCCTTGTCACGTTCAAGCACCGCCACCAGGTGGATCAGTTGGTGGTCACCGATGGCGCGGTCACCGGTGTACGAGGAACCGTCCTCGAACCTTCCAGTGATCTGCGCGGTGTGAAGAGCTCACGCACCCCCATCGGCGAATTCGAGTTCGCCGCACAGGCCGTCGTGGTCACCTCCGGTGGAATCGGCGGCAACTACGAACTGGTGAAGAAGAACTGGCCGGAGCGACTCGGCACGGCTCCGAAGCACATGCTGACGGGAGTACCGGCGCACGTCGACGGACGCATGCTCGAAATCACCGAATCCGCGGGCGGAAACATCGTCAACCGCGACCGCATGTGGCACTACACCGAAGGCATCCAGAACTGGAATCCCATCTGGCCCAACCACGGAATCCGAATCATCCCCGGACCGTCCTCGATGTGGTTCGACGCCACCGGCAAGCGTCTGCCGGTCCCCAACTTCCCCGGCTTCGACACGATGGGAACTTTCAAGTACATCCTCGACAGCGGCCACGAGTACACGTGGTTCATCCTCGACCAGAAGATCATCGAGAAGGAGTTCGCACTCTCGGGATCGGAACAGAACCCTGACTTCACCAACCGCGACTTCAAGCTCCTTCTCGAACGAATCAAGAAGGGCGCGCCGGGACCGGTCGAGGCGTTCAAGCAGAAGGGCGCGGACTTCGTGGTGCGCAACAACCTTCGTGATCTGGTCGACGGCATGAACGCCCTCACCGACGAACCGCTCCTCGACTACGAGGACATCGAACGCGAGATGATCGCCCGCGACCGCGAAGTCGATAACAAGTACAGCAAGGACTTCCAGGTCACCGCCATCCACGGTGCCCGTAATCTGTTGGCAGACAAGATCGTGCGCGTCGTTGCACCGCACAAGATCCTGGACCCCAAGAACGGCCCACTGATCGCGGTCCGGTTGCACCTGCTCACACGCAAGACTCTCGGCGGCTTGGAAACCAACCTGGATTCGCAGGTCATCAAGGCCGACGGCAGTGTCTTCGACGGCCTGTACGCAGCCGGTGAAGTCGCGGGCTTCGGCGGCGGCGGAGTCCACGGTTACAGCGCACTCGAGGGGACCTTCCTCGGCGGCTGCATCTTCTCGGGCCGCGCAGCCGGACGAGCATTGGCGCGCGACCTGTAGCCCCGAAATCAGGCGAGCGAATGCGTGACCAGAATGTGGTGGGCACGCATTCGCCGCGCCTCGTGCACGGATTGATGGTGGTGATGGTGCGTCGGCCCGCGCGCGTGGCGGACCAGATCGTGAACAGTACGGATGACGGTCGGCATTGCGACCCTCCCTCAGGAGATTGTGACTGCTGCTCTTGCCTGTGGAATCACTGTCTGGACACCGCCACTCGCGCCACCTCCTCCGGATCGATGAGGTGGGTATGGTCGTCGTCACCGACATCGATCTGCACGACGTCGATACGTGCGTTGAATGTGGTTGCTCCACTGTAATCAACACTGACAGGCATGCCGTAGTCATCCCCGATGTCGGTGGTCTCGTCCGCGGAGAAGACCATCGGTTGCGTCTGCTCGACGCGACCTGAGCCCACTTCGCGACCGTCGTGATAGATCGTGACCCCACCGCCTCTCGCGAGACCACCTCCGTCGTAGGTGAACTCAGCTCTGATCTGGTGTGATCCTGCCGGAATGTCAACGTCGGAACCGATGACGAACTCGGTCATGCCCAATAGGTTGTAGACGAATTTGGCGCGGCCTTCCCGCGCGTAAAGTGCCCAGCCACCAAATCTGCCTCCCTGCGCGATCATCACACCGTTGGCAGTAATGCCATCCGCGACGTCGACTGCTGCTGTGACACTGAATGATCGGTTCTTGATACTCAGCACGCTGTGCTCGCTCAGCCGTTTCATTCCGGGAAACAGAACCAGTCGATTCCCGGACACCAACTGCGGACGCCCCGCGATGTGAGGGTTGAACCTCTCGAATCTTCGGTCGTCGATCGGAAGCACGTTGTACTTGACTGCTTCGATCAACCACAAGCGTTGCAGTGCAGCGAGTTTCTCCGGCAACTCGGCCGCCAAATCTTTGGACTGCGTCCAATCCTGAGACCCGTCGTAGAGCTCCCACACGTCGTCGTCGAGAGCGGGGAGTGCCTCCGCGAAAAGCCACGGAGTGCTGTGCCTGGTGACCGCACTCCAACCCTTGTAATAGATTCCACGGTTGCCGGCCATCTCGAAGTACTGCAGATCGTGACGTTCGGCGACTTCGGCGTCGTCGAAGGTGTAGACCATGCTGGTCCCCTCGATGGGTGATTGCTGGACGCCGTTGACAAAGGTCGGTTCCGGTAGTTTCGCGACTTCGAGGATCGTCGGTGCAACGTCGATGACGTGGGTGAACTGCGACCGCGTCTCCCCCTTGGTCCGAATCCCTGCAGGCCAGTGCACGATCGTCCCGTTACGGGTGCCACCCCAGTGTGACGCAACCTGTTTCGTCCACTGATACGGCGTACACATTGCCCACGCCCACCCCACGGAATAGTGGTTGTATGCGTCCTTGGTACCGAATTTGTCTTTCACTTCCGCCATGAACTCGGGCGTCTCGATGGCGGCGAGTCCGTTGAAGTTGGCCATCTCGTTGAAAGCGCCGTTGATCGTCCCCTCTGCGGACGCTCCGTTGTCTCCGATGATGTAGTACACGAGGGTGTTGTCGAGAGCTCCGAGTTCTTCGATCGCATCGACAAGCCGGCCGACATGGAAATCGGTGTGTTCGAGAAATCCTGCATAGACTTCCATTTGGCGTTCGAGGACGGGCTTCATCTCCTCACTCATGTCCTCCCACGCCGGGATGGCCTCGGGACGCGGGGTGAGGACCGCATCCGCGGGAACGACCCCCCGCTGCTTCTGCTGCTCGAGAATTGATTCGCGTTGAGCGTCCCAACCTCCTGCGAAGCGGCCCTCGTACTTGTCGGCCCACTCCATCGGAACATGGTGCGGCGCATGGGTAGCGCCGGGTGCAAAGTAGACGAAGAACGGCTTGTCCGGAGCCAATGACTTCTGCATCCGAACCCAGTCAATCGCGTGATCGGCAAGGTCTTCGGTGAGGTGGTAACCCTCCTCCGGTGTCTTGTCCGGCTCGACAGGCGCGACGCCCTCGTACAGCGCCGGGTAATACTGGTTGTTCTCCCCGCCGATGAATCCGTAGAAATGCTCGAATCCGCCTTCTCCCGTCGGCCACGACGTGAACGGTCCCACCGGGGATGTTTGCCACGGCGGAACCTCGTGACACTTGCCGAACTGCGCCGTCGAGTATCCGTTGAGTTTCAACGTCATCGGCAGTGCGGCTTTGGTATTCGGCCGCAGGCCGGAAAGACCAGGAGCCGAGGTAGCGGTTTCGGTGATCGATCCCATGCCGACCGAATGATGGTTGCGCCCGCTCAGAAGAGCGGCGCGGGTCGGAGCACACAGTGCCGTCGTGTGAAACCGCGTGTACGTGAGCCCATTACTTTGCAATCGCTCAGCAGTCGGTGTGTCCGCTGGTCCTCCGAAGGCACTGCTCGCGCCATATCCCACGTCGTCCAACAGGACCACCAGAACATTGGGTGCGCCGGCCGGCGGTAGTAGCGGAGTGATCGGCGGAAACTCGGTGTCCGGATCCTTCGCGTCGTACGTCACCAGACCAAGATGTTGTCGATCCGGAATCGGTAGTACGGCGCGGCTCTGGTCTGTCGGATCCGTCATGACGTCTCGCCTTCTGTCTCTCACATGGCTCTTTCAAGCGTTTCAGGATCACGACGACGTCGACATCATCCGTTTCGGGTGAAGGCGCACCATTGCCGCAGCGTGGAGGCTTGAAGTGTGGATCAGCCCGGACGTTTCGCTCCCACCCCGATCGGGCATGCCTTCCTCGTCCCCCGGCGCCGTGTACGTGCAGGCCTGACCCAGATCCTGTGCGTCGTCGTGGGACTGGCTGCCGGACTGGGGATGCCGTATGTCCGGAGCGGCCCGATGATTCCCGCCCGTCAGGTCAGCGAGATGCTCGTTGCCCTCGGACTGGGGTTACTGGGTGTAGTGGCAGTGATCTTCTCGCTGCTGTTCCTCGTCGTCCAGTGGGCCGCGACCACCTTCACTCCTCGCTTGTTGTTGTTCCGCGACGACCCCATCGTGTGGCGGACGTTTGCCTTCGCGATAGGCCAGTCGGTTTTCGACATCACGGCGGCGCTCGCCATCAGCAACGAAACGGACGTGTCGGTGATCGTGCCCAGCCTCGCAGTGCTGGCGCTCTTGGCGACGCTGACGCTGATCAGGCTGCTCCAGCTGCGCGCATTCTCGGCCATCCAGTTGGCTCCTGTACTGACCACGATCTCGAGTCGTGGCCGAGCAGTCTTCGCCGCCGTGTACCCCACCACTGATCTGGAGTTGCCTCCTCTACCAACACTTCCGGTGATCACGACAATCGAGTGGCATCGACCGCCGGCCGTTCTGCAGCAGATCCTCGTCGAAGATCTGCTGCAGAACGCTCGGAACTGCCGATCCATGGTGGTCCTCCGAGTGTCGCCGGGTAGCACGCTGCGAGACGGATTGCCGCTCGCCGACGTCTACGGCGGACCCATGCCCGCCAACACGATCCTTGACGCCTTGGTCAGTGGGAGTGAGCGGACCTTCACCCAGGACCCCCTACTCGCGATTCGGTTGTTGGCTGACATCGCGCTCAGAGCGCTCTCACCCGCTATCAACGATCCTGCGACGGCCGTGCAGGCTCTGGACGAGATCGAGGACCTCCTCTCTCTGGTGGCCTCCGTACGCGCAGATTCGATCCGGGCCGTCGACGAGCGTGGTGATCTGCGTGTGGTGATTCCACTGCCCGACTTCACGAGCTTCGTCAGAACCGGACTGGACGACGTCATAGCCTCGGCATCGAACTCGCCACTCGTTCTGGGCCGACTTCGCGACCTACTTTCGCACGTCGCCGCCCAATCGGAGTCTCGGAACCGCGATATTCTCGCCACGCGCGCTCGCTGGATTGATCAGCTGTCACAAGGCTTCCCGCGACTCGAACCCCCGTTGTGAACCCGTACAGATTTGCAGGCCATCGCGTCAAAGCATCGTCAAGATCAGTCTCAGAGCTACGGGAAATGACGATACTGACTCGGTGAGACATGCAGTGATACTCGGACACCGTGGAGTCATATCGTCGACCATCCGCGCCGGCGGCGAACCTGAGAAGCAAAAGCTCTCCGTCGCAACCGGACTGGCGGGTCTGTCACTCGACGCGATGGCCTCGGTGTCGTACGGTCCAGAGGCCATCGTGTTGGTCTTGGCCCTCGCCGGCGGCGCGGGGATCGGCTTCACCGTGCCGGTGACGATCGCCATCGCCGTGCTGCTTGTGGTTCTGGTGGCGTCGTATCGCCAGGTGATCGCCGCATTTCCCGAAGGCGGTGGCGCATATGCCGTCGCAAAGAAGCATCTGAGTCCTCGCGCAAGCCTGACTGCCGCCGCATCGTTGATCGTCGACTACACCCTCAACGTCGCGGTATCGATCGCAGCCGGTGTCGCGGCTCTGACCTCCGCCTTCCCTGCGCTTCTTCCCTACACGGTCTGGATCGCACTGGCGATACTCGGCGGCATCACTGCACTGAATCTACGGGGCATCGCAGATTCCGCGCGAGTATTCATGTTGCCCACCGTGGTTTTTGTCGTCAGCATCTTCACGGTGATCGGTGCCGGACTACTTCGGGAAAACCCTGCCGCCGCCACGGCTCCCTTCCTCGCCGACAACGCACACACGATCGGCATTCTCCTTCTGCTCAAGGCATTTTCGAGTGGTTGCGCCGCATTGACCGGAGTCGAAGCCATCGCCAATGCGGTACCCAGTTTCAAGAAGCCTCGCGTGCGTAGCGCTCAGCGTGCCGAAGTAGCTCTGGGAATCCTGTTGGGCACCATGCTGATCGGCCTTGCGGTGTTGATCGAAAAGTTCTCACTGGCCCCAGTCCCCGGAACAACGGTCCTGTCGCAACTCACTTCCGCTGCCCTCGGAAATGGTGTGGGCTACTACGTCGTCCAATTCTCCACCGTGATTCTGTTGGCGTTGGCCGCGAATACCTCGTACGGCGGACTTCCCAACCTGATGCGGATCCTCGCCGACGACAACGTGCTCCCGCACCGCTTCAGCCGGAAGTCGACGCGTGACGTCTTCACTTACGGCGTCTTGTCGCTCGGTGGCGTCGGTGCTCTCCTGCTCATCGGATCCGGCGGAAACATGAACACCTTGGTGCCGCTGTTCGCCATCGGTGTGTTCATCGGATTCACGCTCGCGCAGTTCGGCATGGTGCGCCACTGGCTCGCCGAACAGACGCCGGGCTGGAAGTGGCGCCTAGCGCTCAACGGTTTCGGGGCTGCGTTGACTTCGATCGCAGCAGTGGTGACCACCGCCATGAAGTTCACCGAGGGAGCCTGGCTGATCGCTCTCGCCCTCCCTGCGCTCGTCCTCGGTATGGAACGCATCCGCGGTGCGTACACACATATCGGTACTCGGTTAACCGTTCAGGGTGAGAACGATTCTCTGTCTATCGGATACAAACCAGCGGTCCTAGTACCCGTGTCCGAAATTACGTCGCTCTCCACCCGCGCGATGGCCGCGGCAACGGCGATGTCGTCACAGCCCATCGCAATTCGAGTCTGCCTGGCCCACGAATCGACGACGGACTTCACACGCCGATGGCAAGCCCGACACCCGAATTCGCGTTTGATCGTCATCGAGGACACCGAGAATTCCGTGGGGAACACCCTCGCCCGATACATCCGCACACACTTCCCCCACCGAGAGACCTTTGTTGTCGTCGCCACCATCGACCCGGCCACCAGATGGCACCGATTCCTCCCGAGCCAACGGACCGATGAGATCGCTCATGCACTGCGCAAACACACCGAGGCCGTGGTGTGCCAGATTCCGGTTCGGATCGATCCGGCTCACCGCGATCCCGCCCTACGCGCATGAGCCGACGCTCAGAGCGAGGTCCCGAACAACATGCCGAGCAGATACGTCGCGCCGGCAACGCCGTAGCCGATCGCAAGTTGGCGTAGGGCCCGCTTGAACGGAGGCCCGCCCGAGAGCAACCCGACCACAACGCCCGTCGTCAGCAACGCGATCCCCACGAGAACAGATGCGACGATCAGAGCCGTCATGCCTTCCAGGCCGAACAGATACGGCAGCACCGGAATGATTGCGCCCGAGGCGAAGAAGCAGAAACTTGCCGCCGCTGCGCCCAATCCGGTTCCGACGGCTTCATGGTCGTCGACAACGTCAGCGGCGCCGAAGGTGCTGTTCGCGAGGACCTCGGCGGCGCGCTGGTCCGCTTCCTCGGCGGACATGCCGCGGGCCCGGTAGACCAGGGACAATTCGTTGGCGTCGACGTCGAGCAGGCCGACAGCTTCGCTGGCAGCGGGACCAGGATTGGACGCTTCCAACAACTCTCGCTGCGAGCGGACTGAAACGTACTCGCCGGCGCCCATCGACAGGGCGCCGGCCAGAAGCCCGGCCATGCCGGTGATCAGAACGATCTGGTTGGAGACGCCGCTACCGCTGATGCCGAGTACAAGAGCGAGATTGCTGACGAGGCCGTCGTTGGCTCCGAAGACGGCGGCACGAAACGTCCCCGAAAGTCTGTTGCGGCCTCGGGTGGCCAAGGCCCGCACCACTTCTTCGTGGATCTTCTCGTCCGCGCCCATCGATGCGGTCGCGTCGGCGTCGTTCGGATAGGGGGATCGTGTCTCCGCGCGCTGGGCAAGAGCGAGCACGAAGACAGAGCCGAAGCGTCTGGCCAGAAAGCCCAGTATCCGAGTGCGGATATCACCGCGAAGTGGTTTGCCGACGTGATCGCCGAGTAGCGCTCGCCAGTGCGCCTCGTGTCGACCCTCCGCATCGGCCAGTGCGAGAAGGATTTCGCGCTCCTCGCCGCTGCGCCTACCCGCGAGGTCGCGGTAGACGGCGGCCTCGGCTTGTTCGTCGGCGAGGTATCGTCTCCAGCGCTTGACATCTCGCGGGTCTGGATCGGGTCGTGCGGCCGGAACTGTGGACATCGTGTTCCCCTTCCGGTGAGGCGGTCACGCTTCGAGTACGCGGTCCATCCACGTCGTCAGATCATTGATGACGTCGTCGCGGTTGGTCTCGTTGAAGATCTCGTGCCTGGCACCCGGATAGGTGTAATAGGTGACGTCTTCGATCCCCGCCGAGTTGTACCGTTCGACTGCGACGTCGGTACGGCTCAGCGCGGCGTTGAGAGGATCCGAGGTGCCGACGAAGACCAGGATCGGAAGGTCTTGTCGCACGCCCTCGACGTCGACGAACCTCGGTCCCGCTGCGATAAGCCCGCCCATGCCGGCGTCGTCCAGGCTGAAACCACACAGTGGATCGTTGATGTACAGATCCACCTGCGCTTCGTCACGGCTGAGCCAGTCGTGCGGAGTACGGGCCGGTTCGAATTCGGCGTTGAACTGGGCGAGGACGTCCGGGCCGTCGTTGACGAGGCTCTCGATGAGTTGATCGACCGCGGTGGTCCCCGACAGTGCGACGGCGTCGATCAGGTGTGAATGGTCGAGGATGTACTGCTGCGAAGCGAACGAACCGAGGCTGTGGCTGAGCAGTACGACGGGCAGGCCGGGGTGTTTGTCGCGGATGATGCCCGTGAGGGTCACCATGTCTGCCACCAAGCGGTTCCAGCCGTCGTCGCCGATGTTGCCTGGGCCGGCGTGCATGCTCTCACCGTGGCCGCGGTGGTCCGCCGCGTAGACGTGGAAACCGCGAGCATTCAGGGCTTCGGCAACGTGTGCGTAGCGTTTTGCGTGCTCACCCATACCGTGCGCGAGTTGAACAACCCCTCGAGGTTCCTGCTCGGTGGGCCATTCGTGGACATGAATGACCACTCCGTCGTCGCTGGTGAAGGTGAACATGCGCTACTCCCGGTGGTCGCGATCCGGACAGGTCATTTCTCATGCTAGATCCGCAGCGGCAATCCATCCGGGAAGTAGGTCCTGATCACCGGCGAGCCTGATTCGTTTCTGCACATCCGGCTTCAAACTCGGATATACCGGACACGGATGTTCGGAAACAGTTGTCGACCAGCCTGAGGAGTACAGAGCGATGAATCCCAACCGCATGCGCAACGTCGGCTTGTTGGCGGCTCCACTTGCTGCTCTCGCCCTTCTCAGCGGTTGCGGCTCGGATGAAACGGGAACGGCCGAGAGTTCACCGGCACCCGCCTCAACCACGACCGCCTCTGCGCCGACGACCCAGACCGGCACCGCTTCACCTTCGACGACCCATACCGATCACACCCAAACCACAACCTCGACGGCATCCAATCCCGAAGGCTGCGCGATCGGGGAACTGAACGTCACCCTCGGCGAGTCGAGTGGCGCCGCCGGTTCTGTGGAGCTTCCGGTGGTCTTCACCAACACGGGCGGCCGCACGTGCACGCTCGACGGTTTCCCCGGCGTCTCGTATGTCACGGGAGCGTCCGGAAGCGAAGTGGGTGCTGCAGCCGGCCGCTCCGGATCCGGTTCACTCGTCTCCCTTGCCCCTGGCTCTGCCGCAACGTCTTTGGTGCGAGCTACGAACGTCGAGAACTACCCGGAAGATCAGTGCGGCCTGACCGACGTTGCGGGACTGAGGGTTTACCCGCCCAACAGCTACGACTCGGTCTTCCTCGCCTACCCCACCAAGGGTTGCTCGATGACCGGCGCGAACATCAACCAGCTGACGGTCGCGCCGGTCGCCCGCTGAGTCACGGCTTGAGGCGTCGTAGACCCCAGAGCGCCGGCAGGAGGAACAGGCCTGAAAGGATCAGGACGAGTGCAGCTTCCGTGAACTGGAAACGCCAGAACCGATCATCCGAGTGGTAGCGAACTTCGTAGTGGTCGACGCCGTGTTCCCGCAAACAGATCTCCATCTCTCTGTTCTGCTGCGCTGAGAGCACATCCATGCGGAGGTTGTACTCGGCGCCGGTCTCCTCCGGGCGCTGGTCGTACGGGTCCTCATCGCCTGATCCACCCCACGTGCACTCGTCGTATTTGACGTGGACCCAGTTACCTCGGAGGTCGACATATCCCTGCGCGAGTTCCCAATTGACCGCGGGGATACTGGTATCGCTCGAATAGTAGGAACTGAATCCGGCGACGGGTGATGTTCGGACACTCGGCTCGGCGTAATCGGGTCGTGCAACCAACTGAAATCCTGCCAGGATCGCAACAACACCGACCATCGTGATCGCCATTGCGCCGATCGAACTGCGCACCAGCAAAGCCAGTGCTGCTCCGAGCAAGAGTGACATGGATGTGTACGCACCCAAGACCAGTCCGCTGGATTGAAAGAGTGGATACGACAGGTTCGATATCTCGACGAAAGTCGAACGCCCGGCAACAAATCCATACCGGGAGTTATCCGGGAGGGATCGAGCCCATTGCAATGCAAATCCGAGCAATGCGGAAGCCACAGAAATCGGCAGGAAGACGATCAACACACGGGTCCAGAACCACCGAGTCCGACTGACCGATTGAGTAAGCCCCAGTACGTGTGTTCCTTGTTCGACATCCCGCGAAAACACGGTTACCCCGATCAACACGCCGAGGAACACCGGCAGAGCAGTAGCAACCACTGTCGTCAGGGTGAGAGCCGTCTCTGCCGTGCAGATCGCGGTGATGTCGTCGAAGCAACTGAGTGGCGATCCGAAGCGTTGGGTTTGTCCGCTGCTCTTGATGATCGCACCACTCGACAAGACAATGACTGCTAGTGCCGCGATGAATCCCAATGACACAACGAGCGATGTCCGGTGGTGCCGCCACGTAACCCAGATCATGCCGCCACCATCGTTTCTGCGCTCAGGTGCCCGAGCACCACGTCGTCGAGAGTTGCGTCGTCGATCACCCAGCCGGCCCGAGGGCTCGGACGGATTCCCTCCACCACGTGAGAATTCGACCGCATCCCCTTGTCGGTATGAATGACCGCACCGGCGCCGACCACGTCCGAGGGGTCGCCGTCCCCGATCAATACGTAATGGGCAGAGATCAATTCATCCAACGGACCGGACAATCTCGCGTTTCCGCCGCCCAGCAGAAGAAGTCGATCCGATACGTCTGCCAATTCGGAGACGATGTGTGAAGACAACAGAACTGTGGTGCCGTACTCGGCAACGTCTTCGAGCAGAGTGGTCGCGACAGACCGCCGTGCCACCGGATCGAGATCTGCCAGAGGCTCGTCGAGTAGAAGCAACTGCGGCCTGCGCCCGAGTGCCAAAGCCAGTGCAACCCTGGTTCGTTGACCTGGCGACAGGGCTTTCGCCTTCGCATCTAGAGCAATTCCAGCGCGCTCCACCAGATCCAGAGCGTACTTCGCATCCCACTCGTCGTTGGTATATGCGCCGAATCGAAGAAGTTCTGCAACAGTGAATTTGGGATACAGCGGCTTGTGCTGAGCGAGGTACGACAGGCCTGGACAGATGCCGTCCTGATCCGGCGTGCTGCCCAGGACGGAGATCGAACCATGGTCAGGCATCGTCAACCCGACCGCCAAGGACATCAGTGTGGACTTGCCCGCTCCGTTCACCCCGACCAGGGCAGTGATGCTTCCTGTTGCGACCTCGAAGGTGCAGGCGTCGAGCACCTTCTTCTTACCGAAGCGCTTGTCCACGTCCTGCATCGTGAGCGCCGATTGTTGCTCAGTCATGATGTCTCCCCCTGCTTTCCGGACGGATCCGTTTCGATGAACGTCTTCTCGAGTTCCAAACTCACCAGTGCTTCGATGTCCGTGCGCTCGAGTCCAGCAGCCACGGCATCTGCCACCCAGCGGGCCAACTCGCGCCGTAGCGCAGAGCTTTCCGCCATACCGGGCTTGGCCAGGGACTTCACGACGAACGTGCCCAATCCGGGCCTCGGGGCAACAAGCCCGTCGCGCTCGAGTTCCTTGTAGGCCTTCAGGACTGTGTTCGGGTTGATCGCGAGCGCTCCCACGACGTCCTTGGCTGTGGGCAGCCGATCCCCGACTTGGAGATCACCGAGCCTGAGCGCCTGCTTCACCTGAAGGACCAATTGCACGTAAGTGGGAATGCCGGATCGGCGGTCGATACGGAAGTCGATCATCCGAACCCTTTCACTAGTTCATTAGTGGAATAGATATTTACCCTGCCTTGACCTCCCGGGTCAAGCCAGACGACCCCTGTAAAGTGCAGATGCCCCGGTTCACCGGGGTGCCACGCTGCTCGTGTGAAGTTCGGTGAAACCCCGGCACTGTCGACGCAACTGTGAATTCGCCCGTCACTACTCGAGGCGAACGAGTCAGGTCACCGGCCTCGTGGCGACACGATGGTTCTCGGACGAAGGACCGCTCGTGGCGCTTCGCCTCGCGGCCGCGCTGCTCGCGACCCTTCACCACTAGCGGAGGGGTGGCTGTGAGTACTCGGCCGACACGTAGATTCAGATCTGTACTTGCAGCACTGACGGTGAGCACCGCACTGCTTGCCGGTGCGTGCAGTAGCTCGACGTCCGATGCACCCGCAACCACAGCGGCCTCGGACGGCTCGTTCCCGGTGACTGTTGTTTCCGGTCCCACGGATTCCGGCACGGACATCACCATCGAGTCACGTCCGCAGTCGATCGTGTCACTCAGTCCCAGCGCCACCGAGACCCTGTGGGCCGTCGGCGCGGGCGATCAGGTGAAGGCCGTCGACAATCAGTCCGACTACCCGGCCGGTATCCCGGTCACCGATCTCTCGGGCTTTCAACCGAACGTCGAAGCCATCCTCGGCTACGCACCGGATCTGGTGATCGCATCGGATGACATGAACGATCTTGTCTCCGGACTGCAAAAGGCGAAGGTGCCGACACTCCTACTACCGGCAGCCACAAGCATCGACGACGTCTACGCCCAAATCGAGCGCGTCGCGAAGGCCACCGGCCACGAAGACAAGGGCACCGAAGTTGTCGACACCATGCGCTCGGACATCGACGCCGCTGTCGCCAGTGTTCCTGCGCGCCAACAGCCGCTGACGTACTTCCACGAACTCGACTCCTCGCTCTACACCGTCACGAGTTCGAGCTTCGTCGGGCAGATCTACTCGCTGTTCGGAATGAAGAGCATCGCCGACGCCGTGGGGCAGGGTGACTATCCGCAGCTGTCCGCCGAATTCGTGGTGCAGGCTAATCCCGATCTCATCTTTCTCGCAGACTCCCAATGCTGTGGAGTGACAGCAGAATCCGTCACCGCTCGGCCCGGGTGGAGCGGCATGAAAGCGGTTACCGGCAACCAGATCCATGTGCTCGACGAAGACCTCTCCAGCCGCTGGGGACCTCGTGTCGCCGACCAGGTGAAGGCCGTCGCGGCCATCGTTGCCCAAGTTCCCGCGGCCTGAGCACTCGATGATCAAAGCCGGTATCTCCCAACATCGGACCGCCGTTCTGCTCGGCGCCGCGCTCATTCTGTGCGCTGCCTTGCTGATCGGTGTTCTGGTGGGGCCGGCCGGATTGACGCCTGATCGGACCATTCTCGAACTTCTGGACGGAATACCCGGCATCCACCTCGATTCCGGCCTCACCGCAACACAGCAGGCGATTCTCTGGCAGATCCGGCTTCCGCGAGTAGTCCTGGGCGCGTTGGTCGGAGCAATGTTGGCCGTAGCCGGCGCAGCCTACCAGGGCGTGTTTCGAAATCCCTTGGCAGATCCGTATCTCCTCGGAGTTTCCAGCGGAGCCGGACTGGGCGCAACCCTCGCCATCGTTTCGGGTGGAGCGCTGGGCATGTTCGGAATTCCCATGGCCGCCTTCGTCGGTGGTGTGCTGGCCGTGTTCGCAACTTATTCGCTCGGCCGAAGCATAGGCGGGCCGCAGAACGCGGTAGTCATCATCCTCGCCGGTGTCGCAGTCGCAGCGTTCACGAATGCAGCGCAGACATTTGTCCAGCAGCGGTTCGACGATTCACTCCGCGAGGTCTATTCCTGGCTACTCGGCGGACTGTCCACCGACGGTTGGTCGGAAGTTCTGGTTGTCTTGCCGTACGTCGCGCTGGCATCTGCCGTCATCCTGGTACACCGACGCGTACTCGACGTGATGGCCGTAGGTGACGTCGAAGCCGCCAGCCTCGGCGTCGACCCGGCCAGATCACGCCTGGTGCTGGTGCTCGCCGCAACTCTGGGAACGGCGGCGGTCGTGAGTGCAAGTGGACTGATCGGCTTTGTCGGAATCGTTGTTCCCCATGCGGTTCGACTGGTCGTCGGCCCGTCTCATCGACTGCTTCTCCCCCTGTCACTCATGCTGGGTGCGGCGTTTCTCGTCCTCACCGACGTTGCCGCCCGCACGGTCATGGCACCGGCCGAACTCCCCATCGGGGTTGTAACCGCGATGATCGGCGCTCCGTTCTTCCTTCTGGTTCTGCGCCGCAGCCGGGTCTCGGCGTGACCGACAGCGCAGTGCGGTGCCGCGACCTCCGAGTCAACCTCGGCGGCAAGGACGTCGTCGACGGCATCGATCTCGATGTGACACCAGGCGATTGGGTTGCCGTGGTCGGGCCGAACGGCGCCGGCAAGACAACCTTGATGCATGCCCTCGCTGGATTGATTCCGTCTACCGGTGAGCTCTCGGTCGGGGGGCTGAGTCCTCGCAATTCCAGCCGCAAGGCGATGTCCGCCGTCGTCGCGTTGATGCCTCAGCGTCCGGTAGTACCCGAGGGCTCAACGGTCAAGGAACTGATTGCGCTCGGCCGCACTCCCTATCTACGACGCTTCGGAACCGAAACCGCCACTGACCGTTCGGTGATCTCTTCGGTCATCGAGAGACTCGACCTCACCGAGTTCGCAGATCGACGAGCCACCGAACTTTCCGGTGGCGAATTGCAACGCGCGGTCCTGGCTCGGGCACTGGCCCAAGAACCGCAGGTACTGCTCCTGGACGAACCCACCAGCGCGCTCGACATCGGTCACCAGCAGCAGGTTCTCGACTTGGTGGAGGAACTGCGTGAAGCCGACAACATCACGGTCATCGCCGCGATGCACGACCTCACTCTCGCGGGTCAGTACGGTCGACGAATCATGTTGCTCGACAAGGGCAGCGTCGTTGCCGACGGCACTCCCTCATCGGCGCTGAAGGCAGACATCCTCGGCCGCGTGTACGGCGCTCGGGTCGAAATCCTGGACCGGCCCAGCGGTCCCATAGTTGTTCCGATTCGGCAGGAAGGCACCCGCTGATGGAATTGGTGATGCTCGGCACCGGTGCTGCCGACGGTTGGCCGAACCCGTTCTGTACTTGCCCTTCCTGCCTGGCCGCCCTGTCGAGTGAAACCATCCGCGGGCACACTGCCGCCCTGGTGGACAACAGAATCCTGTTAGACTGTGGACCCGAAGTACCGCGTGCCGCGTCGCGATTCGGTCGAACGCTGGCACACGTCGAACGCATCCTGTTGACGCATTCTCATCCCGATCACCTCGGCCCGATGGCATTGCTGTTCCGGTCCTGGGCCTCGCGCACCGAACCACTACAGGTTCTCGGACCACCCGACGCGCTCGATCTCTGCCGAGACTGGGTAGGCCCGGATGACCCGGTGACCTTCACACCGCTCGAGACCGGCCAGTCGATCATGTTGGGCACCTATCGTGTTCGCGCACTCGAAGCCGCGCACGAAGTACCCACCCTTCTCTACGACATGACCGACGCATCCGGAACCCGAATCTTCTGGGCCACCGACACCGGGCCTTTGCCCGAATCAACTGTCGACGCCCTTGCCGACGCGCGTTTCGACGCCGTCTTTCTCGAAGAGACCTTCGGCTACAAGACCGACCACGGCACCGGGCACCACGATCTGTCGAGTTTCGCGGAGACGGTGTTGCGGCTCCGCAACTGCGACGCGATCACCGATCGAACCGATGTGGTCGCCGTACACCTCGGGCACCACAACCCCGTCGAAAACGAACTCTCGGAAGCACTTCGTGTGTCAGGGGCGCGAGCGGTTCCGGATGGAGCTGTGCTCGAGATCGGGGTAGGACAGAGCCATCGAACTCTGGTCACCGGTGGCGCCCGCTCGGGCAAGTCCACTTACGCGGAGGGCCTGCTTGCCGGCTACCGGCACGTCACGTACATCGCCACCGGGGATCCGCTGGACGACGATCCCGACTGGATCGAACGAATTGCGTCGCATCGCGCGCGGAGGCCGCCGACGTGGACGACGGTAGAGACCTCCGAGGTCGCCGAAATTCTCGTGGCCGCAACAACACCGATCCTGATCGACTGCCTCGGCACGTGGCTGACCGCACGTCTGGACCGACATCAGGCGTGGGCGACAGAAGATCTCAGCGACGTCCACGCAGATATCGACCGGTTGGCCGACGCCTGGACCGCCTGTCCGGTTCCGATTGTCGCCGTCACGAACGAAGTGGGAAGCGGCGTCGTCCCGGACACGAAGTCCGGGAGACTGTTCCGCGATCTACTCGGTCTGGTGAACAGCCGCATCGCCAGTGAATCGGAGTCCGTGGTCCTGATGACCGCCGGGCTCCCCCTGAGCCTGCGCGTGTGACGTCAGAGCAATCCGGTGAGCTGACGCGCGCAATCGAGTAGGAAACCGACCAACTCTCGATCCTCGTCCGTCACTCGCCCGCTCGCTCCCTGAACACACAACCCGCCGGCCACCTGGTCTGCGTGATCTCGAACCGGTACTGCGACCGCGGATCGACCCAGGCGACATTCCTGGTTCTCGAATGCAAAACCCTGCAGGCGAACAGACCTCAACTGCTCATACAACGCATCGAAATCACCGAGGGTGAACTCCGTGACCCGGCGAAGTTCCAAACCCGAAAGCAGCCGCTCGTCGTGCGCCAACAGAACCTTCCCCAGCGCATTCGCGTGAAGGTTCTTGGCCAGTGCCGCTATTCCGATGATCTCGTGATCCGGATCCTTGTCGACGAACCTCAAGCGCCCACCAGCGAATGAGGCGACGTGCAATCCGAACCTCGTGTGTGTCCGCATGTCCTCGACGCGCTCGTGCAGCGTCGGCGCCGGACCACTCGACGACGCCGCATGCGAGAGCTCGGCAGTCCGACGCCCCAACGCGAACCCTGACAGGTCCGGCACCCGCACGAGAAAGCCTTCCGCCACCAGCAGATTCAGCATCCGGTACGCCGTGGCCGACGGAACGCCTGCAAAAGTGGCGATCTCCTTCGCGGTTGTTCCCGGTCCCAGATGAGCCACCGCCTCGAGCATCCCCAGCGCCTTCTGGACCGCACGCGGTTGTTGTCCACTGAAGTGGGTCTCGTCGCCGATCTGTTTGCCTGATCGTGGACCAGCGGTTGCACGGTCCGCGGTCACCGCCCATGCTCCGGCGAGTCACCCTCGGCGGTCCCACGATCCGGAACGAGTCGCCTTCGCCCGTCACCGTCGATCAGCAGAGTGCCCGCACCGGGCAACAGGTCCGCCGTCTCGACGCTGTCGAAAGCGCCCACCATCAGAAGGCTTTCCGGTCTGGCTCTTCGAAGCAATGAACTCCACACTGTCCCCGACACAGCAACAGCAAGAGCAGCGATCGGCAGTGCCCACATCCCGTGAACCGCACCGTCGAGAACGATGTAGACCAATAGACCGGCACCGGCGACGCTCACGGACACAGTGCATATCCGGGTCAGCGAAGTATGTTCCCCGATTCGGCGCAAGAACTTCCACGAAGCAAAGGCCACCAGCGTGTAAGCGCAGACCAACGCGGTCTCCACCACGCCGTCGAAGGATCCCGAATCGTCGCGAACCGTATCCGAATAGATGAATACGCCCGCCGCACTTACCGCGACGAACGCAAGTACCGCAACGTACGGGGTGCGGAACCGTCTGTGTACGCGAGCGAGCGGCGCAGGCAGTACCCGTTCGATCCCCATCGAGTACAACAACCGCGAACCCGCCTGCGCACAACCGAGAGTGGATGCGAACCAGGAACACGTCATTCCGATCTTGACTGCCAGAACCACTTCCGCGCTGGCTCCGGATGCCGTTCCTTCGAAGTACGCTCCGACGATCGTTGCGCCGTGGCCGGTCATCGCCGCCCAGGCCGCAAAAACGAAGAGGACCCCGCAGATGATCGGCGAAATGAGAACCGTGCGTGTGACGCTAATGAGTGGTCGTTTCGCTTCCGGGCCGAAGAAGGCCGAGCTTTCGAAGCCCGCCATGCTGAGCACCGTCAGCATCGCGAGAAACGGAACTGCACTCAGCGACGGATTCGGCAGGGCAACAGCAGTTGTCGTGTCACTGTGCGTCGCCAGCATGACCACGACGATGAGAATCAACGAGCACGCTTCGACGACCAGGATCGCTCGGGTGGCGAACCGGACGCCTCGCACTGCAATCCACGCGACGGCCAGGGCAATCGCCACCGTCGTGATCACCGTCGCGGCAGGCCCTCGCACGTCGGGGCCGACAATGGCGATGGTATCGAGCAGACTCGGAACTGCCTGCGAGAAAACCGAAACCGAGATTCCGAGATACCCGAGTACCAGTGCGGCACCCGCCGTCAGTGTCGCCCGGATACCGGAGCCTTGGAAGACGAAGCTGTACAACGATCCTGCTGCGGCGAGTCTCCGCGTGAACTGAGTGATGCAGAACGCAACGAGAAACACCGCCGAAGTTGTCGCAGCAATCGCAGCCAACCCGACGTAGCCGGGACTGTAGGTGATCATCCACAGGGCGATGAACACCATTCCCGTTGCCGGAGCGATCGTGGAAAGTGATTGCCCCAACAGGTCGATCGGGGTCAGACGTCCTCGTCCGAGACCACGGAGCGGGGAGAACACGGGCTCACTGTGTTGATCCGCATTCTGCGCTCGCGTGATCGCCGCACGCAGTGCCGCACTCACGGCCATGTGTCACCGTCCGTCGCGTCCAGGCCCGAACCTACGAGCGAATTGTCAGAATTCGGTCAAGTTAGTCCGCTTATGTTTCCGCGCAGTTTCCACGATGGCGCGCACAGAACTTTCAAGTGAGAATCCGACTCTGTTTCCCACCCAGCGTCATGCCGGATCAAGGGCGGCCGACGGTATCCGTCCCCTCCGGGAGCACCTTGACCTGCGAGTTCTCCGATTCTCACACGACAACTGCTCTCTCAGTTGCACCTCGTCCAGGCGTAGCGCGGTCGACGCGGGTTCGCAGCATCGCCCGTACAGGATGTGTCCCACACACCACCGGCACTACCCGAGAGGAACGGAGGAAGCATGGACTTGGTCAGCGCCACCACTTCGGCGATCATCGGATTTGTTCTCCTGCTCGCCGGCATTCCCAAGCTGAACGACCACGACGGGGTCCTTCGTTCGGTGCGCGGATACAAAGTGTTGCCGGTGCGACTCGAAGTACCTATCGCTCGCATCCTTCCCGTCACGGAAACCGTCGTAGGCATCCTCCTGGTTCTCGGCGTGGCCCATCGCCTCGCCGCCTTGGTTGCTGCCGTCATGTTCGCGTCGTTCTTCACGGGCCTCACGATCAACCTCCTGCGTGGGCGACGCGATCTGGACTGCGGATGTTTTGCATTCGGAGTCGGCGGGATTCCGCGTATCGGATGGTTCCACGCCGTTCGCGCCGGAACACTCGCGGTGATCGCTGTGGCACTGTCGGTCACCGCCGGACAGGCTGAGATCGGCGTCCAGGTCGTGGCGGCGACCTTCGGATTCCTCCTCGTCCTGGCTGGAGTTGCTCTCGCACAGATTCGTTCGGTGGTCCACCTCGGACGACGCCCGGTCGACGACTACCTGTCGAGCGCCTCCATCCGCCTCCGAACCGCCGAAACCGCGTCCCGGTACGGCTCGTGAACTTACATCCCCACCACTGAAAACTCGAAGGCAGGACTACCACGATGACCACTTTCCTCCTTGTCGCGACAGTGATCCTGGTGATCGCCGTAGCCGTACTGTTCTTGATGGTTCTTGCTCTGGCTCGTGAAATCGGCCGCGTACAAGTACGTCTCGGACCTCTCGGTGCCCGGATGATGGATACCGGGCCCAAGGTCGAACAGGCCGGCCCGTCGTTTGCCGGTCTCATCGATCAGGAAGGACGGACCGTCGGAGTCGGTGGTCACCGCGACAAACCTCAACTCCTGCTGTTCACAGCACCGAGTTGCTCGACGTGCAAGAGCCTTCTTCCCGGCGTAAGGGCAATGGCCCGAGCCGAATCGGATCTCGACGTGATCATCATCTCCGACGGAACACCCGAAGAGCATCGCGAGTTCCTGGCCGGCAGCGGGATCGGTTCCGAGCTCAGTTACATCGACGCTCGAGACGTCGGTATCGCATACCAGGTGGGCACCACTCCGTACGGCGTGATTCTCGACGAGCACGGCAAGATCCGAGGAAAGGGCCTGTGCAATCACATGGCTCAGGTGGAAAGCCTCCTCAATGCGCTCGAATCCGGCACCCCCTCACTCCAGCACCTTCATGCCCAGGCGAAATCCGGCAGCGCGGCCTGATCTTCCTGCACAGTTCGATCCTCTTCACGAATCAGGAGAAAATCGTTGGACGACAATGAATTCCCGCAGCACAACATGACGGAGAATCGATATCCCGTCGACGAGGCGACAGTTCAGGCCCAGGCCGAATGGATGGCGGGCCAGGGCGGTTCGCTCACCAGCCGAACCGGACGTAAACTCTCCGAACGAGTTTCGCGGCGATCCATGATCAGTCGGATCGGCAAGTGGACCATGGGTGTGTCAGGAGTGGCACTGATCAGCACACTTCCCGTGACACGTAGTGCCTTCGCCCAAGAGCCCGAGGTTCCTGCGCCGGCACCTGGCCCCGAACCTCTTGTCCCTGTCTACGACGGTAAAGATCCGGCCGAGTGCGAGTACTGGCGCTGGTGCAACATGGACGGAACGTCCTGTGCCGCATGCAACGGCGGCGGTGTCACCACCTGTGCCCCCGGCAGCAAGCCCGGCGCAGAGTTCTGGGTCGGATGCTGCACCAACCCTGATACCGGCAAGACCTATCTGATCGCCTACTACGACTGCTGCGGTGCGCCTTCGTGTTCCAACGCATTCTGCGGCGAACCGGACATGCAGGCCGTGATGTACAACCCGGTCTCCGGAAGCTACGACCAGGAAATCATCTGGTGTGTCTCCGACGAGTCCCAGGCATACACCTGCACGATGGCGCCCATCATCGGTGAGGACTGCCAGACTCGACCGGCCGAGCGCCCCAGGGTCGGTGCCGGATCATGAGCAGTCCGCGAACCCGAAAACTGGCGCGACCCGCCGTTGCCGTCATCCCACTCACCGTCGTACTCGCGCTGGCCGGTTGCAGTTCGTCCGACAACGACGAACCCTCCAGCGCAGGTGATGTCACCTATCCGACAGTTCCGTTCACTGCACCGGGCGAGGGAATCTCCCTCGGTCACGACGACCAGGAAATCGGCGACACCATTCCCGAGCCGTTGCACGTCGGTTCGATCACCCCGATCGCAGCTGACCGCTTGCTGGGCGTCGAAGGTGGATTCGGCCAACTCGAGCTCAGCGTCAAGGTCATCGATCCGAAAACCGGTGTGGCCGAGAGCCGGATCACCGTCGGCCCGGGTATCTGGGATCCGGTCATTCACGGATTCGTCGGGGATTCCGCCGAGGATCCTGCGGTGCTCGCTGCCGAGGTGTGGCGGCCCCGAGGTTCCCGCGGCGCGGCAGATTTCACGGTCAGCACCTACTCCGGGAACCTACTGGAACCAGCCGAGGTCATGCTTCCGGACGTCGCACGCGTACATTCCCGTCCCGGCTCGAACGCCGTGACCTCCGACGGCAAGTTCTTCGTCACGTGGGACGACGGTTTGTACGGCATCAGAGTGGTCGACCTCGAGAAGAAGGAAGCGACCGGTGCACTCCAGATAGTCGGCTGCGGTCCGTTCACGTGGATGGTCGATCACGAGCTGTACAGCGTCTGCGAGGACACCCGGGAACTGCTGCACGTCACGATCGGTGACGACGGTGTTCCGAAGGAAACCGCCCGAAGCAAGGTCCTACCCGAGGATTTTGTCTCCACCCGCAAGGTCACGTGGGCATCGAAAGCGAATAAAGCCTTGCTGGTCAGTGAGAACGGCGATGTGTACGTCTTCGACTTCTCCAACGGACTACCTCAGGAAGGTGTCAAGCCGATCGGAAACGCCGGGCAGGACTCCGGTCGATTCTCGGAGAACGTCATCAACGCCGACGCAACCCGGCTCGCAATCGCGTACACGGACACGGCTATTCATCCGGACTCTGCTCGGGGAGGCTCACTGGTCAAGATCGACTTGTCCGATGCAACGACCTTCGCCCCGGTGAAGAGCTTGACGCTTGCAGACCTCGGCTTGACAGACATCAAGAGCATGACCTTTTCCGTCGACGGCGCCACGTTCTACGTGCTCGGTTCGGGACCTGAGGTCGAAGGCTCCGCTCCGCAGAAGATCGTGGGTTACAACGCGAGCACCGGCGAGCAGGTCAGTTCCGTCGATGTCTCGGGCAACGTCGGGGATGTCAGCGGGTTGATCACACCAGAAGTACTCCGATGAGTCGTCCCGGATCCGGTGTGGTGATGGGCCGGCGCCGCTTCCTGAGTTTGGGGGCACTCGGCGCCGGAGCACTCGGGCTCGGCGCAATGGGGACGATTGCCGGATGCAGTTCCACTGCAGCATCTCCGACGCCCACAACCGATCTCGACTACATCCTGCCCACCGACCCCGAAGTTGCCGCCGCAGAATCGGCGCGAGCCTGGAACGGGACCACCGCTGCGTTTGCCCTTGCCGCCGGATTCTCGACGGTAGATCTTGGCGGACGCCTCGTGGACACGTGGACGTACGGAGGCGCTGCGGTGGCTCCGGAACTTCGCCTGAAGTCCGGTGACCGGGTGAACGTCAGCGTCCAGAACGGCCTCGACGCCGAAACAACACTGCACTGGCACGGAATTCGAATCCGCAACGACATGGACGGCGCGGCACCCACCACGCAGGCACCCATCGGCGCCGGTTCGAGTTTCGAGTACAACTTCATCGCACCGGATCCGGGAACGTACTGGTACCACTCGCACAGCGGATTACAAGCCGATCGGGGGCTCTTCGGCGCCATGATCGTCGAGAACCCGAACGACATCACCGGGGCCGACATCGATGCCGTTCTGGTGCTCGACGACTGGCTCGACGGATTGGGTACCACACCGGATTCCGTCCTGATGGCCCTGAACCCGGCAATTTCGGGCGGGCACGGCGGACACGGCGGTGGGGCAACAACTCCGGCGGAACACTCGGAAGCCGACATGTCCGTCGCGCAACAGTTGGTGAGCGGCGGACACGGTTCTTCCGAACCACTCGGCGGGATGACTCAACACATCGCGTATCCACTGCACTTGATCAACGGGCGGCCACCCAACGATCCTGCTGTCGTGACTGCAGCGCCCGGTTCGACCCTGCGACTGCGAATCATCAACGCAGCCGCCGAAACTCCGTACCGGTTTGCTGTGGCCGGTCACGAGATGACAATTGTCGCTACCGATGGCTACGACGTGGAACCAACTCCCGCCGACACCATCATCGTCGGAATGGCGCAGCGCTACGACGTGCTGGTGACGGTGAAGTCGGGAACATGGCCGGTGGTGGCGAAGGTCGAGGGCCGAGATGGTTATGCGTCGACCGTCCTACGCAGCACCGACGCGTTGGCGCTGGCGAACCCGGATGTCGGCGGAAACCTCTCGGAACTGGCCGGCCGACTGGTCACCGAAAGCGAACTCCGGCCCACGGAATCCGCACGGCTCGAGACGAAATCGCCTGATCGCGACTACCGCATCGAGTTGATCCAGGCCGGCGATCGGTACGTCTGGGGAATGGCGGGGGCCGATGCAGGCAAGCTCGTCATGAAACAGGGCGAACGGGTCCGGATCACGATGAAGAACGCGTCCACGATGTGGCACCCCATGCACACCCACGGCCACACGTTTGCGGTACCGGATTACGGCGGACTTCGCCGCGACACCGTCAACGTCCTACCCGGCACCGAGCTTGCCATCGAGTTCGACGCCGACAATCCCGGCGAGTGGATGTTCCACTGCCACAACGCCTACCACTTCGAGGCCGGCATGACGGCAAATCTGCGTTACGTCCGCTGACAAGTCGAAGAATGGAGAGAACACCTCATGAAGAAACTCGTTCCCGCTTTCCTGGCCGCGTGCGCTGCCCTGAGCCTCACCGCCTGCAGTAGTGATGCCGGTGCGTCGTCGGACGAACCTGCAGTCGTGATCGAGGTGAAGAACATGGCGTACACACCGGCATCGGTCACCATCGAGAAGGGACAGACCGTCGAATGGAAGTTCGACGACAGCGGACTCCCCCACGACGTGGTCGGCAACGGTGATCTCGACGGGAAACTGAAGAGCGAGTTGCTCACCGAGGGAACCTTCTCGTACACGTTCGACGACGCCGGAACCTTCACCTACCACTGCACGCCCCACCCGATGATGGTGGGCACCGTGATCGTTCAATAGTGAGGAGGTGGATCGCCGGCTTCGGCCTCGCCGTCGCGGCGACGTGTGTCCCAGCTTGCGGCACAGAAGATCCCGTCCCCGACGTGGTGGTCGAGATCAGCAATGTTCAGTTCAGTCCGATGGACGTCACCGTGGAGCACGGCGGCACCGTCGAGTGGCGCTTCGACGACGGTGGACTCCTGCATCATGTGGAATCACCCGGCCTGTTCGACAGTGGTATCACCGGAGACGGAACGTTCCGGCACACGTTCGAGAGCGTCGGCGTCTACGAGTATTCGTGCTCCGTGCACCCGTACATGATCGGAGTCATCACAGTGCTGTGAACACTGGCTCATCACTTTTCGCTGCGACTTCGACTCGACACTTTTCCTGAACCACAAACACTTCGGAGGATCTGATGACTACTGTTCTCTCACACGGCCCACTGCAGACCGATGTCCCTGACATCCGGCCGACCCTTCAAGGCTCGGTCGGCACCGCGACCCGTGTCAGCCTCGTCGCGGCGGGCGCCGCTGCGGGTGCCGGCCTCGCACTCGTGGCCACGCCATCTGCGACAACAGCTTTGACCACAGCTGTTATCGGCGCCGGACTGGTTACGTCGCTGGCCGCGAACTGGTCGACCTGCGGAATGTCCGTCGCCGGAGTTGTTGCGGCGCCGAAGCAAGTCGATCGGAAGGGATCCTCGACTCCCGTCCGCCGACTCGGCTGGCACGCTCTGGGTTCGGTCACGACGGGAGCCGTCACCGGGGCATTGATCGGCGCTCTCGGTGCGGCGATGTCCGGGTACGTGCCGGTCGGCTGGGCGCTGGGCGTCTGGGCCGTCGTCGCGGTTGCATACGGGCTGCACGAGTTGGGTGCGGTGAGCATGCCGACTCCGATGCGGCGCCAACAGCTTCCGCGCCATCTACGCCGCACGATGGCGCCCTGGAAGGTCTCGCTGATCTTCGGCGCGATCATCGGTCCGGGATTTCTGATCTTCATCCGCTCGAGTGCGTACTACCTCCTGGCACTCGGCGTCATGGCTTCGGGTTCACCGGCTCTCGGGGCGGCGCTGTTCACGGTCGTATCCCTTGGCCGCTGCATGCCCAGCCTCGCGGCAATCGTGCACACCAAGCGCGGTGGCTCGATGCCGGGATTCCTCTCGATCATGTGCGTCGTGGACCGTCGCGTGCAGAGCGTTACCGGCGCGGCATTGATCGCGTTGGGAGCATTTGCCGCCGCAGCACTGATCTGACTGTCGAGCTAGCACCCTGTACCTCGAGTGAACACACGCTCCGACTCCCCGGAGCGTGTGTTCGCTCGACACGAACTGTGCTCACTCACACCGCGTCAGGGAATCGACAGCGCCACCTGGACCGAGTCCTCCGACGGCGACGTCACCTTTGCGTCCCGACTCCAGAGCATGTCCAGCGCTGCCTTGGGCTTGGCAAGAACCCACTCCCGCGCGGCGTTCTTGATCAGCGTCGGAGTTGCGCACCCGCAATCTCTGTTCACACCGTCTGCGTCGATGCCGACGTCTCGGCACAACGCAACAGCGCGGGGCACGTGATACCCCTGAGTGACGATCAACGCCTTGGTCACCCCATACGTATGTATGGCCCGGAAGCAGGTGTCGTAGGTGTCGAGGCCGTACGGATCCCCCACGATGCGACGCTCATCGATTCCCTGCTCCACCAGGTAGTTCGTCATCGCGGCGATCTCGTCACCCGAGCCGCCGTTCGCGTCGCCGGAGACCAGGACCGCTTTAGCCTTTCCCGCTTCCACCAGTTCTACTGCTGCGTCCAGCCGCCCTTTCAGGAAAGCCATCGGCTTGCCGTCCTTGATCTGCGCGCCCAGCACGATCACGACCGGAGCATCGGGAGCATCGGCGGCGTCCGACGTGTGGCCGGCCGACGCCACGGAAATCCACACGATCGAGCCTGCGTAGACAACCGCTCCGAGCACCGCAATGCCTGCGACCCAACGAGGCCACCGGCGCTTGCGCGGCGGTTTCACTGGATCTGCAGCGGCTTCGTCCATTCGTCGATCAAACCACACGGTTTCTTCACCGCTTAGGCGCTCGGTCGATCCTCCATCCCTCCGCGCCACTGCGCTCGGCCCACAAATCCGAGTACTTCCCACCTCGCGCGATCAGGTCTTCGTGGGAGCCGACCTCCTCCACCCCACCGTCTTCGAGGTAGACGATGCGATCTGCTCCCTCAATAGTCGACAGGCGATGAGCGATGATCACCACCGTTCGACCACGGGCCAATCGGTGAATTGCCTCGGTGATGGCGACTTCGTTCTCTCCGTCGAGGGCGGAAGTCGCTTCGTCGAGTAGAACTATCGGAGTGTCCTTGAGGAATGCCCGCGCAATCGAGACCCGCTGACGTTCACCGCCGGACAGCAGTGATCCGCCTTCACCTACCCTGGTCTCCTCGCCGCTCGGCAAACGGTCGATCACTTCGCCTAGTCTGGAATCCACCACTGCTTGACGGACCTCCGACTCGGTGGCATCCGGACGCGCCAACCGAATGTTCTCCAGGATGGTTCCGTCGAACAGGTAAACCTGCTGTGAGACAGTCGATATCCGAGACATCAATGCTCTCGTTCCGATCTCGCGAACATCGGCTCCCCCGATGGTTACCGCACCTTCGTCGACGTCCCAGAATCTGGAGATCAGCCGAACCAGAGTTGTCTTTCCGGAACCGGAAGGACCGACCAGAGCGGTGACCGAGCAGTCCGGGAATTCGAGACTCACGTTACGAATCACGCGATCCGGGCCGTAGCCGAAGGAGACCGAATCGAACCGAATATCATACGACGTAGGCTCTTTCGGCACCTCAGGTTCCGCCAGCACCGGTACATCGATCATCTCTCGGACAGATCCGAGCGACACCCGGGCCAGTGAGATACCTTCACCGAATCCTGCGAGCATCTGCATCGGCTCCACGAACCTCACGGCCAACACGAGAACAACGATCACGCTTGCTGTGTCGATGGACCCGGTGGTGACCAGCAGTGCCGCCAGAACCAGGACGGTGAGAAAGGCAACCTGAACGACGATCATGAAGCGCAGCAGATACTTGTCGACCGATCCGATTTCCTGCAGGTGTGCGTCCCGGTTGGACACAAGAGCTTCGTCCAACCGGGTCCAGCCTTCGCCGCTCTTACCGGCCGAACGTAGAACTTGCTGCGCCTGTGCATATTCGACGACGCGCGATGCCAACTCGGATTCGCTCTTGCCGATCGCCTCGTATTCGGGAACAACCGCACGCTGCACGTTGCGGTAAGCCCGAATCCCCAGTGGAACGAAGACGACCATCGCGAGGGATAGTCGCCAGTCCACAAACAATACAGCGATCGCCACTGTCGCTGGAGTCACCGTGACGGTGACGAGTTGCGCGATGATCATTCCCGGGATGCTCATCAAGATAGCCGTGCCCTCGGTGACCAGGCGAGTGAACGCTCCACGGTTTGCCTTGCTGAACCACCCGAGCGGAACCTGCACCAAGTGCTCACCGAGGCGATGCATGATTCCACCGGCAAAACCCTCGATTCCGATGCGGTACGCCCGATTCTCGGCGATCCACCGTACGGCGCCACAGGCCACCGCCACGAGAGCAGCCGTGACAACCCACGGCACTGCGGCGTCGTAATCGCCGCGAACCACCGCTTTCGGGATCGGAATCATCAGTGCAAAGACGACACCCTCGAGTATCCCAGCGAGGGTGAAACCTGCTATCTGACCTCGCATCCCATTGCCGCGCCCGAGGATTTCGTCCAGGTCGCGAATCATTGCAGCGCCTTTCGCGGAGAGATGTCTTCGACGAGGGGGTTCTGGAGCGCCCACATCCGCGCGTAGGTTCCGCCGAGCGCCGACAACTGTTCGTGCGTACCGTTTTCCACGATCCGTCCGGCGTCGAGAACGAGTATCTGATCTGCGTATCGGACGGTGTGCAGTCGATGAGCGATCACCATCAGGGTGCCGCCGTCTGCACTGATCTCGCCCAGTGCGCGTTGAACGGCCGATTCACTGTGGGGATCGGCCTGCGAAGTCGCCTCGTCCAGGATGACGATCGGCGGGTTCTGAAGGATGGCGCGGGCGATCGTCAGGCGTTGCTTCTCCCCACCCGACAGCTCACCGCCCGAACCACCACCGATCTCGGTGTCATACCCGTCCGGCAGTCGCATGATCACGTCGTGAATCTGCGCCCGCCTCGCCGCTGTCTCCACTTCCAGATCCGTTGCATCCGGTCGACCGAGCCGAATATTCTCGCGCACGCTGTCCCGCAGGAGCACAACATCTTGGAAGACGATGGCCATTGATCTCAAGAGTTCGCGACTGGACTGATCTCGTAAATCACTTCCGCCCAGTCGAATAGACCCGTCCGTGACGTCCCAGAACCGCGGAAGTAGACGCGCCAAAGTGGTCTTTCCGGAGCCGGAGGGGCCAACGATCGCGGTCACGGTGCCCGGTTGCATCTCGAAGGAGATGTTCTCGAGGACGCGCTGCCCAATGGTGTATTCGAAGCCGACGCTGTCGAATTCGACCAAAGTGCTGCGAGCAGGCACTGCATCCTGAGGTTCGGCCAGCTCTGGTTCGCCGAGGATGCTCTCGACGTGAGTCGCTCCCAGTTGGCCTTCGCGGTAGAGGTTGGCCATCGTTCCCATGTGCAGAACCGACGACGGAACACCGATTCCGACGACCAGAAAGGCAACAAGAGCTACCGGGGTAATCCAACCCCCGGACAACATTGCAGTTCCCGTCGCCGTGATGACCACGATGAGTACCGCCGGTGAGAGGAGGATCGACATCGCGACCACCGGCCTTCCCATCCCCGACATCCATCGCACGCACACCGCAACCATCGAATCGACAGCGCTCGAGTAGCGCGCGAATGCGCGACTCCCACTCCCGTACGTCTTGACAACCTCGATACCGTCGCCCAGTTCTACTGTCGCAGAGGTCAATGTCGACATTGCAAGATTCCAGGAGTCGACGTTCGTTCGATAGGCTCTGCGCATCGACGGCGCGGCGAGAGCGAGACACACTCCGATGTAGCCGACCAGGACCAGGCTGAACTTCCAGTCCATCGCCACCAGATAGATCAGGGCCACTATCGGCGACAGTATCGCTGGTACCACGTCGGCGGGAAGGTGAGCGACGAGAAGATGCATCCGCTTCACGTCGTCCGTCATCGCCTGCTTCACTTCACCGGTGCCACCATTTGCAAACCACCCCAGAGGAACTCGGGACAGATGCCGAGCGATACGCGAGCGGATCGAGTATTTGAAATGCGCGTCGGCGGTGTGACAGACGGTCAGTGCTGCGTTGTAGACGACAAAACCGAGAATTGTGCCCGCTGCACCGATTGCGGCCCACATCCAGACCAGGTTCAACGACGAGCCGGTCAGGAGCACCCGCGCGATCTCGACCACCGCAACGTAGGGCAGGAATCGCAACGGCACCGACAGTGCCGACAGACCCGCCCCTAGGAGGAGTTGATTTCTCACCGGCGCGATCATCCTGCCCAAAGCGTCTCGGTCGACGAGTCCAGGCGAGTCTTCCGGGGCTGCGGACTCGTTCACTTTCATTGCCGCACTCACTCTTCGACGATGATCGTGCCGGTCATGTTCGGATGTGGTGTGCACGTGTAGGTGAACGTTCCGGCTTTGTCGAAGGTCTGACTGTAGGTTCCGCTTCCTTGGAGATCGCTCTTGATCCCCAACTCGGCGAACACGACATCGTGCGGCATTCCCTGGTCCTCGAAAATCCACGTGACGGTCTGTCCTGTGTGCACGGTGACGGAGTTCGGTGTGTACGCAAGGTTTTTCACCGAGATCTCGACCGGCGCTTGCTCGGTAGATCCCGTCGAATCGTTGCCGCACGACGTCAGTGTGAATACCGCTGCAACAGCGATCAATGTGGTCAATCCGGTGCGAACTGACATTCTGCTCTCCTCATCGAACGTAGTTGAGGTCGGCAGTCATCCCGGCCTCGAAGTGGTACGCGTTGTGACATTTAAACATCCACCGTCCTGGATTGTCGGCGTCGAAGTCGATCGCCATTTGTGTACGCGGAAGTACGATCACGGTGTCTCGGCGAAGCCCGCCGTAGGAGGGAACCGAGAAGGTGTGCCCATGGGTGTGCATCGGGTGCCACATGTCGGTGTCGTTGTTCATGACGATTCGTATTCGCTCGCCCTGCTTCATTCTCAACCGACCTGCATCGGCGCCCGCCATTCCCCAGAGGTATCGATCGCCGGCCTGAATGAGATCCACCGAATACGCACGATCCGGTGCCCTCTGCTCCAGCGCTCCTGACGGGCGAAGCTCCGATTCCAGAACGAGCCGACCGCCGGAACCTGACAGCACTGCAGGCGAAGTCAGGTCGACGACCGCTACCGAATCCGGCGTCCGAAGCAGGCACGCGACGCCACCTGACTTCCCTTCCACCTTCGCGGCGATGGGCCACGAGCCGGACTGCACCGTCACCAATACGTCGTATCGCTGCGCGGGTGCGATCAGAATCTCGTCTCCGGCTGTGTAGGCAACGTCCTGCCCGTCAGCACTGACAACGGTCATCTCGTGCCCGGCGACCGAGAAACGGTACGGAGTCTCCGCCCCGGCATTGATCACCCGCAATCGAAGCCGAGTTCCGGCCGTCGCACTGACGACGAAGGGATCTTCCACAGGCCGTCCGTTGATCAGATGCAGTGGATACGTGATGTGCGTTGCCATTCCACCGAGCGCCTTGGAATTTCCGTGACCACTGCCGAGAAGTCCTGCGGCAGAATCAATCTCTGCACCATCGACTTCCGGTGGAGTGCCGCCGTGCCCGTGGTGTCCTCCCTGCACGTCCGGTGACAATGCGCGAAGCACTGCATCCGGGGTTGTTCCCAGCCCGTCGAGCCAGTCGTCGATCACGATGACGACGTCCTCGTCGGCTCCGGTCCGGTCGTTCGGGTCCTCGACCACGAGTGCACCGAATAACCCTCGATCGGCCTGCAAGCCTGAATGGGAGTGGTACCAATATGTTCCGTGATCCGGGGCCACGAAGTCGTAGGTGAACTCGGCACCTGGTTGGATTCGTTCCTGGGTGACCGGCGGGACGCCGTCCATGTCGTTGCGGATCGCAATGCCGTGCCAGTGCACCGAGGTCTCCGTCGGAAGGTCGTTCTGCAAAAGAACGTTGAGCCGGTCTCCCTTGGAGATTCGAAGCTCCGGGCCAACTGCTTCCGCACCGTACGACCATGTGTCGACCTCTCTGGCGCCCAGACTCACCCGAGCCGGTGCAGCTGTCAGATTCCGTTCGACTGTGCGCCCGCTATGAAATCTCGCCTGTTCGGCAGCACGAACTTCGTCGTCGAACGGTGAAATCTCAGAACTGGATTCGTTCGCCGAACCACGGCTGCACGCACTCAATGCCACAGAACCCAAAGCCGCAGAACCCACAGCCGCAGAGCCGAGCGTCACCGCTCCCCATCGCAGAGCCAGGCGCCGACTCAACGCACTCGAACTCATGCCGTCAGCGCCGTGAATTCCTGATAGCGCGTCGCGGCAACATCTTCGGTTCCGGTGCCGGTCAGATTGCCGGCAGCCATGGCATCCATGTCCTCGATCATCCAGAAGGTGGCGAAGGGATGAGTGGCAAGCCACATGTCTCCGTTGACCTTGGCCACTCGGTTCTCCTGCACCGCTGAAAGACTCGAGAATCCGGGAACACCGGCAACCTTGCCGAACTCGTACACGCCCTCGTCGAACACGGCTATGATCCGAGCATCCTGCGCCGGGATCGCCTCGTCGGACAGGGGCGCATACGGCAGTCCTCCAGCGGCATTCGATCGCTGGGATTCCGGACGCCCGAAGCCGCTCTCCGCCAACAACAACGACGGCGGCGCCTGCTCGGTGGTGGTGGCAAGGATTCCAGAACTGCTCATCAGCACCGACACGGTGTTCGCTTCACCACCGGACCGAGCAGAGACGTCAGCGATCTTGCCCTCCAAGGCGACAGTCAGCTTGTCGGCAACCGACTGACGATCAAAAGCGCGTCCGAAGAAGGCAAGATTCTCACGCCACGGAGTGGTGACGGCTGGGACCGGCACTGTGGGGACGGTCGACGCGAGGGAGTCGTAGTAGCTCCGATCGCCCATCGACGTGAAGATGACCAGTCCGGGATCCTGTGCGAGTACCTGCTCGATCGGGGGTGCACCGAGCGGCGGCACCGTGACCACCTCGGTACCAGCTGACGCCAAGATGTCCTGGCCGATCTCCGATCCCCACGACGTGAAGACCACGTCAGGGGTGATGCCGACGGCAAGGAGACCGAGTGCGGCGTATTCGTCGAGGGAAACAATTCGCCCGAGGTCGCCCGGAACCGACGTTTCACCGAATTCATGGGACACAACACGCGTTCCCTCGGCAGGTTCCGTCGTCGGTCCCGCCTCACTCGAGCTACAGGCGGCCGCAGTCAGGGCAACGACACTGACCAGCAGCGAAGCACCCAGCCTCGATAGGTAACCGGGTCGCGTTTTCAACTTCATGGTGTCCTTCAGCTTCGAAAAATCGGGGGCTTCGCATAAATCCGAGCACTGCTCGGATTTGGCAAGTAAACCTCACCTAAGTTCATCCGTCAATCGCTTGCGTCGACTACGCGACGCGATCCGACGCCACTAAGCTCGGTCGGACCATGACTGCGCCATCACCTGACAAGAAGTCCGCCGCGAAATCACAGCGCCGCCGGAGTTACAACACCGGGATCACTGCGGACGCGGTGCTGACCGTGGCGTTCGGGCTCAGTCGCGAGCACGGAGTCGAGGGCTGGTCGCTGCGGCAGCTGCTCGGCGAACTCGATACGTCGTTCTCCGTCGTCTATCGACTCGTCGGAGATCGGGACACACTCTCGGCTGCGGTGGTCGACAGTGCGGTGTCGGCCGTGAACGTTCCATCCGCACAAGAAGATTGGCGTCAATGGCTGACACATCTGCTCTTGCAGATGCGAGAGGCATTGATCGAGTGTCCAGGTGCGGCGCAGTGGCTGCTGATGAACGGAGTTGCCACCCAGCGCAGCCGGGAACTCATGGAGGCCGGATTGGCATCGCTGATCGACGCCGGGTTCGGGGAAGAAGCCGCTCAGGCTTACACCGTCGCCTTCACCTCGACAATCACACTGATCGCCATGAACGACGCCAGGCGCATTCCCAGCGGACAGCCTTCACCCGATCACAGCGCGATGCTGGAACGACTGAGTAACGACGGACCCTCAGATCCTCGTTCATCGATGGAGACACTGATCGGGAAGTTCGCCGGTCCACCGGATGCTGCGGAAGCCACACGGGCAGAACACTATCGCTACACACTCGACCGTGTCCTCGACGGCCTCGAGGCGCGGCTGAACGCAATCAAGGAGTCACAGAAATGACCGAGGGTTGCTGTCGCAGTTGTGCGACAGCAACCCTCGGATGAGTTGGATTCTCGATATGTCTAACGGAACAGGTTCGCGACGAACGGAATCGTGTCAGCCTGTGATTCGACCAAAGCGCCGCTGTGATCGGTGTTGTAGGTCTTGAACGTGACCGGTTCACCGTTGGCGACCAACGCTGCAACCAGCGAAAGTGCAGACGGTGCAGGGACATCCACGTCGAGCAAGCCCTGGCCGATGAAGATGGGGCGATCGTATCCACTGGTCGGTACACCCATGTAATCGTTCAGCAGACCCTGGAAGTTCGGGATCTGACTGAGCGGGCGGGAGAAGATGTCACCGAGGACCAGATCCTTGGATGCCTCGTCCAGGTCTGCGGCGCAGAGCTTTTCGGCCGAGTCGACCTTTTCCCTTCCCAAGTCGTTCAGGTAGGAATTCAAGTCGATCTCGGGGTGCGCTTCCCGCAAGCCCGCGAGGATGTAGAGCGCGTACGACGTCAATCCGCCGCCGAGGGCGATGGGAGGGAAGCCCGGACCGGCAGGCAGGAGGGTCAACTCGATGTTGGCCGGCACTCCGGTACCCACCCCGCCGCGATAGTCGAGCGAATCCCCTCCATACTCGGTTGCGTAGCGGGCCGTCGTGATGGCCGCACCGCCGCCCTGCGACTGCCCGACCACTGCCCAACGATTCGAGATCGAGGAGTCGATGACCCGTGCCGCCTTGACCGAGTCGACTACGCTGTGCGCCTCCACCTTTCCGTCGAGGTACGGCATCAGCCCTGGTGTACCCAGACCGACGTAGTCGGTGGCGACGACGGCGTAGCCCTCGGAGAGCCAACGCCCCAGGTAGGGGTAGTCACGCTCGGGCAGGCCAGGACCGACCAGCGAAGGGGCACAGGAATCGTCGAGTCCCGTGGTGCCGTGCGCCCAGGCGATGACGGGCCACCCGCCTTCCGGTGCCGGACCGGCCGGGACGTAGTACGCGCCACTGCTCAGCGCAGGCCCGCCGTTGGAACCGATGGTCCAGTACGTGAATCGCTTGGCGTCGGCGGTACCCGGAATCCACAGATCTTTCGGTAGCGGCTCACTCGACACCACAGTGCCAGTGGCTTGCGACGCGCTCGGTGCCTGTGCGGACGCGATGGGCGCAGCAACGGCGGAGCCGATCGTTGCAGCACAGAGGGCTGCGATGGATATGCGGGCAAACGACTTCGACTGGAATTTCACGTCTGACGACTCCGGTTCGTGCGGTGGGCGACCTCGTTGGACGTTATCGTAGATTTTGTTTAACCGATCGGTCAAGCAAAATCTTGCAGCTTCGTGAAACGTATATGTCGAGATTCCGGCCCCAACTCCGACCTAGCATCGAACCGCACGAAAAAACAGTAGGAGGATGTGTCCATGGCACACGTACAGCGTTTCGACCACATCGGCATCACCGTCGCGGACCTCGAATCAGCGACGGCATTCTTCGTCGGTCTGGGTCTCGAGGTGGAGGGCACCGGATCCGTGGAGGGTGAGTTCGTGGAAACCGTCTGCGGTATCCCTGGAGCCAAGTGCGAAATCGCCATGCTGCGCCCGCCGGGCGAAGGATCACGGCTCGAGCTCTCGTCCTTCGTCACGCCCGAGCACGTACCCGGATCGCCTGCTCCGATGGCCAACGAGATCGGGATACGCAACGTGTCTTTCGAGGTGGGCGATCTCCAGGTTGCGGTCGACGCGGTGGCTGCGGACGGTTACGGACTCATCGGCGGGATCGGCGAGTACGAGAACAGCGTGCGCATGGCCTACGTCCGGGGGCCTGAAGGGATCATCGTGTCCCTGTTCGAGCAGATCGCCTGAAGCGTCACGGCATTCGGAGCGTCAGATCGCCTTCCAGGAGCCGGCCAGAGCGCCCATCGCAGCCGCGAATTCGGCGAACGCCGCGTCGATTCTGACGCGGTCACCGGTGGTCACCAGATCGAGCGTCAACCCGCGAATCTGCGCCAACACGATCGTCGCGTAGCGATCAGCGCGATCGGGTGGACATCCGTGCGCGAGCGCAGCTTCCGCCAAACCACCCAACCAGTCCCCCACCACATGGTCGAGAAACTCGCGATACCGCTCCGGATGCAACAACGCCTGTCCGTAGATCTCGAACATCAAGCGAAAGTTCGGCAACGATTCCGCTGATGTGCGCCCATTCCAGTAACTCGTCAACATCTCGACGATGTCGGTCCCGGAAGAGATGTCGAGAGAAGAGCTGTCTCGCAGGGTGGCAACTACTTCAGTGAGCAGTTGTTCCTTCGAACCGAAATGATGGATGAGTGTCGCATGACTGATCCCCAGATCCTTGGCCAATGGCCGCATGGACAGTTCACCGACGCCGTTCGCCGTGACGTACGCGGTTACCTGCTCGAGCAATTCGGCACGGCGATGCTGGTAACGCAGTTTCCGGCCGTCGACCGGCGTGCTGTCCTCCACCTGCAGGAGCCTACGCAGTACCGGAAACACAGCAGTACCGGAAACACGGCAGTACCGGTTACACGGTGACGTGGTGGCGATCCGATCGACTGATCGTCACAGCGGCGACGACAACACCGATCACCACGCCGATGAGAGTGTCCGCGACGCGAGCCACTGCCGCTTCGGTCCCGATCGGAGCACTGAAACCGATGAGGAGCAGTGCCATCGGGGTGACGGCCAGTGATGTCAGTGCATAGTTCTTGATCACGAGCAGCTCAGCAGCAGTCTGCAGAATCACGACCACGGCAACCGCTTGCCAGTAGCCGAGCGTCAATGCGATGAGAGCAGCAGCGACGACGGCGCCACCGACATTTCCCACCAACCGCTGAATCCCACGCTGGACGGTCTGCTTGTAGTTCAGCCCCTGCATCGCGGCGATGGCACCCATCGACGCCCAGAGCGGATGCTCCAACCCGGCTCCCGCCGCGAGCCAACCGGCCAGAGCCGACGCTGCCACGATGCGGAGAGCATTCATCCGCACCGGGCGCGAATACAGCCGATTCAATCCTTCGAGAAAATAGCCTTCGGGCGCGGCCAGGTTCTTTGCCGGTGCGAGATCGTGTTCGATCATGCTGGAACGCTTGAGCTTCCGAAGCTCCTTCTCGTGCCGAGCAATGCTGCGAATCAGGGTGGCGTCGCCGTGCAACTGCCACTCCTGAACTGCCGCTTCTGCTTCGTCGAGCACCGCCACCAGTTCGCGTCCGTGATCGACGGTCGACTTGATCCGGCCACTCGACGCAATAACCAAGCGGGCGTTGGCAATCGATCCGAGCGCCGGTTCCACTCCGCCTGCGCCGGACTGTTCGAGACGCCCCACCGCAGAAACTGCACGGGCAACTGCCAGGCGGGCAGGTCCCATCGGCAGTACGAGCGCTGGGAGCATCGCGGCCGCCCAACCGACCAGAACTCCGAGCGCACCGGCAGTGACCAACCGCGCCAAATCATCAACGCTGGAGGCATATCCGGCTGCACCGGTCGCCGCGAAGACGAGGATGACGGGCCCTGGTCCGGTGATCCGGAAGCCCGACATGAAGCAGTACGACGCACCCGCAAGCAAAGAGAGGATGCCGATCTGCAACCACATCGGAACGCCCGCGACACCCATGGCGCCGCCGAAGGCAATCGAAACCACCAGTGCAGCACCCACCATTGCCAGCTTGCCGGCCAACCGTGGATACGGCTCGTACCTGCCGAACGCGGCGCACAGCGCGCCCAAGGCCGCGAAGCCGGCCAATTCCCGATGCCCGAGCAGTCCGCCGACCACGAGGACTACGGCGGTGGCGAGCCCGACCCTGATCGCGGGGGCGATGGTCGCGTCGGCAGATCCGACGCGAAAAGCCGCTCGCCACGTCGCCCCGGAGACGGTATGTGCAATGGCTTCACTCGAATGAGTGAGACGGCTGGGCGTCCTGGCTGCGGTTTCGGTTCGGCTCACCCAATCAGCATACATTTATTTCACTAGTAAATTACTTGTGAAGTAATGTGAATTCTGTCGCTAAGATAGGGACATGGGCGCGGCGAACAGATCCGAAGACGACTTCATCGACAAAGTCCGTCGCGAATGGAAGCGCGCCTACCCCGAGTTCGACACTGCTCCCGTCGAGGTGATGGGCCGGATCGCCCGCATCAACGCGCAGTCTCTTCACCAGCTCGACCGCGCACTGGCGTCCAGCGGGGTCTCTCGCGCCGAATTCGACGTGATGAGTGCACTTGCTCGCAGTGACCGTCCCCTGCGGGCGAGCGAAGTCACCGCCGTCACGATGGTCAGCGGCGCCGCCACCACAAAACACGCAGACCGCCTGGCCAAGCTGGGCTTTGTCGAGCGTCAGCGCTTCGAACACGACGGACGAGTGGTTCTGCTTCAACTCACCGATGCCGGTCGCGCATTGGTCGAGGCAGAGTTTCCCCGACGCGTCGAGCGAGACCGTCAAGTACTCACCGGACTCGACGAGGACGAACGTGCCCAACTGACGGCACTGCTCAAACGCATCTCACTCAACATCGACTCGGGGATCTGGGACTGACCTACTTCGGCAGCGGCACGTTCTGCAAACGCACCTGACCGCGCGCCACCTCTTTGCCCGATTCCGGATCGGTGATGACCACCGACCACAACTGCTGAACCCGGCCCTGCTGTATCGGCACAGCCACGACGTCCACGCGCCCACCCGTACGCGCCCGCAGGAAATCCGTTCCGTTGTGCACTCCGACGGCAAATTCGCCACGGTCCGCCACTGCAGTGCTGGCCCCGATGCTCGCGGCGGACTCGACGGCGGTCGTGTAGACACCGCCGTGGACTACGCCCCACGGCGTGTGATGCTCCTCGGACAGATCGATGTGCCCGACAACCTTCGTGCCGGACACCTCGTCCAGTTGCAATCCGGCAGCGCTGACAAATCCGCTTGCTGCCTCGAGATTCAATTCCGTCATGACGACCCCTCATCTGCTCCGTTGGATTTCTCGACCTACCTTCCGCCCTCGAATACATGCCGTCAAGTGCTAAGTTGGAATTCCCAACTAACATTTCCAACTAACAGGGGCCCAGAGATGACGGCGACAAAAGGACGCAACTGCTCCATCGCCAACGCCTTGGAGGTCGTCGGCGAGAAGTGGTCACTGTTGGTGCTCAGAGAAATCGCCCTCGGGCAACGACGGTTCGACGAGATCGCCGCGGGCACGGGTGCGAGCCGCGACATCCTCGCCGCGCGTCTACGCACCCTTGTCGACGCCGACGTCCTCGCGAAGCGACGCTACGAAGACCATCCACCGCGCTACGAATACGTCGCCACCGAATCAGGGAAGGCGCTCTATCCCATTCTGATGGCGCTCATGGAATGGGGGGACGCCTTTGCGACGACGGGTCCACCGCCAACCGTCGTCGAACACCGTTGCGGTGAGATCCTGCACGCCCAAGTTGTGTGCGCGCACTGCAAAGAGCCGCTGGCCGCCAAAGACGCGCATGTAGTCGAACTCTCGCCGCCTGCTCGATAGCGTCAGCGTCCGGGCGGAAACCCGCCTGTTGCGATCGGACCCCAGGAGTCGACGGTGACGCGGATCAGGCTCTTACCCTGCTTGCGCATGGCTTCGCGGTACTCGTCCCAGTCGGGATGATCACCGGCGATGGATCGGTAGTAGTCGACCAACGGTTCCACCGAGTCCGGGAGGTCGATCAACTCCGCGGTTCCGTTCACCTGGACGTACGGGCCGTTCCACTCGTCGGAGTGGACACACAGAGACACCGCCGGGGTGCGGCGGACATTCGCGGCCTTGGCCCGTTCCGGGTACGTGGAGATGACGATCCGACCCTCGTCGTCGACCCCGCACGTCACCGGAGAGATCTGCAACTCGCCGGATTTCTTCACCGTGACGAACGTGGCCCGATGGCGCGGCCTGATGAACTCGAGGAGTTCGGCAAACGACACACGATCTGCGCTGGCGATCTTGGACATGACCTCAGCCTAATTCGATTTACGAACTGACGCTCAGGGCATCTCGATGGTCTGAGCACGTGCGATTTCGCCGATTGCACGAATGATGTACGCGCTCTGAGCTTTCTTCACTCCGGTCGACAAACTCCCGATGACCAGAACCGCCGAACGCAGGTACGCGCCGTGCCCGATACGGAACGAATCGTCTTCCAGATCCGAGATCCCGAGCGCCCCGGTGTAGACCGCAGCGAGCGCCTGCACGTCCAGATCCGGCAGCCACACGATCGTGGACTTGGCGCAGGCGGTGAGCGCATCCTGCACGTCCTCGCTGGACAAGCCGTCCGGATGCGTGTCCTCGAGCAATTCGCGCACGATCGCCGCGTGAACCGAGCTGACCTGCTCGAAAGAGAGCCCGCGCAGTTCCTCGACAGCCACGAGTAGTCCGTCACGATTTGCCGCCCGCACCGCGGCGAGTGCGTCGGCCGTGGCATCGGCGATGTCACGGGCGACCTTCGGCCAATGCGTCGGCCAGCTCTGTTCTGGCGTCCGCTGTTCTGGCGTCATCGTGGTATCTCCTCGGTCCTCGTGTTCATGCGGAAGCCTTCCACATCCCACCGACAGGCCAGGCGATCCGTCAGCGCAGCCGCTCCAACAAGGACATTGCGTTGTGCGGCGCAAAGCCTTTCATGTCGTTGTCGAAGTAGACGTACACGTCGAGGCCCTCGTCCATCCAATCCCGAAAGCGCTTGGACCACTTGTCCAGAGCTTCGTCGGTGTACCCACTCGCATACAGTTCCTTGTCCCCGTGCATCCGCACATAGACAAAATCGGCAGTAGGAGTGGTGATGCGGGGATACCTGCCGGCTGTGTCTGCGACGACAAAACCGATGGAGTGCTCGCGCATCAGGTCCACGGCTTCGTCGGTCTCGAAGCTGGCGTGCCGCGCTTCCACCGCGTAGCGAATCGGCACGTCCCTCTCGGTCTGGGCGAACACTCGGTCTTCGGTGAGTTTGTCGTCGTGCTGTGCTGCCAGATCGGCTGCAGCCTGCGTGGTACGGGGAAGACCGTCGAAGAAGTCGGCCAATCGCTGCGATTCGAACTGCAGCGTCGGAGGTAGTTGCCACAGAATCGGCCCGAGCTTGGGGCCGAGGGCGAGCGTTCCGGCGGCAAAGAAGTTGGCGAGTCCGTCACGGGCGTCGAGCAGCCGTTTCATGTGTGTGATGTACCGGCCGCCCTTGATCGCGAACACAAAATCTTCGGGAGTTTCGCTGCGCCATTTGGTGTAGCTTTCCGGCTTCTGCAGCGCGTAGAACGAGCCGTTGATCTCAATCGACGTCAATCTCTCTGCGGCATAAGACAATTCTTTGCGGTGAGCAAGACCTTTCGGATAGAAATCTCCGCGCCACGCGGGATACGTCCACCCGGAGATACCTACCCGAATATCTGCCATCGATTCAGACTAAGCGGCACTCGAGCGTTTTGGCACTCCGTGTTTCAAACTCCGGCGCTGAGCGCGACGGATACCGGTACGACGGTCAGGCACACCACCGCACCGATGAACAACGCGATCACGAGGCGACGGTCCCACTTTCCGCGTGCACCACTGGCAGCGAGCATGAAGATCACAAAACCTACACACACGGACACGATAGTCACGATCACCGGAGTTCCAACCATGCCGTGATTGTCCCCTACCCATTGCCACCGAGCGCCCTACGGGTACACGATCGAAGTACCCATCCCGAGCTAGGAGTGGAAATGCCGAAATACCTCTGGCAAGTGACGTACTCACCCTCCGGCGCCGCCGGTCTGCAGCAGGAGGGAGGCACTGCGCGGCGCGACGCGATAACGCGAATGGTCGAAAGCATCGGTGGCACTGTCGAATCCTGCCACTTCGCACTGGGCGGTCACGACATGTTCGTGATCGGCAACCTGCCGGACGACGTCGCGGCAGCCGCATTGAGCATTCGCACGGCTGCGGCAGGTGCAGCACGCTCGGAGTCGATCACACTGCTCACGCCGGAGCAGATCGACGAGGCAGTCAAGCGACCGACCGACTACCGCGCGCCGGGCAAATGACGACGGAAGGAATAGATCCCGGCAGCAGCCGAGTTGCACCCGCTGTGACGGAGACTACGAAAACACCTGACCTGGGAACCTACGGAATCTGGCGAGGAGCGGCTGGTTTGCCGCCCGAGCTGGGAACTGCGATCGAGAAACTCGGTTTCGGCACCATCTGGATCGGCGGCTCCCCACGCGCCGATCTACGGATCGCCGAGAAACTTCTCGACGCGACCGAGCACATCACCGTGGCAACCGGAATCGTCAACATCTGGTCCTCACCTGCGGCTGAGGTGGCGGAGTCCTATCACCGACTCGAAGCCGCGCACCCGGGGCGATTCCTGCTCGGCGTAGGCGTCGGACATCCGGAGGCTACCGGCGACTACACCAAGCCGTACGCCTCGCTCGTGTCGTACCTCGACGAACTCGACGCGGCCCAGGTCCCGGAAGCGCGGCGCGTCCTCGCCGCACTGGGGCCGAAGGTGTTGAAACTGTCCGCCGCTCGCGCCGCCGGCGCGCATCCGTACCTGACCACCCCCGAACACACGGCCGAAGCTCGCGAAATCCTCGGCCCTTCGAAGATCCTGGCCCCCGAGC